>NZ_JBXAMM010000004.1:310250-1026641 GCF_058800645.1 Pseudomonas sp. GW822-FHT04H02 | reverse complement strand
ATGTGAGAGTAGGTCATCGTCAAGATTAAATTCCGAAACCCCAACTGCACATGCAGTTGGGGTTTTGTTTTTGCGCGTGGAAAAACTTGCGCTATCCAAGTAGCTGCCAAGGCGCCATTGATCAGCCGCGATGGAAATCCCCTCAAAGTCCGTGGGTGGTTTTTGGTATGGTGCAGCTCTTTTTAAAGGACTTGAGTTCATCCGCACGGAACAGCGTCGACCTCTATTCACCGAGAAGCTGTAGCAATGCCCGAAGCGATTCCGATCAAGGACCACGAGAAAGAAAGCCGCCTGGTCAACAAACGGCTGCTGGCCTGTGCCGTATTGGTGGTGGCCATCACCTGCGCCCTGGTGGCGCGGATGTATTTTCTGCAAGTGGTGGAGTTCGACTACCACTCCACCGTTTCCGAGAACAACCGCGTCCATGTGCTGCCGATCACTCCCACCCGGGGGCTGATCTACGATCGCAACGGAGTGGTCCTGGCGGACAACCGCCCCAGCTTCAACCTGACGATCACTCGCGAACGCACCACCGACCTCAAGGGCGAGCTGGACACCGTGGTCGATCTGCTGCACTTGCCCCCGGAAGACCGCACGCTGTTCGACAAGGAGATGAAGCAGGCCCGTCATCCCTTCGTCCCCGTGACCCTGTTCTATGAGCTCACCGAAGAGCAGATCGCCGTGCTCGCGGTCAACGAATACCGGTTGCCCGGCCTGGACGTGGAAGCCCAGTTCGTCCGCCACTATCCCCTGGGCGCACACTTTGCCCACTCCATCGGTTACGTCGGGCGGATCAACGAGAAAGAAGCCAAGACCCTGGACTCGGTGGAGTACCGTGGCACCCAATCCATCGGCAAGACCGGCATCGAGAAATTCTACGAAGCCGAACTGCACGGTCATGTCGGCTATGAGGAAGTAGAAACCAACGCCCAGGGCCGGGTGATGAGAGTGCTCAAGCACACCGATCCGATCCCCGGGAAGAGCATCGTCCTGAGCCTGGACATCAAGCTCCAGGAAGCCGCTGAGGAGGCCCTGGGCGATCGCCGTGGTTCCGTGGTGGCCCTGGACCCGGCCACCGGCGAAGTCCTGGCCATGGTCAGCAAGCCAAGTTTCGACCCCAACCTGTTCGTCACCGGCATCAGCTTCAAGGAATACGCTGCGCTGCACGACTCCATCGACCGGCCCCTGTTCAACCGAGTGCTGCGGGGCCTCTACGCGCCGGGCTCCACCATCAAGCCGGAAGTGGCGATTGCCGGCCTCGATAGCGGCGTGGTTACCGCTTCGACCCGGGTCTTCGATCCGGGCTATTACCAACTGCCGGACTTCGACCACAAGTACCGCAACTGGAACCACAGCGGCGATGGCTGGGTGGACATGGACGCAGCGATCATGCGTTCCAACGACACCTACTTCTATGACCTGGCGCACAAGCTCGGCATCGACCGCCTGCACGACTACATGGCGATGTTCGGTCTGGGCGAGAAGGTCTCTCTGGACATGTTCGAAGAGTCTCCCGGCCTGATGCCCTCCCAGGCCTGGAAACGCGCCACCCGTCGCCAGCCCTGGTTCCCGGGGGAAACCGTGATCCTCGGCATCGGCCAGGGCTATATGCAAGTCACGCCGCTGCAATTGGCCCAGGCCACCGCACTGATTGCCAACAAGGGCGTGTGGAACCGTCCGCACCTGGCCAAGACCATCGACGGCGTGGCCCCGGTGGACGAGCATCCGATGCCCAACATCCTGCTGAAGAATCCCCGTGACTGGGATCAGGTCAACCACGGCATGCAGATGGTGATGCACGATCCCCGCGGTATCGCCCGCGCCGCGGCAGCCGGGGCGCAGTACCGCATCGCCGGCAAGAGTGGTACGGCCCAGGTGGTGGCGATCAAGCAGGGCGAGCGCTATGACCGTCTCAAGACCCGCGAGCGCAACCGTGACAACGCCCTGTTCGTGGGCTTCGCCCCGGCGGAGCATCCACAGATCGTGATTTCGGTGATGATCGAGAACGGCGAAGCCGGTGGTCGGGTGGCCGGCCCCGTGGTGCGGCAGATCATGGACGCCTGGCTACTGGACCAGAACGGCCACCTCAAGCCGCAGTACGCCGCCCCGGCCAAGGCCCCTGGCGATCCCCACGTCTGAATCATTTCAACATCAGGCTACCCGGCACCGGCTCATGCTGACTGAGCATGTGCTGGATGCTCTGCAGAAACAGTACCTCGGCCCGGCTCATGCGCTGCTCGCGGTTCCACAGCAGGTGAATGTCGACATCGGCAATGCCTTCGTGTGGCGGCAGGCGCCACAGCAGCCTGGCGTCGACATCGGCGGCCACCACATGCTCCGGCAGGCAGCCGATGCCAAATCCGGCGATCACCAGGCGCCGTACTTCCTCCAGGCTCGGGGATGAGGCGACGATGCGCCCGCTGAAGCCCTGCTGGTCACGGAAGATGGTCAGCGGCGAGAGCATGCCGCCGATCTGGTCGCTGGTGAAACTGACGAAGTTCTCCCGTTGCAGATCGCCCTCGGCCACATCCCCGCGGCCGAACAGCGGGTGGTGCTTGCCGCAGAAAAACGCATAGCGCTGACGCAGGAACAGCCGCTGTTCCAGGCGCGGCTGTGGCCGGCGGTTAAGGCTCAAGCCCAGGGTCGCGGTCTTTTCCTGCAGGGCGCTGACGATATCCGAGCTGCGCATCACTTCCACCTCCAGATCGACCCGCGGGTGCTGACGATGGAAGTCGGCCAGGAAGTCGTCGAAACGTTCGCTGAAGATCCGGCTGATGATCAACAGCCGCACTTTGCCGATCACTTCGTCGGCGGGCTGTTCCAGCATGCTGCTGACCTGGGACATCTGGCCGTAGATCTCTCCGGCCAGTGCGAAAATCTGCTCACCCACTTCGGTCAGGGCAAAGCGTGGGCCGCGCCGGGCAATCAACTGCCGGCCCAGTTGTTCTTCCAGGCGCTTGAGGGCCTGGCTGACCGCCGGCTGGGTCAGGTGCAGGCGCGCCGCTGCACGGCTGATGCTCAGCTCCTGGCCAATCACCCGAAAGGTGCGCAACAGGTTCCAGTCGAGGCGGTCGTTGAGCAGGCGGCGGGCATCGCGGTCGGACATGGCAGGGGCTCTGGTGCGGGCGGTAGCGGAATAATAAGCCAGGATAATAATCGAGATAACCAATAGAAAATTGACTAATTATCCCCCGGAACGGATAAATCCACCCCAGACAGGTGCCAGCAGAAGCCCCTGCGCCCGACCCTTCCTCCTGCCAAAAAAATAATCAAGGGAGCCAACCATGAAGCCTTCCGCTTCGCCTCAGCCTCGCCGGGCTGCGGCCGCCGCCTTTATCGGCACCATGATCGAATGGTACGACTTCTACATCTACGCCACCGCCGCGGCGCTGGTGTTCGGAGCCTTGTTCTTCCCCTCCGACGACAAGCTGTTCAGCACCATGGCCGCCTTCGGCACCTTTGCCGTGGGCTTCTTCGCCCGACCTTTGGGGGGCATCATCTTTGGCCATATCGGCGACCGCATCGGCCGCAAGAAATCCCTGGTCATCACCCTGCTGATGATGGGCGTGGTCACGGTCTGCATCGGCCTGCTGCCAACTTATGCACAGATCGGTGCCCTGGCGCCGGTGCTGCTGATCCTGCTGCGCATCGTCCAGGGCATTGCCGTGGGCGGTGAGTGGGGCGGGGCGGTGTTGATGGCCGGCGAGCACGCGCCCAAGGGCCGGCGCAACTTCTTCGCGTCTTTCGCCCAGCTGGGCAGCCCGGCGGGGCTGATCCTTTCGCTGCTGGCCTTCAGCGCCGTGACCCGCCTGCCCGAGGACGCCCTGATGAGCTGGGGCTGGCGCCTGCCGTTCCTGGCCAGTGCGCTGTTGCTGCTGGTGGGCCTGGCGATTCGCCTGGGGGTCAACGAGTCGCCGGAGTTCCTCGCCAGTCGCGAGCTGGCGGCCAGGTCGCTACGCAAGGAGCAGGCTCCGGTAATGGAGGTGCTGCGCACCGCCTGGCGTCCCTTGCTGCTGTGCATCGGCGCCAACACCCTGGGGATTGCCGGGGTGTATTTCACCAACACCTTCATGATTGCCTACACCACCCAGCAGTTGGAGATACCCCGTTCACTGATCCTTGAATGCCTGTTCGTGGTGGCGCTCATCCAGTTCTGCATCCAGCCCCTGGCCGCCTGGACCGCCGAGAAAATCGGTGCCACGCGCTTTCTCTGCCTGGTGTCGCTGTTGGCCATGGCCTCGCCCTATCCGATGTTCGTGCTGGTGAGTTCCGGGCAGGCGCCGCTGATGATCCTCGGCATCGCCCTGGCGGTGGTGTGCATGGCTTCCTTCTATGCGGTGATCGCCGGTTACGTCAGCGGCATGTTCGAGACCCGGGTGCGCTACACCGCGATCTCCCTGGCCTATCAGGTCTGCGGTGCCCTGGCCGGCGGCCTGACCCCGCTGATCGGCACCTGGCTGGCCCATCGGTTTATTGGCCAATGGTGGCCGATGGCGGTGTTCTACAGCCTGATCGCTGCCGTTTCGCTGATCTGCGTGCAGGCCCTGGCACGCCGGCACGCTCACGCCCATCGCCTGGAAATGGCATCCCACGCCTGATTGTCTGGAGAATCTGAAGATGTTGAAAATCAATGGCCAGCGCCTCTGGGCGAGCCTGATGGCCATGGCCGAAATCGGTGCCACGGCCCGTGGCGGCAGCTGCCGCCTGGCCTTGAGCGATGAAGACCGGGCCGGTCGCGAACTGTTTGCCCACTGGTGCACCGAGGCCGGCATGAGCCTGAGCGTCGACCCCATTGGCAACCTGTTTGCCCGGCGCCCAGGTAGCGACCCGGACGCTGCCCCGGTAATGATGGGCAGCCATCTGGACACCCAGCCCGAAGGCGGGCGCTTTGATGGGGTCTACGGTGTGCTGGCCGGATTGGAAGTGGTACGCACGCTCAATGACCTCGGGATCCAGACCCGCAAGCCCCTGGAAGTGGCGGTCTGGACCAACGAGGAGGGCGCGCGTTTCACCCCGGCGATGTTCGGCTCGGCGGTGTTCACCGGGGTCATGGCCCTGGACGCCGCCCTGGCGGTGCGTGACGCCGATGGCATCAGCGTCGCCCAGGCACTGCAGCGCACCGGTTATGCCGGCAGCCGGCCCCTGGGCGCAGCGGTGGATGCCTACTTCGAAGCCCATATCGAACAGGGCCCGATCCTTGAAGACAACGCCAAGAGCATCGGCGTGGTCAGCGGCGGCCAGGCCATCCGCTGGCTCGATGTGCAGGTCGAAGGCCTGGCGGCCCACGCCGGCACCACGCCGATGCCGCTACGCAAGGATGCGCTGTACGGCGCGGCGCAGATGATTCTTGCAGTGGAGCAGTTGGCAGCGGATTTTGCCCCCCAGGGCCTGACCACCGTGGGTGAGCTGAGCATCGCCAAGTCGTCGCGCAATACCATTCCCGGCCTGTTGAGCTTCACCGTCGACCTGCGCCACCACCAGGATCGGCAGATCGCCGCCATGGAGCAGCAGGTCGAGGAACGCCTGCAGGCCATCGCCGGCCAGCGCGGGCTCAAGGTCAGTATCAGCCGGCACTGGGTCAGCCCGGCCACGCCATTTGATGCCGAGTGCGTGGCGGCGGTGCAGCAGGCGGTGGATGGCCTGGGCTACCCTCAGCAGTCCATCGTCAGCGGCGCTGGCCACGACGCCATCTTGCTGGCCCGCTATTGCCCGACGGCCATGGTGTTCATTCCCTGTGTCGGTGGCCTGAGCCACAACGAAGCCGAAGACGTGTTGCCCGAGGACGTGCGCCAGGGCGCCGATGTATTGCTTAACGCCGTGCTGGCCCGTGCTGGCCAGGTTGAATAAGGAGAAGGTCATGCGCAGTTTTTTCCACCCCGAACAGTTGCTCCACCATCCACGCAGCTACTACTCGCGCGGTCAGATGCGCATACCCCAGGAGGTTCCGGAGCGCGCCCAGCGCCTGGTGCAGGCCGCACACTCCCTGGGTTTTGCCGTCGAACAGCCACGGGATGCCGGGATGGCACCGTTGCTGGCGGTACACGGCGCGCCGTACTTGGCGTTCCTGCAGGATGCGCACCAGGGCTGGAAGGACATCCCCGAAGACTGGGGCGATGAGGTGATGTCCAACATCTTCGTGCGTGAGCCCAATGCCCTGCGCGGGGTCCTGGCCCAGGCCGCGTGCTACCTGGCCGACGGCAGTTGCCCGGTGGGTGAGTCGACTTGGCGTGCAGCCTACTGGTCGGCGCAAAGTGCCGTCGCCGGGGCCCAGGCGTTGCTCGACGGTGAGCCGGCGGCCTACGCTCTGTGCCGCCCGCCGGGCCACCACGCCCGGTCCGAGGCGGCCGGGGGCTTCTGCTACCTGAACAATGCGGCGATCGCCGCCCAGGTCCTGCGGGACAAGTACGCCCGGGTGGCGGTGCTGGACACCGACATGCACCACGGCCAGGGCATCCAGGAAATCTTCTACGAGCGCGCCGATGTGCTGTATGTCTCGGTGCACGGCGACCCGACCAACTTCTACCCGGGGGTGGCCGGGTTCGCCGAAGAGCGTGGCGCCGGGGCGGGGGAGGGCTACAACCTCAACCTGCCGATGGCCCATGGCGCCAGCGAAGGGGATTTCCTCGCCCGTCTGGAACAGGCCCTGGTGGCGGTGAAGGCGTTCGATGCCGAGGTGCTGGTGCTGTCTTTGGGGTTCGATATCTATGAACTCGACCCGCAGAGCAAGGTGGCAGTGACCCGGGACGGCTTCGCCATCCTTGGCCAGCGAATCCGCAGCCTGGGCCTGCCGTGCCTGATCGTCCAGGAAGGCGGCTATCACCTGGAAAGCCTGGAAGACAACGCCCGCGCCTTCTTCGCCGATTCGGGCGCCTGGGCCCTGTAGGCACCAACAGCCCTGCCCGCTCGCAGGAGCCGGCTTGCCCGCGAAAGGGGCCTCACGCCTTGCACCCGACTAAAGGCCCTCGTTCGCTGGCAAGCCAGCTCCTGCACAAGCTGGCATGCATTGGTCTTAGGAGCAGGCCTGCCGGCGAAGGGGTCTTAAGCCCTGTGCTCGTCTCGGGGCCCTCTTCGCTGGCAGGCCAGGGCCAACGGGAGGGGGCGTGCGGTACTTGCCATTTGCTTTACGTTAACGTCAAGATGCTCGAGCGCCCGTTCCACTGGCGCAGGTTTTGCTTGATCTCCAATGACAGGGTAAGCAATTCAGGGCTGCCCGATGATCCGGGCGAAGCCCCTTTACTGCCCCCTGAACCCGGTGTAGACATTGACCACGGCTTGCGTGCTTCGCGCAATCCAAGGGAGTGGAGCGGGATGCAGCGGGCGGACCGATTCGGAGCGCTTGATGACTCTTATAAAAACAATAAAGGGTGAGCAGCAACACGAAGCCCGGCTGGCCCGGGAACGGCTGCACCTGGAAGGCCAGATCCCCGACGGGGTTCTGCGTGCGGAAATCGATGCCTCATGGCGGCGCAGCCTCAGCCATGGCGTGCACTTTGGCAGCCAGCACCAACTGACCCTGGAATCCAGCGCCAGCCTCGAAGTGCTGCTGGCCAGCAACCGCCTGTTGCTGGACGCGGCGATCCCGGCCATCGACTACCTGAGCCAGCATCAGGGCAAGGACGGGATGATCATCCTGGCCAATGCCGACGCCACCATCCTGGCCATCGAAGGCCGCGCCGACCGTCTCAAGGACAGCGGCGTGCAGGACATCACCCTTGGCGCCTGCTGGAGCGAAGCCACCCGCGGCACCAACGCCCTGGGCACGGCCCTGGTGGAGGCCCGGCCGACCCTGATCGACTGCGGCGAGCACTACCTGGACCGTCTCAGCCATTTCTCCTGCACCTCGGTGCCCATCCAGTGCCCCCAGGGCGAGATTCTCGGGGTGCTCGACCTGACCCGCGAAGGCCCCCTGGGCCGGGCCCAGGACAGCACCGCGCTGCTGGCCATGGCAGTCAGCCAGATCGAAGCCCGGGTGTTCCATGCCACCTACCCGGAGCAGATCGTCCTGGCCTTCCACAGCCGCCGGCAATACCTCGAATCACCGTGGCAGGGGCTGCTGGCCCTGAGCCTGGGCGGGCAGATTCTCGCGGTCAGCGGCCAGGCCTGCCAGTTGCTCAACACCCCGCGCGCAGCCCTGGTGGGCCGGCGCTGCGAAGAGTTCCTCGGGGTCGATGGCCTGCAACTGCTCGCACGCCTGCAACAGGGCGCCGTGGGCAGCCTGCAAACCGCCAAGGGCGAGCTGTTCTACAAGGCCCTGCGGGCGCCGCAGCCAGCGCTCAACCTGCACCGCGCGCCACGCAGCGCTCCGAAAGCCGCAGCCATGCCCCAGGACCTGGAGGCCCTGGCCGGGGGCAACAGCCGTTACGCCCGCACCTTGCGCATGGCCCGTCAGGGCCTGGCCAATGACCTGCCGGTGTTGCTACTGGGCGAAACCGGCACCGGCAAGGAAGTCCTGGCCCGGGCCCTGCACCGCGCCGGCAGCCGCGCCGAGAAACCCTTTGTCGCGGTCAACTGCGCGGCGATCCCCGAAGGCCTGATCGAGTCGGAACTGTTCGGCTACCGCGAAGGCGCCTTCACCGGCTCGCGTCGTGGCGGCATGATCGGGCGCCTGCAACAGGCCCACGGTGGCACCCTGTTCCTCGATGAGATCGGCGACATGCCCCTGGCCCTGCAAGCCCGCCTGCTGCGCGTGCTGCAGGACCGCAAGGTGGCGCCCCTGGGGGCCGGCGAAGAACAGGACATCGACATCGCCCTGATCTGCGCCACCCACCGCGACCTCAAGCAGCAGGTGCAGGACAAGGCTTTTCGCGAAGACCTGTTCTACCGGGTCAACGGCATCAGCGTGCTGTTGCCGGCCCTGCGCGAACGCGAAGACCTGCAGCCCCTGGTGGACAGCTTGCTGGCCAAGCTCGGTGGCGCCCAGGTGAGCCTCAGCGATGAGCTGCGTCGGCTGCTGGCGGACTACCACTGGCCGGGCAATATCCGCCAGCTGGAGATGGTCCTGCGCACAGCCCTGGCCCTGCGCGAAGACGGTGAGTGCCACATCGGCCTGGAGCACCTGCCCGACAGCATGCTCGATGACCTCAATGCCAGTGCCCGACCGCAGACCGGGAGCATCCGCGAGAACGAGCTGGAGCTGATCCGCAGTGCCCTGGACAACCACCAGGGCAATGTCTCGGCGGCAGCGGACGCCCTGGGCATCAGCCGCGCGACCCTGTACCGCAAGCTCAAACAGTTGCGCGCCTGATGCGGCGCCTGATCACCCGGCTGGTGGACAGCCGCGACCCCCAGGCCCTGAGTGCCGCCCTGGGCTGGCTCTACAGTTTCGTGCGGCCCCACCGGCTGGCCATCGGCGGCCTGCTGGGGCTGTCGGTGTGCGCTTCCCTGCTGGTGCTGGTGCAGCCCTGGCTGACCAAGCTGCTGATCGACGACGGCCTGCTGGCCCGGGACTTCCCGCGGCTGGTGCTGATCGCCGCGCTGATGATCGGTGCCGGGCTGCTGGGCACCGTGCTCTCCGGGGTCAACCGCTACCTGCACACGCGCTTGTCCGGGCGCATCCTGTTCGCCCTGCGCGACGACCTCTATCGGCATCTGCAGCGCCTGTCGCCGAGCTTCTACGGCCAGCGGCGGATCGGCGACCTGATGTCGCGCCTGGATGGCGATGTGGCGGAGATCCAGCGCTTTGCCGTGGATTCATTGTTCTCCGCCGTGTCCAGCGTGATCGGTCTTGTCGTCGCCCTGGCCATGCTCCTGACCCTGTCCTGGCAACTGTCGCTGCTGGCCCTGGTGCTGATCCCCCTGGACGTGCTCTGGCTGCGCTGGATGCGGCGCAAGGTGGAGCGCGATGTGCGCCAGTTGCGCGAGCGTTCGGCGGACATGTCCTCGTTCATGGTGGAAACCCTGCCGGTGATGAAGTTCATCCAGAGCGCCGGCCAGCAGCAGCGCGAGGCCCGGCGCCTGGATGGCCTTGGCCAGGGCTACCTGCAACAGCTGCTGAAACTGCAAGTCACCGAGTTCTTCACCCAGGCGGTGCCCGGTACCCTGACCTCGTTGTCCCGGGCCTGCGCCTTCCTGATCGGCGGCTACTGGGTGGTACAGGGCACCTGGCAACTGGGGGCGCTGATTGCCTTTTCCACCTACCTGGGCATGGCGGTGGGCCCGGTGCAGAGCCTGTTGGGCCTGTATGTGGCGATCCAGCGCATGACCGTGAGCCTGGGCCGGGTCATGGAGCTGCGTGGCGAGGAACCGGGCATCAGCAACCCCGAGGCGCCGCTGCCGGTGCCGGAGCAGGGCGAGCTGCATTTTCACGCAGTGCACTTTTGCCACCCGGGCCGCGGCTCGACCCTGCAGGGCATCGAGGCGCGTATTCCCTACGGCCGCAAAGTGGCCCTCAGCGGCACCTCGGGCGCAGGCAAAAGCACGCTCATCGACCTGTTGCAGCGCCATCACGACCCGCAGTCCGGGCAGGTGCTGCTGGGCGGCGTCGACCTGCGCCAGCTGGACCTGGCGCAGTTGCGCCGGCGGGTGGCGGTGGTCAGCCAGGATATCGTGCTGTTTCGCGGCAGCCTGGCGGACAACCTGGCCTACAGCGTGCCCGATGCCAGCCGCGAAGCCGTGGCCGAAGTGGCGCGGCTGGCGCAGTTGCAAGGGCTGATCGAGTCCCTGCCCGAAGGCCTGGACAGCCCCCTGGGGGAGCGCGGCCAGCAATTGTCCGGCGGCCAGAAACAACGCATCGCCATCGCCCGCGCATTGCTCCAGGACCCGATGATCCTGGTGCTGGACGAAGCCACTTCGGCGGTGGACGAGGCCACCGAGCGCGAGGTGATCGAGGCCATCGACCACCTGTTCGCCGGGCGCACGCGGATCCTCATCAGCCACCGACCCTCGACCCTGGCCGATGCCGAACTGCGCTTCGAATTGCGCGATGGCGTACTGCATGCGCTGGAGGTGGCCCATGAAGCCTGAGCTGCGCGTCGGCGTGATCGACAGCGGCCATGCCGCCCATCAGCGGGTGGCGGGCGGACGACGCTTCTTCCTGCAGCCCGAAGGGATAGGCCAGGGCCCCTTGCAGGAAGACGCCCTGGGCCATGGCAGCGCGATCATCGAGGCCATCGGCCAGCGCGCGCCGACGGCGCAGGTTTATGTGGCCCAGGTGTTCGACCGGCGCGCAGTCACCAGCGCCGCGCAAGTCAGCGCCGCGCTGCACTGGTTGCTTGCGCAGGACGTGCGCCTGATCAACCTGAGCCTGGGCCTGCGCCAGGATCGCGACCTGCTGCGCCAGGCCTGTGCCGCGGCCGAGGCCCGCGGGGTGCTGTTGTGCGCATCCAGCCCGGCCCAGGGCGAGGCGGTGTTTCCGGCCAGTTACCCCGGGGTGCTGCGCGTCACCGGCGATGCGCGATGCAGCGCGCAGCAGTGGTCATGGCTGAACACCGCCCAGGCTGATTTCGCCGCCTGCGTGCGCGGCAGCAGCCCGGGGCAATCCGGCGCCAGCCTGGGGTGCGCGGCCCTGAGCGGGCATATCGCGGCCTACCTGTGTGCCCACCCGCAAGCCGACAAGGCACAGGTCCGGCAGTGGCTGCAGGACAACGCCCACTACCAGGGGCCGGAACGCCGGCAACAGCCATGCACACCATCCTGATCCTCGGCGCGGGGCCGGCCGGGGCCGCAGTGGCCCTGGGGCTGCGCCGCCTCGGCTACCCGGTGACCCTGGTCAGCGACTGGCGACGCTTTCCGGCCCTGGAAGGGGTCTCGCTGCGGGTGCTTGAAGCCTTGCGCGGTGCCGGCCTGGAACAGGCGCTGGCCCAGGCCCTGCAACCGTCCCAGCGGCAGGTGGCATGGAACGGTACAGAACATGCGCAGAATATCGAATACCTGCTGGATCGCCCGGCCTTCGACCGCGGCCTGCGGGAGGCCTTGCGCGAAGCGCAGGTCAAGCTGATCGAGGGCCGGGTGCTGGGGGTGCAGTCCAGCGAGGCCGGGCATCGGGTCCAGGTGCAAGGGCAGGGCGAGATGCGCGGCGAGTTCCTGGTGGAGGCCCGTGGCCGGCAGGCGCCGGTGCTGGACAAAGCCTTGCGCCAGGGGGGCGGCAAGGGCCTGCGCGGCCCGGAAACCGTCAGCCTGCTCAACCGCTGGCAGGGCCCTGGCGGCAGCGCCGCCAGCGCGGTGCACAGCCTGGAGGACGGCTGGGCCTGGATGGCCCGGCGCGAGGACGGCCAGTGCTACTGGCAGCTGACCCTGGATGTGGAGAGCGCCGGGCTGCCGGGCAAGGCGCAGTTGCTGGAGTACTGTCGCCAGCGCCGCCTGGGCTCGGCCATGGCCCGGGAATTCTTTGCCGGTGGCCAGGAGCAGCAATTGCACCTGCATGCCCGCAGCAGCACGGCGATCCTCAACCCCCAGGCCTGTGGCGCGAACTGGCTGCGGGTCGGCGATGCAGCCATGGCCGTGGACCCTTTATCCGGCAACGGCATTTTCCAATCCCTGTCCTCGGCGTTGCAGGCCCCGGCGGTGATCAACACCCTGTTGCAGCAGCCGCAACGTGCAGCGCTGGCGCAGCGTTTTCACGGGCAGCGGGTGGAACAGTTGTTCCTGCGTTTTGCGCGCATCGGCCGGGACTTCTACGCCGACGAGCAGCGCTGGCCCGAGCAGCCGTTCTGGCAGGCCCGCCGGCAGTGGCCGGATTGCCAGCCGGCGCACCGTGCCGTGGACTTTTCGGCCTTGCGCATCGAGCGCGCCCCGGTGCTGCGCGACGGCCTGGTGGATGAAGCCGAAGTGGTGATTACCCCGGACCAGCCCCTGGGCATCTGGCATGTACAGGGCGTGGAACTGGCGCCGCTGTTGCGCCGTTTGCGCAGCCAGGGGGCGGCCCAGGCCCTGGCGCAACTGAGCCCGGACCAGAATCGGCTGATACGCAGCTGGTTGCTGGCCCAAGGCTACCGTCCCTGAACGGGGATCGTAGGAGCGAGCTTGCTCGCGAACCGCGCAGCGGCCATCCACCGGAGTGAACCTGCGGTCTTTTTCGCCGGCAAGCCGGCTCCTACAGGGGGCACCGGGAGCTGGCGCAGCCCCCGGGCTTGCACTGGTCAGCTACGGGGGTTGAGGTACACCCGCTGGCCGCCTTTCCAGGTTTCGCAGACCTTGATGTCGCGAATCCGGGTGGCCGGGAACTTCTCGTCCAGTGGGTCCTGCTCGAGGATCACGAAGTCGGCGAAGTTCTGGTCCTGCAGGGAGCCGGTCCAGGCCTCGGCATGGCACTGCCAGGCAGCGTCGTAGGTGATGGCTTTCAGCGCCTGCTTGCGGGTCAGGCACTGGCCCTCATTGAGGATGGGTTGCAGGCGCGGGTCATGGACGAACTGGTTGTCATGATTGCGGATGCCTTCCATCTTGCGGGTCACCGCCTGCTCCATCGAACGCAGGGGGCCCAGTGGGGTCACCGAATAGTCGCTGTGCAGGGAAATCCGCAGCTCGTGGTCCAGGGCCGACTTGCAGAGGTCGAGCATGTTGTGTGCCTTCTTTTCGAAAATGGCTTTATCGAAGGCGTAGCCCCAGTAGCCGACATGGCCAATCAAAAAGCTCGGTGACAGGCCCAGGCGCTGCATGGTTTCCAGGGTGCTTTTGCTCAGCAGCGAGCAGTGTTCGATGCGGTGGCGCTTGTCCAGGCCGCTCTGGCCCTGCAGGGCCAGGTCATAGGCCTGCAGAGTGAATTCGATGGCCTGGTCGCCGTTGGCATGGATCATCAGCGGCCAGCCTTTTTTCACCGCCGCGTGGATAAATTCCTGGTATTTGACCGGGAGTGTTTTCGGGGTGTCCTCGCCCTTGTCGCACAGATTGAAGTTGCCCACCGGGCGGTCTGTCTCGCAGCAGTAGGGCGCGACCTGATAGCCGGTCAACCCCTGGTTGGATCCGTCCGAGATCACCTTGATCGAGCCCTGATACATGTGCCTGGCCTCTTCCCGCGTGGCCGGCCGATATGCCGGCAGCAGCTTGAGGGCTTCGAGCGAGTTGTTGCAGGCGGCGGCGTAGCCGATCCGCAGCGTTCTGGGGTGGGACAGGAAGTAGGCGTTCAATACCAGCTTCGACAAGGGGTCCATCATCGCGTCGTACAGCAGGGTGATCCCGCGGCTGGCCGCGGTGGCGAAGAAGGTGTCCAGGCGCTCGAAGATCTTCAGCATTGCAAGCTTCTGCCTGGCGGGAATCGACAGGATCCCGGCCACTATCTGGGTTTCCTGCAGCACGCCGTTCTCGACCATGACCCCGGTTCTTTCATGCACCAGATCCCGGGCCGCCGTGTTCATGTAGGCGGTGTGCATGGAGGCGCTGATCAGCAGCATCGGCCGCTTGGCCTCGATGGTGTCCAGGTAGCCCTCTTCGGGCGTGTCGCCACATTGCAGGGTAATGAGTTGGTTCAGGCCGCCCGGCACCACCTTGAACGGCATCAGCGCCGGATCAACCAGGTGCCCGAGGACCCAGCTCGTGCTGTCATCGGGGAGGTTGTTCTGGATGGTTTCCTTCAGCCAGCCCCAGGTATAGAGCGGCCGCAGGCGCTGGCTGTTTTTCTCTGGCGCCTGCTGGCTATCGCCGTCGTCGGGCTCGATGGCGCCCAGGTTCAGCCAGCCATCCATGGCGCAGCTCTGCACGATGTGGGCGTGGGGCTCGACCAGGCCGGGCAGCAGGGTCTTGCCGTGCAGCGACTGCTTCTTGTAGTCGATGCCCAGGGCCTGCATGCGGGCTTCGACGGCGGCCAGAGTGCCCGCGGCGACCACGTCGCCGGCATGGATGCCCAGGGCTTCGACCCGCTCATCCATGTTGCCGTCGCGCAAGGGGTAGATGATGCCGTCATGAAACACCAGGGACTCGCCGTTCGCGTCCCTGGCCGGGCCCTGTGCTGCGTTGGGGTGGCTGGCGATATAGCTGGCGGGGTCGAGGGTGTCTTTCAAGGCTTCCCAGACGGGGTTGTGGCAGCCGCACTGGATGAAATCGTGATCATTTCCATTTGATCCCATGATGCATTCCTCGGGTTTTCGGTGGTGATGAGGCGTTGTGGGGGGATGAGCCCAGGCTCTTCAAACGAGGTGGCCAGCCGGCTCGGGCTGAGCGTAGCAGTGCTTTGCACGGCGAACAGGGCGGTCGTCGGGGGGCGCCGGACCCCCTCCGGCGCCCCGGGCGGGGCGGTTGGTGCGGGGGCGGATCAGAGCTTGATCAGCACTGATTTCAACTCGGTGTAGTGCTCGATGGCCGCGTGGCCCATTTCCCGGCCAAGCCCGGACATCTTGTAGCCGCCAAACGGCAGCGCCGGGTCCAGGGCACTGTGGCAGTTGACCCACACCGAACCGGACTTGATCCGCGGAATCATCCGGTGCACCGCCGCCAGGTCGTTGGACCAGATGCTCGCGCCCAGGCCGTAGGGGCTGTCGTTGGCCATGCGCAGGGCGTCGGCCTCATCGTCGAAAGGAATGGCCACCAGCACCGGGCCGAAGATCTCTTCCTGCACCAGCGAATGCTTCTGGTCCACATCCACTATCACCGTCGGCTTGACGAAATACCCCGGGCCGAACTGTTCGCCGCCGCAGGCGATGGTGGCGCCGCTTTCGCGACCCATCTCGATGTAGCGATAGACCCGCTCCTGCTGGCGCGCGGAAATCAGCGGGCCCATCTCGACGCTGGCGTCCAGGCCATTGCCCAGCTTCATGGCATTGGCGATGCCGGCGATGTCGGCTACCACCTTGTCGAAATGCTTGCGCTGCACATACAGCCGGGAACCGGCGCAGCACACCTGGCCCTGGTTGAAGAAGATCGCGCTGGCAGCCCCGGCCGCGGCGCTGGCCAGATCGGCGTCGGCCATGACGATGGTTGGCGACTTGCCCCCCAGTTCCAGGGTTACCCGGGTCATGGAGTCCATGGCGATCTTGCCGATTTCCTTGCCCACGGCGGTGGAGCCGGTGAAGGTCAGCTTGTCCACCAGGGGGTTGCGGGTCAGGGCGCTGCCGGCGGTGATGCCGGTGCCGGTGACTACGTTGAACACGCCGTCGGGGTAGCCGGCTTCCTGCACCAGCTCGGCCAGTTTCAGGGCGCTGAGTGGCGTTTCATCGGCGGGCTTGAGCACCAGGGTGCAACCGGTGGCCAGGGCCGGGCCGAGTTTCCAGCAGGCCAGCAGCAGCGGGAAGTTCCAGGCGACGATGGCGCCGACCACGCCCACGGCTTCGCGGCGGATGAAGCTGTGGAACTGATCGTCAGGCATCAGGGGCAGCGAGACCTCGACGCTTGAACCCTCGATCTTGGTCGCCCAGCCGGCCATGTAGCGCAAGAAATCGATGGACAGTTGCACGTCCATGGCCTGGGCCACGGCGGCGCTCTTGCCATTGTTCAGGCATTCCAGCTGGGCCAGCAGTTCGGCGTCGCGCTGCATCAGGTCGGCGAGTTTCCACAGCAGGTTCTGCCGCTCCCGGGGGCGGGTGCGGGTCCAGGGCGAATCGTCGAAGGCCTGGCGTGCGGCGAGCACTGCGCGATCGACATCGTCCACCGTGGCCCGGGGCACCAGGCACAGCTGTTCGCCGGTGGCGGGGTTGCGCAGGGGCATGGTCTGGCCGTCGCCGGCCTCGGTCCAATGGGCACCGATCAGCATGCGCGGGGCGCGCTGGATAAAGGCCGTGGTAGCGGCGAGCAGTGGGGCAATAGCCATGGCGAAGCCTCTTGTTGTAGGTGAGGCAGGGGCTTTCGCAATGGCTGTGCCAGTTCCACCCAGGCGCCGCGGCCCCGCTATGGCGGGGCCTGGGGCGCAGCACCGGGGCTTGCGCGGCGGCAGTTTTTCGCAAACTGCGACAGCCCGGTGAGATTCAAGAGACGCATCGGCTGGCAGGTTCCGGGGGCCGGCAGGGGGCTCTAGATGTGCAGCCAGGCCAGGGTGCCCAGCAGCACGCTGCCGCCGGCCGCGCCGTAGGCGAGCTTCTTCAGCCATTCCTTGCGGGTCAGCAGGGTGATGGCCGCCATCGAGATGGCGATCTGGATCGCCATCATCGCCTGGGCCCAGCGATGGTGCTGGTGCAGCGCGGCTTCCGATTGCTCGTCCCAGTCCCGGGCCTCGGCTTCCAGGGCCTCGGCCTTGAGGCGCACCGCTTCCTTTTCCTTCTGGTAGCGCTGGGCTTCGATGCCGTAGTGCGCGGCATCGACTCCGGGAATGTGGGTCGCCAGCTCCGCCAGGTTCTGCCGGCTGGACTTGGCCTGGTAGTAGCTCCACTGGTTGGCGGCTTCGGTCTTTTTCATCGCGGCATTGTTCTTGTCCATCGCCGCCAGGCTCTCCGAGGAGCCGGCCTGATAGCTCAGGAGCGCTCCCATGGTGGCCATGATCGCCGTCATCACCGCGATCTTGCTGGCGAAGCGGTCACTGCGCGCGTGGGCTTGTTCGCTCACGTGTTCCAGGTGCTTTTCGTGGGGGCTGGGCACATCGAAGTCTTCGGTCATGGCGATCCGATCGGCTGGGTAGGGGGTGTTTCAAATTGTATCCATGGCCACTGGCGCCAGCAGGGCCAGTGTGAGTTCGTTCAGCTGGCCGACAGCCTGGAGCTGTGGGCCCAGGCCGGAAGGGCCGCGCTTGGGATCAAGGTTGACCATTTCGCGATAATCGAAAAGAAGTTCTCGTTAGACGGTCGCCAGCTGGCCTTTCTAAAGTAGGCGCTTCGAATCCGTGAGTACTTCCCATGCCCATTTACCCGAGGCCTGCATGGGCCCTGTGCGCCCTGTTGGCCGGTTGCACCCTGGGGCCGGAACGGCCGCCCGGCAGCACTGTGCCCCTGCCCGTGAGCCACCTGGACGCAACGGCCGAGCAGGGGCTCGACCAGTGGTGGCAGCTCTACCGTGACCCTGGGCTCAATGCCGCGGTACAGGAAGCCCTGAGCCAGAACCGCGACTTGCGAATGGCTGCGGCCAACCTGCTGCAAGCCCGGGCGCTGCTGCGCGAAACCGATACCCTGCGCCAGCCTTCCACCCAGGTGACGGCCCGCGCCGGCTACGGCAGTACCGCCGACGACCAGTTGGAAGCCGCCTTGCAGGACAGCCAGCACATCCGCACCGGCAGCCGCTATGGGGTCGGCCTGGATGTGCAGTGGGAGGCCGACCTGTTCGGCCGCCTGCACGGCCTGGCCGATGCCGCCCGGGCCGATGCCGAGGCGGCCCGGGCCGCCGAAGATGGCCTGCGGGTGGTGGTGGCCGCGGAAACCACCCGTGCCTGGTTGCAGGCCTGCAGCTATGGCCAGCGCCTGCAGGTGGCGGGCGAGTCCCTGGCGCTGGTGGAGCAGGGCCGCACCCTGAGCGCCCGGTTGTATCAGGCCGGCGCCGCGGTGACCCTGGATGTGGTGCGCGCCGAAGGCCTGGTGGGCCAGGTGCAGGCCAGCCTGCCGCCGCTGCAGGCCGCACGGCAACGGGCCCTGGCCGAACTGGCCGTCTTGCTGGGGCGCCCCCCGGGTGATGCACCGGCGGCGGCCCAGGCTTGTCGCCAGGCCCCGACCCTGGGGTCGCCCATGCCCCAGAGCGATGCCCTGGCCATGTTGCGTCGGCGCCCCGACGTGAGTCAGGCCGAGCGCCGGCTGGCGGCGGCCACGGCGCGCATCGGCGTGGCCCGGGCCGACCTCTATCCAAGGGTCAGCCTGGGGGCCGGGGTCTTCACGTCGGCGCACCACCCCTCGGGTTTCGATGACCGCGACGCGTCGGTCTGGCAACTGGGGCCGCTGTTGTCCTGGAGCTTGCCCAACCTCAATGCCGCCCGCGCCCGCATCGCCCAGGCCAGCGCCGGAGAAAGCGCGGCACTGGCGGATTTCGACCGCAGCATCCTGGCGGCCCTGAAGGAGCAGCAACAGGCCCTGAGCGACTACCAGGCCGCGTTGCAGCGCCAGCAAGCCCTGCACCTGGCAGCCGAACGTGACCACCAGGCCTTGCGCCTGGCCGGGCTAGCCAGGGCCGCCGGTGCCTCCACGGCCCTGGATTACCTCGATGCCCAGCGCACCGATGTACGTACCCGGGCCGCGGCAGCGCAGGCCGATGCCGCCGTCATCGATACCCAGGTGCTGGTGTTCAAGGCCCTGGGCGGCGGCTGGCGCAGCGCGCCGCCGATTGTCCTGCCGCAGCCGAGCCGGGCTGCGGCCAACCCTTTCCCGCGAACCCCCAACGAGCCTCTGCAATGACCCAGACCCCTGTTCCCGCTTCCCCGGCGCAAGCCGTCACCCGCCGTCGCTTACTCGGTTATGCCGGGCTGGCGCTGGTGTTGCTGCTGATTCTGGCCTGGGGCCTGCGCTGGTGGTTCAACGGGCGTTTCCTGGTGGAGACCGACGATGCCTACCTGCGCTCGGACATCGTCACCATCGCGCCCCGGGTCGCCGGCTACCTGGTGGCGGTCGAGGTCCGGGACAACCAGCCGCTCAAGGCTGGCGACCTGCTGGCGCGGATCGACGACAGCGACTACCGGGCCCGGGTCGAACAGGCGGAAGCGGCGCTGCGCGAGGCCCAGGCCGAACAGCGTGCCGGGCAGGCGCGGCTGGCCAATCTGGCCGCCCGCCAGCAACAGCAGCAGAGCCTGATCGCCGAAGCCCAGGCCCGGGTCGGCGCCGCCGAGGCCGAGGCACAACGGGCCGGCCAGGAAGGGCGGCGCCAGCAGCACCTGGCCAGCCAGCAAGTCAGCAGCGTGCAGCAACTGGAAAACGCCGCCGCCCTGGCCCGTCAGGCCGATGCCGCCCTGGGCGCGGCCCGCGCCAGCCTGGCCGCGCGGCGCCAGCAGGTACAGGTGCTCGATACCGAACAGCAAAGCGCCCGGGCGCAACTGGACAAGCTCGAAGCGGGCGTGGCCCGGGTCACGGCCCAGCGGCAACTGGCCCGCATCGATCTGGCTCGCACCTTGATCCGCAGCCCGGTGGACGGTATCGCCGGCCAGCGGCGCCTGCGCCTGGGGCAGTACGTCGAAGTCGGTGCGCCGCTGTTGGCGGTGGTGCCTGAGGACGCCTATGTGGTGGCCAACTACAAGGAAACCCAGGTCGACGGCATGCGGCCCGGGCAAGCGGCGCGGGTCGAGGTCGACGCCCTGGGCGGCCATGTACTGGAGGGACGGGTGGAGAGTTTCGCCCCGGCTTCCGGCGCCGAATTCGCCCTGCTGCCGGCGGACAACGCCACCGGCAACTTCACCAAGATCGTGCAGCGCATGCCGGTGCGCATCCGCCTCGATCCGGGGCAGCCGCGACAGGCGCAGCTGCGCCCCGGGATGTCGGTGGTGGTGACCGTGGACACCCGTCATGACTAGTGCCCAGGCCGTATCGGAAGGCACCGGCGAGGCCGCCGCACAGGCAATCTCCCTGCGCACCTGGGTGGCGGTGCTGGGCAGCGTGGTGGGCTGCTTCATGGCCGGGATGAACGTGCACGTGACCAACGCTTCCCTGCCGGACGTGCGTGGCTCCCTGGGGGCGACTTTCGAGGAGGGGTCGTGGATCACCACCGCCTACCTGGTGGCGGAGATCATCATCATTCCCATGACCGGCTGGCTGGTTTCGGTGTTTTCCATGCGCAGGGTACTGATGGTCGGCACCGCCGGTTTCGTGCTGTTTTCGATCGCCTGTTCCCTGGCGCCGAACATCCACAGCCTGATCTTCGCCCGGGTGCTGCAAGGGGCCTTTGGCGGGGTGCTGATTCCCCTGTCGTTCCAGCTGATTGTCACCGAGCTGCCGGCGGCCCGGCATCCCATGGGCATGGCCCTGTTCGCCGTGGCCAACAATGTCGCCCAGGCCGCGGGACCGTCCCTGGGCGGCTGGCTCACCGATGCCTATTCGTGGCGCTGGATCTTCTACCTGCAAGTGCCGCCGGGGCTGTTGCTGCTGGCGGCCATCGGCTGGTCGGTGCGGCCCCAGCCCATGGTCCTGGCAAAGTTGCGCCAGGGTGACTGGGGCGGCATCGCCAGCATGGCCGTGGGCCTCTCGGCGTTGCAGATCATGCTGGAGGAGGGTGGCCGTTACGACTGGTTCGCCTCAAGCTTCATCAGCCATTGCGCGATCCTGGCCACGGTCGGCCTGCTGGCCTTCGTGGCCATCGAACTGCGTCGCGAGCAGCCGTTGATCAACCTGCGCCTCTTGGGGCGCTACAACTTCGGCATTGCCAGCCTGATGCAATTCACCTTCGGTGCGGTGGTGTTCGGCGTGGTGTTCCTGGTGCCCAACTACTTTGCCCAGATCCACGGCTACAACGCCCGGCAGATCGGCCTGATGATGATTCCCTACGGCCTGATCCAGTTCGTCATGTCGTTCGCCACCCCGCGGCTGATGCGCTGGACCAGCGCCCGCACCATCATCATTGCCGGGTTCGCCATCACTGGCATCGGCTGCCTGATGAACATCCACCTCAACCCCGATGCCTCGGTGAACGTCATCGTGCCCTCGCTGGTGGTGCGTGGTATCGGCCAGTCGCTGGTGGTGGTGGCGCTGGGGGTGATGGCGATCCAGGGGCTGGAAAAGGACCAGGTGGGCTCGGCCTCCGGACTGTTCTCCATGGTGCGTAACGTCGGCGGGGCCATCGGTATCGCGCTGTCCAGCCAGATCGTGGTGGAGCGCGAGAAACTCCACGCCCAGCGCATTGGCGAATCCGTCAGCCTGTTCGCCCAGGCCACCCAGGAGCGCCTGGTGGAACTGGTGCGCCTGCTGGCCCAGGCACCGGTGGAGTACGCAACGGCCCTGCATTCGGCGGCGCTGGCGCCCCTGCGCCAGCAAGCCCTGGGCATGGTGGACAAGGTGCTGCACCGCGACGCCCTGCTGCTGGCCTACAGCGATGCCTTCTTGCTGGCGGGGCTGGCCATGCTGTTGTGCGTGGTGGCCGGTGTGCTGCTGCGCCGGGCCTGAGCCCTCAGCGGTAGAACTCCGAAGGCGGCGTGCCGAACTGGCGCTTGAAGGCGGCGGCGAAGGCGCTCTGGCTGTCGTAGCCGTGCTGCAGCGCCACTTGCACCACCGGCATGCCCTCGGCCAGGCACTCCAGGGACATCAGCAACCGCGCCTGCTGGCGCCAACGGCCAAAGGTGATGCCGGTGTGGCGCTGGAACTGGCGATGGAAGGTCTTGGCGCTCATGGCCAGGCAGTCGCCCCATTGTTCGGCGGTGCGGTTGTCCGAAGGATCGTCCGCCAGCGCCTGGCACACCCGCAGCATGCGCGGCTCATGGGGCCAGGGCAGGCTGAACGGCAGCACCGGCAGCGAGCGCATCTCATCGAGGATCAGGCGCATCAGGCGGCCGTCGCGGCTGTCCGGCGAATACTGCGTGCCGACCTGGGCGGCGGCCAGGATCAGCTCGCGCAGCAACGGCGAGACCTCGATCACGCAGTCATGCTCGGGCAGGCCGGCAATGGCATCGACATTGATGAACAGGCTGCGCATGCGCACCGCGCCGCGCATGCGTACCCGGTGCTCGACGCCGGCCTGCAACCACACCCCGCGGCTGGGCGGCACCACCCAGCGGCCGGACTCGGTGTCGATCACCAGCACGCCCTCGATGGCATAGGCCAGCTGCGAGCGTGGATGGCTGTGGGCAGGTATTTCATGGCCGTTGGGGTAATCCACGGCGATGCTGGTAACCGGCATGGACAGGCAGTCGATGGACGAGACAACAAGCAGATCGGACATGCAGCGCAGCGCCTCCGCCCCGGAAGGGATCATGGGGCGCTTATCATAGGCGAAAATGTCCATTTTGCGATAATCAAAGGGTGTTTAGCGCATTACATTCAGAAGATCGCTACCTAGACTACAGATCACTCCTTGCCCGCCGACGGTTGCAACCGCCCATGAACCCCCTGTTCCTGACCCTGCTACTAGCGCTACCCCTGCCTTACGGCCGGGGTCTGCCGGTGCTGCCAGGAACCTGGCACCCAGGCTGATCTCCCCCAGACTCCGGCCTCGAAGCGCTTTCCATGATGAAAGCAGGGGAGATCCATCGCGTTCTCCATTGTGCTTTCGAGGTCAGTATGCTCGCCCATCCCCATACCAAATATCGTGCCTTTGCTCCCGTGGACCTGGACTCGCGCCAGTGGCCGTCACGTACCATCACCCAGGCTCCGATCTGGCTGTCCACCGACCTGCGCGATGGCAACCAGGCGCTGTTCGAGCCGATGAACCGCGAGCGCAAGCTGCGCCTGTTCGAGGAACTGGTGCGCCTGGGCTTCAAGGAAATCGAAGTGGGATTCCCCGCCGCCTCGCGTACCGATTTCGAGGTGGTCCGCGAGCTTGTGGAGCAGCAGCGGATTCCCGCCGACGTCACCCCCATGGTGATGACCCAACTGCGCGAGGACCTGATCCGCGAAACCGTACGCAGTGTGCAGGGTGCGCGCCGGGTCATCGTCCACCTGTACAACGCCATCGCCCCGGTCTGGCGGCGCGTGGTGTTCGGGTTTTCGGTGGACGAGGTCGAGTCCCTGGTGGAGCGCCATGTCAGGCTGTTGCGCGAGTTGACCGACCAGCACCCGGAAACCGAATGGGTGTTGCAGTACTCCCCCGAAACCTTCTGCATGGCGGAGCTCGAGGTGTCCCTGCGCATGTGCAACACCGCGATCCGTACCTGGGACGCCGGCCCGGGGCGCCCGATCATCATCAACCTGCCGACCACCGTCGAGGTGGCCACCGCCAACGTCTTTGCCGACCAGATCGAATGGATGCACAAGCGCCTGGAGCGCCGCGACCAGGTCACGCTGTCAGTGCACCCCCACAACGACCGGGGCACCGGCGTGGCCTGTGCCGAACAGGCGTTGCTGGCGGGCGCCCAGCGGGTGGAGGGCTGCCTGTTCGGCAATGGCGAGCGCAGTGGCAACCTGGATCTGGTGACCCTGGCCCTGAATCTCTATACCCAGGGCATCAGCCCCGGGCTGGACTTCTCCGATATCGCGGCAGTGGCCCGGGTTGCCGAGGAATGCACGGCGCTGCCGATCCATCCGCGCCATCCCTATGTCGGCGACCTGGTGTTCACCGCCTTTTCCGGCTCGCACCAGGACGCCATCGCCAAGGGCTTTGCCGCCCAGGCGGCCGACGGTTTCTGGGAGGTGCCCTACCTGCCCATCGATCCGCAGGACCTGGGGCGGACCTACGACAGCATCGTGCGGGTCAACAGCCAGTCCGGCAAAGGCGGGATCGCTTTCCTGCTGCAGCGTGACCACGGCATCGTCATGCCCCGGCGCATGCAGATCGAGTTCAGCGCCATTGTGCAGAAGCTGGCTGATGCCAGTGACGCCGAGTTGAGCAGCGACGCTTTATGGGAGGTGTTCCAGCGCACCTATCTGGCGTGTGCAGAGGGCACGGCCGGCCTGCGGTATCTCGCTCATCGGTTGTTCGATGCCCCCGAGGGGCAGGGGATCGAGCTGCGGGTCGCCACCCCCGGGAACCAGGAGGCGTGCTTGCATGGCGTGGGCAACGGACCTGTCGCGGCGGCCCTGGCCGCCCTGGGCTTGCCGCTGCGCATCGACAGTTTTGAAGAGCGCAACCTGGGGGCGGGGGCCGATGCGCAGGCGCTGGCAATCGTCGAAGCGGTGTGGCCGGGCGTTGCCGGGTCACGTTTTGGCGCCGGCTGTCACGCCAATATCGTCACCGCGTCGGTGCAGGCCGTGATCAATGCCGCGGCGCGGTTTTATCCCGAGCAGGCGCCGGCATTCGTCCCCACCCAGGCATCGCTTGCGGAGCGGGCGGCTCCCTGAGTGACCCGCGCCAGCAGTCGGCGCCCCAGGGGCCGGCCGCTGGAGCCCGGGCAAAAAAAAGCCCGCTGTAGCGCGGGCCAAATGGGATTCGTTAAGGAGTGATTGGCAATATAGGGGCGGCGAGGTGAAAGCACCGTGAAAAAAAAGTCGTGCAGGGATAAACCTCCAGCATCTTTGCCCAAGTCGTAGGGTGTTTTCGGATATGTCCGATATTACTGCCCCTGGAGCCCGCGTATATTCCCTCCTGCTCGCCCAGCCAAAGGGGGTACTTCGGTCTGGATGCCACTGCCGAAGTGATGGGCGAGCACCTTTTTCCCTCCTGCCGTTTCTTTCTCCCTGGCTGTTTCCTTCCCGCTTGGCCTGGCCAATATCCTCATCCCATTCCCTTCAGGGCAGATCGAGCCGGCGCCGGATCTCGGCCCACAGTTGCGGGTCGTCGAAGTCGTTGATCACGCGGTGGGCGCCGGCATCCAGCAGGGTTTGCGGGCGCTGGCTGGTGGCCAGGCCGAACGTGCAGATCCCGGCTTTTACCGCGGCTGTCAGCCCGGGTACCGAGTCTTCGAAGGCCAGGGCCTGGTCGGCGGTGGCCTGCAGGCATTCCAGGCCGCTCAAGTAGGGCAGGGGATCGGGCTTGGCCCGAGGCAACTCCTCGGCCACCAGCACCGTCTGGAAGCGCTGTCGCAGGCCCAGCACCTCGAGCATGTGCTCGGCATTGGCCCGGGGCGCGTTGGTGACCACGCACACGCCGATGCCGTGCTCCTGGGCAAAATCCAGCAGGCGCAGCAGGCCGGGCATGGGCATCAGTTGCGGGGAGAGTTGGCGAAAGCGCACTTCCTTGCGCTCGGCAAAGGCTTCATGTTCCGCCACGCTGCGCTCGGGGAACAGGTAGCGGCACATGTTGGCATTGGCCTGGCCGCTGACATGGGCTTCGAATTCTTCCTGGGTGAAGGTCCGGCCCTCCTCTTCCAGCAGCAGTTGCTGCAGGGCCAGCAGGTGCAGGGCGTCGGTGTCGGTCAGGGTGCCATCAAGGTCGAAGAGCAGAGCATTGAGCATGGGACAGTTCCTGTCGGGCCCCATCCGGGCCGGTTGGCTGAATCGATCAAGCCCGCATCCTAGCAGGCTTGATCCCAACCGTGACCGGTTCGCTCGGGGCCTCAGCCCTGTGCGTTGTCGCCTTCGCCCTGGTCTTCCACTTCGTCAGGCTGCGGGCAGTAGTCCTGGGGGTTGGCCGGCCACAGCACCTGGTCATGGCCGTCGTGCACCTGTTCGGCGCCGCAATCGACCTGGCTGACCTGGAAGCTCGGAGTGCCGTCCAGGCGATACAGGGCCTTGAGGCTGCGGGACTGATCGTCGCCCATGCCTTCCACGGCATAGCCGAAGATGGCGCCGCGGGTTTCGTCCACCACCAGTTCCTGCCACTTGCCGGGGATCAGCCGCTTGCCCTTGAGGTCGTACAGCGCCGAGGTGGCCAGGGCCGAGGTGTCGTCGGTGGCCAGCAGGTAGTGGCCGCTGTTGTCCAGGTGGATGTCGACGTACTGGCCCGGCTCCAGCAGCACCTTGCCGCTGGCGTCCATCAGGCCCACGGTACGCACCTGGGTGGCCTGGCCGAACAGGGTGGCCTGCTTGGTCGGGCTGTTGGCGGTGCTGAAGACGAACAGGTCGGCATTGATCGCGCCGATCTGGGCGTAGGTGGGCTTGAACAGCTCGACGCCCTTGTCCACATCGAAGATACCGAAGGTGGCGCTGAACACGTTCTGCAGCACCGCGACCTGGTTCAGCCCCGGTACCTGCCGGAACATTCCCAGGGGGCTGAAGCCGGCCGGGTCCGCCGAGTCGTAGACCGGCTGCACCTTCCATTGGCCCTGGCGGTCGATCAGCCCGGCCTTGCCGGAGCTGCCGTCGGCGTTCTTGGCGGTGACCAGCGCGCCCTGCTTGCCGAATACCTGGCAGGTACCGAACTGGGCCTGGATCACGGTCTTGCCCTGGAAATCCATGTAGCCGCAGGGGCTGTCGTATTTTTCCCGGAAGGCCACCAGGCCGTCACCCGGTTCGCCCATCCAGTTGTAGGTGGCGGCGCTGATCAACTGGGCCTGGGCATCGGCCAGGGCCTTGCCCTGTTCGGTGCTGACCACCAGATGCTGGTTGGCAAAGTAGTCGATGCTGTCGAAGTCGATCTTCTTCTGCTCGCCGGTCTTGAGGTTCAGCGCCCACTTGTCGTTGCCGCGTTCGGCGATCATCCACCAGCCGCGCTTGGCGAAGTCATCGCGGACCATGCTGCTGTCATACAGGGCTTCGGTCACCACCTCGCCCTTGGCACTGAGAATGCCGCGCTTGCCGCCGATCTCGTAGACGATGAAGTCGTCGTTGCCGCCCACGTACAGATCGTCGAAGCGCGGTGGCTGAATCTGTTTGCCGCTCTGGTCGATGATGCCCAGCTTGCCGTCCTGGCCGAAGCCGAAGTAGCCCGGGGTCAGCAGCCGCAGGTCATCGGTGAAGGCGGCCTTGAGGGTCTGCTTGCCATCGGCGCTGCTGAGGTTCCAGGTACCGTCCTTGGCGAACAGGAAGGTCTTGTCCAGGGGCAGGGCGACCACGGCGTCGTAGTCGTTGTCGGCGCTGACCAGCACCTTGCCGTCCTGGTCCAGAACCGCGCATTCGCCATTGGCGCAGATCGGCATGACCATGGCCGCCGGCGCGGGGGCCGCAGCGACGGCTGCAGTCTTGGGACTGGTTTCTTCCTTGCATCCGACCAGGGTCAGGGCAGACAACGAGAGGATCAGCGAGCCGAGACGGGCACAGGCGCTTCTATCCATGAACTTCAGGTTCCTTGTAAGAGGGGAGGTGCGGCACACCCCATGGGACGGGGCAGGCAAAGCGGGGGTGATTCTGCGGCGCCGCCGGATAAATGCAAGATCCAATTGCAAAGAAAACCAGCGGTACAGCCTCGTCGCCGGCCTTGAGAGCTGTTCTGGCGCTGGCTAATCGCTGTCTCAGACTGAGACGTTTGTCTCGAAATTGAACGTCGGGTAACACCCGCAAGCCCGCCAGGGACCGGCGTCTTCGCCCAAGTCGTTGATTCCGGGTTCTTTTATAAGCTGGCACGCTCCGTGTATTGCATATCAGCAGACGTTTCTCTTGCCTCCATGACCGGGCGTGCCGGGCATGGCAGAAACCATAAAAACGACTCGCTAAAAATAAGAAAGCACCGTGGGAGGTTTGACGTTGATGAAGAGAAGACTGCGCCTGAGGCTCAGTGCCAGCCTGCTGGCCATTGCCACCTGTACCGCCTTGCATGCCCCTTCGAGTTTCGCCGCGCGGGATGCGCAGAGCATCCTCAAGGAAACCTGCCAGGGTTGCCACACCCCCGAGGCCGGGGAAGCCCTGAGCCGCATCAGCCACCAGCGCAAGACCCCGGAAGGCTGGCTGATGAGCATTGCCCGCATGCAGACCATGCACGGGCTGCAAATCAGCGATGACGACCGCCGCACCCTGGTCAAGTACCTGGCCGATACCCAGGGCCTGGCGCCCAGCGAGACCGACGGCGTGCGCTACGCCCTGGAGCGACGGCTGAACACCGTCGAGCATTTCGACGAACAGACCACCCAGATGTGCGCCCGTTGCCACTCCGGCGCGCGGATCGCCCTGCAACGCCGGCCGGCCCAGGAATGGGAGCGGCTGGTGAATTTCCACCTTGGGCAATGGCCATCCCTGGAGTACCAGGCGCTGTCCCGGGACCGGGAATGGCTGCCCACTGCCCTCAAGGAAATGGTGCCGCTGCTGGCCAAGCGTTATCCCCTCGACAATCCCGCCTGGACAGCCTGGCAACAGGCCCGCCCGCAAGCGGCGGCGCTGGCGGGGGACTGGAGCTTCAGCGGCCACCTGCCGGGCAAGGGCGAACTGGCCGGGGTGATGAGCGTCAGCGCCGGGGAAGGCGATCAGTTCAAGCTCAGCGTCAAGGGCCAGTACGCCGATGGCAGCCCGTTCAATGGCGAGGGCAGCGCGATCCTCTACAACGGTTATGAATGGCGCGGCAATGTCACCGTGGATGGCGTGGTCATGCGCCAGGTGCTGGCGGCCCAGGGCAATGCACTGCAAGGGCGGATGTTCGAGGCCGAGCACGACGAGCGCGGCCTGGACTTCATCGCCGCCCGCCAAGGCAGCCAGCGGTTGCTGGCGGTGCAGCCGGGTTACCTGAAGGCCGGTGAGGAGGCCGAGGTGACCCTGGTGGGCGCGGGCCTTGTGGGCACTCCGAGCTTCGGCAAAGGGGTGGAGGTCGTGCAGGTGCTGGAGCAGAGCCCCGAACGCATCCGCGTCAGCCTCAAGGCGGCGGCCAGCGCCCAGCCGGGGCTGCGGGAGGTCAGCGTCGGCAGCCTCAAGGGCGCGACGCTGGCGGTGTACCAGCGCATCGCCGAGGTCAGGGTGGTGCCGGCATTTGCCGTGGCGCGGATCGGTGACGGCGGCGGTTCGACGCCCAAGGTCCAGGGCCGCTTCGATGCCGAAGCCTGGGGCAAGGGGGCCGACGGCAAGGCCTACCGCATCGGCGTGATGCCGGCGCAGTGGAAGGTCGAGGCCTTCGACGCCCAGGCGGCCAAGGATGAAGACGTCAAGTACGCCGGCAGCATGCAGGCCGACAGCGGCGTGTTCACCCCGGGGGATGCCGGGCCCAACCCGCTGCGCAAGATGTCCACCAACAACGCCGGCAACCTCAAGGTGATCGCTGCGGTGGAGGAGGGGGGCAAGGCCCTGACCGGTGAAGGCCAGCTGATCGTCACCGTGCAACGCTGGAACAATCCACCCATTCCCTGAGGGGCGTCGAGCGATACCGACAGACACTTTCAGGCAATGACCGCAGGCCCCGAACGCGGGGCAGGCACAGGAGGTTGTAATGGGCGCAATTCTGAATCTGGTGGAGCGCAACCTGCATGAAGTGCAGGTGGACGCCAACCGCATGCTGTTCCATATCCCCAGCAGTTCGCTGTTTGCCAGCGATGCCTTGACCGGCAGCATCATCGATGCGCTGCGCGGCCCGGGCTGTACCCCGGAAGACTTGATCCAGCGTCTGGCCGGCGCCTATGACGGTGCCGACGTCAGCGACACCCTGCGCGAGCTGATGGCCCTGGAACTGGTCAGCGACGGCTCGCCCCTGACCCCGGAAATCGGCGTCAAACGGGTCGAACGCACGGCGATCAATACCGTGGTGCTCAACGTCAATACCGGCTGCAACCTGAGCTGCACCTACTGCTACAAGGAAGACCTGGACAAGCCCTCGGCGGGCAAGAAGATGGGCCTGGACACGGCCATTGCCTCGGTGGAAATGCTGCTCCAGGAGTCCCCGGACGAGGAGCGCTACACCGTGGTGTTCTTCGGCGGCGAACCCTTGAGCAACCGGCCGCTGATCGAGGCCATGGTGGACTACTGCGAACAGCGCTTTGCCGCGGCCGGCAAGTTCGTCGAGTTCGTCATGACCACCAACGCCACCCTGCTCACCGAAGAGGTGGTGGACTACCTCAACGCCCACCGCTTCGGGCTTTCGGTGAGCATCGACGGGCCCAAGACCGTGCACGACCGCAACCGCATCACCGTGGGCGGGCAGGGCACCTATGACGTGGTGCGGCGCAAGGCGCAGATGCTTCTGGAACGCTACGACAGCCGGCCGGTGGGGGCGCGGGTGACCCTGACCACCGGGGTCACCGACCTTGAGACCATCTGGGATCACCTGTTCAACGAGCTGGGGTTTGCCGAAGTGGGGTTCGCCCCGGTGACCTCGGGGGACATCAGCAGCTTCAACCTCAGCAGCGAGGAGCTGATCGAAGTCTTCGCCAGCATGAAGCGCCTGGGCCGGCGTTACCTGGCGGCGGCACTGGAGCACCGCAATATCGGCTTCTCCAACCTGCACCAGCTGATCACCGATATCCACGAGGGCCACAAGAAGGCGCTGCCCTGCGGCGCCGGGCTGAAGATGCTGGCGGTGGACCACAAGGGCGAGCTGAACCTGTGCCACCGCTTCACCGGCTCATCCCTGCCGACCTTCGGCAATGTGCATGACGGTGGGGTCAAGCAGATGGAGCTCAATGACTTCCTGTCCCAGCGCCTGGACCGCACCAACACCGGCTGCGACAGCTGCCGCATCCGCAACCTGTGTTCCGGCGGCTGCTACCACGAGAGCTATGCCCGCTACGGCGACCCGGCGCATCCGACTTATCACTATTGCGAACTGATGCGTGACTGGGTGGATTTCGGCATCGAAGTCTACAGCCGGATCATGGCGCACAACCCTGCGTTCATCAGCAGCTACATCACTCCGCGCAAGGCTCACTGACATGAAACATCTCAAGCCGATCAACAACAAAGCTCAGAAACTGACCGAGGCCGCGGCCCAGGACCGTATCGAAGAAGTGCTGGCGATGAACTCCGTGGCCGGCTGCGCCTCGACCACCGACCCGGGCTGGGAAATCGATGCCTTTGGCGGCGTCTCGTCGCTGTGCCAGCCGATGGAGGCCGACCTCTACGGCTGCTCCGACCCTTGCTGGTGGCCGGCCCAGGTGCCGGACATGATGAGCACCTACCCCGACTGGAACAAGGACGCCCAGGCCTCCAACGACAACTGGCGCAACCTCGGCACCGTCTTCCCCAAAGACAAGTAACCGGACAGCACAAGGATTCCAGCATGCGAGCTATCACAGTGTGCGGCCTGGCCGCCGGCGCGGTTCTCAGCGCCTGTTCTTTCACCGCCCTGGCCGACGAGGGCCTGGCCCTCAACAGCGGTCACGAGTACATGGTGACCACCAATTACCCGAACAACCTGCACGTTCTCGATCTGGCCACCGACAGCCTGTACAAGACCTGCAAGATGCCCGACGCCTTCGGCCCCGGCACCGTGCAACTGTCGCCGGACCGCAAGATCGCCTACGTGCTGAACAACCACTATGCGGATGTCTACGGCGTCGAGCTCGACAGCTGCAAGCAGGTGTTCCACGCCAGCATCACCCAGCATCCGGGGGAGAAGGCGCGCTCGATGTTCGCCTTCACCGTCAGCCACGACGGCAAGGAGCTGTACACCGTGGCCAACCCGACCCTGTTGCTCAATGACCGCTATGAGGTCAAGGCGCCGCGGCTGGATGTCTACGCCACCGATGCCGGGCTCGACGCCAAGCCGCTGCGCAGTTTCCCCGCGCCGCGCCAGCTGACCATCATGCAGAGCGGCGACGACGGCACCCTGTATGTGGCCGGGCCGGACCTGTACAAGGTCGACGTCAAGACCGGCAAATTCGAGGTACTGATCCCCAGCCGCCACTGGAAACGCCCCAACTACAGCGCGCCGGACGTGCTCTACGTGTGGAACCAGCAGACCTTCCGCCATGACTTCTCGCTGCTCTACACCGCGGCGAAGTTCAAGGACAAGAAGCAGGACCCGGCTACCGCCGAGCCGCTGTACGGGCTGTTCAGCGTCGATCTTGCGACCGGCAAGACCGAGACCACCGACTTCGGCCCGCTGACCGAGATCTACTTCAGCGGCATGCGCTCGCCCACGGACCCCAACCTGATGTTCGGCGTGCTCAACCGCCTGGCCAAGTACGACATCAAGCAGAAGAAACTGCTCCAGGCCGCGACCCTGGAACACTCCTACTACTGCATCTCGTTCAACCGGGCCGGGACCAAGATCTACCTGGCGGGGACCTTCAACGACGTGGCGATCTTCGATGTCCAGAGCATGAAGCAGATCGGCAAGATCACCCTGCCGGGCGGCGACATGGCCATCACCACGGCGCAGATCTTCGTCCGCTGACCCCGCCGCCAGCCACCGGCTCCTATAGGAGCCGGCTTGCCGGCGAACAGGCCGGCAAGCCGTGCAGGGCCCTCGCCGACGCCTTCGCGGGCAAGCCCGCTCCTACCGTGCGGGGACCGGGCAGCTCAAGTCGCCTTCCTTGCACTGCAGGTACTGTTTGAAACTCTCCACGCGGGTCTTGGTCAAGGCCGTGATGCAGTTGCTGTAGGCCACCGGATACAGGCTGCCACCTTCCACGCCCGAGGTGGAAAAACTGCACTCGGCATCGCGGAACGCCACCCAGGCGCGCTGGGCGCTGACCAGCAGCTTTTTGCTGTGTGGCTGGTCTTTCAGGCGCTGGTTGATCTGTTGGTAAAGGGCGTTCAGCTCCTTGTCCGCGGCCTTGTGCTGGACGTTGGCGCACAGGCTCATATCGGTCTGGGTGGTGTTGTTGCACTCATAGGCCTGGGCCAGTGGAGCAAGCAGCAGCAGCGGCGCAAGGGCCAGCAACAGGATCGGACGCATGGAAAGTCTCGCAATCGGTCAATGAGGAAGAAACAGTCTAGCCGCGGCTGGGTTGCCACTCGGGCCAGCGTTGCAGCGCTTCGTCGGCCAGCCAGGGCACATCGTGGGAGGTCCAGATATGCACCTGTGGCGTCTGCCCCGGATCATCGTCCAGGGTCGCCACCCGCAGGATCACGTGGGGCTGCCCCGGGCGCTCCGCCAGCAGGTGAGAACCGCAGACCGAGCAGAAGTGCCGCAGCTTGCCCGGGGACGATTCGTAGGTGCTCAGGCGTTCCTGGCCCTGGGTCCACTGGAAGTGTTCGCGCATGACTCCGGCGGTCGAGGCAAAGGCCGCGGCGTGGGCCTTGCGGCAGGTCTGGCAATGGCAGTGGCCGATGGGCATGTCCAGGCGGTCGACCCGGTATTGCACCGCCTTGCACAGGCAACTGCCATGCAGCGGCCGGGCAGGCGCGCGACGCCGGGCGGCGGCCAGCAGGTCGTCGGCCATGGCCTGGATCTCCTCGCCCATGTGCAGCTTGGCCAGCCAGTGCGGCGGTATGCCCTGGGCCCCGTAGAAGGCTCCGGCCAACTGGCCGACGATGGCGGCGGTGGTGTCGGCGTCGTCCCCCAGGTTGGCGGCGGCCAGCACTGCTTCGGCATAGCTGTCGCTGTGCTGGAAGCACCAGAGCGCGGCCTCCAGGGAGTCGACGCAATAGCCGTTGCCGCGAATCTGGTCGCGGGTTTTATCCAGGTAATTGCCCTGGGCCAGGGCCGCGACCTTGCTCTCGCGAAAGCCCTGGGCGTCGAGCCGTTGCAGTTGCTGCTTGCTGGCACCGTCCAGGGCCTTGGCGATCAGCCCGGCCAACAGCTGGCAGCATTCGATGGCTTCGGCGGCGCCGTGGGTGGTACGCGAACTGGCCCCGGCAAACTCGCGGACCTGGGCCAGGTCGGGGTAATGGAACAGCACCACCGGCGCCAGGCGCATCAGCGAGCCATTGCCGGCGGTCTGCGGGTCGCTGGAGCCCGCCAAGGGCTGGCCGTGTTCCTGATAGTCGGCCAGGGCCTGGCGCACCGTCATGCCGATATCGAAGCATTCGCCGGTGGCGCTCAGGTAGCCCCATTGCCACCAGTTGAGGTAGCGGCCCATCTGGTCGGCGGGGTCGAAACCGTCCTTGCGCAACAGGCTTTCCCCCAGGCACAGGGCCATGGAGGTGTCGTCGGTCCATTGTCCGGCCTTGAGGTTGAACGGGCCGCCGCCCAAGAGATCGGTGACCGGGGGGAAACTGCCCCGTGGCTTGAATTCCACACTGGTGCCCAGGGCATCGCCACAGGCCAGGCCCAGCAGGCTGCCACGGTAACGGTCGGTGAGGGTGAGGGGCATGGCAGGTCCTTTGCAGAGGTATTGGCGCCGGCGACAGTAGCATTTTTCGTTCTGGGTAATCAGTGGGTCCTTCGGCCAGATAAAGGTTGCGCTCGATTCAGAGAGGTCTAGTGTTCATCACTGGAGGTGGCCCATGAATTCTTCAGATCGCATCGAACGCAAGATCCTGCTCAAGGCCGACCCGGCCCAGGTCTGGCAGGCGCTGAGCGAGGCCGAACGCTTCGGCCGCTGGTTTGGCGTGGCCCTGGCCGGCCAGCAGTTCATACCCGGCCAGCGGGCCCGGGGCGCGGTGACTTACCCAGGCTATGAGCACCTGACCTGGGATGTCCTGGTGGAGCAGATGCTGCCCCAGGAGCTGTTCTCCTTCCGCTGGCACCCCTACGCCATCGATCCCGCTCAGGACTATTCGGCAGAGCCCAGCACCCTGGTCCGGTTCGAACTGGAAGAGCACGCCGGTGGTACCTTGCTGCGGGTTACCGAGTCGGGCTTCGACGGCATTCCCGCCGAGCGCCGGCTCAAGGCCTTTCGCATGAACAGCCGGGGCTGGGACGAGCAGATGAGCAATATCGAGAACTACCTGCAGCAGGGTTGAAACAGGCAGTTGCAAGCGGCACGTTGCAGAGCCAGGCCTGTCGCCTGAAACTGGCCGCTTCCCGTCTGGAGCAGCCCCTTGTTCGAAACCTATATGAAACGCTGGCGCCTGACGCCCGATGGCGATCCCATCGTCACCCCGGGCAGCCGCCTGTTGCCGGTGCGTCTGCAAGACGGTGCGCCGGCCATGTTGAAGATTGCCCTGGATGAACACGAGCAGGCCGGCAACCGGCTGATGGCCTGGTGGGCCGGGGAGGGGGCGGCGCGGGTTCATGCCCAGCAAGGCGATGCCCTGCTGATGGAGCGCGCCATGGGCAAGGGTTCGCTGATGCGCATGGCCCTGGCGGGCCAGCACGATGAGGTCAGCCATATCGTCTGCGCCACCCTGCAACAGTTGCACCGGCCACGGGCACAACCGCGGCCGCCGCTGGTGTCGCTGGATCGCTGGTTTGCCGACCTGCGCGAGGCGGCGCCGCAGCAGGGCGGGTTGTTCCTGCGCTGCCTGGCCGAAGCCGAGCACCTGTTGGCCACGCCCCGGGAACCGGTGGTGCTGCATGGCGATATACACCACGACAATGTGCTGGACTTCGCCGAGCGCGGCTGGCGGGTGATCGACCCCAAGCGGGTCCATGGCGAGCGCACCTTCGATTTCGCCAACCTGATCTGCAACCCGGACCTGCCCAGCGCCACCGACCCTGTGCGCTTTGCCCGCCAGGTGCAGGTGATTGCCCGGGCGGCGCAACTGGAGCCGCGCCGGCTGGTGCAGTGGGTGCTGGCCTTCAGTGGTTTGTCCGCTGCCTGGTTTCTCCAGGACGATCATCAGCCCGGGGCGCAGCACCAGCTCAAGCTCGCGGCTTTGGCCGCCCAGGCACTGGAGGGGTGAACTAGGGGTTTGCGTAAGTGCGGCATAGCGAATTTCCTACACGCGCTGTAATTCAATGCGCCTTCTGCGCACCGGGCTTTGTGTTTAATCTTCTTTCCCACAACTGCAGCGCAGGAAGCGCTCAGGATCAGGGAAGGTCGACCATTAGCACGGATGCTGCAGACAGGAAGTCATGATGGTCTTGGAAAAAACCCGCTTCGGCGGGTTTTTTTTCGTCCGGCATTTCGTGCCTGCAGCCTGGGTGCGGTGGCCGCTTTGATACTTCACGCAGTGGAACATGAACGTGGCAGGTTCTTTTCAGCCCGACGCTAAGCGCGGGCTTCTGCAGGTGTGCTTAGCGGGTGATTTCGTTGCGGACCTTTTCCAGAGCCTGCTCCAGCAGCGGCAGGCCGATGGAGCCCAGGGCCAGGCGCAACGCCTGGGGCACATGGGCGGTGGTGGCGAAGGGCTCGGCCGAGGTCACCGTTACCCCCTGATGTTCCAGGGCCGCCACCACGGCATCGGCCCGCCGTCCTTCCGGCAGTTTCAGCCAGAGAAAATACGATGAGCCATAGGCCTGGTAATCGCAGCCCTTGAGCACCCTCCGGGCCAGTTGCTGGCGGCTGCGGGCATCGTTGCGCTTCTGTTCTTCCAGGCTGTCCACCAGCCCCGACTCGATCCAGCGGCAGCCCAGGGTCACGGTCAGCGACGGGGTGCTCCAGGTGGACACGCGGATCGCCCGTTCCAGGGCCGGGATCATCTCCAGGGGCGCGACGATAAACCCCAGGCGCAAGCCCGAGGCGACGCTTTTCGACAGCCCGGAAATATACAGCGTGCGCTCCGGGGCCAGGGTCTGCAGCGGCGGCGGGGCCGGTTCGGCGAGGAAGGCGTAGGCGCCGTCCTCGATCAGCAGCAGGTCATGCTCGCGGGCCAGTTGCGCCAGGCGCCGGCGTTCGGCCAGGGGCATCACCGTGCCCAGGGGGTTGTGCAGGGTCGGCATGCAGTACAGCGCCCGCACCGGGCGCCGGCGGCACAGGGCCTGCAGGGCGTCGAGGTCCATCTGGCCGTTGTGCTGGGGCAGCGCTTCGAGGTCCAGGCGATGGACCTGGGCCAGGGTCTTGAGGCCGGGGTAGGTCAGGGCGTCCACTGCCAGGATGTCCCCGGGCTGGAGTAGCGCCAACAGGCTCACCGCCAGCCCCTGCTGGGCGCCGTTGACGATCAGCACCTGCTCGGCGGCGACGCGGATCTCGCGGTTGCGCAGGTGCCGCGCCGCGGTCTGGCGTTCATGGGGGCGGCCGCCCTGGGGCGCGGAATGCAGCAGGGCATCCAGGTCGCCGGAGGCGGCTATCGCCCGCAGCCCCTCGCGCAGGCTTTCCGCCTGGCCGGGCAGGGACGGGTAGTTGAACGCCAGGTCCACCGAGGCGGCGCTGGCCGGGTGCTGTTCCAGGCCCATGCCCCGGGGCAGGCTGGTGTCGCGGACAAAGGTACCGCGCCCGGGCTCGCCCACCACCAGGCCGATGGCTTCCAGCTCGTGATACACCCGCAGCGCCGTGGCCAGCGCCACCTGCTCGCTGGCCATCAGCGCCCGCACCGTCGGTAGCTGAGTGCCTGGGCACAGCTGGCCGGCGCGGATGCGCTGGGCGAAGTGATCGACGATGGTTTTGTAGCGGGTACGGCGCATGCTCGGCCACCTTGTGTATCTAGAACACTTTTTTGTTTGTATCAGACAGGCGTCCTAATCTAGCGGCTTTTGCGCAGGAGCGCTCACATGCCGGACCTTTCCACCCTGTCGATCTTCCTCGGCGCCGTGCTGCTGTTGCTGCTGTCGCCGGGACCCAACATGGCCTTTGTCATCAGCCACGGCGCAGCCTATGGCTGGCGCGGTGGGGTGGCATCGGGGCTGGGGATCGGCGCAGCGGATATCGGCCTGACCCTGCTCACGGCCACGGGCGTCACCGCCGTGGTGGCCAACTGGCCGCCGGCGTTCGACCTGATCCGCTATGCCGGGGTTGCCTACCTGCTGTGGCTGGCCTGGAAGGCCCTGGGCCAGCGGGGGGGCCTGGACCTTGCCGATACACCCCGGGTGCCGCTGGCCACGGTGTTTGTCCGGGCCCTGTGCAACAGCCTGCTGAACCCCAAGGCGCTGCTGTTCTTCATGGTGTTCCTGCCGCAGTTCGTGCGCCCCGAGCACGGCAGCATCGCTGTGCAACTGGTGGTCCTGGGCTTGCTGCTGACCCTGGTCAGCGGGGTCTTCCATACCAGCCTGGGGATCTTCGGCGCGGCCTTGCGCCGTGGCTTGCCCGGCAGCGATTCGCGGCTGGCCCGCTGGCAATCCTGGCTGCTGGCGGCGGTGCTGCTGGCCCTGGCCCTGCGCCTGGCGCTGCTGGCGCGTCCGCTCTGATTCATCAGCCAATGGAGTTTGACCATGTACATCGCCGCCTTTATCTACCAGCCGGGCCAGCGCGACGAGGAGTTCCACCGCCTCAGTGCGCTGATCGACGAAATTGCCATCAGCCTGCCGGGCTTCGTCGGCGCCCAATCCTGGACCAGCGCCGACCAGGGGCTGATCAACGCCAGCTATTACTGGGAGGACGAAGCCTCGATCCAGGCCTTTGCCAGCCACCCCAGGCACATCGAAGCCAAGCGCCAGTACCGGCGCTGGTACGCCGGTTATCAGGTGGTGATTTCCAGGGTCGAGCGCACCTATGGCGATGGCGCCATCACCCAGTTGCTGGGCAATGCCCGCCAGGGCCCGGTGCGCCGTGCCTGAAAGCTCAGCCGGCTGTCAGCCGCGCGGCCGCGCGCAGGGTGATTTCCCGGCGCTTGTGCAGCGAATCCGCAGCGCGCTGGCGGGCCTGCTGCACCACGCTGGCCGGCGCGGTATCCGGGCTGCCGGCCTCGAACGGCGGCGCCGGGGCGTACTCCAGTTGCAGTTGCACCCGCTGCGCGGTGGCGGCGTCGAACAGTTCGGCGGCCAGGGTCAGGGCGAAGTCGATGCCGGCGGTGATACCGCCGCCGGTCAGCAGGTTGCCGTCACGCACCACCCGCTCATGCACCGGTATCGCCCCCAGCGGCGCCAGCAGTTCGTGGTACGCCCAGTGGGTGGTGGCGCGCTTGCCCTGGAGCAGGCCCGCGGCGCCGAGCACCAGGGAGCCGGTGCACACCGAGGTCACGTAGCGCGCCCGGGCGGCCTGCTGGCGGATGAACGCCAGGGCCTGCGGGTCTTCCATCAGCGCCCCGACCCCGGTACCGCCGGGGATGCAGATCACATCCAGCGGCGGGCAGTCGGCGAAGCTTGTGGTGGCCTGCAGCACCAGCCCGGAGCTGGCCACCACCGGCCCCGGCTCCTTCCAGATCAGGTGCACCTGCACATCCGGCAGCGAGGCCAGTACGTCGTGGGGACCGGTCAGATCCAGTTGCTGGACCTCGGGGAACAACAGAAAACCTATCTGCACTGCCATTGCCTGTTCCTTGTGTCGATGAAGTGGACGGCTTGACTCTAGCGCTCTAGGATTTGGCGCATACGCCAACCAGCCCTCGATTTACGCCAACCATGCCCACTGCGCCGAAAAACGTGTTTGTCCTGGCCTTCGCCAATGCCCAGTTGCTGGATGTCAGCGGGCCGCTGCAGGTGTTCGCCTCGGCCAATGACCGGGCCCGCGGCCTGGGCCTGCCCTTGCCCTACCACCCGCGGGTGATTGCCAGCCCGGGCGGGGCGACCCTGAGCTCCTCGGGTCTGGCGCTGCTGGCCGAGCCGCTGCCGCTGCCGCAAGAGCCCTGCGACACCCTGATCGTTGCCGGTGGCTGGGGCGTCTACGAGGCGGCCCGTGATCCTGAACTGGTGGCCTGGGTGGCGGCCCGGGCTGCGGCGTCACGGCGGGTGGCGTCGGTCTGCACCGGGGCCTTTCTGCTGGCCGCCAGCGGCTGGCTGGACGGGCGCCGGGTGGTCACCCACTGGACCCGCTGCGAGCAGTTGGCCGAGCAATATCCGCGGCTGCAGGTGGAGGCCAATCCGATCTTCATCAACGATGGCCCGGTGTGGACCTCGGCCGGGGTCACCGCCGGCATCGACCTGGCCCTGGCCCTGGTGGAGGCCGACCTGGGGCGCGCAGTGGCGCTGGAAGTGGCGCGGCAACTGGTGGTGTTTCTCAAGCGCCCGGGGGGCCAGTCGCAGTTCAGCGTAACCCTGTCGCTGCAGAACCAGGGTGGGCGTTTCGACCGGCTGCACGCCTGGATCGCCGAGCACCTGGACCGCGAACTGACGGTGCCGGTGCTGGCCGAGCAGGCGGGAATGAGCGAGCGCAGTTTCGTCCGTCACTACCGCGGCGACACCGGCCAGACCCCGGCCCGGGCCATTGAACTGATCCGTGTGGAATGCGCCCGGCGCCTGCTGGCCGACAGCACCCTGCCGATCAAGCGCATCGCCGCCCAGTGCGGTTTCGGTAGCGAGGAAACCCTGCGTCGCAGCGTGCTGCGGGCCCTGGGCGTGACGCCCCAGGCCTACCGCGAACGCTTCGCCAGCATTGCGCAGCCCTGAGCGCGGGTTTCAGCCTTCTACCAGGCTCAGTTGGCCGTCGGCATACAGCACTTCGCGGCCGATCCAGGCCGGGTCTACCTGGGGCAGTACCGCCGAGGGCTTGCGCAGTTCGCGCAACAGGGTCGAACCGTGGGACAGGCGCCCGCCCATGCGTGCGATCACTGCCCGGGCCTGCTGATAGTGGGCATGGCGCCCGGGGTCGAGGGTGTCCTCCAGCAGAATGTCGACCCCCAGCACGCCCTGGACCTGGCCCGGGTAGATCATGAACCCCGCCGCCTGCTCGCTGCCTTCGCGGCCGTCCTGCCAGAAGCTGCCGCCACGGTTGCGCACCTGCTCATGGGGGGCGAACCAGTAGCCGCGATCAGCCTCGGGCACGGCGTGGTGCAGGCGGAAGAAGATCCGCATCAGGTTGTCCCGGTACCACTCGCGCACTTGCAGGTAATAGCCGCGCATGCCCGGCAAGCCCAGGCGGTGGGCCAGGGTGATGGCCGGGCTCCAGTGCGGGAAGGCTTGCAACGGCAACTCGGCGCACTGCGGGCGCGGGGTGCCTGGGTCGGTTTCCCAGGGCAGGCGATGGGGGCTGTTGTCCAGGTTGTCGTAGGCGGTGGGCGGACGCCCCAGCAGCGCGCCGCCACTGCTGGCCAGGGCGGTGGCGATGCACAGGTTGCCCTGCACCACGAACACATAGAAGCGGCTGAACCAGTCTGCCAGTTGCTGGCCGTCGGCCCCGGCGGCGTGCAACTGCGCCAGTTCCCGGTCGAAGCGCCGCAGGCCCGGTTCCAGGCTCAGCAGGTGGCCGCGGGCGATGTGCTGCATGCGCAGGAACCGTGGCAGCGAGCGCAACAGGCGCAGGGGCCGCAAGGGCAGCTGCGGGGTGGCGCCGCCCACCTCGCCGGCATAGCTGGAGGAGGGCAGGCCCCAGTCGGCCAGGCGCGCCAGGAACAGGTCATTGTTGATATAGGAAGCACCGCCGAACACTGCGGTGAAGGGCTCGTTGTCCTGCAGTACACGGGCGTCCCAGCGCGCCATGATCGCCGGAATGCTCGCCGCCGCCCGGCGCTGGCCGTACTCGACGAAACGGCTGGGTTGCGGTGGCAGGATCTCGGCGATATTGGCCGCGGTCAGGTGCCGGCGCCAGCCGTAGTCGCTGATGGGGCGGTACTGCAGCAGCCACAGTTGCTGGCCGTCCCAGGCCCATTCCACATCACCGGGCACGTAGTGGAAGGTCTTGAGCACCCCCTGCAGGAAATCCCACAGGGCGCTGGCGCTCAGGCCCCGGGTGGTGGCGAAATGGCCGCTTTCCCAGGCCGCGCCCAGGCGTGAAAGGATCGCCCGCTGCGGGCTGACCTGACCGTCGGCAAGGCTTTCCAGATGGCCCTCGACCCACTCCAGTTCCACCGCCAGGTGACGGACGAAGGCGATCCCCGACAGGGTCGGCTGGATAAAGCGCTGCACCACCACTTCCTCGACCCCGGCATCGCGCAGTTCGCCGATGCGCCCGGGCACTTGCTCGCTGGGCACCCGCAGGTAAGTGGTGCTCAAGCCGGCATTGGCCGAGTCGGCCTGGTCCTCGCCGTAGCTGGAGGAACGCACCGCCCACAGCGCCGCAGGCTGGCTGGCGAGCAGGGCCGGCAGCTGCGGGTCGATGGCGCTGTCCAGGGACAGGGCGCTGGGCACCGGCTGGCCGGCCAGCTCCGCCAGGCGCAGGCGGCCGCCCTTGGTGTGGGCGACGAAGCCGTTGTCGGCGGATTCCAGCCAGGCGACGAACTCGGCGGGGTGGTCGATCCAGGGGTAATGGCCCCAGCCCGGCCGCAGGCTGACCCGCAGGTCGGCCCGGGCCAGGATGGCCGACCAGGCTGCGGCCTGGGCAATCCCCAGCAGCCGGTCCTGGTCGCCCCAGACCAGTTGCACCGGGTCCTTGATCCACTCCAGCAGCGGCAGCGCGGTATCGGCCCGCAGTTGCTCCCACAGCGGTACGAAGGCCCGGCACCGACCATAGCCGGCGCCCATGCGCCGGTACTGCTCCTGGCTCCACGGCTGGCGCGAGAACTTGCCGGCAAACCACGTCGGTTTATGGCTGAGCAAGCCGTGAATCAGCAAGCGCGCGGGCAGCGGCGACATCAGCGCCGGCAAGCGCCGTTGCCAGAGAAAGGCCCCCACCGGCGACAACAGCACACTGCGGCAGAAGTGCCCCGGGCGGCGCTGCAAGGCGTGCAGCACGATCAGCGCGCTGACCCCCACCGCGACAATCCCCTGGCCCGGCTCGGTCATGCCCAGCAGGGCCTCGGCGTATTCACCCAGGTCCTGGCAGGGCGGCAGCGGGTTGTCGCCAAACCCCGGCAGCTCCAGGGGCTGCACCTGATAGCGCTGGAAGTGCGGCAGGGCATCGTCCCACCAGTCGGCGGCGCTGCCATTGCCCGCCAGCAGGTACAACAGGGGCTTGCTCATGGGCATTCCTCAGCTCAGGTCAGGTCGCGCAGGGCGGCGTCCAGGGTCGGGTAACGGAAGCGGTAGCCGGCCTGCAGCAGGCGCGCCGGCACTACCTTCTGGCCATCGAAGAACAGCTCGGCCATCTCCCCGGCCAGGGCCCGTACCGGCGCAGCCGGCACGTGCAGCCACACCGGGCGCTTGAGCACCTTGCCGACAGTAGTGGCGAAGGTGCCCTGGCTCACCGCTTCCGGCGCCACCATGTTGTAGGTGCCGGACAGCGTCGGGTCGTTCATGGCCCGGGCCATCACCTGCAACACGTCGTCGCGGTGCACCCAGCTCATGATCTGCCGGCCATCGCCCATGCGTCCGCCAAAGCCGAAATGGAAGGGCATCAGCAATGGCTTCAGGGCGCCGCCGGGACCGAAGACGATCCCCAGGCGCAGCACCACCTGGCGCACGCCGAAGCGGGTAGCCGGTTCGGCGGAGGATTCCCAGCGCGCGCACAGGTCGGCCATGAAGCCTTCGCCGCGCTCGGCGTTTTCATCCAGGCTCTGGCTGGCGTCGCGCACGCCATAGAAGCCGATGGCCGAAGCCTGGATCCACAGCTCCGGCTTGTGCTGGGCGTGTTGCAGCCAGTTGAGCAGGGCTTCGGTGGTGCCGACCCGGCTGGCCAGCAGTTGCGCCTGGCGCTTGGCCGACCAGCGCGGCCCGGCCACCGGGGCACCGGCCAGGTTGATGATCACGTCGAAGGCTTCGCCGTGGCCCAGCTTGCTCAGCGAGCGCAGGCAACGGGCGCGACCGTCGAACAGGTAGGCGGCGCGCAGCGGGTCCCGGGCCAGCACGCTGACCGTGTGCCCGGCATCCAGCAGTTGGTTGACCAGGGTCTCGCCGATAAAACCGGTGCCACCGGTGACCAGCACCCGCTTGCCGCTGCCACCGGCAAAGGGGTTGGCGCCCTGGCCCTGGCGTTGCAGGCGCAGCGCCGCCAGGCCGTCGCGGATGCCCGAGGCGGTGACGCCCACGGCGAACAGGCTCAGGGCCCAGCCCTGCCAGCCCAGGTCGATGGGATTCAAGGCACTGGGCAGGCGTGACCATTCCAGCAGTTGCAGGCCGTACAGGGCGAAGAAGGCCCCGGCGTTGATCGCCAGCACGGTGTGCATGATGCGTTCGATGGCCGGCAGCTTGCGGCTGCGATCCTCGACCACGAAGTCCCACAGGGTCAGGCCGATTTCCAGGGCGAACAGCAGGGCGATCACCAGGGCCCAGATGCCCTGGAACGCCAGGTGGGCGATGCCCATGAACAGCACGCCGTAGAAGCACGAGCGCAGGGCATGGATGCTCAGTTCCTTGCGGGCGCTGTGACGCTGCGGCAGGGCCACGGTGAGTTCGTGATGGTAGAGAGTATCCAGGGCGCCGAGCACGCCCTGGGCGAGCAACAGGGCGATAGCCCACTGCAGGATTGGCAAATCAGCCACGATGGTGAAGTCCTTTTACGAGGGAAGACGAGAGGTACGGCGGTCGTGGCGCTGCAGCCACAGTAACGGCGGCAGCAGCACCAGCAGGGCGAAGCTGTCGATCCACAGGTGGGCGGTCATGTTCATCTGCCAGGACAGCCACATGTCCTGGGGCGCCCACAGCACAATCCCGGCCATCAGCCAGGCCCAGGCGGCAGGGGCCCGCAGGCGGTTGCCCAGGTGCACCAGCCCCAGCAGGAACAGCGAATAGCTTTGCAGGGTGGCGCCGAACAGCCCCAGCCACCAGATCTGCTGGGCCCGGGCCGGTGCCGGCGCGGCGGCGCCCCAGAAGGCCTGTTCGATGCCCGCAAGGTAATCGTTGAACAGGCCACTGTGGCCGGCCCAGGTCAGCAGCAGCCCGGCCAGCAGGTGGCCGGCGCCGACGGCATACAGCCAGAGCACCAGGGCCCGGCGCAGGCCGGGTCGGGGAGAAGCGGCGACAGATAACATTCCATGTCCTGTGGGGGGATCGAGGCCGCGAAGTGTACCGATTTTTTCCGGCCCATGGCGTGCGCCGGTGCCCATCTCAGGGCTTGCCGAGCAACTCCAGCAGCGCGTCGAGGGTGGCTTGCGGCGCTTCCTGGGGCAGGTTGTGGCCGATCCCCGGGAGGATCCGCCGCTGATAGGGCCCACTGAGCAGACCGACATCGGGGTCCGGCTCGGTGGCCGGGCCGACGCCGTCGTCAGCGCCGCACAGGGCGATGGTCGGCACCCGGATCGGCGGTTGCGCCTCCAGCGCCCGCTCGATGCTTTCCAGGCCCGGGTCGCCCGGCACATAGCCGAAGCGATGGCGGTAGGAATGGATCACCACCGCGACGAAGTCCGGGTTGTCGAAAGAGGGCGCGCTCAGGCCATAGAGCCCCGGCCCTTGTTTCCAGGTTGGCGACCACAGGCGCCACAACAGCTCGCAGAATTCCCGGCGGTTGGCCGTCAGGCCGTCCACCCCGCGCTGGGTATTGAAGTAGTACTGGTACCACAGCCGCAGCTCGGTCTCCGGCGCCCGGGGCTCGATGGCCCGGGGAATGTCCTGGATGTTGTAGCCGTCGGCGCTCATCAGGCCCTTGACCCGCTGCGGCCACAGCGCCGCGACGATGCACGCGGCGCGCCCACCCCAGTCGTAGCCGGCGAGGGTGGCCTGGGGCAGGTGCAGGGCGTCCATCAGTTCCAGCAGGTCCCGGGCCAGGGCCGCCTGCTGCCCGGAGCGCATGATCTGCTCGCTGACAAAGCGCGTCGGGCCGTAGCCCCGCAGGTAGGGAACGATGACCCGATAGCCGCGCTCGGCCAGCGGCGGGGCGATCTCGTCGTAGGCCCGCGGGTCGTAGGGAAAACCGTGGAGCAGGATCACCGGTTCGGCGCTGCGCGGGCCATGTTCCTCATAGGCGATATGCAGGCTGGGGGTGCTGACCTGGTGCAGGGAGGCTGGGCTGGGCATGACGACTCCGGATCCGGTGGGCCGGGAAAAGCTAGCGCAAAACTTGCGTGCTGTCCTCAAGCCTTAGCGGCATGCAGCCCGTGGGCGTCGCGCCAGCAGCCGGCGGATGTCTTCCAGGGAACTGTGGCCCTACGGTTCGGGGCCCTTGATGTGCACGTAGCAGCGCAGGCCGCCGGTGAAGCTCATGAGGGGCCTGGTGAGGGAGCGCGAATGCGGACTCTAGCGCTGTGTGGCCCGCAAGATCGCCTTCGCCGGCAAGCCGGCCCCTACGCAACGGCGCCGCCACCTGAGGGCTGTATGCGCTGGCTTGCCAGCGAAGAGGCCCGCAAGATTGCCTTCGCCGGCAAGCCGGCACCTACGCAACGGCGCTGCCACCTGAGGGCTGTAGGAGCTGGCTTGCCAGCGAAGGGGCCCGCAAGCCGGCCCCTAGAGTTCGTCGCTGCGGGCCAGGTGCTTGAAGTGATGCCGCCACAGGTCGATGCCCAGGCCGCCGCTGCGGTCCAGGGACGAACCCACGGTCAGGTCGGTGAGCAGGGTCGGCTGCAAGCCGGCATCGAACAGGGCAAAACCTGCGGCCAGCACGCAGGTGTCGGTCTGGATACCGCACACCAGCACACGCTCGGGGGCAAGGCTTTTGAGGTGCTCGAGAATCTCCGTCGTCGGCCCGTAGCCGTGCTTGATGAAGACCTTGTCGGCGGCCACCAGGCTCTGGTCATCCACCGCCGGCTGCCAGCCCAGTTGCCGGGCGAAGGGCGTGCGGCTTTCATCATGGCGCTCCACCGTGGCCACCGAGGGCATGCGCCCGAGCAGGCGGTTGATGCCGTCCACCAGCCACTGCGGAGGGTTGAAGCAGGGTTGCACGTCGATGATCAGCAGCACTTGGTTCATGACGCTTGCCCCAAACGGGCCGGCTGGCGCAGGCCGATGCAGTTGCCCCAGGGGTCCTGCACCTGGCAGATCGAGTCGCCGCCTTCAATGACCATGGGCCCGCGATACAGGCGCCCACCCAGCCCGGTCAGGCGCTGCACCTGGCCGGGCAGATCGGCGACCTGCCAGTACACCACCGTGCCCGCCGGCCCCTGGCCGACCTTGGCGTCGCAGGGGACGATTTCCAGGGACAGGCCCGCGAGCTGCAAATGGCCGAAATCATCCGGCTCGTGCAGCACCCGGCGGGCCTGGGGAAAGGCCTGGGCGTACCAATGGGTGGCGGCACGCCAGTCGGCGGCATGGATCATCACGGCGATGATCGGCGAGTCGGGCATGGGGCGAGTTCCATTTCTGTCGGGCACCAAGGGAAGAACGCCCCGGTGTCAGCACCGGGGCCGGGCTCAAGGTTGCCAGACGCTCTTGTCGCCACTCAAGCGCCGGTCGAGAAAACTTGCCGCGCTGATCAGCGCCAGGTGGGTCAGGGCCTGGGGCGTGTTGCCCAGGTGGCGGCCGTGGCTGTCGAACTCCTCGGCGTACAGGCCCAGGGGGTTGGCGTAGCGCAGCAGTTGCTCGAACTCCAGGTGCGCCTGCTCCAGGCGCCCGGCCCGGGCCAGGCATTCGACGTACCAGAACGAGCAGGCGGCGAAGGCGCCTTCGGTGCCGGCCAGGCCGTCGATCTGGCTGTCGTCATTGCGGTAGCGGTAGACCATGCCGTCACGCACCAGGCTCTTTTCGATGGCATCCAGGGTCGCCAGCCAGCGCGGGTCCTTGGCGCTGACAAAGCGCACCAGGGGCATCAGCAGCATCGAACCGTCCAGGGCGGTACTGCCGATGTGCTGGACGAAATGCCCGTGCTCCTGGTTCCAGAACCGGCTCCAGATATCGTCGTAGATGGCTTGCCGGGTCTGGTCCCAGCGGGCGAAGGGGGCCGGCAGCGAACGCTTGGAGGCCAGGCGGATGGCGCGGTCCACCGCCACCCAGCACATCAGCCGCGAGTGCAGGAAGTGGTGCTGCTCGCCGCGCATCTCCCAGATGCCCACATCCTTGCTCTGCCAGCTGTCACAGACCTGGTCCACCACCTGTACCGTGTGTTTCCAGCCTTCGTGCGAGATGGCCTCGCCGTACTTGTTCACCAGGTACACCGCATCCAGCAGCTCGCCGAAGATATCCAACTGCACCTGGTCGTAGGCCTGGTTGCCGATGCGCACCGGTTGCGCGCCGCCGTGCCCGGAGAGGTGCCCAAGCTCGGTCTCCGGCAACTCCTGGCGGCCGTCGATGCCGTACAGGATATTGAGCTTCATCGGTTGCCCATGGCAGTCGCTGACCCGGCCCCGCAGCCAGCCCATGTAGGCGTTGGCCTCCTCGACGAAACCCAGGCGCATGAAGGCGTAGACGGTGAACGAGGCGTCGCGTACCCAGGTGTAGCGGTAGTCCCAGTTGCGTTCGCCGCCGGGGCTTTCCGGCAGGCCGAAGGTGGCCGCCGCGAGGATCGCGCCATGGCGCCTGGAGGTCAGCAGTTTCAGCGCCAGGGCCGAACGGTTGACCATCTCGCGCCAGCGGCCGCGGTAGTTGGACTGGCCGATCCAGTCGCGCCAGAACTTCAGGGTGCGCGTAAGGTGCAGCTCGCTATCGCCGTGCCGCACCCGCAGATCGTCGACGCCACCGAGGATGAATTCGGCGCCCTGGCCCTGTTGCAGCACGAACTCGGCCCGCGCCGAGTCCCGTTCAAGGTAAAGCGGCTGGTCGCCCAGCAGGCGCAGCCCGGGCTGCCCGGGGGCTTCGAAGCACACCGAGTCGCCTTCCTGTCGTGCCCCGGTGGCGGCCCGCCCATAGTCCAGGCGCGGCGCGCAGTGCAGGCGCAGGGTGGCCTGGCCGCTGACCACCCGTACCCGGCGGATCAGCAGCGGCAGCTGCTCGGGGTCGTCGTCGATGGTCAGCAGGTCGGTGACTTCCACCACCGCCTCGGTTCCCAGCCAGCGGGTCTGCAGGACGTTGCTGTCGGGCAGGTAGATCTGCTGGCGCCGGGCGTCGGCCAGCACCGGTGCCAGTTCGAAGATCCCGGCGGCGGGGGAGTCCAGCAGCGAGCAGAAGATGCTCGGGCTGTCGAACTCCGGCCAGCAGAAGAAGTCGATGCTGCCCTGGTCGTCGACCAGGGCGGCGCTGCGCATGTCGCCGATGATGCCGTGGGCGTCGATGGGGCGTTGTGCCGTGGGATGCTGCTCAGCCATTGCCGCGAAACTCCGGATAGAGGCTCATGCCGCCGTCGATGAACAGGGTGCTGCCGACCACATAGTCGGAGGCGTCCGAGGCCAGCCATAGCGCGGCATTGGCCACATCCTCGGGGTCGCCGACCCGGCCGTAGGGAATCAGCTTGAGCAGTTCCTGCTCTGCCGCGCCCTCGGTGGCGGTGCGGTTGATGGCGGTGCGGATCGCCCCCGGGGCGATGCCGTTGATGCGGATCCGCTGCTGGCTGACTTCCTGGGCCAGGGTGCGCATCAGCATGTCCACGCCGCCCTTGGAAGCCGCGTAATTCACGTGCCCGGCCCAGGGAATCAACTGGTGCACCGAACTCATGTGGATGATCTTGCCCGCCGCCTTGGACACCCCGGCGCGCACCCCCTGGCGCTGGAAGATGTTCAGCGCCGCGCGAGCACAGAGGAACTGCCCGGTGAGATTGACGCCGATCACCCGGTTCCAGTCGTCCAGGCTCAGGCTGGCGGCCGGCCCATCCTTTTGCAGGCCGGAATTGGCCACCAGGATGTCGAGAAAACCAAAGGCCTCGATGGCCTGGGCGAACAGCGCCTCGACCTGGGCCTCATCGGCCACATCGGCGCCAATGGCAATGGCCCGGCCGCCTTCGGCATTGATCCGCGCGGCCAACTGCTCGGCCGGCGCGGCCTGGGAGTTGTAGTTGAGCACCACGCTGGCACCGGCCGCCGCCAGGGCGATTGCGGTGGCGGCGCCAATGCCGGAGCTGGCGCCAGTGACCAGGGCTACCTGCTGGTCGAGGGATATCTGCATGCACTGCACTCCTGTCGCCGCTGTCGAAGGCCGGGGCTGATGCGCCCATGCGACACGCAACGCATCAGTGGCCCCTGTTGTGCTGACCCCGGACGCGGTTCAGGAGTTCAGTTCAGCGCGGTGGTTGCAGCCCGCGCAGCAGCAGCTCAAGCGCTTGCAGGGCTTGTTGCAGGCGTTGCCCGGGCTGCTCGGCGGCGGCGATCCACAGCGCCGCGTCCACCAGGCTGCCGTTGATCAGGCGCGCCAGGGCCTGGCTCGGCGCGGGCGTGATCAGCCCGGCTTCGACCAGCGCTTGCAGGCGGCGGCTGAGGGAGTCGATGCAGTGTTCCTCGGCTGGCTGCCGTTGCCCCAGTACGGCCCGGGCATCCTGCAGGACGATGCGGCGGATTTCGGCTTCCTGGGCCATTTCCAGGTAGGCCCGGCAGCGCTGGGCAAAGCCTTGCCAGGGATCACTGGCCGCTGCGGAAATGGCCTCCAGGCGCTCATCCATTTCACTGTCGATCTGCTCCACCACCGCCGCCAGCAACCCCTGCTTGTCACCGAAGTGGTGATACAGCGCGCCCCGGGTCAGCCCGGCTTCGGCGGTCAGGTCGTCCATCGAGGTCTTGGCGTAGCCCAGGCGGGCAAAGGCCTGGCGCGCGCTGGCAATCAGCCTGGCGCGGGTTTGCTCGATCATCGCGGCGCGTGGGCGGCTGCTCATGGACACAGTTCTCCAACAAATGGCGGGTTGACATACGAGGCGTATGTTTACATGATTTTTAACATACGAGGCGTATGTGTTTCTACTGTGCCTGCCCTTTGTGGCAAGTTGCAGCCCCCCAAGGAGTCGTTGTAAATGGCAAACCCCTACCGCGAACTGTTCAAGGCCCCCGGCAGCCGGGCCTTTGTGCTGGCCGGGATGATCGCGCGCATGCCGATCTCCATGACCGGCATCGGCCTGATCACCATGCTGGCTCAACTGCACGGCGGGTACGCCCTGGCCGGCTCGGTGGCGGCGACGTTCGCCCTGGCCACGGCGTTCTGCGCGCCCCAGGTATCGCGCCTGGTGGACCGTTACGGCCAGAGCCGGATATTGCCCCTGGCCGCCGGCCTGGGGGGCGGGGCGCTGCTGGCCCTGCTGCTGTGCACCCGCTTGCAGGCCCCGCACTGGACCCTGTTCCTCTGCGCCGCCCTGGCCGGCTGCATGCCCAGCATGTCGGCCATGGTCCGTGCCCGCTGGACCGAGCTGTACCGCGGCCAGCCGCAGCTGCAGACCGCCTATGCCCTGGAGTCGGTGCTCGATGAGGTCTGCTTTATTGTCGGCCCGCCCTTGTCGGTGGGCCTCAGCGTCGGCCTGTTTCCCGAAGCCGGGCCCCTGGCGGCGCTGCTGATGCTGGTGCTGGGGGTCAGTGTGTTCGTCATGCAGAAGAGCACCGAGCCGCCGGTCCATCCCCATGAGGAAGGGCACGCTGGCTCGATCATTCGTTCGGTGGAAATCCGCCTGCTGCTGTTGCTGATGACCGCCATGGGCACCATCGTCGGGGTGGTGGACGTGGTCAGCGTGGCTTTCGCCCAGCAACAGGGGCAGCCGGCGGCGGCGAGCATCGTGCTCTCGGTGTACGCCATCGGCTCATGCCTGGCGGGCATCGCCTTTGGCGCCCTGAAACTGGCCACGCCCTTGCCCCGGCTGTTCATGTACGGCGGCATCGCCACGGCGCTGACCACCTTGCCGCTGCTGCTGGCGAGCAACATCCTCGGCCTGTCCCTGGCGGTGTTCGTTGCCGGGCTGTTTTTCTCGCCGACCCTGATCGTCGCGATGGCCCTGGTGGAACGCAGCGTGCCGCCGGCCAAGCTCACCGAGGGCCTGACCTGGCTGGTCACCGGCCTGAGCATCGGCGTGGCCCTGGGGGCCGCGGGGTCCGGAGCGCTGGTGGACCAGTTCGGCGCCCGCAGCGGCTTCTGGCTGGCCCTGGCGGGCGGCGCGGTGGTACTGGGGGCGGCGTTGCAGAGCTATCGACGCATGCGCTGAGCTGATCGGTGGACTAATTTGTTCCCCTCGTGCTGCGTTTCTTTAGCGTCCATCCGTCGAGGGAATAACCGTGACTCAGTTGAACCTGCTGTGCCTGCCGTATTCCGGCGCCAGCGCCATGGTCTACAGCCGCTGGCGCCGCAAGCTGCCGCAGTGGCTGCACCTGCAACCGCTGGAGCTGCCCGGGCGTGGCGCCCGTTATGCCGAGCCGCTGCACACCGACATGCGCGAGCTGGCGCGGCAGCTTGCCCTGGAAATCCGGGGCACGCTGCGCACCCCTTACGCCCTGTTCGGCCACAGCCTGGGCGCCTTGCTGGCCTGCGAACTGGCCCATGCCCTGCGCGCCCTGGGGTGCCCGGAGCCGGTGGCGCTGTTCGCCTCGGGCACTGCTGCGCCGACCCTGCGCACCGAATACGACCGGGGGTTTGCCGAGCCCAAGACCGATGAGCAACTGATCGAACAGTTGCGCACCCTCAACGGCACCAGTGAAGAAGTGCTGGCCAACCAGGAACTGATGAGCCTGACCTTGCCGATCCTGCGGGCCGACTTTCTCTTGTGCGGGCGCTTTCGCCCGGTGCAACGGCCACTGCTCAATTGCCCGGTGCATGTGCTGGGCGGCAAGACGGATCGCGCCACCACCGAGCAACTGATCGGCTGGAGCAAGGAAACCCACGGCAGTTTTTCGGTGGACATGCTGGCGGGCGGGCACTTTTTCATCCACGAGCACGAGGCCAAGGTGCTGAGCCTGCTCAAGGGCCATCTGGAGGTGCATCGCCGCCGCCACCTGCAACCGGTAGCCGCGGTTTCCTAGCGGCTACACACCCGCTTGCTGTAGCCACTGGCGCAGGCTGCGCACGGCCCGCAGGGGCGCAAAAATCCCGGGTTCGCCAGGGGTTCGGCTGGCGATCGCCAAGCAAGGTCCGGCGGGCCTTTGTGCAGCTTCGCGGCCTCGGCAGCGGCTACAGGGAAGAGGGTGGGGCGGTTGGTGGGGCTCAACCCAGGGAGCTGCCCAGGCGCCAGTAGCCCATCAGGGTCAGGTTGCGACGCTCCTGGCCGCGCTCGTTGATCAGGTGGCGGCGAATGTTCATCACCGTGGCCGACTCGCCGGCCACCCAGGCGTAGAAATCGTTGTCCGCCGGTTGGGCGGTTTCCCAGAGGCGTTGTTCGTCGTTGCGTTCGGAAACCTTGATCGGCCGGCGCTGGCTGTTGGCCGGTGGCAGTTCGGCCAGCTCCCGGGCGGCATGGATCAGGGTTTCGCCATGGCGTGCGCCCAGCAGGTCCCGGGGCAACCAGTTGATCCGCGCCAGCGGGTGGCAGCGCAGGTCGATGCAATCGCTTTCATAGGGCACTTCGATAAACGCCTGCACATCCGGATGGTCCGGATAACCCTGCAGTTCTTCCAGAATGCCGGCAATCGCCGGCAGCGCGGTTTCATCGCCCATCAACAGCACCTTGCGGATCCCCGCCGGCGGCAGCCATTCATAACCACCGGGGTCGCCGCTGTAGGCCTTGTTCGGCACCACCATCTGCAGGCGGTCGCCGGGCCGGGCATGGGTGGCCCAGGCGGAGGCCGGGCCGTTGACCCCGTGCAGGACGAAATCCACATCCATTTGCGCAGGCTGCAGGCGCAGGGCGCGAATGGTGTAGGTGCGCATTGGCGGTTGCTGCTCGGCCGGCAGCTTGCGCCGGGCCGCTTGCCAGTCGCCTTCCACCGGCAGTTGCGAGGGCGTGCCATCGGCCCCGGGAAACAGCAGCTTGATGCGCTGGTCCGGTGCCAGGGTACGCGCCTGGGCGATGTCCTCGCCGGTGAACACCAGGCGGGCCATGGACGGGCTGAGGTGGATGCGCTGCTTGAGCTCGACGTTGATTACCCGGTAGCCCTTTGGCCTGGACCGGTCGATGCCGGTCAGTTTGCGCAAGCCTTGGGTGAGGAGGCCGGTCAGCGATTGAGCGGAAGACATGGGCGGGTACCTGCTGCAAGGGGAGGATAAGGAAGGAACGAAGGATGAGCGGGGTGATTTACTGCTGGCGGCGCCTGCCCAATCACCCTGAGGGGCCCGCAAGCGGGTTGTTCTGGCGCTGTGCGGGGTTAATTTTCCCCGGCCTTCATCCGTTCCGTAGGGATGACCGAGCCAATGCTCGATACCCAACAAGTAAGTACGGATGACTCCCGATGAATGCAGAAGACTCCTTGAAGCTCGCCCGCAGATTCATTGAACTGCCGCTGGAAAAGCGCCGGCTGTTCTTGAAGGCTCTGGACAAGGAAGGCGTCGACTTCTCTCTGCTGCCGATTCCGGCGGGGGTTGCGGTGCCTGATCGCCAGGCCCTGTCCTATGCGCAGCAGCGCATGTGGTTTCTCTGGCAACTGGATCCGCAGAGCGCGGCCTACAACCTGCCCAACGCGGTCCGCCTGAGCGGGCCGCTGGACCGGGCAGTGCTGGCGCAGGCCTTCGACTGGCTGCTGGAGCGGCATGAGAGCCTGCGCACGGTCTTTGCCCTGGAGGACGATGAGCCTCGGCAGGTGATCCAGGAGGCGCGGGTCGACATCGATTATCGGGAGCTCTGCGACCTCGACCCGGCGCAGCGCGAAACCAGGGTGCAACAGCTGGCCGACGCCGAAGCGCGCCGGCCCTTCGATCTGCAACAGGGGCCGTTGCTGCGGGTCTGCGTACTGGGCCTGGGCGAACAGGAGCACGTGATGCTGCTGACCCTGCACCATATCGTCGCGGATGGCTGGTCGATGGGGGTCTTGATCGAAGAATTCCTGCACGCCTACGACAGCCTGCTCCAGGGTGAGGTGCCGAACGTCCCGGCGCTGCCGATCCAGTACCGCGACTACGCACTGTGGCAGCGCAGCTGGCTGGAGGCAGGGGAGCAGGAGCGGCAACTGGACTACTGGCGGGCCAAGCTGGGTGACGAGCATCCGCCGCTGAAACTGCCCACCGACCATCCGCGGCCGGCCCATTCCAGCCGCCAGGGGCGCCGCCTGGATTTTGCCCTGGAACAACCCCTGGCCCAGCAACTGGGCGCCCTGGCGCGCCAGCAGGGGGTGACCCTGTTTGCCGTGCTGTTGGCCGGCTTCAAGCTGCTGCTATCGCGCTACAGCGGCCAGCAGGACATCCGGGTCGGCGTGCCCATCGCCAACCGCACGCGCCAGGAAGCCGAGGGGCTGATCGGTTTCTTCGTCAACACCCAGGTACTGCGTACCGCACTGAGCCCGCAATTGACAGTGCAGCAACTGCTGGCCGATATCCGCGAGACTACCCTGGGCGCCCAGGCCCATCAGGACCTGCCCTTCGAGCGCCTGGTGGAAGCCCTGCACCTGGAGCGCAGCCTGAGCCACAGCCCGCTGTTCCAGGTGCTGTACAACCACCAGCCCCAGGTCACCGAACTGACCACCTTGCACAGCCGCTCCGGGCTGCAAGTGCAGGCCTTGCCGCGCAACGAGCGCACGGTGCAGTTCGACTTGACCCTGGACACTTTCGAACGCGGTGGCCAGTTGCAGGCCGCCTTCACCTACGACTGCCAGTTGTTCGAAGCGCAGACCATCGAGCGCATGGCCGGCCACTGGCAGAACCTGTTGTGGGCGATGGTGCGCGAGCCGCAGTCGGCGCTTGCCGAACTGCCGCTGCTCAGTGCCCAGCAGCACCGGGGCTTCCTGGCCCAGGGGGCTGGCGCAGAAGAGGTGTTCAGCGCCGAATCGGTGCTCGAACTCTTTGCCCGCCAGGTCGCCACGCAGCCCGAAGCACCGGCCCTGGTATTCGCCGGGCAGTGCCTGAGCTACCGCGAGCTGGACCTGCGTGCCAGCCGTCTGGCCGCAGCGCTGGTGGCGCGTGGCGTGGGGCCGGAAGTGCCGGTGGGTATCGCTGTGGAGCGTTCCCTGGAGATGGTGCTGGGCCTGTTGGCGGTGCTCAAGGCCGGCGGTGCCTATGTGCCCCTGGACCCGCAATACCCCGAACAGCGCTTGAGCTACATGCTTGAAGACAGCGGCGTACGCCTGCTGCTGAGCGAGACGGCGGTGCAGCCGCGGCTGCCGGTGGCGGCCCGGGTCGAGGTGCTGTTGCTGGATCAGGCACAGGCCTGGGCGCCGGACAGCGATCCGCTGGCAGCCTTGCCCGGGATGGCTGCCGGGAACCTGGCCTATTCGATCTACACCTCCGGCTCCACCGGTGCCGCCAAAGGCGTGAGCATCACCCACGGAGCCCTGGCCAACTATGTGCAGGCGATCATCCAGCGCCTGCCGCTGGGGGCTGCGCGCACTATGGCCGTGGTCTCGACCATCGCCGCGGATCTTGGCCACACCACGCTGTTCGGCGCCCTGTGCTCCGGCAGTTGCCTGCACGTGATCGACCTGGATACCGGGTTGGACGCCGACGCCTTCGGCGCCTACCTGCACACCCACCAGATTGATGTATTGAAGATCGTCCCGTCGCATTTGCAGGCGCTGATGAGTGGCGAAGAACCGGCCCGTTCCCTGCCGCGCCAGTGCCTGGTGCTGGGCGGCGAGGCCTGCCCGGTGGCTCTGGTCCGCAGGATCGCGACCCTGGCGCCAGAGTGCGCGGTGTTCAACCACTACGGCCCCACGGAAACCACGGTCGGCGCCCTGACCATGGCCGCCGCTGCGCTGGCGGACGAGCGGGCGGTGGTGCCCCTGGGCCTGCCGCTGGCCAACGTCCGTGCGCGGGTGCTGGATGCATCCTTGCAACCGGTGGCGCCCGGCACTCCGGCCGAGCTGTACCTGGGTGGCGCCGGCCTGGCGCGGGGTTACCACCAGCGCGCGGCCTTGACCGCCGAGCGCTTTGTGCCGGACCCCTTCAGCGGCGACGGGCAGCGCCTGTACCGCACCGGTGACCTGGCGCGCTATCTGGACGGCGGGGTTATCGACTACCTGGGCCGCATCGACCATCAGGTGAAGATCCGCGGTTACCGTATCGAGCTGGGGGAAATCACCGCGGCCCTCAAGCAGTTGCCCCAGGTCGAAGACGCCGTGGCACAGGTGGTCAGTGTGGCGGGCGAGTCGCAAGTGGCGGCCTATGTGGTACTGGCCAAGGCTCAGGAACCGGAGGCGGCGTGGCAGGAGATCCGCCGGCAACTGGCGGTGGCCTTGCCCGACTACATGCTGCCCATGCATTTCCTGGCGTTGGCCGGCATGCCCTTGACCCCCAACGGCAAGCTCGACCTGCGGGCCTTGCCGCCGTTGCAGCAGCAGGCGCCGGTGGAGGCCTTTGTGGCCCCGGTCAGCGAGCTGCAGCAGGGCATCGCGGCGATCTGGCAGGCGGTGCTCAAGGTCGAGCGGGTGGGCCTAGGCGACAACTTCTTCGCCCTGGGTGGCCATTCATTGCTGGCAACCCAGATCATGTCCCGGGTGCGTCGCCTGCTGGGGGCGGACGTGCCGCTGCGGGTGCTGTTCGAAACCTCGCGCCTGGACGAATTCGTCGAACAGGTACAGGCCTGCGCGGGCGCCGCGGCACTGCCGCAGATCGAGGTACTGGAGCGTGATGGGCCCTTGCCGGCCTCCCATGCCCAGCAGCGGCAATGGCTGTTCTGGCAGATGCATCCGCAGAGCACCGCCTACCACACGCCGATCGTGGTCCGTTTGCAGGGGGAACTGGACCAGGCTGCCTTGCAGCAGACCTTCGATGCCCTGGCCCAGCGCCATGAAGCGTTCCGCACCACCTTCACCCAGCATCAGGAACGCCTGTGCCAGGTGGTGCATGCACAGGGCGCGATCAGCGTGGCCTGGGAGCGATTGACGCCGGGCCTACCCCGCGAAGCCGTCCAGGCCCGCGCCCTGGAGGAGACCCAGCAACTGTTCGATCTGGAGCGCGGGCCCCTGTGCCGGGCCCGGGTGCTGCAGATCGCCGAGCGCGATTACCTGCTGGTGGTGACCTTGCACCACATCATTTCCGATGGCGCCTCCATGAGTGTGCTGGCCCGGGAATTCGTCGCGCTGTACCGCGGCTTGATCCAGGGGCAGGCACCGCAGTTCGAGCCGTTGAGCGTGCAGTACGCCGACTACGCCAACTGGCATCGCAGCTGGCTGGAGCAGGGCGAGCAACAGCGCCAGCTGGATTACTGGCGCCAGCAACTGGGGCTGGAGCATCCGGTTCTGGAGCTGCCTCTGGATCATCCACGCCAGGCGTTGGTCTCCCACCGCCAGGAACGCCTGGGCCTGCGCCTGCCGGCGGACCTGGAGCAAGGGCTGCGGCGAGTGGCGCGGGAACATGACATGACCCTGTTCCAGCTGTTCCTGGGGTCGTTCGCGTTGCTGCTGCACCGTTACTCCGATCAGCCGGATATCCGCATCGGAGTGCCGGTGAGTAATCGCCGCCACCAGGAAATGGAAGGGGTGATGGGCTTCTTCGTCAACACCCTGGTGATGCGCGTCGAGCTGGCGCCGAGCCTGCCGGTGGGGCAGTTGCTGCGTCAGGTCAAGGCCACGGCCCTGGCCGCCCAGGCCCATCAGGACCTGCCGTTCGATCGTCTGGTGGATGCCCTCAAGCCCCAGCGTGCGCTGGACCAGAACCCGTTGTTCCAGGTGATGTACAACCACCTGAGCATTGCCGGGGAAAGCACCGACGGCACCAGCCTGCCGGGCCTGCAAGCCGAGGAAATGGTCCTGCAGGGCGGTACCGCGCAATTTGACCTGACCCTGGAAACCCTGGAGACCGACGCCGGGATCAACGCTTCGTTCATCTATGCCGGCGAATTGTTCGAGGTCTCCACCGTCCAGAGCCTTGCCGATCACTGGCGCAATCTGCTGCAAGGCATGCTTGAACCGCAGCAAGCCCTGGGCGAGCTGCCGATGCTGGGCCAGGACGAGCAGCGCCGCATTCGCCAGGAGTGGGACCACACCGATGTGGTCTACCCGACCGAGCGTTTTGTTCACCAGCTGTTTGCCGATCAGGCGGCCAAGGCGCCGGATGCCCCGGCGGTGTTCTTCGCCGAGCAGCGCCTGAGCTATCGCGAGCTGGATACTCAAGCCAACCAGCTGGCGCACAAGTTGATCGAACTGGGCGTTGGCCCGGAAGTGCGGGTGGCCATCGCCATGCCGCGTTGCGCGGAAATCATGGTGGCCTTCCTTGCCGTGCTCAAGGCCGGTGGGGTTTATGTGCCGCTGGATATCGAATACCCCCAGGACCGTCTGCGCTACATGATGCAGGACAGCGGCGCGTGGCTGCTGCTGACCCAGAACCATCTGCTGGATCGCTTGCCGATTCCTGAGGGGCTGCCGACCCTCAGCGTCGAAGGCGCGGCCGATTTTGCGGCTTACCCTGTGACCAGTCCGCAGGTGGATCTGGCCGAGGAAAACCTCGCCTATGTGATCTACACCTCCGGTTCCACCGGCTTGCCCAAGGGCGTTGCGGTGTCCCATGGTCCATTGGCCATGCACAGCCTGGCCACCGGCGAACGTTATGAAATGAGCCCGGCGGATTGCGAGTTGCACTTCATGTCCTTCGCCTTCGACGGCTCCCATGAAGGCTGGATGCACCCGCTGATCTACGGCGCCAGCGTGCTGATCCGTGATGACAGCCTGTGGTCGCCGGAATTCACCTACGAACAGATGCACCGCTACGGCGTCACCGTGGGCGTGTTCCCGCCGGTGTACCTGCAACAACTGGCAGTACACGCCGAGCGTGACGGCAACCCGCCGGCGGTGCGGGTGTACTGCTTTGGTGGCGATGCAGTGCCCCAGGCCAGTTACGATTTGGCGTGGCGAGTGCTGCGGCCCAAGTACATCTTCAACGGCTACGGCCCGACTGAAACCGTGGTGACTCCTTTGATCTGGAAGGCCAAGGCGGGCGATCCGTGCGACGCGGCCTATGCGCCTATCGGCAATATCGTTGGCAACCGCAGCGCCTATGTGGCCGATGCCAACCTCAACCTTTTGCCGGTTGGCGTGGCCGGCGAGCTGTACCTGGGCGGCCTGGGCGTGGCCCGGGGTTACCTGGATCGTCCGGGGCTGACGGCCGAGCGTTTTATCCCTGACCCCTACAGCACCACCGGCGCCCGGCTGTACCGCAGCGGCGACCTGACCCGCTATCGCACAGATGGCTTGGTGGAGTACGTAGGCCGTGTCGACCATCAGGTGAAGGTGCGGGGCTTCCGTATCGAGCTGGGCGAGATCGAAGCGCGCCTGCTGGAACAGGACCCGGTGCTGGAAGTGGCGGTGATCGCCCAGCCAGGGCCGAGCGGCCAGCAGCTGGTGGGCTACATCGTGCCGGTGGACGCCGAGGTGGCGTCGAGTAACGAGCGCCAGGCGCAGTTGCGCGAGAGCATCAAGGCTCGCCTGCGCGAGAGCCTGCCGGACTACATGGTGCCCACTTACCTGCTGTTCCTCGAAGCGCTGCCGCTGACGCCGAACGGCAAGCTGGATCGCAAGTCGCTGCCGAAAGTCGATGCGCAGCTGATGCAGCAGACCTACGTCGCGCCGCAGAACCCGCTGGAACAACAGATTGCGGCGATCTGGGCCGATGTGCTGAAGCTTGAGCAGGTGGGCGTCACCGACAACTTCTTCGAGCTGGGTGGCGACTCGATCATCTCGATCCAGGTGGTCAGCCGTGCCCGGCAGGCCGGTATCCGCTTCACCCCCAAGGACCTGTTCCAGCACCAGACGGTGCAGGGGCTGGCCACGGTGGCGGAGCAGGGCGAGGGCGGTTTGCAGATCGACCAGGGCCCGGTGCGTGGGCAAATGCCGCTGCTGCCGATCCAGCAGTGGTTCTTCGACACCCCGGTACCGGAACGGCATCACTGGAACCAGTCGGTGCTGCTCAAGCCGCTGAAGGCTCTGAGTGCCGAGGCACTGCAGCAGGGCTTGCAAGCCTTGCTCGAACACCACGACGGCCTGCGCCTGAAGTTTGTCGAAGAAGGCGCAGCCTGGGTCGCGACTTATGCCCCGCTGGGGCAGGTGACTGCGGCACCGTTGGCGGCGACGCAGGCCGATGCGCTGCTGTGGCTGGCGGACGACGCCACTGAAGATTCGTTGCAGGCCCTGTGCGATACCGCGCAACGCAGCCTCGATCTGCAACAGGGGCCTTTGTTGCGTGCCGTGCTCTTCACGTTGCGTGATGGCACCCAGCGCCTGCTGCTGGCCATCCATCACCTGGTGGTGGACGGGGTGTCCTGGCGGGTACTGCTGGAGGACCTGCATCAGGCCCTGGTACAGCAGGCCGCCGGGCAAACCATCAAGCTGCCGGCCAAGACCAGCTCTTCCCAGGCCTGGGCCGGCCAGTTGCAAGCCTATGCCCGCAGCGCGGCGCTGCAGCAAGAGCTGGGTTACTGGCAGGCGCAGTTGCAGGACGTGGAGTCGGGCCTGCCCTGCGACCGGGCAACGGATCAGGTGGTGATCAAGGATGCCAGGAGTGTCAGCACCGAGCTGGACCCAAGCTATACCCAGCGCCTGTTGCAGGATGCGCCGGCGGCCTATCGCACCCAGATCAACGATCTGCTGCTCACCGCCCTGGCCCGGGTCATTACCCGCTGGACCGGCGACAGCAGCGCCCTGGTGCAACTGGAAGGCCACGGCCGCGAAGAGCTGTTCGACAGCATCGACCTGAGCCGCACCGTGGGCTGGTTCACCAGCGTGTTCCCGGTGAAGCTGACGCCGCAGCCGGCCCTGGCCGACTCGATCAAGCTCATCAAGGAACAGCTGCGGGCCGTGCCCAACAAGGGCATCGGCTTTGGTGCCCTGCGCTACCTGGGGGACGAAGCGGCGCAACAGACCCTCGCGGCATTGGCGGTGCCACGCATCACCTTCAACTACCTGGGCCAGTTCGATGGCAGCTTCGATGAGCCGGATGCCTGGTTTGCCCCCAGCGCCGAAGCCAAGGGTGACGATCAAGGCGCCCAGGCTCCGCTGGGCAACTGGCTGAGCATCAATGGCCAGGTCTATGGCGGCCAATTGAAGCTGGGCTGGACCTTCAGCCAGGCGATGTTCGATACCGCCACCATCGAGCACCTGGCGGATGACTACGCCCGGGAACTCAAGGCGCTGATCGAGCATTGCAGCCAGCCCGAGCACCGTGGGGTAACCCCGTCGGACTTCCCGCTGGCGGGCCTGAACCAACAGCAACTGGACCAGTTGCCACTGGCCCTGGCCGAGGTCGAGGACCTCTATCCGCTGTCGCCGATGCAACAGGGCATGCTGTTCCACACCCTCTACGAGCAGGGCGCGGGCGACTACATCAACCAACTGCGGGTGGATGTGGACGGGCTCGTACCCGAGCGCTTCCGCCAGGCCTGGCAGGCGGCCATCGACAGCCATGACATCCTGCGCAGCGGCTTCCTCTGGCAGGGCGAGCTGCCGGCGCCGATCCAGGTGGTGCACAAGCGTATCCGCCTGGACTTTGTCGAGCATGACTGGCGGGCGAACGAGGCCGTGCCGGCCGCCCTGGATGGCTTGGCCGAAGAAGAGCGCCTGCGTGGTTTCGACCTGCTGGCCGCGCCCCTGCTGCGCCTGACCCTGGTGCGCACTGGCGAGCAGCGTTACCACCTGATCTACACCAACCACCACATCCTGATGGACGGCTGGAGCAACTCACGGCTGCTCGGGGAAGTACTGCAACGCTATGCGGGGCAGTTCGCGAGCCATGCGCCCGGGCGCTACCGCGACTACATCGCCTGGCTGCAACGCCAGGACGCCCAGCTCAGCGAGACCTTCTGGAAGCAGCAACTGGCGGTCCTGGATGAGCCAACCCGTCTGGCCCAGGCCATCAGCCGCGGTGGCCAGGCCCTGGCCGGCAAGGGCTACGCCGCCCATCAACAGCACCTGGACCTGCAACAGACGCAACGCTTGAGCGAGTTCGCCCGCCAGCAGAAGGTCACGGTCAACACCCTGGTGCAAGCCGCGTGGCTGTTGCTGCTGCAACGCTACACCGGGCAGGACAGCGTGGTGTTCGGTGCCACCGTGTCCGGGCGCCCGGCGGAGCTCAAGGGCGTGGAGCAACAGATCGGCCTGTTCATCAACACGCTGCCGGTCGTGGCTGCGCCGCGCCCGGACATGCCGGTCAGTGACTGGCTGCAACTGGTGCAGGAACGCAACCTGGCCCTGCGCGACTTCGAACACACGCCGCTGTACGACGTGCAGCGCTGGGCGGGCCTGGGGGGCGAGGCGCTGTTCGACAATATCCTGGTGTTCGAGAACTACCCGGTGTCCGAGGCCCTGGCCCAAGGTGCACCGGCGCAGTTGAGCTTCGGCATGGCGGCCAACCATGAGCAGACCAACTACCCGCTGACCCTGTCGGTGTACCTGGGGCAGACCCTGGCGTTCGACTACAGCTATGCCCTGGAGCATTTCGCCGAGGCGAACATCCGGCAACTGGCGGGCTACCTGGAGCAGATGTTATTGGCGCTGGTGGAGCAGCCGCAGTCGAGCATCGGCGAGTTGGCGTTGACTGGCACTACCGAGCGCCGCTTGATCGAGGAGCAACGCAGCCGTACTCCGGCGCGAGACCTGTCGCCGCTCTGCGTCCAGCAGTTGATCGAGGCCCAGGCCGCACGCACTGCGGATGCCGTGGCGCTGCTGTGCGCCGGCCAGCAACTGAGCTATGGCCAGTTCAACCAGCGGGCCAACCAGTTGGCCCATGCGTTGATCGAGCAGGGCGTGGGCCCGGATGTGCGGGTGGGCATTGCCGTGGAGCGCGGGCTGGACATGCTTGTCGGCCTGCTGGCGGTGCTCAAGGCCGGTGGCGCCTATGTGCCGCTGGACCCCGAATACCCCCAGGAGCGCCTGCACTACATGATGCAGGACAGCGGCATCCAGCTGCTGCTGACCCAGTCGCCGCTGCTGGAACGCCTGCGCGACGGGGTGGAGGTACCCCACCTGTGCCTGGATCAGCAGGGCCTGGACGGCTACTCCCTGAACAATCCAGCGCCGCGGGCCCAGGCCGACAACCTGGCCTATGTGATGTACACCTCCGGTTCCACCGGCCGGCCCAAGGGTGTGGATATCAGCCACCGCGCCTTGACCCAGCACGCCCAGGTTTCCCGGGACTACTTCAACATGAGCGCGGCAGACCGTGGCCTGCAGTTCTCCACCTTCAACTTCGACGCCTTTGTCGAACAGCTGTACCCGGCGCTGATCTGTGGCGCCTCGGTGGTGATTCGCGGCAAGGCGCTGTGGGACAGCGAAACCTTCTACCGCGAGCTGATCGAGCAGGGCATCAGCATCGTCGATCTGAGCACCGCCTACTGGTTCATGCTGGGCAAGGACTTCGCCAGCCGCGAACCCCGCGACTTTGGCCGCCTGCGCCAGCTCAACCTGGGGGGCGAAGCCATGCCGGCAGAAGGCGTGGCGGCGTGGAAGAAGGCCGGCCTGAAACACGCCTGCCTGCTCAACACCTACGGGCCGACCGAGGCCACGGTGAGCGTTACCGCCCATGACTGCAGCCGTTACCTGCAGGACGGGCAAGCCTTGCCGAGCCAGATACCGCTGGGCAAGGGCTTGCCGGGCCGCTCCATCTACTTGCTGGACAACAGCGGCAACCTGACCCTCAGCGGCGCCACCGGCGAGCTGATGATCGGGGGCGAGCTGCTGGCCCGGGGTTACCACGACCGCCCAGGCCTGACTGCCGAGCGTTTCATTCCCGATCCGTTCAGCAGCGATGGCGGTCGCCTGTACCGCTCCGGCGATCTGGCCCGCTATGACGCCGAGGGCGTGATCGAGTACGCCGGGCGCATCGACCACCAGGTGAAGATCCGCGGTTTCCGCATCGAAATGGGCGAGATCGAGGCGCGGCTGCTGGAGTTGCCACTGGTGCGCGAAGCCGTGGTGCTGGCCCAGGAGGCGGCCGGTGGTCCACAGCTGGTGGCCTACGTAGTGGCGGCCGCGGGCGTGGCGGTAGAGAGCCCGGAACAGCAGGCACAGGTGCGCGAGCAACTCAAAGCGGCCCTCAAGGAGGTGCTGCCGGACTACATGCTGCCGGCGCACCTGCTGTTCCTTGAGGCCCTGCCGCTGAGCCCCAACGGCAAGCTGGACCGCAAGGCCCTGCCCAAGGCCGACGCCAGCCTGTTGCAGCAGGCCTACATCGCCCCACAGAGCGAACTGGAACAGCAGGTCGCGGCGATCTGGGCCCAGGTGCTGGAGGTCGAGCAAGTGGGCATGAACGATAACTTCTTTGAACTAGGTGGGCATTCCTTGTTGGTAACCGCGATGGTCTCTCGAGTCCAGCTCAAGCTTGGGCGCCAGGTCAGTGTGCAGATGGCGTTTGAATTTCCCACCCTGGGGCTGTTCGTCAGCCAGTTGCAACAGGCGCCCGGCCAGGTGCAAGGCGCCGACCTGAGTGCGCTGGAACTGTTGCTCGACGAAATGGAGGCTGTGTAATGGACAACACCACCGCGCTGAAAATTGTCAAAGGCTTCATCCTGCTGCCCCTGGAGAAGCGCAAGGTCTACCTGCAGAAGATGCTCGAACAGGGCATCTCCCCGGCCAACCTGCCGATTCCCGAGGTGCGCCTGAGCCAGGAGCGCCTGCCGCTGTCCTATGCCCAGCAACGCCAGTGGTTCCTCTGGCAACTGGCGCCCGAGAGCACGGCCTATCACATTCCCAAGGCCCTGCGTCTGCGCGGGAAACTGAATGTCGAGGCCTTGCAGCGCAGCTTCGACAGCCTGATCGCCCGGCATGAAAGCCTGCGCACGCATTTCGTCGAGGAGGCCGACACGGCGCTGCAGGTGGTCGCCCCCGAGGCGCGCCTGGAGCTGGTGCGCCAGGCACTGCCGGCCCAGGCGAGCCAGCAGCAGATCAATGCGGCCGTGCAGGACTTCGTCCAGGCCCAGACCCGGCAGCTGTTCGATCTGCTGGCCGGGCCGTTGCTCAGGGTCGGCCTGTTGCAGGTGGCCGAGGATGACCATGTGCTGGTCCTGACCCAGCACCACATCGTCTCCGATGGCTGGTCGATGCAGGTCATGGTGGATGAACTGATCGCGCTCTACATCGGTTTCTGCCAAGGGCAGACGGCGTCGTTGCCGGCGCTGCCGATCCAGTATGCCGATTACGCCCTCTGGCAGCGCCACTGGATGGAGGCCGGTGAAAAGGACCGGCAACTGGCCTACTGGACAGCGCAACTGGGCGGCGAGCAACCCTTGCTCGAACTGCCTCTGGATCGCCCGCGCCCCGTGGTGCAGAGCCATCGGGGCGGGCGCCTGGAGCTGACCCTGGAGCAGCCCTTGAGTGAAGCCCTGGGCAGCCTGGCCCAGCGGGAAGGGGTGACCCTGTTCATGCTGTTGCTGGCCTCTTTCCAGACCCTGCTGCACCGCTACAGCGGCCAGGCCGATATCCGCGTCGGTGTGCCCATTGCCAACCGCAACCGGGTCGAGACCGAGCGCCTGATCGGCTTCTTCGTCAACACCCAGGTGCTCAAGGCCGAGATCGACGGGCAGATGTCCTTCAGCCAGTTGCTGCAGCAGGTACGCCAGACCGCCCTGGCGGCGCAGGCGCACCAGGACCTGCCGTTCGAGCAGTTGGTAGAGGCCTTGCAGCCGGAGCGCAGCCTGAGCCACAACCCGCTGTTCCAGGTGATGTTCAATCACCAGGTGGAAGCGGCGGGCGCAGGCAAACCCCTGAACCTGCCTGGCCTGAGCATCGAGGCCCTGGACGCCCAGGGGCAGTCGGCGCAGTTCGACCTGACCCTGGACACCGTGGAAACCCAGGGCCGGATCGCCGCGTCCCTGATCTATGCCACCGATGTGTTCGACGCCGCCACCATCGAGCGCCTGGCCGCCCATTGGCGCCAGTTGCTGCAAAGCGTGGCCAGCCAGCCACAGCAGCGCATCGGCCTGTTGCCCTTGCTCGAGGCTGATGAGCGGGCGCAGATCCTCGACCAGTGGAACCGGCAGCAGCAGGCATTCCCTTCCCGGGCCTGCGTCCATCAGCTCATCGAGGCCCAGGCCGCCAGGGCGCCCCAGGCCATTGCCCTGACCTTCGCCGGGCAGAGCCTGGACTACCAGCAGCTCAACGAACGGGCCAATCGCCTGGCGCACAAGCTCATCGAGCAGGGCGTGGGGCCCAATGTGCTGGTGGGGCTGGCGGTGGAGCGCAGCCTGGAGATGGTCATCGGCCTGCTGGCGATCCTCAAGGCCGGCGGCGCCTACGTGCCGCTGGACCCGGCCTATCCCCAGGACCGCCTGCAGCACATGATGCAGGACAGCGCCATCGCATTGCTGCTGACCCAGGAGCATCTGCTGCAGGGCTTGCCGGCGTTTGCCGGCAGTACCTGGTTGCTGGAGCAACCCCTGGACGGCTACCGGGTCGACAACCCCGAGGTCGGGGTGACGCCCGAAGACCTGGCCTACGTGATCTACACCTCCGGTTCCACCGGCAAGCCCAAGGGCACCTTGCAGCCACACCACAACGTCCTGCGCCTGTTCGCGGCCACCGAGCAGTGGTTCCAGTTCGGCGCCGAGGATGTCTGGAGCCTGTTCCACTCCTATGCGTTCGACTTCTCGGTGTGGGAGATCTTCGGTGCCCTGCTGTATGGCGGGCGGCTGCTGATCGTCCCCCAGGAGGTGGCGCGCTCGGCCCAGGACTTCTACCCGCTGCTCTGCAGCGAGGGCGTGACGGTGCTCAACCAGACGCCGTCGGCGTTCCGCCAGTTGATGCACGTGGCCTGCAGCGCCGAGCCTGCGCACCGGTTGCGCTACATCGTGTTCGGTGGCGAGGCCCTGGAGGTCAATACCCTGCAACCCTGGTTCCAGCGTTTCGGCGATCAGCGCCCGCAGTTGGTGAACATGTATGGCATCACCGAAACCACGGTGCACGTGACCTACCGTCCCTTGTCCGTGGCGGACCTGAGCCTGGCGGGGGCCAGCCCGATTGGCGAGCTGATCCCCGACATGTCCTGGTATTTGCTGGACAGCAACCTGCAACCGGTGCCCAAGGGCTGCATCGGTGAACTCTATGTCGGGCGTGCCGGGCTGGCCTGGGGCTACCTGAACCGCGGCGACTTGAGTGCGGCGCGGTTTGTCCCGGACCCGTTTGGCGAGGCTGGTGGGCGGCTCTACCGTACCGGCGATCTGGCGCGTTATCAGGCCGACGGTTCGATCGGCTACATCGGCCGTATCGACCACCAGGTGAAGATCCGCGGTTTCCGCATCGAGCTGGGGGAGATCGAAGCGCGGCTGCTGGAGTTGCCTGCGGTGCGCGAGGCGGTGGTGCTGGCCCCGGAAGGTCCCGATGGCCCGCAACTGGTGGCCTACGTGGTGCCCGCCGGCCTGGACTGGAACGGCCAGGACCCGCTTGCCGAGCAACTGCCCCTGCGCGACGCCATCAAGGCCGGGCTGCGCGAGCACCTGCCGGGCTACATGGTTCCGGCCCATGTGCTGTTCCTCCAGGCGCTGCCCCTGACCGCCAACGGCAAGCTCAATCGCGCTGCCTTGCCGGCCATCGACGGCAGCCTGTTGCAGCAGGCCCACGTGGCCCCGCGCAGCGAGCGCGAACAGCAAGTGGCCGGGATCTGGGCCCAGGTGCTGAAACTGGAAAAGGTCGGCTTGACCGATAACTTCTTCGAGCTCGGCGGCCATTCGCTGCTGGCTACCCAGGTGATGTCGCGCATCCGCCAGGAGCTGGGCATCGAGGCCCCCCTCAAGCTGTTGTTCGAAGGCGAGTCGCTGGAAGATTTCGTCCGCCTGCTGGGCCCGGAAACTGCCCAGCCACTCCAGCCGATTCCCCTGGTGGACCGGCAGCAGCCGCTGGCGGTGTCCTATGCCCAGGAACGCCAGTGGTTCCTCTGGCAGCTGGACCCCGACAGCAGCGCCTATCACATCCCCATGGCCCTGCGCCTGCGCGGCTCGCTGGATAGCCGGGCCCTGCAAAGCAGTTTCGATGCCTTGATCACCCGCCATGAAAGCTTGCGCACGCACTTTGTCGAGAGCGCCCGGGGCCTGACCCAGGTGATCGCGGCCCAGGCCCGCTTGCCCATCAGCCAGCAAGACTTGTCCCTGCTGGTGGAGGCCGGCAACACCGATGACTTGATCAAGCAGGTCATCGACACCCAGGTACGTCAGCCGTTCGACCTGCGCCAGGGGCCGTTGCTGCGGGCCACCCTGGTGCGCCTGGCGGAGGACGAGCATGTGCTGGTGCTGGTCCAGCACCACATCGTTTCCGATGGCTGGTCGATGCAGTTGATGGTGGAGGAACTGATCCGGCTCTATGGCGCCCATAGCCAGGGGCAGGAGGCCGAGTTGCCGGCGCTGGCGGTGCAGTACGCGGACTACGCGGCCTGGCAACGCCAGTGGATGGAAGCCGGTGAGCGCGAGCGGCAACTGGATTACTGGTTGCAGCAACTGGAAGGCGGCGCTCAGGTTCTGGATTTGCCCCTGGACCATCCGCGGCCGTTGCAGCAAAGCCACAAGGGCGCGCGCCATGGCATCAGCCTGGATGGCGCCTTGCCGGGGGCCCTGAAACAGCTGGCCCAGCGCGAAGGGGTCACGCTGTTCATGCTGTTGCTGGCCTCGTTCCAGGTCCTGCTGCACCGCTACAGCGGTCAGGCGGACATCCGCGTCGGGGTGCCCACCGCCAACCGCAACCGGGTGGAGACCGAGCGCCTGATCGGCTTCTTCGTCAATACCCAGGTGCTCAAGGCTGAAGTCGACGGGCAACTGAGCTTCAGCGACTTTCTAAGTCAGGTCAAAAGAGCCGCGCTGGAGGCCCAGGAGCATCAGGACCTGCCCTTCGAACAACTGGTGGAAGCCCTCAAGCCGGAGCGCAGCCTGAGCTACAGCCCGCTGTTCCAGGTGATGTTCAACCACCAGGCGGCCGCCCGCCAGGACGCTGCAACCCTGGAGGTTCCAGGGTTGCAGGTGCAGATGCTCAGTGGCGAGGACAGCACGACCCAGTTCGATCTGAGCCTGGTTACCTTCGAGTCCGGGGACCGCCTCTGGGCCTCCCTGACCTACGCCACCGACCTGTTCGAGGCGTCCACCATCGAGCGTCTGGCCCAGTCCTGGGTGCAGTTGCTGCAGGGCATTGTCCAGCAGCCACGCCAGCGCCTGGGGGACCTGCCGCTGCTGGGCGCTGCCGAGCAGCACCAGTTGCTGCACGAGTGGACCCCGGCCACCGGTGAGTTCCCCAGCGATGGTTGCGTGCAGCAGTTGGTGGAAGCACAAGCACTGAAAAGCCCGGAGGCCGAGGCCCTGTTGTTCGCTGGCCAGCGCCTGAGCTACCGGGAACTCAATGCCCGGGCCAACCGCCTGGCGCACAAGCTGATCGAGCTGGGCGTGGGGCCTGAAGTGCGGGTGGGCGTGGCCTTGCAGCGCACCCCGGAAATGGTCGTGGCGCTGCTGGCGGTGCTCAAGGCCGGTGGCGCCTATGTGCCACTGGACCCGGATTATCCCCAGGACCGTCTAGCCCACATGCTGCGCGACAGTCAGGCGCAGATCCTGTTGACCGAAAGCGCCTTGCTGTCGCTGCTGCCGTCCGTGGAGTCCTTGCAGACCCTGCAACTGGATGCCCGGCCAGGCTGGCTGGATGGCTACTCGACAGACGACCCGGCGCCACGCGCGACCCCGGACAACCTGGCCTATGTGATCTACACCTCCGGTTCCACCGGCCTGCCCAAGGGCGTGGCGATTGCCCATCGCAACGTGCTGGCGCTGATCGACTGGTCGAACCGGGTGTACAGCACTGACGACCTGCAAGGGGTGCTGGCCTCGACTTCGATCTGCTTCGACCTGTCGGTGTGGGAGCTGTTTGTCACCCTGTCCAGCGGCGGTTCCATCGTCCTGGCCCGCAACGCCCTGGAACTGCCGGAGCTGGCGGACCGCGACCGGGTGCGCTTGATCAATACCGTGCCTTCGGCGATTGCCGCGCTGCACCGCAGCGGGCAGATTCCGCCCAGCGTGCGGATCATCAACCTGGCGGGTGAGCCGCTGAAACAGGCCCTGGTGGATAGCCTCTACCAGCAGCCCGGGCTGGTGCATGTCTACGACCTGTACGGCCCTTCGGAAGACACCACCTACTCGACCTACACCCGGCGCGAGGCCGGCGGCCAGGCCAATATCGGCCGGGCCATCAGCAATACCCAGAGCTACATCCTCAGCCCGGACCTGCAACCAGTGCCGGTGGGCAGTGCCGGCGAGCTGTATCTGGCCGGCGCAGGGGTGACTCGCGGATACCTGGCGCGCCCAGGGCTGACCGCCGAGAAGTTCGTGCCCAATCCGTTTTCCAGCGACGGTGGCCGGGTGTACCGCACCGGCGACCTGACCCGTTACCGCGCCGATGAGGTGATCGAGTACATCGGCCGTATCGACCATCAGGTGAAGATCCGCGGTTTCCGTATCGAGCTGGGTGAAATCGAAGCGCGGCTGGTGCAGCAGGCGGCGGTGCGTGAAGCCTTTGTCCTGGCCCATGACAGCGAAAACGGCCAGCAACTGGTGGCCTATATCGTGCCGAGCGACGCCGCTATGGCGGTGGCAGGGGAAGCCCAGGCCGCCCTGCGCGAAAGCCTCAAGACGGCACTCAAGGAACACGTGCCGGACTACATGGTGCCGGCCTACCTGCTGTTCCTCGAAGCGTTGCCGCTGACCCCCAACGGCAAGCTCGATCGCAATGCCCTGCCCAAGGTCGACGCCCAGCAGATGCAGCAAGTCTACGTGGCGCCGCAGAGCGAACTGGAGCAGCAGATCGCGGCGATCTGGGCCGATGTGCTGAAGCTGGATCGGGTGGGCATGAGCGACAACTTCTTCGAGCTGGGCGGCCACTCCCTGTTGGTGGCTCAGGTGGTGACTCGGGTCAAGCAGCAGTTTGGCGTGGATATGCCCATCAAGTCGCTGTTCGGCGCGGAGAGCCTCGCGGCCTTTGTCGAGAAGGTTCAGGCCCTGCGGCAGACAACTTCTTCACTGCAGGATGAATTGGCTAAATCTTTGGAGGCCCTCAAACGTTTATCTCCCGATGATCTTGAAAAAATAATTTCTTAGGCGAGGTAGTACATGCAAGCTTTAATCGACTCGGTAGGCACGCTTTCTTCCAAGGAAAGAAGAGCCCTGGCGATTTTGCTTAAAGAAAAGGGCATCAACCTCTTTGGTATCGCTCCTATCTGCAGCCGCGGCGCCGACGAGGCGCCGGTTCTCTCCTATACCCAGGAAAGCCAGTGGTTCCTTTGGCAACTGGAGCCCGACAGCACCGCCTACCACATCACCACGGCGCTGCGCTTGACCGGAGAACTGGACCTCGACGCGCTGCGCCATGCATTCGATACCCTGATTGCCCGGCATGAAACCCTGCGCACTACCTTTTCCGAAGAAGATGGCACGGCGGTGCAGGTGGTGCACCCACCGGCGCCGCTGGACATCGAGGTCATCGAACTGCACGCCGGCGGCCTGTCCTATGAGGCCCAGGTCCATGCCCTGACCGACAGCAAGAGCCAGCCGCCCTTCGATCTGCGCAATGGCCCGCTGTTGCGGGCCAAATTGCTGCGGGTGGCAGCAGACGAGCATGTGCTGGTCCTGACCCAGCACCACATCGTTTCCGATGGCTGGTCGATGGGGGTGATGGTCGACGAGCTGATCCAGCTCTATGCCGGCTACCGCCAGGGGCGCACGGTCAGCCTGCCGGACCTGCCGATTCAATACGCCGACTATGCCAACTGGCAGCGCCAGTGGATGGATGCCGGCGAGCGTGAGCGGCAACTGGGCTACTGGCTGGAGCAACTGGCCGGGGAGCAGCCCTTGCTGATGCTGCCGCTGGACCACCCGCGCCCGGCGATCCAGAGCTATCGGGGGGCGCTGCTGGATATCCCGTTGCCGGAAGAGCTGCGCCTGGGCCTCAAGCAATTGGCCCAGCGTGAAGGGGCGACCCTGTTCATGCTGTTGCTGGCCTCGTTCCAGGTCTTGCTGCACCGCTACAGCGGCCAGGCGGACATCCGCGTCGGGGTGCCGACCGCCAACCGCAACCGGGTGGAAACCGAGCGCCTGATCGGCTTCTTCGTCAATACCCAGGTGTTCAAGGCCGAGGTCGACGGGCAACTGGGCTTCAATGATTTCCTGCAGCAGGTCAAGCAGACCGCGCTGATGGCCCAGTCCCACCAGGACTTGCCTTTCGAGCAGTTGGTGGAAGCCTTGCGCCCCGAGCGCAGCCTGAGTCACAGCCCGCTGTTCCAGGCAATGTTCAACCACCAGACCGCGGTCAAGAAGGGCGGGCAGAGCCAGCGCCTGGACGACCTCAGCATCGAGACCCTGAGTTGGCAGGGGCGTGCCGCGCAGTTCGACCTGACCCTGGATACCTTCGAATCCGAGGATGGCCTCTGGGCCTCCCTGACCTACGCCACCGACCTGTTCGAGGCGTCCACCATCGAGCGTCTGGCCCAGTCCTGGGTGCAGTTGCTGCAGGGCATCGTCCAGCAGCCGCGCCAGCGCCTGGGGGACCTGCCGCTGCTGGGCGCTGCCGAGCAGCACCAGTTGCTGCACGAGTGGACCCCGGCCACCGGTGAGTTCCCCAGCGATGGTTGCGTGCAGCAGTTGGTGGAAGCACAAGCACTGAAAAGCCCGGAGGCCGAGGCCCTGTTGTTCGCTGGCCAGCGCCTGAGCTACCGGGAACTCAATGCCCGGGCCAACCGCCTGGCGCACAAGCTGATCGAGCTGGGCGTGGGGCCTGAAGTGCGGGTGGGCGTGGCCTTGCAGCGCACCCCGGAAATGGTCGTGGCATTGCTGGCGGTGCTCAAGGCCGGTGGCGCCTATGTGCCCCTGGACCCGGATTATCCCCAGGATCGTCTGGCCCACATGCTGCGTGACAGTCAGGCACAGATCCTGTTGACCGAAAGCGCCTTGCTGTCGCTGCTGCCGTCCGTGGAGTCCTTGCAGACCCTGCAACTGGATGCCCAGCCAGGCTGGCTGGATGGCTACTCGACAGACGACCCGGCGCCACGCGCGACCCCGGACAACCTGGCCTATGTGATCTACACCTCCGGTTCCACCGGCCTGCCCAAGGGCGTGGCGATTGCCCATCGCAACGTGCTGGCGCTGATCGACTGGTCGAACCGGGTGTACAGCACTGACGACCTGCAAGGGGTGCTGGCCTCGACTTCGATCTGCTTCGACCTGTCGGTGTGGGAGCTGTTTGTCACCCTGTCCAGCGGCGGTTCCATCGTCCTGGCCCGCAACGCCCTGGAACTGCCGGAGCTGGCGGACCGCGACCGGGTGCGCTTGATCAATACCGTGCCTTCGGCGATTGCCGCGCTGCACCGCAGCGGGCAGATTCCGCCCAGCGTGCGGATCATCAACCTGGCGGGGGAGCCACTGAAACAGGCGCTGGTGGATAGCCTCTACCAGCAGCCCGGGCTGGTGCATGTCTACGACCTGTACGGCCCTTCGGAAGACACCACCTACTCGACCTACACCCGGCGTGAGGCGGGAGGGCAGGCCAATATCGGCCGGGCCATCAGCAACACCCAGAGCTACATCCTCAGCCCGGACCTGCAACCAGTGCCGGTGGGCAGTGCCGGCGAGCTGTATCTGGCCGGCGCAGGGGTGACTCGCGGATACCTGGCGCGCCCAGGGCTGACCGCCGAGAAGTTCGTGCCCAATCCGTTTTCCAGCGACGGTGGCCGGGTGTACCGCACCGGCGACCTGACCCGTTACCGCACCGATGGGGTGATCGAGTACATCGGCCGCATCGACCATCAGGTGAAGATCCGCGGTTTCCGTATCGAGCTGGGTGAAATCGAAGCGCGGCTGGTGCAGCAGGCGGCGGTGCGTGAAGCCTTTGTCCTGGCCCATGACGGCGAGAACGGCCAGCAACTGGTGGCCTATATCGTGCCGAGCGACGCCGCTATGGCGGTGGCAGGGGAAGCCCAGACAGCCCTGCGCGAAAGCATCAAGACGGCGCTGAAAGAGCATGTGCCGGACTACATGGTGCCGGCGTACCTGCTGTTCCTCGAAGCGTTGCCGCTGACACCGAACGGCAAGCTCGATCGCAAGGCCCTGCCCAAGGTCGACGCCCAGCAGATGCAGCAGGTCTACGTGGCGCCGCAGAGCGAACTGGAGCAGCAGATCGCGGCGATCTGGGCCGATGTGCTGAAGCTTGAGCAGGTCGGTGCCACCGACAACTTCTTCGAACTGGGCGGTGATTCGATCATCTCGATCCAGGTAGTCAGCCGCGCGCGGCAGGCCGGTATCCGCTTCACCCCGCGGGATCTGTTCCAGTACCAGACGGTACAGGGGCTGGCGGCAGTGGCCGAGCAGGGCGAGGGCGGGGTGCAGATCGACCAGGGCCCGGTGCGTGGCGCAACTGCGCTGCTGCCGGTGCAGCAGTGGTTCTTCGAGCTGCCCATGAGCGAACGCCATCACTGGAACCAGTCAGTGCTGCTCAAGCCGGCCCAGCCGCTGCGCGCCGAGGTGGTAGAGAACGCCTTGCAGGCCCTGTGGGTGCAGCATGACGCCTTGCGCTTGCAGTTCAGCCAGGAGGCGGATGGCTGGTCGGCGCGTTTTGCCGATGCCGGCCAGCGGCCGGAGCTGCTCTGGCAGGTCGCAGTGGATGGCGCCCAGGCCATGGAACAGTCGGCGATCGAGGCGCAGCGCAGCCTGAACCTGCAGGACGGGCCGCTGCTGCGGGCCGTGCTGTTCAGCCTGGAGGACGGCAGCCAGCGCCTGTTGCTGGTGATTCACCACCTGGTGGTGGACGGGGTGTCCTGGCGGATCCTGCTGGAGGATCTGCAACGGGCCCACACTCAACTCAGCGCCGGCCAGACTCTGGCATTGCCGGCCAAGACCAGCTCGACCCAGGCCTGGGCGGAGCAGATGCAGGCCTATGCCCAAGGTGCGGCGCTGCAGGAAGAACTCAAGTACTGGCAGGCCCAGTTGCAGGGCGTCGAGTCGAACCTGCCGCTGGATCGCCCGGTGACCGAGTTGCAGAACCAGCACGCCAGCAGCCTGAGTTCACGCCTGGACAAGGCCCGTACCCAGCGCCTGCTGCAGGATGCCCCGGCGGCCTACCGCACCCAGATCAACGATCTGCTGCTCACCGCCCTGGCCCGGGTCATCACCCGCTGGACCGGCGAAGCCAGTGCCCTGGTGCAACTGGAAGGCCACGGCCGCGAAGACCTGTTCGACAGCATCGACCTGACCCGCACCGTGGGCTGGTTCACCAGCATGTTCCCGGTGAAGCTCACGCCGCAGGCGTCCCTGGCCGATTCGATCAAGTTCATCAAGGAGCAACTGCGGGCGGTGCCGAACAAGGGCATCGGCTTTGGCGCCCTGCGTTACCTGGGGGATGCTCAGGCGCAGCAGACCCTGGCAGCCCTGGCCGTGCCGCGTATCACCTTCAACTACCTGGGCCAGTTCGACGGCAGTTTCGACGAGCAGGATTCCCTGTTCAAACCCAGCGGTGAAGCCAAGGGCGACGACCAGAGCCCACTGGCCCCGCTGAGCAACTGGCTGAGCCTGGATGGCCAGGTCTATGGCGGCGAGTTGAGCCTGAACTGGACCTTCAGCCAGCAGATGTTCGATACCGCCACCGTGCAGCGGCTGGCCGACGACTATACCGAGGAGCTCAAGGCGCTGGTGGCGCATTGCAGCCAGCCCGAGCACCGTGGCGCCACCCCGTCGGACTTCCCGCTAGCGGACCTGAGCCAGCAACAGCTGGACCGCTTGCCGTTGTCGATGGGCCAGATCGAGGACCTCTATCCGCTGTCGCCGATGCAGCAGGGCATGCTGTTCCATACCTTGTATGAGCAGGAGGGAAGCGACTACATCAACCAGCTGCGGGTAGACGTGGACGGCCTCGACCCGGTGCGCTTCCAGCAGGCCTGGCAGACGGCCATCGATAGCCACGACATCCTGCGTAGCGGTTTCCTCTGGCAGGGCGAGTTGTCGAAGCCGATCCAGGTGGTGCACAAGCGCATCACCCTGGGCCTGATCGAGCATGACTGGCGTGCATCCGCCGCCGACTCCCAGACTCTGGACGCATTGGCCGAGCAGGAGCGTCAGCGCGGTTTCGAGTTGGGGGCTGCGCCCTTGTTGCGCCTGGTCCTAGTGCGCACCGAAGAGCAGCGCTATCACCTGATCTATACCAACCATCACATCCTGCTGGATGGCTGGAGCAACTCGCAGTTGCTCGGCGAAGTGCTGCAACGTTATGCGGGGCAATTGTCGGGGCAGGGACCTGGGCGCTATCGGGATTACATCGGCTGGTTGCAGCGCCAGGATGCCCAGGTCTGCGAGTGCTTCTGGAAAGAGCAACTGTTGACTCTGGATGAGCCGACTCGCCTGGCCCAGGCCATCAGCCGTGGTGCACAGAATCCGGCGGGCAGGGGCCACGGAGCCCATGAGCAGCAACTCGATACTCTGCAGACACAGCGCTTGAGCGAGTTCGCCCGGCAGCAGAAGGTCACGGTCAACACCCTGGTGCAAGCGGCCTGGCTGCTGTTGTTGCAGCGCTACACCGGGCAGGACACCGTGGTGTTCGGCGCCACGGTCTCCGGCCGCCCGGCGGAACTCAAGGGCGTGGAGCAGCAGATCGGCCTGTTCATCAACACCCTGCCGGTGGTGGCCTCACCCCGCGCGGACATGGCGACCAGTGACTGGCTGCAGGCCGTGCAGGCGCGCAACCTGGCCCTGCGCGACTTCGAGCACACGCCACTGTATGAAGTGCAGCGCTGGGCCGGCCTGGGAGGCGAGGCCCTGTTCGACAACATCCTGGTGTTCGAGAACTACCCGGTGTCCGAGGCCCTGGAGAAAGGCGCCCCGGCGCAGTTGCGTTTCGGTGCGGTGGACAACCATGAGCAGACCAACTACCCGCTGACCTTGTCGGTCTACCTGGGCCAGGCCCTGGCCTTCGAATTCAGCTATGCCCGGGAGCACTTTGCTCAGGGGAACATCCAGCAACTGGCGGCTTATCTGCAGCAGTTGCTGATGGCCATGGTGGACAATCCGCAGTGCAGTATCGGCGAGCTGTCTTTGATCGGTGCCACCGAGCGCGATGTGATCGAGCAGCAGCGCAGCCGCACTCCGGCCCGGAACCTGGTGCCGGAGTGTGTCCATCAATTGATCGAAGCCCAGGCCGAACGTACCCCGGATGCCGTGGCACTGCTGTGTGCCGGCCAGCAACTGAGCTATGGCCAGTTCAACCAGCGGGCCAACCAGTTGGCTCACCGGCTGATCGAACTGGGCGTGGGCCCGGACGTGCGGGTGGGGATTGCCGTGGAGCGCGGGCTGGACATGATTGTCGGCCTGCTGGCGGTGCTCAAGGCCGGTGGCGCCTATGTGCCCCTGGACCCTGAATACCCGCAGGATCGCTTGCATTACATGATGCAGGACAGCGGCATCCAGCTACTGCTGACCCAGGCGCCCCTGCTTGAGCGTTTGCGCGCCGGCATGGAGGTACCGTACCTGTGCCTGGACTCGCAGGAGCAGGGCTTGCACGGCCAGTCACCGGCCAATCCGTCGCCACGGGCGCTGGCCGACAACCTGGCCTATGTGATGTACACCTCCGGCTCCACCGGCCGGCCCAAGGGGGTGGATATCAGTCACCGAGCCTTGAGCCAGCATGCCCAGGTCTCCCGGGACTATTTCAATATGAGTGCCGAAGATCGTGGATTGCAGTTCTCCACCTTCAACTTCGACGCCTTTGTCGAACAGCTGTACCCGGCGCTGATCTGTGGCGCTTCGGTGGTGATTCGCGGCAAGGACCTGTGGGACAGCGAGACGTTCCATGAACAACTGCTGGCCCAGGGCATCAGCATTGTCGACTTGAGCACCGCCTACTGGTTCATGCTGGGCAAGGATTTTGCCGCCGGCGAACCTCGGGATTTCGGTCGTTTGCGCCAGCTCAATCTGGGTGGCGAAGCCATGCCGGCGGAAGGCGTGGCCGCCTGGAAAAAGGCCGGCCTGAAGCAGGCTTGCCTGCTCAACACCTACGGGCCGACCGAGGCCACGGTGAGCGTTACCGCCCATGATTGCAGTCGTTATCTGTTGGGCGAAGAGCCTCTGCCCAGCCAGATTCCCCTGGGCAAGGGCTTGCCGGGCCGTTCCATCTACCTGCTGGACAACAGCGGCAACCTGACCCTCGGCGGCGCCACCGGCGAGCTGATGATCGGTGGCGAGCTGCTGGCCCGGGGTTACCACGACCGCCCAGGCCTGACGGCAGAGCGCTTCATCCCCGACCCGTTCAGCAGCAACGGCGGGCGCCTGTACCGCTCCGGCGACCTGGCCCGCTATGACGCAGAGGGCGTGGTCGAGTACGCCGGGCGTATCGACCATCAGGTGAAGATCCGCGGCTTCCGTATCGAAATGGGCGAGATCGAAGCGCGGCTGCTGGAACTGCCGCTGGTGCGCGAAGCCGTGGTACTGGCTCAGCCGGGACCCAGCGGCCAGCAGTTGGTGGCCTACGTGGTCGCAGCCGCGGGCGTGGTGGCAGAAAGTCAGGAAGACCAGACGCTGCTGCGTGAGCAGTTGAAAGCAGCACTCAAAGAGGTGCTGCCGGACTACATGCTGCCGGCTCACCTGCTGTTCCTTGAGGCGCTGCCTCTTAGCCCCAACGGCAAGCTGGATCGCAAGGCTCTGCCTCAGGCCGACGCCAGCCTGCTGCAGCAGGCCTATATCGCTCCGCAGAGCGAGCTGGAACAGCAGATCGCAGCGATCTGGGCCGATGTGCTGAAGCTTGCGCGAGTCGGTGTCACCGACAACTTCTTCGAGCTGGGCGGCGACTCGATCATCTCGATCCAGGTGGTCAGCCGTGCGCGTCAGGCCGGTATCCGCTTCACCCCGAAAGAGCTGTTCCAGCACCAGACGGTGCAGGGGCTGGCCACGGTGGCGGAGCAGGGTGAGGGCGGTTTGCAGATCGACCAGGGGCCGGTGCGTGGTGCCACGGCGCTGTTACCGATCCAGCAGTGGTTCTTCGACACCCCGGTGCCGGAACGTCATCACTGGAACCAGTCGGTGTTGCTCAAGTCACTGCGGCCGCTGCAAGCCGAGGCACTTGAGACGGCACTGCAGGCCCTGGTGCTGCAGCATGATGCCTTGCGCCTGCGGTTTGTCGAACAGCAGGGCGACTGGAGCGCCGTTTTTGCCGAAGTCACTGAGCAGCCGGCCTTGCTCTGGCAGGCCACGGTGGCCAACGACCAGGAACTGCAAGCGTTCTGCGAGCAGGCCCAGCGCAGCCTGAACCTGCAAGCGGGGCCGTTGTTGCGCGCTACGTTGCTGACCCTGGCCGACCACAGCCAGCGCCTGCTGCTGAACATCCATCACCTGGTGGTGGATGGGGTGTCCTGGCGAATTCTGCTGGAGGACCTGCAACTGCTGCTGGATGGCCAGCCACTGGTGGCCAAGAGCAGCTCGATCCAGGCCTGGGCCGAGCACTTGCAGGCCTACGCCCGCAGCCCGGCGCTGCAACAGGAACTGTCGTACTGGCAGGCGCAGTTGCAGGACGGCGGGGCGAACCTGCCTTGCGATCATCCATCTGCGGAACTGCACAACAAGCACGCCGGCAGCGTCAGCACGCGGCTGGATAAAACCAGCACCCAGCGCTTGTTGCAGGATGCCCCGGCGGCCTACCGCACCCAGATCAACGATCTGCTGCTCACCGCCCTGGCCCGGGTCATCACCCGCTGGACCGGTGAGTCCAGCGCCCTGGTGCAACTGGAAGGCCACGGTCGCGAAGAGTTGTTCGACGACGTCGATCTGACCCGCACCGTGGGCTGGTTCACCAGTATGTTCCCGGTGAAGCTGACGCCGCAGCCGGCCCTGGCCGACTCGATCAAGCTCATCAAGGAACAATTGCGTGCGGTGCCGAACAAGGGCATCGGCTTTGGTGCCCTGCGCTACCTGGGGGACGAAGCGGCGCAACAGACCCTGGCCGCCCTGGCAGTGCCGCGCATCACCTTCAACTACCTGGGCCAGTTCGACGCCAGCTTTGACGAGCAGGCCGGGTGGTTTGCCCCGGCGGCCGAAGCCAAGGGCGAAGATCAGAGTGGCGAAGCCCCCTTGGGTAACTGGCTGACCCTGAACGGCCAGGTTTATGGGGGGGAATTGAGCCTGGGCTGGAGTTTCAGCCAGGCCATGTTCGAACCGGCGACCATCCAGCGCCTGGCGGATGAATACGCCGAGGAGCTCAAGGCGCTGATCGAACATTGCAGCCAGCCCGAGCATCGCGGCGTGACCCCGTCGGACTTCCCTCTGGCCGGCCTGAGCCAGCAGCAACTGGATCGCCTGCCGCTGCCGGTCGCCCAGATCGAGGACCTCTATCCGCTGTCACCGATGCAGCAGGGCATGCTGTTCCACACCCTGTACGAGCAGGCCGCGGGGGACTACATCAACCAAATGCGGGTGGATGTGGACGGCCTCGATCCCCAGCGCTTCCAGCAGGCCTGGCAGGCGGCCATCGATCGCCATGACATCCTGCGTACCGGTTTTCTCTGGCAGAGCGAACTGGCGACGCCGATCCAGGTGGTGCACAAGCACATCACCCTGGAGTGTGCCGAGCATGACTGGCGTGACCGACCGCAACTGGCCGAGGCCCTGGACGACCTGGCCGCGGCCGAGCGCCAGCGCGGCTTCGACCTGCTGGCGGCACCGCTGCTGCGACTGACCCTGGTGCGTAGCGGCGAGCAGCGTTATCACCTGATCTACACCAACCACCACATCCTCATGGACGGCTGGAGCAACTCGCAGTTGCTCGGCGAAGTCCTGCAGCGCTATGCCGGGCAGTTGCCGCATCAGGCGCCCGGTCGCTATCGGGATTACATCGGCTGGCTGCAACGCCAGGATGCCCAGGCCTGCGAGCGCTTCTGGAAAGAACAGTTGCTGGCCCTGGATGAGCCGACCCGCCTGGCCCAGGCCATTGCCCGGGATGCCCAGGGCCTTGGCGGCCACGGTCACGCGGCGCACAGACATGGGCTGGATGCTGCTCAGACTCGCCGCCTCGGCGAGTTCGCCCGGCAGCAGAAGGTCACGGTCAATACCCTGGTGCAAGCGGCGTGGCTGCTGTTGCTGCAACGCTGCACGGGCCAGGACACCGTGGTGTTCGGCGCCACGGTCTCGGGGCGGCCATCCGAGCTGCGTGGGGTGGAGCAGCAGATCGGGCTGTTCATCAATACCTTGCCGGTAGTGGCCACGCCGCGTCCGGACATGGCGGTCAACGACTGGCTGCAAGCGGTGCAGGCGCGCAACCTGGCCCTGCGGGAATATGAACATACGCCGTTGTATGAGGTGCAGCGCTGGGCCGGCCAGGGCGGTGAAGCCCTGTTCGACAACATCCTGGTGTTCGAGAACTACCCGGTGTCCGAGGCCCTGGAAAAAGGCGCACCGGCGCAGATGAGTTTCGGTGAAGTGGGCAACCACGAGCAGACCAACTACCCGCTGACGGTGGCGGTCAATCTGGGTGAGAGCCTGTCGTTCGAGTTCATCTATGCCCGCGAGTCGTTCACCGCGGCGTCGATGCAACAGTTGGGCGGGCACTTGCAGAGCCTGCTGCTGAACCTGATGGAGCATCCGCAGACGGGCCTGGGCGAGTTGCCCATGCTGACTCAGGACGAGCAGCGTCGAATCCGCGAGGACTGGGATCACACCGATGTGGTCTACCCGACCCACCGTTTCGTCCACCAGCTGTTCGCCGATCAGGCGGCCAAGGCGCCGGATGCCCCGGCGGTGTTCTTCGCCGAGCAGCGCCTGAGCTATCGCGAGCTGGATACTCAAGCCAACCAGCTGGCGCACAAGTTGATCGAGCTGGGCGTTGGCCCGGAAGTGCGGGTGGCCATCGCCATGCCGCGTTGCGCGGAAATCATGGTGGCCTTCCTGGCCGTGCTCAAGGCCGGCGGGGTTTATGTGCCGCTGGATATCGAGTACCCCCAGGACCGCCTGCGCTACATGATGCAAGACAGTGGCGCGTGGCTGCTGCTGACCCAGAGCCACCTGCTGGATCGCTTGCCGATCCCCGATGGCCTGCCGACCTTGTCGGTGGAACGGGCCGCAGATTTTGCCGGCTACCCGGCCAGCGCCCCCCAAGTGGATCTGGCCGAGGAAAACCTCGCCTATGTGATCTACACCTCTGGGTCCACCGGCTTGCCCAAGGGCGTGGCGGTGTCCCACGGCCCGCTGGCCATGCACAGCCTGGCCACCGGCGAGCGCTATGAAATGAGCCCGGCGGATTGCGAGTTGCACTTCATGTCCTTCGCCTTCGACGGCTCCCATGAAGGCTGGATGCACCCGCTGATCTACGGTGCCAGCGTGCTGATCCGCGACGATAGTTTGTGGTCGCCGGAATTCACCTACGAACAGATGCATCGCTACGGCGTCACCGTCGGTGTGTTCCCGCCGGTGTACCTGCAACAACTGGCGGTGCACGCCGAGCGCGACGGCAATCCGCCGGCGGTGCGGGTCTACTGCTTCGGCGGCGATGCAGTGCCCCAGGCCAGTTACGATTTGGCGTGGCGAGTGCTGCGGCCCAAGTACATCTTCAACGGCTACGGCCCGACCGAGACGGTGGTTACGCCATTGATCTGGAAGGCCCGTGTCGGTGATCCCTGCGACGTGGCCTACGCGCCTATCGGCAATATCGTTGGCAACCGCAGCGCCTACGTGGCCGATGCCAACCTCAACCTATTACCGGTTGGCGTGGCAGGCGAGCTGTACCTGGGTGGCCTGGGCGTGGCCCGGGGTTACCTGGATCGTCCGGGGCTGACAGCGGAACGCTTTATTCCCGACCCTTACAGCACCACCGGCGCCCGGCTGTACCGCAGCGGCGACCTGACCCGCTATCGCACCGATGGCTTGGTGGAGTACGTAGGCCGTGTCGACCATCAGGTGAAGGTGCGGGGTTTCCGTATCGAGCTGGGCGAGATCGAAGCGCGCTTGCTGGAGCAGGACCCGGTACTGGAAGTGGCGGTGATCGCCCAGCCAGGGCCGAGCGGCCAGCAGCTGGTGGGCTACATCGTGCCGGTGGACGCCGAGGTGGCGTCGAGTAACGAGCGCCAGGCGCAGTTGCGCGAGAGCATCAAGGCTCGCCTGCGCGAGAGCCTGCCGGACTACATGGTGCCCACTTACCTGCTGTTCCTCGAAGCGCTGCCGCTGACGCCGAACGGCAAGCTGGATCGCAAGTCGCTGCCGAAAGTCGATGCGCAGCTGATGCAGCAGACCTACGTCGCGCCGCAGAACCCGCTGGAACAACAGATCGCGGCGATCTGGGCCGATGTGCTGAAGCTTGAGCAGGTGGGCGTCACCGACAACTTCTTCGAACTGGGTGGCGACTCGATCATCTCGATCCAGGTGGTCAGCCGTGCCCGGCAGGCCGGTATCCGCTTCACCCCCAAGGACCTGTTCCAGCACCAGACGGTGCAGGGGCTGGCCACGGTGGCGGAGCAGGGCGAGGGCGGTTTGCAGATCGACCAGGGCCCGGTGCGTGGGCAAATGCCGCTGCTGCCGATCCAGCAGTGGTTCTTCGACACCCCGGTGCCGGAACGGCACCACTGGAACCAGTCGGTGCTGCTCAAGCCGCAGCGGCCGTTGCAGGCCGAGGCACTTGAGGCGGCGCTGCAGGCCCTGGTGCTGCAGCATGATGCCCTGCGCCTGCGATTTGCCGAACAGCAGGACGGCTGGAGCGCCGCTTTTGCCGAAGTCACTGAACAGCCGGCCTTGCTCTGGCAGGCCACGGTGGCCAACGACCAGGAGTTGCGCGAGTTCTGTGAGCAGGCCCAGCGCAGCCTCAACCTGCAACAGGGGCCGTTGTTGCGCGGGGTGTTGTTGACCCTGGCCGACCACAGCCAGCGCTTGCTGCTGAGCATCCACCACCTGGTGGTGGATGGGGTGTCCTGGCGCATCCTGCTGGAGGACATGCAGCGTCTGTTGAGCTGCCAGCCACTGCCGGCCAAGACCAGCTCGACCCAGGCCTGGGCCGAGCACTTGCAGACCTACGCCCGCAGCCCGGCGTTGCAACAGGAACTGTCGTACTGGCAGGCACAATTGCAGGATGGCGGCGCGAGCCTGCCTTGTGATCACCAGGCCGGAGGGCTGCAGAACCAGCACGCCATCAGCCTCAGCATGCGCCTGGACAAAGCCGATACCCAGCGACTGCTGCAAGGGGCCCCGGCGGCCTATCGCACCCAGATCAACGATCTGCTGCTGACCGCCCTGGCTCGGGTCATCACTCGCTGGACCGGTGAATCCAGCGCCCTGGTGCAACTGGAAGGCCACGGTCGCGAAGAGCTGTTCGACGAGGTTGATCTGACCCGCACCGTGGGTTGGTTCACCAGCGTGTTCCCGGTGAAGCTGACGCCGCAGCCGGCCCTGGCCGACTCGATCAAGTTCATCAAGGAGCAACTGCGTGCGGTGCCGAACAAGGGCATCGGCTTTGGCGCCCTGCGCTACCTGGGAGACGAGGTGGCGCAACAGACCCTGGCGGCGCTGGCGGTACCGCGCATCACCTTCAACTACCTGGGCCAGTTCGACGGCAGCTTCGACGAGCCGGATACCTGGTTCGCCCCTGCCGCCGAAGCCAAGGGCGAGGATCAGAGCTTGCAAGCGCCTCTGGGCAACTGGCTGAGCATCAACGGCCAGGTCTATGGCGGTGAACTGGAGCTGGACTGGACCTTCAGCCAGGCCATGTTCAAACCGGCGACGATCCAGCATCTGGCCGATGACTACGCCCGGGAGCTCAAGGCGCTGATCGAGCATTGCAGCCAGCCCGAGCACCGTGGGGTGACCCCGTCGGACTTCCCGCTGGCGGGCCTGAACCAGCAGCAACTGGACCGGCTGCCACTGGCCCTGGCCGAGGTCGAGGACCTCTATCCGTTGTCGCCGATGCAGCAGGGCATGCTGTTCCATACCTTGTACGAGCAACAGGGGGGCGACTACATCAACCAACTGCGGGTCGATGTGGACGGCCTCGATCCCGAGCGCTTCGTCCAGGCCTGGCAAGCCACCGTCGATCGGCATGACATCCTGCGTACCGGCTTCCTCTGGCAAGGCGAGTTGTCGACACCGATCCAGGTGGTGCACAAGCAGGTCGCCCTGGAGTGCGTCGAACACGACTGGCGTGGCCAACCGCAAGTGTCCGAGGCCCTCGACACCCTGGCCGAGGCCGAGCGCCAGCGAGGTTTCGATCTGCAGGCTGCGCCGCTGTTGCGCCTGACCCTGGTGCGCACTGCTGAGCAACGCTACCACCTGGTCTACACCAACCATCACATCCTCATGGATGGCTGGAGCAACTCGCAGTTGCTCGGAGAGGTCCTGCAGCGCTATGACGGGCAGTCGTCACCAACGGCTCCCGGTCGCTATCGGGATTACATCGGCTGGTTGCAGCGCCAGGATGCCCAGGCGTGCGAGCGCTTCTGGAAAGAGCAACTGTTGACTCTGGAGGAGCCGACCCGCCTGGCCCAGGCCATTGCCCCGGATGTTCCCGGGACGCCAGGACACGCTGAGCAGGTGTATACCCTGGATGCCCATCAGACCCGGCGCTTGAGCGAGTTCGCCCGCCAGCAGAAGGTCACGGTCAATACCCTGGTGCAAGCGGCGTGGCTGCTGTTGCTGCAACGCTGCACGGGCCAGGACACGGTGGTGTTCGGTGCCACGGTGTCCGGCCGCCCGGCGGAGCTCAAGGGCGTGGAGCAGCAGATCGGGCTGTTCATCAACACCTTGCCCGTAGTGGCTGCTCCCCGTGCGCAAATGCTCCTGGGGGATTGGCTGCAAGCGGTGCAGGCGCGCAACCTGGCCCTGCGTGATTATGAGCACACGCCGTTGTTTGAAGTGCAGCGCTGGGCCGGCCTGGGAGCGGATGCCCTGTTCGACAACATTCTGGTGTTCGAAAACTACCCGGTGTCCGAGGCCCTGGAGAAAGGCGCCCCGGCGCAGTTGAGTTTCGGTGAAGTGGGCAACCACGAGCAGACCAACTACCCGCTGACGCTGTCGGTGTACGTGACCGAGCTGCTGTCCTTCGACTACAGCTATTCGTTGCAGCATTTCAGCGCGACGGTTATCGACCAGCTGGCGGCCGGCCTGCAGCAGTTGCTGCTGAGCATGATCGACAGTGCCGACCTGTGCCTGGGTGATCTGTCGCTGCTCAGTGACGGTGAGCGCGCGCGCATCGAAGGTGAATCCAGTCGTGCCGCGAGGGAGATTGGCCGTGGCCCGAACGTTCATCAGTTGTTCGAGATGCAGGCCGCCAAGACTCCGGATGCACTGGCGCTGCTGTGCGCTGATCAGCAACTGAGCTACGCCCAGTTCAACCAGCGGGCTAACCAGTTGGCTCACCGGCTGATCGAATTGGGCGTGGGCCCGGACGTGCGGGTGGGGATTGCCGTGGAGCGCGGGCTGGACATGATTGTCGGCCTGTTGGCGGTGCTCAAGGCCGGTGGCGCCTATGTGCCCCTGGACCCTGAATACCCGCAAGATCGCTTGCATTACATGATGCAGGACAGCGGCATCCAGTTGCTGCTGACCCAGACGCCGCTGCTGGATCGCCTGGCAATCCCGGATCAGCTCATGCACCTGTGCCTGGATCAACGCCAGGCCTGGTCCGCCGCCGAGGCGGTTGGCAATCCGCCGTCGCGCAGCGATGCCGACAACCTGGCCTATGTGATGTACACCTCGGGCTCCACCGGTCGGCCCAAGGGCGTGGGCATCAGCCATAACGCCCTGAGCCAGCATGCCCGTGCCTCGGTGATTCATTTCAAGATGTCCGCCGCCGACCGTGGCCTGCAGTTCTCCACCTTCAACTTCGACGCCTTTGTCGAACAGCTGTACCCGGCGCTGATCTGCGGTGCCTCGGTGGTGATTCGCGGCAAGGCGCTGTGGGACAGCGAAACCTTCTACCGCGAGTTGATCGAGCAGGGCATCAGCATCGTCGACTTGAGCACCGCCTACTGGTTCATGCTGGGCAAGGATTACGCGGCCAAGCCGCCGCGGGACTTCGGTCGCTTGCGCCAGCTCAACCTGGGGGGCGAGGCCATGGCGGCGGAAGGTGTGGCCGCGTGGAAAAAAGCCGGGCTGAGCCAGGCCTGCCTGCTCAACACCTATGGACCCACCGAAGCCACGGTGAGTGTGGCCACCCATGACTGCACGCGTTACCTCAAGGGCGACGAGCCGCTGCCGAGCATGATTCCCCTGGGCAGGGCGCTGCCGGGCCGTGCCATCTACCTGCTGGACACCAGCGGCCAGTTGCCGCTGCCTGGTGCCATCGGTGAATTGATGATCGGCGGCGACCTGCTGGCCCGGGGTTACCACGAGCGTCCGGGGTTGACGGCGGAGCGCTTCATTCCTGATCCGTTCAGCACCGACGGCGGGCGTCTGTACCGCTCCGGCGACCTGGCTCGTTACGATGCCGATGGGGTGATCGACTACGCCGGACGCATCGACCATCAGGTGAAGATCCGCGGCTTCCGCATTGAAATGGGCGAGATCGAAGCGCGCCTGTTGGAACAGGTCCAGGTGCGCGAGGCGATTGTCCTGGCTCAGGACGGGGCGAGTGGGCCACAGCTGGTGGCGTACATCGTGCCGGCCGCGGGCGTGGCGGCGCAGACCATCGAGGACCAGGCCGTTCTGCGTGAGTGCTTGCGCTCGGCACTCAAGGACGTATTGCCGGACTACATGCTGCCGGCGTATCTGTTGTTCCTCGAGCGGCTGCCTCTGAGCCCCAACGGCAAATTGGACCGCAAGGCCCTGCCTGCCGCCGACGCGGCCACGCTGCAGCATCAGTACCAGGCCCCTCAGGGTGAGCTGGAGGAGCGGATTGCAGCCCTTTGGGGCGAGGCGCTGGGGGTCGAGCGGATTGGTCGTGACGATAACTTCTTCGAGCTGGGCGGGCATTCTCTGGATGCATTGCGGCTGATCGGGATGATCAATCGGGCGTTGCACCTGGAGTTGGGCGTCAATACCTTGTTCACTTCGCCGAGTGTGGCGCAAATGGCCCGTTTGATCGCTGCCGACAACCCGCGCGGGACGGATAACATCGTTCTGTTGGGGGGCTCGGGGCAACCACTGTTCTGCTTCCATCCAGCAGGTGGCAGTGTCTACGGCTACCTCGCCCTGGCCGGGCAGTTGCGCGACCATTGCACCGTGTATGGGGTACTGCATCAGTCCTACCTGCAAGCAGACTGGAACGAGGTTTCGTGGCAGGCCATGGTTGAGCGTTATGTGGCCAATATCCGCAAGATCCAGCCGAGCGGGCCTTACCACCTGATGGGTTGGTCGTTGGGTGGTTCAATCGCGATGGATGCGGCCACTGAACTGGAGGCGGCAGGTGAAGAGGTGCATTTCCTCGGCCTGTTCGATCCGACACCGCCCCAGGTGAACGGCGAGATCCATCTGCTGGAGCGGGACACGCCCAAGCCTGTGAACGCCGAGTCCGAGTGGCAAGCGGTGATCGAGCGCTTGAGCCTGTTGTTCCCTGGCAATGCCGAACTGATCGGTAGCCGCCTGGCGCAGGAGGCCGAACTGACCTGGGAGAGCATTCATGCCTGGGTCGTCAGGCATGTCCAGTTGGATGCCGCCGAGCTCGAACGGGCCGTGAGTGCGTTCAAGGCGGAGTTCGACGCTTCGTTGATCCATTCGGTGTTCGAAGACTTGAGCCACTTGTTTGCCCAGTATGCCTACCGGCCGTTGCAGGTTGCGCCGCATCTGTGGTGGTCCAGTGACTACAGCGAACAGGAGATTGTCGAGCTTGAGCGGGCCCTGGCCGGCCAGGTCGGGGAGGGCGGCCTGCGGGCTTCGTTGCGGATCGCCAGTGGCCACGAGGACATGGTCTATTCAACCGAGCTCCTGGAGAGTTTCAAGGAGCAGTTGATGGCCTGAACCCAAAAGTAGCCCCAAGGCCTGGACCGGCAACGGTCCGGGCCTTTTTTATGGGTGGCCAAAGGTCACCAGCAGCCCGCTGAGCGCATGGGGCCACCCCCGTAGGAGCTGGCGCGCCCATTCCCCCGGGGTAGGAGCTGGCTTGCCAGCGAAGGCGGCTTCAAGGTTTACACCCGGCTTGGGGGCCCTTTCGCCGGCAAGCCGGCTCCTACAGGTCGCTTGCGCGTCCATCCCCCGCGTAGGAGCTGGCTTGCCAGCGAAGGCGGCTTCAAGGCTTACATCAGGCTTGGGGGCCCTTTCGCCGGCAAGCCGGCTCCTACAGGATGCAGGAAGGGATCTGGGGGAATCAGGCAGGGAAGGAGGGGGAACGGGTATGGCCGCCTTGAGGGGGATGTCGCCTTTGGCGACGTCCCCCAGGCGTGGGGCAGGGGATCAGAGGGACCAGCGGACCGTGACCATGGCGTTGCGCGGGTCGCCGTACAGGCTGTTGCCGAAGTCAGGATTGGAACTGATGTCCCGGTAGTAGCGCTTGTCGAAAATGTTGTTCAGGTTCAGGCGCACATCGACGTTCTCGGTGGCCTTGTAGGTGGCCATCAGGTCCACCAGGGTGTAGGACTTCTGTTCGATGCGGTAGCTGTAGGGCGGCGGCGCGTCAGCGTCGTTGGAGCCCTTGTTGTAGACGGTGTTCTGTCGATACAGGCCGCCACCGATGGTCCAGCGATTGAGGTCGCCAGGCAGTTGGTAGCTGGTGAAGGCCTTGAAGATATGACGGGGAATGTTGGTGCTGAACAGGCGGCCGACATTGTCCTCGTTGGCGTCCTTGGTGTACTTGGCGGCGGAGTAGGTGTAGCCGGCCCCCAGCTCCCAGCCTGGCGCCAGGGAACCGTTGATCTCCAGTTCGATACCTTCGCTGCGAACCGCGCCGGCCGCTTCGTAGCAGGTGGTGCCTGCCGGGGTGCAGAGGTTGCGGTTGGTGACTTCCTTGGCGCGATTTTCCTGATCGATGCGGAAGATCGCCGCGCTGGCATTCAGGCTGCCGTCGAAGTACTCGCCCTTGATACCCAGTTCGTAGTTTTTGCCCTCGATGGGTTTGAGTGCGTTGTTCTGGGTATCGAGCTCGGTCTGTGGACGGAAGATGTCGGTGTAGCTGACATACACCGAGTGATTCTGGTCCAGGTCATAGATGGCACCGGCGTAACGGGTCAAGTGGCGGGTGACCTTGTTCGGCAGGCTGGAGGAGTTGGGCTTGCCGTTCCAGGCCGTCGTCACATCGAAGTCGTACCAGTCCAGGCGCCCACCGAGGATGAATTTCAGGTCATCGGTGATGTTCAGCCGAGTGGTGATGTAGGTGCCTTCCTGCTGGCTGGTGCGGCGTTGGGTCCAGGGGGTGGCGCTCATGTCCGGCTTGGGGATGCTGCTGGGGCGGTAAATGTTGGTGTTGGTCGCGTAACTCTCAGCGTTGCCCTTGCCCTTGAACGACAAGTCGCGGCGGCTGGCGCCCACCACCAGTTCATGGGTGCGGCCGAACAGCGAGAAGGGACCGGTGACATAACCGTCGTAGCTGTTTTGCTGGTCTTCGTACTCGTACCGACCGATGTACTGGCCAAACTCAAGGTAGTCACTGTCCATGGTGCGCTCCGGGAGCGAGCCATGCATCTTAACGTCAGACCAGCTCTTGCTGGCGGACAGGAGCATTTTCCAGCTGTTGGCGAAGCGGTATTCCAGGCGGGTGAAGGCGGTGGTGTTGTCCTGGTCCCAGTATTCCCAGTCGCTGCCCAGGTAGCTGGAGCGCTTGAGGTGCAGGTCGCTGCCATCGCGGGCAACGGGCAAGCCGCCCCAGGCACTGTTGTTGTTGGCGTTCTGGTTGGAGGCTCCGAAGGTGAAGGTGGTGTCTTCATTCAGGTCGGCTTCGGTGATGGCGTAGAACACCGAGCGCTCGGAGCTGACATGGTCCTGGAAGCTGTCCTTGTTCTCATAGGCGGTAACCACCCGGCCACGCAGGGTGCCGCTGTCGTTCAGGGCGTTGGAGGCGTCGAATTCGGTACGGTAGTTGTCCCAGCTGCCGGCGCTGCCGGTGATGGTGACGCGTGGGGTGGCGGTGGGGCGCTTGCGGATCATGTTGACCGCCGCCGCCGGGTTGCCCGAGCCCTGCATCATCCCGGTGGCGCCGCGCACCACTTCCACCCGGTCGAAGATCGCCATGTCCGGGGCGGAGTTCATGTCCCGGCTGAGGTAGTGGGAGAGGTCGTTGGGCAAGCCATCGGTCATCAGGTTTTCCACGGCGAACCCGCGGGAGTAGAACGTCGAGCGCTGCGGGCCGTCCTTGGTGATGGCGATGCCGGGGGTGCTCTTGAGCACATCCTCCAGGGTCCGCATGTTCTGGTCATCCATGCGCTGGCGGGTGATGACCGTGACCGATTGCGGGGTTTCCCGAGCGGTCAGGGCCAGCTTGCTGGCGGTCTGCATGGGGCCGGTGGTGTAGGAGCCGGTGTCCTCGGTGGTGCTGCCCAGGTTCTGGCCACTGATGGTGCTGGTCCCCAGTTCCAGTGTGCCACTGCTGGTGCGATTGAGGATGGTCAGCGAGTTGTCCTTGAGGGTGTAGGCCACCCCCGTGCCATTGAGCATGGCCGCGATGGCCCGCTCCGGCGCATAGCTGCCGGTGAGCGCGTTGCTGCGTTTTCCTTGCACATCGTCAGGGCTATACAACACCTGCATGTTGGCCTGGCGCCCGAACTCCTGCAGGGCCGAGGCCATGGACTGGGCGGCGATGTTGAAATGGATCTCCTGCGCCTGGACCTGGGCCATCAAGGGCACCGTCAGGGCCAGGCCCAGGGTGCGGGAAGCTATCTTGGGCGAGAACGCCTGGCAAAGCAGTGCTTTGGTCAGAGGGGTCAGTCGGTGTTGTGCGGGCATGCTCATATGCTCTTATAGATCCGGCAGATGTAATGATTGTTAATGCTAGTAATTCTCAGTTCTATCTGTATGACGCACCAGTTGCCATAAACCGGAAACAATCACGCCGGTTGCAGATGTGTCATGACTTGCCCGGCCTCCATGCGCACCAGTTGGTCGGCGATATCGAAGTAGCGATCGTCGTGGCTGATGACGATGATGGTTTTGCCCAGACGCTTGAGATCCGGCAGTAGCTCGGTGTAGAAAATCCGCCGGAAGGTCGGGTCCTGGTCGGCAGCCCATTCGTCGAACACCAGTACCGGGCGTTCTTCCAGCCAGGCATTGACCAGGGCCAGGCGTTTGCGCTGGCCGGTGGACAGGTCGGTGGTACTGAAGTTGCCTTCGTGGATGCTGACCTTGTGGGCGATCTCCAGACGCTCCAGGTATTGGCTGACGTCCACCGGCAGGGTCGGATTGGCCTGGATCAGGTCGTCGAACAGGTGGTAATCGGAGAACACCGTGGTGAACGACTGCCGGTAGTCATCCAGGTCCCGGGCCTGGACCGCCTGGCCATTGAGTCGGACCTCGCCGGATTGCGGGCTGTAGAGGCCCAGCAGCAACTTGATCAGGGTGGTCTTGCCACAGCCGTTCTCGCCGACGATAAAGACGATGTCGCCTTGCTCGATCTTCAGGTTCACCGGCCCCAGGCTGAAGGGATTGCCTCCGCTCACGGTCGGATAGTCGTAGCGCACGTTGCACAGCTCGATGCTCTGCACTGCTTGCTTGCGCACCTCGGCATCATGGCTCAGCAGATGGGGTTCAGGGGAGGAGAACTGCTCGGACAACTGCATGATCCGGTGGAAGGCGATGCGTGCGCGGTTGACGGTTGGCAGGGTGCCCAGCAGGTGTTCCAGTGGCCCCTTCATGTACAGCAGCACCAGCACGAAGCCGCTCATCGCCGCTTTGTCGGCACTGGGCCAGATAGCCTGCAGGGCGATGGCCAGGCCGATGACCACGAAGAACAGCATGGAGCCGAAGCTCCTGGCAATGATGAAGGTGTTCACCGACTTGATCTGCAGGGCGCAGATCCGGTCCGCGGTGGCCTGGATCTTATCGGTCAGCATGCGCTGGCGGCGTGGTCGGTGAATGCGCAGCTCCTTGGCGCCGTCGGCAATCGCACTGTAGTGCTTTTGCAGCACATCCTCTTCTTCCCGGGCGTCGTCGAAACCCTTGATGCCCTTGGCGCTGGCCCAGTACTGAACCGGCACGCCGATCACCACGGCCACCAGCACCATGAGAAAGATCGGCACTGACAAGGTGGCCAGGTAGACCAGGCAACCGATGGTGATCGACAGCGAAATGGCCAGGGAGGCAAAGGTGAACGCGAAGTCGCTGATGGTGTCGACATCGTGGGTCAGCACCGGGATCAGTCGGTGGCTGCGAAAGCGTTCCAATTGCTCGATGGGCGCCGAGAGTACTTTGCCCCCCAACTCCTTGCGCAGTTTGGCGATGATCTGCTGCCCGACATAGTGGCTGCCGATATCGGAAAAGATCGAGCTGAAGATGGCCAGCAGGCAAAGGCCGGCAAACAGCAGGGCGACCCCTCGGCTCATGCCCTCGTCGGTGTTGAGTGCGCTGTTGATGGTCGCCAGCAAGCTGGTGACACTCAGCCCCGCGAGCCCCCCCAGCAGGATGGAGACGGTCACGATGAACCAGAAAGGCCGTAGCAGGCCCAGGAGTTCGCGGGTGGCGCCGCGTGCCGGATTGGTCATTAGGTATTCCTGTTTCGATCTGTGGTCTATGGGCCGCGCTGGGGCAAGCTGCTGCGCAAAAAGGGCGGGGCAGGGCGGCAGGCGTAAGGGGCCTGTCGGACCCATTACCTCTTGAATGACTAAACGAAGTACCACCGTGGCGATTTAGAGGGGCAAAGGCTGCAGTCGTGGCCATGGGAGCCGGGGGGCTGGGGCGGTAAAACCTCGACTTCGCCACGTAAATCCGTCGCCTGGCCGTTCGTTAATCAAGGGAGCACGCTGTGACAACCCTTGGCTGAACGCTGTGGTCGCGTTCTGTTGCCGGCGGTTTTGCAGCTCCCGATTCCTTCCTAGATTGCGAACCCATGAAGAAGATAAAGCTTGCCTACATCTGGTCCCTGCGAAATGCCGCCGCCGACAAGGCCGGGCAGGCGGTGGCTTACAAGGACCACGAGCGCTACATGAAATCGGTGCTGGAGTTTCTGGTCCAGACGCTGAACCAGACGCCCCTGGGCGAGGCCTACGAACTGGTGGGCGTGGTCTACGACGATGACGAGCAGTCGCCACGGGACCAGCAGTTGGTCAGCGACTACGGCTTTGCCTACCAGCCGGGCCGCCAGTGGCTGTACCCGGCGGACCTGGAAGTGCAGGGCAAGCGGGTCAACGACTTGCTGCTGAGCGTGCCGTCCACCTATCGCCGCCATCCCCGCGGCAGTGCCGAACACATCGCCGGCAAGCAGGATTTCGAACGCCGCCTGCACGACACCCTGGTGGAGCTCAAAGCCGATATCGTGGTGCTCGACGGCCTGCTGGTGATCCTCGATGAACTGGTGCGCCCGGGAGCGCCTTTCGCCCGGCGGATCATGAACATCCACCCGGGCATCACCCGCATCGAATCGCCCTATGAGCGTCGCGGGGCCTATGCCACCTGGAATGCCCTGTACGGCGCCCGTGGGCAGAAAGTAGTGGATTGGGCGACGAAGGAAACCGAGCCGACCGCGCCGCTATACCTGACCGGGGCGTCGTTCCACTACGTGGACAACGGTATCGACTCCGGCGAGGTGCTGCATGACGTGCTCAACACCGAAATCGGCCCCGAGGACACCATCCTCGAACTGCGTTGGAACAACTTCAACAACAGCCTGTTCCCGGCCTTGCGCCAGGGCCTGTGGCTGATGCTGGAGAACCTTCGCCAGGCTCAGGCCGGCAAGGCCCGGGACGTCGCCTGATACTGCCAGTGGCCCGGTGCGGTTGTTGCCCCGGGCCGCTGTTCATCGGGGTGTCTACTTGTGGCTGGCGCCGGGCTGTTCCAGCTCACGCACGACCCGGAAGCTCAGCCAGTCCCCGCGCACTTCGCGCTTGCGGCTGTTGCGGTTGCCCGAACGCGAGAATACCGGTGCCTCGCCCCAGTCGTTGCCGCGAATCTGGGCATCCAGGCACACCCCTTCCGACTCTTCCATCCAGGCCCGGCCATCGGCAGGTGCGCCCACGTAGTCGGGGTGCCAGCAGTCGGCGACCCATTCATAGACGTTGCCGTGCATGTCATACATGCCGAAGGCATTGGGCGGATAGCTGCCCACCGGGGCGGTGAAACTGAAGCCGTCCTTGGGGCCGTAGGTGTTGGCGTGCTTGGTGATCTGGTACTGGCCTTCCTCGTCGAAAGGGAAGGGAAAGGAACCGGTGCTGCCGGCGCGTGCGGCGTATTCGCGTTCCGCCTCGCTGACCATCCGGTAGTGCTTGCCGGTTTTCTTCGACAGCCACTGGGTATAGGCCTGCACGTCGGCGTAGTCGACGCAGACCGCCGGCTGGCGCGGCCCCTGTTCATAGCGTGGCTTGCTGGCCTGGCACAGGCGGCCGGGGCGGTCGTCGCCGTCCTTGATCACGGTACCGGTTTCGCGGATGTAGGCATCAAGCTCGGCGGCAGTGACATGGAAGCGGCTCATGGCGAAGGCGTTCTTGAAGGTCACGGTGTGCTGCGGGCCTTCATCGGGCTCGCGGCCCACTTCGTCTTCCGGGGTGCCCATGACAAAGCTGCCGGCCGGCAGGACCACCATTTCCGGGCAGTTCTTGCAGTCCTTGAACACGCTGCCGGGCCTGGGCGGTTCTACCGCGTGTGCGTTGAGGCTGATCAGGCAACCGGCCAGGGCGGCCAGGGAGGAACAGGCGATGGGTTTCATCAGTCAATAGCCTTGTGCAATGTGAGTTCAGGGGGCGTGGCAACGGCTCAGGCGGTCTTGCTGCTGCGCAGGCGCTTGCCCAGCAGGTCCATGGTCCGGTCGATATCCGCCTCGCTGTTGAGCAGGCCGGGGGCCATGCGCACCACCGGCCCGGCATCGCGGTCCACCGCGTCCACCAGGATGCGGTTCTCGATCAGCCAGGCGGCGGTGGCGTCGGTGTCCAGGTTCTGGCCGCGGAAGAAGGTGAAGCCGGCGGAGTGCTCCGGGCTCAGGGGCGTGACCAGTTCGATGCCCGGGTGCTCCTGCAGGCGCTGCTTGAGGTAGCTGTTGAGTTCATGGATGCGCGACTGGATGTTGGCCTTGCCCAGCTGCATGTGCAGGTCGAAAGCCTGGTCCACGGCCCAGCGGTGCTCGAAGCTGTGGTAGCCACCGGGGGTCATGGTGGTGGCGAAGTTCTGGTTTTCGGAGAAGGTCGCCACCATCGGCGTCAGGTGTTCGAGCTGTTCCGAGCGCGAGCAGAAGATCCCGGTGCCCCGCGGGCCGAACATCCATTTGTGGGTGCCGGCGACGAAGAAGTCGCAGTTCAGGTCGGCAAAGGTGATGTCCTCCACCCCCAGCCCGTGCACACCATCGACGCAGTAGAGAATCCGCTCGTGCTCATCGCGATTGCGGTTGTGCTGGTCCACCAGCTTGCCGATCTCGCCGATCGGCAGTTTCACGCCGCTGCCCGACTGCACCCAGGTCATGCCCAGTACGCGGGTGTTGGCGCGGATGTTGCGGTCGATGTTGCCCAGCACTTCGTCGGTGGACATCCGGTGGGGCGACTTGAACAGTTCGATGGTGCGCACCTGGGTGCCGTCGCGCTGGGTGCGGTACTTCAGCGCGTTGCGGGTCGAGTAGTGCTCGTGAACCGTGGTCAGGATCTCCTGTCCGGGGCGCACGTGGATGCCGCCATACATCAGGGCCAGGCCTTCGGTGGTGCTGCCGGTCAGGGCCACCTGGCCGGGCTTGATCTGCAGGTAGCGGCCGACACTTTCGCGCACCTGGGCCTCGCGCTTCCAGGTGTACTGGGTGTCGTAGTCCATGGCCATGGCCGGGTTGCGGTCGAGCACTGCGCGGTATTTTTCGATGGCCTCGCGCACCGGCCTCGGGTGCGAGGTGATGAGGAAATTGGCCAGGTGCACGTAGTCCGGGTCGAGGTCGAACAACTGGCGCAATTGGGTCCACTGCGAAGCACTGGCGGTGGCACTGTCGGCCCGGGCCTGGCTGATGGCGAGGTTGCCCAGGGGCAGGGCGGCGGCCAACAGGCCTGCTTGTTTGAGGAATGTCCGACGGTTGGTCACAGGAAGGCTCGTGGTCATGGGTTAGCCGGCGATGGCGGGTTGAGGGGCGGGTTTTGCAGGCTTGGCCAGTTTCTGCACCTGTTCCCAGACGCGCAGATAGTTCTCGCCCCAGAGCTTGGCGATCTCGATATCGCTGTAGCCACGCTGGATCAGCTCGGCGGTGACGTTGCGGTTGTCCGCCACGCTCATCCAGCCATTGACGCCACCGCCCTCGTTGAAGTCCGAGCTGATGCCGACGTGGTCGATGCCGACTTTCTTCACCGTGTAATCGATGGCGTCGACATAGTCCTTGAGGCTGGCCTTGGGTTCCTCATCGAGGATGCCGTACAGGGAGCTGGCGTATTCGCCAAAGCGCTGTTCCGGCCAGATGGTGATCACGGCGTCGCCGGGCATCAGTGCGTTCTCCAGGCCTTGCAGTGGCCCGAGGTCGAAGCGCTTGCGCAAGGCATTGAGCTTGTCCAGGGTCGGCTGGCTGAGGGGGCGCAGGTAGGTGGAGAAGCCCACGACCTGGATCACCCCGCCGGTGGCCTTGATCTGTTGCATTTCCTGGTCGCTGAGGTTGCGCGGGATATCCACCAGCGCCCTGGGGGCGGAGTGGGAAGCCACCACCGGTGCCCGGGTCAGGCTCGCAACGTCGTCCAGGGCCTTGCTCGACATCTGCGAGACGTCGATCACCACCCCCAGGTCATTGAGCCGCTGCACCGCCTGCTTGCCGACGGGCGAGAGGCCGCCGAGGGCGTCCCGGGTGTCATTGAAGAAGGGCAGCGGGCGCGACGAGTCGGCCCAGTCGTTGTTACCCACATAGCTGAAGCCGAACAGGCGCATGCCCCGTGCGGCCCACTGGTCCAGCTGGTCCAGGTCGTCGCCCATGGCGTAGGCATTGAGCAGGCTGATCACCACCGCCACCTTGCCTTCGGAGGCAATGCGGCGCAGGTCGGCGGGGGTGTAGGCGATGGCGGCCTGGTTGGGGAAGTCACGCACCATGCCCTGGATGATCCGGTAACGGGTCTCGCGCTGGTGGCGGGCTTCCTCGACGAAGCCAGCGGTGGGGCGGTGCGGCGCGTTGGGGCCGTTCCACATCTCCGGCCAGGCCAGGATGCTCAGGGCGGCGCCGGACATGCGGCCGCGACCGGCCTTGACCAGATCGAACTGGCGAGAGGTGTCCTTGTCCGCTTCGCTGCCTTCGGTGCCGAAATCCAGGGGCACGGTGATGTGGCTGTCGAAGGAGATGATGCGTTCTTGCAGGTCGTTGGCGTGCTTGACGATCTCGTTGGGGTAGGACACCCGGTCTTTCCAGTAGTAGTGCCAGGCCGCGCCGGCACCGACGCCGAGGGCGGCGATGATAAGTATCAGCAGGCTCAGATAGAGGGTTTTCTTACCAGATATTTTGATCATTGCTATCCCAGTCGCAGGCGGGCTGATGACGGGGTCGGGCCCTGGGGTTCAGTGCTGCCGGGTCCGACCTTTTGTGCACATCTATCCGCGATAAACGAGCTGGCCGAGAGCAAATTTAGCGTCGCGGCAATCGCTGGCCGGTAAATTTCCCTGCAAATCCAACGTTCTAGCTAGATGCGTGACGCGCCACTGGATAAAGGTAGAGCGATGAGGTTTTCGAGAAGAGGATTTTTGACCGGTCTGGCGGTGACGGGAGCGGCTATCCCTGTGGCGTACTACACCCAGAAGGAGTTGCTGCGTCAGGATGTTCGCCGCAAGGAAGAGCAGGAGATCACCCCCGGGGAAGCCAAGCTGGAGGTGGCCCTGGACCCTGGCGTGCGCCTTGCCGATCACCTGCGGGGCATCTGGGATATCGAGTTTCTCGACGCCAACGGACCGCAATCCCTGCCTCGTAAAGGTTGTGAGTTGTTACTGGATGCCGGCCCCACCGGGCGCGGCTTGCGTGGCCTCCTGGGGCGTGCGCAGAGCCTGCGAGGCGACGGCCCGGTGGAGTTCATGGTGCAGGGCGACCTGGCGTCGGTGGACGCCGCCAGGTTGCGCTGGCGCTTGTTTGCCGGTGGCCGCATCGCCGGTGCCCCCAGCCATGAATGCCAGGTGGTGCTCGATGAGGTCTGGGCCAGTTGGGGCAATGCCGGCAGCGGCACCCTCAGTGGCAGCCTGCAGTCGCTGCAGGCGTCGCCACTGGCGCCGGTATCCGCGGCGCGTTTTGTGGCGCGCAAGCGAGTCTTTCCTGCCGCCCGGGACCAGAGCGGGCTGAGCCCCGCCTTGCTGGCGTGGCTGGTCTCGCCGCAGCACCGCCTGTTCCATCAGCTCTGGCACGCTTCGCGGGACCGTTGGCACACCCTGCCCAAGGACAAGCGCAACAGCCTGCGGGGGCTCGGCTGGCAGCCGGGCCCGGTCAAGCATGAACGTGACGCCCGTGGGCGGCGCAAGCACCGCAATGCCTCGGGCATCGATTTTCTGTTCATGCACCGGCACATGCTCCTGCACGCCCGCTCGTTGCAGCCGGACCTGGTGTCCTGGCAGCAGTTGCCGCTGCCCTGTGCCCGCCTTGAGCAGGACCGGCAGGCCTTTATCCGCTATTACGAAAACCGTGACGGCTGCTCGGTGCCGCCGGCCTGGGTGGCCGACGACGATGAAGAGTTCACCCAATGGCTGCACGGGCTGAAAAGCGATGCGGCGTTCTATGGCAATTTCCAGGTCTGGGAGTCGCAGTACCAGGACCCCGAGTACCTCAGCCGCCTGACCCTGGGCCAGTTCGGGTCCGAGGTCGAGCTGGGCCTGCACGACTGGCTGCACATGCGCTGGGCGGATGTCGCCCGCGATCCTTCCAACGGCATGCCGGTGATGGAAGCGCGCCTGTCCTCGGACTTCGCCGGGCGCTGGTACCAGCCGCAGAATGACTTTCTCGGCGATCCCTTCTCGTCCCACGTGCACCCCATGTTCTGGAAATTCCATGGCTGGATCGATGACCGGATCGACGACTGGTTCCGGGCCCACGAGCGCTACCACCCCGGCGAAGTGTTGCGCCGTGAGGTCAATGGCGTGCCCTGGTTCGCCCCCGGGCGTTGGGTCGAGATCGACGACCCGTGGCTGGGGGCCTCGACCCATGGCTGCGGCCCCCTGGGCAATGCCCCGGGAGAAATGTCCCTGGAGATGGATCAGGAGGTCATGAAGCTGGCCTTGCGCATCGCCCTGAGCCGCGACGAAGAGGTGCCGGACCTGCTCAAGCGGGCACCGCGGCGGCCTTGGTATGCCCAGCACTTGAAGCTCTGAGGCGGGGGATTCAGTTGCTCAGGGCCACTTCGGCGAGGAAGCTCAAGAGCCCGTTGTATCGGCTGGTTTGCCATTGCCCGCAACTGTGGTCGAAAAACTCGACCGGTGCCAGGCAGTGCCGGTTCTCGATCCTGAACCCGTAGAAGTCACCGCAACCGTTCTCTGAAAACAGCAGGTGACGGCCGGTGATGGCCTGGTGCGCCCGGTTGATCTGCACCAGGTGGAAATCACTGCTGCTGTCCAGTGAGTAGAGCGTGCCCAGGGCAAAGTAGCCGCCGCCGCACTCCTTTAGGAACCAGGCGTATTCGGCTGGCAGTTGCAGCCCCAAGGCCTGCTGCGCCTCCAGGATCTGGGTTTGGCTGGCAAGGCGGTCCGACGGCAGTTCGAACCAGATCGGATGGCTGCGCTTGCGCTCGTCCAGCAGTTGCTTGAAGTCCTCGACGTTCATTGTTTGCTCCTTGCGCAGTCAGTCGTCCGTCAGGATGGCCCGGGCGCCGTGCCGCTCCAGTAGCGCCTGCAACGCTTCCAGCTCTGCGGCGGGCGGCGGCTGGCCGGTCACGGCGGCGTAGAGGTCGTTGAGAATGAGGTCCGCGTCCCTGTGGGTGAGCTGCGCCATCAACTGCGCCAGATTGCGGTCGCACAAGTGCGGGTACAGCAGCACCAGAAGGCGCTTGTAGTCGCGGTTGTCGAGCCCGTCGGGGTAGACCTTGCGCAGCAGGGCCAGCAGGTCTGCCAGTGGGTCGTGCGGCGCATTTTCGAGGGACATGGGGTTCTGTTGGCGGTGGGGCGGGAGGGGATTCTAAGCGATTTCACGCTCGACCGCTGCGCCGGGCGCGGGAGTGACCGGGCCGGGCACTCCCGCCGTGTCAGTGGCTCCAGCCGCCCCCCAGGGCCTTGTACAGGGCAATGCTCGACTGCAGGCGCGACAGCCGCAGTTGCACGTTCTGGTCCTGGGCGGTGTACAGGGTGCGCTGGGTTTCCAGGACGGTCAGCATGTCTTCGGCGCCGGCCTGATAGCGGCTCTGGGCGATCTCGAAGGCGCGCTGCGCCTGGTTCAGCTCTTCGCTCTGCCACTGGCGCTGCTGGTCCAGTCCGCGAATGCTGTTGAGGGCTTTTTCCACATCGGCAAAACCATTGATGATCGCCCCGCGATAAGTCTCCAGCAGCTCTTGCTGGCGCGCTGTGGCCCTGTCCCGTTCGGCGCTCAGGCGCCCGTTGTTGAAGATCGGCGCCACCAGCCCGGAGGTGAGGTTGTAGAAGGGATTGCGCAAGACATTGCCCAGCTTGTCGGCGTTCGAACCCAGGTTGGCGGTCAGGGTCAGGGTCGGCAGCATGGCCGCCCGCGCCACTTTGACATCGGCCTGGGCCGCCGCCAGCCGGGCCTCGGCACCGGCGATATCGGGACGGCGGGTCAGCAGTTCGCTGGGCACCCCGGCATCGATGGTCGGCCAGTTCAATTGGGCAAAGGGCTGGTCGTTCAGTTTCAGGCTCTGTACCGGCCGGCCCAGCAGGGTGGCGAGGGTGATCTGCGCCTCTTCGGCCTGCTGTTGCACCAGGGGCACCTGGCGTTGCTGGGCGGCCACCAGGCTTTTCTGCTGGGCCAGTTCCAGGGCGGTGGCCGAGCCGGAGTCATAGCGGGTCTGCACCAGTTGCAACACGTTCTGCGCATTGGCCAGGTTGAGTTCGGCGATACGGCTCTGTTCCCGCAACGACAGGACCTGGGCATAGCTGTTGGCCACGCCGCTGAGCAGGGTCAGCTCAACGGTGGCCTGGTCGAATTCGCTGGCCTGGACTCCGAGCAGGGCGCTGTCGTAGGCGGCGCGGCGACCACCCCAGAAGTCGACTTCATAGGTGGCGCTCAGGCCCGCGTCGAACGAGTTCGTGACCTTGCTGTTGCTGCTGGAATCGAGCTGGCTGGAGTCGTTGCCCCGCAACTGTTTTCTGCGGCTGGCGTTGAAGGTGCCATTGACGCTGGGCAGCAGCGGTGCCCCGGCGACGATGGCACTGGCCTGGGCCTGGCGGACCCGGGCCATGGCGGCGGCCAGGTCATGGCTGCCGGCCCGGGCTTCGGCGATCAGTTGGTCCAGCTCCGGGCTGCCGAAACGGGTCCACCAGCGCAGGTCTTGCTGCCGGTCGCCCTGGCTGGCGGGAGAGTGCCAGGACGCCGGTGCTTGCAGGCCGCTTTCCGGGCGCGGCGCCGGGCTGCTGCAGGCCGCCAGCAAAATACTGGCGGCCAGGAGGGTCAGGTGCACTTTCATAGATCGATCATTCACTGGTAAGGGCCGTGACCGGGTCGAGCCGGGCAGCTTTGCGGGCCGGCATGAAGCCGAAGATGACGCCGGTGACCAGGGCGCAGGCGAAGGCGCCGAGCACTGCGGCCAGGGAGAAGGCCACCGCCACCTCGCTGAGAATCAGGATGCCACCGATGATCAGGGCCACGCCGATGCCGGCCAGGCCGCCGACCACCGAAAGCATCACTGCTTCAGTGAGGAACTGGCGCAGGATGTCGCGCTGGCGGGCACCGGTGGCCATGCGGATACCGATTTCCCGGGTGCGTTCGCGCACGGTCATGAGCATGATGTTCATCACCCCGATGCCGCCCACCAGCAGCGAGATCGCGGCGATGGCGCCGAGCATCAGCGACAGGGTGTTCTGGGTCCGGGCCTCGGCCTGGATCATCGCGGCGTTGTTGGTCAGTTCGAAGTCGCGCTTGCCACCGTGCATGCGCAGCATCAGTTCATCGATCTCCTGTTCGGTCTGCTTGACCCGGCTGGCATCGGCGGCGGCGATCGCCACGTACTGCGGGTTGTGGTCGCCGAACAGGCGGATGCTGGCGGCGGAGTAGGGCACGGCGATGCGGTCGTCACTGTCGCTGTCGCCGGAGCTGGCGCCTTTTTCCGAGAGTACGCCGACCACCTGGAACGGCACGTTTTCGATGAGGATGTACTGGCCGATGGGGTTGGCCACGTCCTTGAGGAGCTTTTCCCGGACCTTGTGGCCAATCACCGCCACTGCCGCCGCCGAGCGTTCGTCGGCCTCGCTGAAGTAGCTGCCCTGGGCCACGGGCCAGTTGAAGATCTCCGGGAAGTTGGTGTCGTTGCCGCCGACAAAACTCACGTAGTCGGCGTTGCCGAAACGCACCCCGGCCTTGGCGCCGTTGACCGCCATGATCCGTTTCACCTGGGGCAGGTTGGCCAGGGCGGCGACGTCATCCAGGGTGACGATGCCTTCCGGGGTGCGCGGGTTGGGCGAGTAGCCGCTCAGGTAAATGATGTTCGAGCCAAACGCCCCCATCTGCGCCATCACCTGGCGCTTGCTGCCTTCGCCCACCGCCAGCATCACCACCACCGAGGCCACGCCGATGATGATCCCCAGCAGGGTCAGGGCGGTGCGGAAGCGGTTGATCCACATCACCCGCCAGGCGGCCTGTATGGCTTCCAGCAGTTCGCCTTTCCAGGCACCGGTGGGCTCGCTGCCGTCGGCCAGGCGCTGGCGCAGGTCCACGGCTTGCAGGGCGCCGGCGTTGGCGCTCAGTTGTACCGAGGGATCGCTGGTGGCGGTGTCGCTGATGATCTCGCCGTCGCGGATCTCGATGATGCGCTTGGCCCGGGCCGCCACTTCGCGGTCGTGGGTGATGAGGATCACCACGTGGCCCTGGCTGGCCAGTTCGTCCAGCAGGGCCATGACTTCGGCGCCGCTGTGGCTGTCCAGGGCGCCGGTGGGTTCGTCGGCGAGGATGATGTGGCCGCCGTTCATCAGGGCGCGGGCGATGGATACCCGTTGCTGCTGGCCACCGGACAATTGATGCGGGCGGTTGCCGCTGCGGCTGGCCAGGCCCAGGCGCGCCAGCAGGGCGGCGGCGCGGGCGTGACGTTCGGCGGTCGGGGTGCCGGCGTAGATGGCCGGCATCTCGACGTTTTCCTGGGCCGAGGCCGAGGGGATCAGGTGGTAGCCCTGGAACACGAAGCCAAAGGCTTCGCGGCGTAGCCAGGCCAGTTCGTCGCTGTCCAGGTGAGCCACGTTCTCCCCGGCGAACAGGTACTCGCCCGAGGTCGGGCGGTCCAGGCAACCGAGGATGTTCATCAGCGTCGACTTGCCGGAGCCCGAGGCGCCGACGATGGCGACGAACTCGCCGGCGTGGATCGACAGGTCGATGCCCCGCAGGACATCGACCTGCGGGCTGTCGCCGCCGCCGTAGGATTTGCGGATGTTCCTGAGGTCGATCAGAGGCGTCTGCATTCAACCCCCGCTGCTGTTGGCCGGGCCGATCAGCAGATGATCACCTTCGTTCAAGCCGTCGAGGATCTGGATGCGCAGGCGGTCGCTGATGCCGACCCGGACCTTGCGTTCGTCGATCGAGCCGTTCTTGGCCACTACCCGAGCCATCTGCAGGTCCGGCTCGGTACTGCCGTGCAGGGCGGCGATGGGGGCAGTGAGCACATTTTTTGCCTGATTGGCGACGAAGAACACCTGGGTGGTCATTTCCGCCATCAGGGCGTTGTCGGCGTTGTCCACGTCCAGCAGCACGGTGTAGAGCACCACCCGGCCGCTGCCGCTCTTGCTGGTGCTGTTGGGGCTGCCGCTGCCCTGGCTGGATTCGTTGAGGGGCTTGGGCGGGATCGGCAGGATCTGCCGCACAGTGCTGGTCCAGCGTCGGTTGCCGCCGCTCAGGGTGGTGAAGTAGGCGTGCATGCCGGGTTTGACGTGGCCGATATCGGCTTCCGAGACTTCGGCCCAGACGGTCATGGGCGAGAGCTTGGCGATGCGCAGGATCAGCGGGGTCTGCTGCTGGGCGTTGAGGGTCTGGCCTTCGCGGGCGTCCACCGCGACCACGGTGCCGGACATGGGCGCATAGATGCGCGTGTAGCCCAGTTCGGCCTGGTCGCTGCGCAGGCTGGCCTGGGCCTGGCGGATCTGCGCCTTGTACATGTCGATCCGCGCCTGGGTGGCCTTGAGTTCGGCCTGGGCGGTCTGTACGTCTTCCTCGCGGGTGGCGCCGCCGGCCTTGAGGTTCTGCTGGCGCTGGTACTTCTGCCGGGCCAGCTGGTTCTGGGCGTACTGCTCCTGCAACTGGGCCTGTAGGTTCTCGATGGAGAAACGGCTGGCGTCGAGTTTTGCCTGTTGGGTGGAGGGGTCGATCTCCACCAGCAACTGGCCTTCCTTGACCTGATCACCGGATTCGACGTGGATCTTGCGGATCTGCCCGGACGCCTGGGCGCCCACATCCACGTAGCGTCGTGGCTGCAAGGTGCCCAGGGCGGTGACGCTGCTTTCTATATCGCCGCGGCTCACTTGCACGGTGGTGAACTGGTCACGGCCTGCCGGGATGAACTTCCAGGCAGCGATGGCAACAAGGGGGATCACACACAGTGCGGCAAGCAGGGCGCGTCGGGTAGGGCGAGGACGTTTCATGCAGGGTTCCGGCCAGGGGATATCGGCCCGTCACAACGGCCAGCTGCACAAGGGGCAGCCAGGCTTGGGGCTGCCGCAGGAACGGCAGAGACGGGGAGCTGTCAGGTAAACGAGATGCCGGGGGGGGAATTTAACTGCCGACACATGGCGTTACAGCTGTCGGAACACTGAAAATAAACCCACCGCGGTGCTGCGCTACTTTAAATCTATATGAGAATTACTATAAATTACGCCGCTACTAAACAGCCATCACGAATTACCGGGTGCAATCGGCCATGGCCGGACTTGCTCAAGGACAGAACCGCCCCAGTGGGCGCTCGGGAGCCCTGTTGGAAAACTACTATCGCGAGCTGATGTGCTTCCTCAACGCCAAACTGGGCAATCGCCAGGTGGCCGAGGATGTGGTGCATGACGCTTATGTGCGGGTCCTGGAGCGCTCCAGCGATACCCCCATCGAGCAGCCGCGGGCGTTTCTCTATCGCACGGCCCTGAACCTGGTGATCGACGGCCATCGGCGCAATGCCTTGCGCCAGTCCGAGCCCCTGGAGGTGCTGGACAACGAAGAGCGTTACTTCAACCCTTCGCCGCAGACCAGCCTGGATCACGGCCAGCGCCTGGAAATGCTGCAACGGGCCCTGGCCGAGCTGCCCCGGCTGTGTCGCGAGAGCTTCCTGCTGCGCAAGCTCGAAGGCCTGTCCCACCCGCAGATCGCCGAACAGCTGGGGATTTCCCGCAGCCTGGTGGAGAAACACATCGTCAATGCCATGAAGCATTGCCGGTCGCGCCTGCGCCAGTGGGATGCTCAATAACGCGTTGCCGTTGAGACGTATTTAGTTAAATTTTTTTTCATTGTCCTCGTCCCTACTCAACAGACGATCTGCTGTCCTGCATGGGCCAGTCGGGTCACCGTGACACTTTATCCCCCGCGTTGAGGCGGTTTATCCAGAGGACACTGGAAATGACACAGGCAATTGCATCGGCCCACGTTCACGATTTGATCGGTATCGGTTTCGGCCCCTCGAACCTGGCGCTGGCCATTGCGCTGGAGGAGCGCGGGCAGGAGCACGGTCCGCTGGACGCGTTGTTCCTCGACAAGCAGGCTGACTATCGCTGGCACGGCAACACCCTGGTAACCCAGAGCGAACTGCAGATTTCCTTCCTCAAGGACCTGGTGACCCTGCGCAACCCCACCAGCCCCTATTCCTTCGTCAACTACCTCAAGCACCACGGGCGCCTGGTGGACTTCATCAACCTGGGCACCTTCTATCCATGCCGCATGGAGTTCAACGACTACCTGCGCTGGGTGGCCGGGCATTTCCAGGAACACAGCCGCTACGGCGAAGAAGTGCTGGCCATCGAGCCAGTGCTGCACAACCAGCAGGTCGAGGCGTTGCGGGTGATTTCCCGGGATGCCCAGGGCAGCGAACTGGTGCGCACCACCCGTTCGGTGGTGGTCAGTGCCGGCGGCACGGCGCGGGTTCCGGAAACCTTCAAGGGGCTCAAGGGCGATGCGCGGGTGTTCCACCATTCCCAGTACCTGGAACGCATGGCCAGCCAGCCCTGTGTCAGTGGCAAACCGATGAACATCGCCATCATCGGCGGCGGGCAGAGCGCGGCAGAAGCCTTCATCGACCTCAACGACAGTTTCCCTTCGGTGCAGGCCGACATCATCATGCGCGGTTCGGCACTCAAGCCGGCGGATGACAGCCCGTTCGTCAACGAAGTGTTCTCCCCGGCCTTCACCGACCTGGTGTTCCAGCAGACCGGCAGTGAGCGCGAGCGCCTGGTCAGCGAGTACCAGAACACCAACTATTCGGTGGTGGACATCGACCTGATCGAGCGCATCTACGGGATTTTCTACCGGCAGAAGGTTTCCGGCATCGCGCGCCACACCTTCCGCACCATGACCACGGTGGAGAAGGCCACCGCTACCGACCTGGGCATCGAGCTGATCCTGCGCAACAGTGCCAGCGGCGAGCGCGAAGTACGTCACTACGATGCGGTGGTGCTGGCCACCGGCTACGAGCGGCAGATGCATCGTCAACTGCTGGCGCCGCTGCAGGCCTACCTGGGTGACTTCGAGGTGGACCGCAATTACCGCCTGGTGACCGACGAGCGCTGCAAGGCCGGCGTCTACATGCAGGGCTTCAGCCAGGCGAGCCATGGCCTGAGCGACACCTTGCTGTCGGTGCTGCCGATCCGTGCCCAGGAGATTGCCGATTCGCTCTACGAACACGGCAAGAGCCGCGGTCACAGCCGTTCGGTGCGTGACATGCTGCTGGCCACCGCCAGCTGATCGGCGCCACCTCCGTTCTTGCGGACCTCTTCGCCGGCAAGCCGGCTCCTGCCATTCGGGGCTATCCCGGGTGTTTTTTGTAGGAGCCGGCTTGCCGGCGAAGGCATTCCTGAACCTTGGCTGAAGAACTTTTCGATTCCCTCTGCCAGGGTTTCCCTCCGGTTTACTCTGCAAATAGTGCGGCGTAAGCTGCGCGCGTTTTCAATCAGTGGAGGCCCAGTGTGGGTACTTGTTCGAGTGACAGGAGTCGGCCGGTTTCAGTAACCGGCGCAGTCCCGGCAAGATAGCGCGCAGCCTTTTTCCTGCCGCTGTCTCGCCGTCCAGCGAGATGCGGCATCCCGATCGCGAACTTCTATGGTTCGCTTCCCGACGCCACTTCCTGGCGACTTCTATTTCCCCTTCGACCCGGCCGGCTGCCGTGTCGTGGTGGCATCGACGCGCAGGTCCAGGACCTGCGGATCAGGCATGCATGGAGGATTACCCTCCGGCAACGCCCGATCGTACCTGCCTGCGGTTTTCCCTACGCCGTTGCTGCAGGAGTCATCACCATGAAGCTCACCCTGTTGAAAGAGTTCTTTGCCGGCTTCCTGCGGACCCGGCATTTCGCCCGGCACTTCCGCCGCCTGGCACTGCTGGAAAGTTTCAGCGATGCCAGCGTCAGTCGCGACGTGCCGCCGACCCTGGCGCAAACCCTGGTGGCGGCGGCCAACAGCGATGCCGCGCAACTGCTGGACCAGCTCGGCAGCCACACCGACGGCCTCAGCACCGAGGAGGCCGATGCCCTGCGTGAGCGTCACGGCCTCAACGAGGTCGAGCACGAGCAGGCGCTGCCCTGGTGGACCCACCTGTGGCACTGCTACAAGAACCCCTTCAACCTGCTGCTGACCCTGCTGGCGGTGATTTCCTGGCTGACCGAAGACATGAAGGCGGCCACGGTGATCTTCTCCATGGTGGTGCTCTCGACCCTGCTGCGCTTCTGGCAGGAGGCCAAGTCGAACAAGGCCGCCGATGCCCTCAAGGCCATGGTCAGCAACACCGCCACGGTCATGCGCCCAGGGTCGGCGCCCCAGGCCGCGCCGATGCTCGGCCGCCTGCTGGGGGCCGCCGCCGAGGTCAAGGGCGCTCAGCGCATCGAGTTGCCGATCAAGCAACTGGTGCCCGGCGACCTGATCGTGCTCTCGGCCGGCGACATGATTCCCGCCGACTGCCGGGTGCTCAGCGCCAAGGACTTGTTCGTCAGCCAGGCGGCCATGACCGGCGAATCCATGCCGGTGGAGAAATTCCCCCGCCAGCAGGACGCCGACACCAGCAACCCCCTGGATCTGGACAACATCCTGTTCATGGGCACCAACGTGGTCTCCGGTTCCGCCACGGCGGTGATCCTGACCACCGGCAACAGCACTTATTTCGGCGCCCTGGCCCAGCGTGTCAGCGCCACCGACCGCGCGCCCACCTCGTTCCAGAGCGGGGTCAACAAGGTCAGCTGGCTGCTGATCCGCTTCATGTTCGTCATGGCGCCCCTGGTGCTGTTCATCAACGGCTTCACCAAGGGCGACTGGATGGAGGCGCTGCTGTTCGCCCTGTCGATCGCCGTCGGCCTGACCCCGGAAATGCTGCCGATGATCGTCACCTCGACCCTGGCCAAGGGCGCGGTGTTCCTGTCGCGCAAGAAGGTCATCGTCAAGCGCCTGGACGCGATCCAGAACTTCGGCGCCATGGACGTGCTGTGCACCGACAAGACCGGCACCCTGACCCAGGACAAGATCTTCCTGGCGCGGCACGTGGACGTCTGGGGCGAGGATTCCGACGACGTGCTGGAAATGGCCTACCTCAACAGCTACTACCAGACCGGGCTGAAGAACCTGCTGGACGTGGCGGTACTGGAGCACGTCGAAGTGCACCGCGAGCTCAAGGTCGGCACGGCATTCCAGAAGGTCGATGAAATCCCCTTCGATTTCACCCGCCGGCGCATGTCGGTAGTGGTGGCGGAACAGGACCGGCCGCACCTGCTGATCTGCAAGGGGGCGGTGGAGGAAGTGCTGGCGGTGTGCCGCAATGTACGCCACGGCGAAGCCGAGGAAGCCCTGACCGAGAGCCTGCTGGCGCGGATCCGCCAGGTGACCGCCGACCTCAACGAAGAGGGGCTGCGGGTGGTGGCGGTGGCCGCGCGGCCGATGATCGACGGGCGCGATACCTACAGCCTGGCGGACGAGTGCGAGCTGACCCTGATCGGCTACGTGGCATTCCTCGACCCGCCCAAGGAAAGCACTGCGCCGGCCCTCAAGGCCCTGGCCGAACATGGCGTGGCGGTGAAAGTGCTGACCGGTGACAACGAACTGGTGACGGCGAAGATCTGCCGCGAAGTGGGCCTGGAGCAGCAGGGCCTGCTGATGGGCAACGACATCGAGCGCATGAGCGACGAGCAACTGGCCCAGGCGGTGGAAACCACCAACGTGTTCGCCAAGCTGACCCCGACCCACAAGGAGCGCATTGTCCGCCTGCTCAAGGCCAACGGCCACGTGGTGGGCTTCATGGGCGACGGCATCAACGACGCCCCGGCGCTGCGCACCGCCGACATCGGTATTTCCGTGGACAGCGCGGTGGACATCGCCAAGGAAGCGGCGGACATCATCCTCCTGGAAAAGAGCCTGATGGTGCTGGAGGAGGGCGTGCTGGAAGGGCGCCGGACGTTCGCCAACATGCTCAAGTACATCAAGATGACCGCCAGCTCGAACTTCGGCAACGTGTTCTCGGTGCTGGTGGCCAGTGCCTTCATTCCGTTCCTGCCGATGCTGCCGATGCACCTGCTGGTGCAGAACCTGCTGTACGACATTTCCCAGATCGCCATTCCCTTCGATAACGTCGATGAGGAAATGCTGAAAAAACCCCAGCGCTGGCAGCCGGCGGATGTGGGGCGGTTCATGCTGTTCTTCGGGCCTATCAGCTCGATCTTCGACATCACCACCTTTGCCCTGATGTGGTACGTGTTCGACGCCAATACCCCGGACCACCAGACGCTGTTCCAGTCCGGCTGGTTCGTGGTGGGGCTGCTGACCCAGACCCTGATCGTGCACATGATCCGCACGCCGAAGATTCCGTTTTTGCAGAGCCGCGCGGCCATGCCGTTGATGGTGATGACCGGCGTCATCATGGCGGTGGGGATCTTCCTGCCGATGGGCCCGCTGGCGCACTACTTCAAGCTGCAGGCGCTGCCGTCGCTGTACTTCGTGTTCCTGCCGCTGATCCTGCTGGCCTACATGGCCCTGACCCAGGCGGTGAAGGGCTTCTACGTGCGGCGCTTCGGCTGGCAGTAATGCTGCCCTGTAGGAGCCAGCTTGCTGGCGAAGGCTTTCTTGCCAGCGAGAGTTACCCCGCGGGCGAAGGCGTCCTCACGGGCCTCTTCGCTGGCAAGCCAGCTCCTACGGTCAGCCGTGCATCACGGCAGGCCATGAGACGTTCATGGACCGCTGCTAGAGTCCTCTGGTGCCATTCATGCCCTTCGCTCAAGGACAGTCGCCATGCAAGCCCTGCACAACATCAACCTGGACTCGCTGATCGATACCCTGGTCAGCCTCAGCGCCGCCTTTATCCTCGGGGGCCTGATCGGCTTCGAACGCCAGTACCGCCAGCGCACCGCGGGTTTGCGCACCAATGTGCTGGTGGCGGTGGGGGCCGCGATCTTCGTCGACATGGCCAACCGCCTGGGGGGCGCCGAAGGGGCGGTGCGGGTGGTGGCCTACGTGGTCTCCGGCATCGGCTTTCTCGGCGCCGGGGTGATCATGCGCGAGGAGGGTAATGTCCGTGGGCTGAATACCGCCGCCACCCTCTGGGCCTCGGCGGCGGTGGGGGCCTGCGCCGGTGCCGACCTGATCCTCGAGGCACTGCTGGGCACCCTGTTCGTGCTGGCCGCCAATACCCTGCTGCGGCCCATCGTCAACAACATCAACCGCCAGCCCCTGGACGTGGTGTCCGCCGAGGTCACCAATATCGTCTACGTGATCGCCCACCGCTCGAAGCAGAAGGCAGTGTTCGCCCTGCTGGAAGCGGAGCTGGCGCGCTGCAACTACCCCGCCAGCGACGTTGATGTGCACGCCTTCGGTACGGAGGATGTGGAGATCGAGGCGACCCTGGCGACCACCTCGGTGGACGGTGACGAACTGGATGCGCTGGTGGCCCGGCTGTCCACATCGCCCTGGGTGCAGCAGGCGTTCTGGAGCCCGAGCACCACCGAATGAGCATTTTTCGCCTCCGCCCAGGGGAGGCATGAGATACGGCTCGGTTTCTCTCGGAAGGGGCTTACCGGACAACAAGACTTTTCCGCGGGCTGGCCCCTGCTAAAAGCCGTGGCCGGTGGTTATGGTAGGGCACGGTTGCACAGCGGGGCTGGAGGACGAGCCGCGAGCGCCAGGCGGCTGGGGTAGAGCGCCGTCCGCCGGGGCGCCCTCGGCAGCGACTTTCAGGTTGTTCCTAGAGCCAACCTCCACGCACTGGCTTAGCCTTCCAGCGGCCCGGGAGTAGGGCCGGTATTCGCAGTGCCGAAGTCTTGTCAGCAGGATCAGAAAAATGTCCAACAGAGCATTGCGCATATTGATTGCCGATGATCAGCACTTTCGTCGCATGCAGATCGAAAGAGCCCTGAATCAACTGAACTATTACCGAGTGGCCCCGGTGCACAGGCTGGAGGAACTGCTGACGCTGGTGGAGTATTCCTGCGAGTCGTTCGACCTGCTGATCATCAACGCCAACCTGGCTGTCCGCAGCGATTTCGACCTGCTGGCTTTCTGCCTGGACCACCCGCATATCGAGCAAGCCCTGATCTACGGCAGCCAGCATCTTGCAGCCACTTCCGGCAGCCGGTGGTGCAAGGTGCATGTCAGCCCGGCCGAATGGCCGGACAGCGCGGCGATCAAGCGCCTGATGCTGTGGGTGGACCCGCCATTGCCCGATGCCGCCGGGCCTTCCCGGCAGCGGCTGGCGCAGTTGCATGGCCATTGGGGCAGCCCGAACTGACCGAGGTTTGCGCACCCCACGCCAAACGGCATCCCCAGGGATGCCGTTTGGCGTTTTTGTCAGCGCCGTTCGCGCTTCAGTCCCACTGCGGGGCAATGCCTGCCGGGCTGGTCAGGCGTTGGCCGCGCTCCAGGCCGGCGATGCTCTCAAGCTCCGCGCTGCTCAGGGTCAAGGCGCAGGCTGCGAGGTTGCCTTGCAGGTTGGCCCGGCGGGTGGAGGAGGGGATCACCGCATAGCCCGACTGCATGGCCCAGGCCAGCACCACCTGGGCCGGGGTGGCCTGGCGTGCCTGGGCGATCTGCAGGATCAGTGGGTCCTTGAGCACTTCGCCATAGGCCAGGGTCATGTAGGAGGTGATGTGAATGCCCTGGCTGCGGGCGAATTCCACCACCTTGCGGTTCTGCAGGTAGGGGTGCAATTCCACCTGGTGGCTGGCGATCTGCTCGGCCCCGACGGCATCAATGGCTTGCTGCAGCAAGGCATTGCTGAAGTTGGACACGCCGATCTGCCGGGTCAGGCCCTGGGTCTTGGCTTCCAGCAGGGCCTGCATGAACTCCGCCACCGGCACCTGGTTGTCTGGCGAGGGCCAGTGGATCAGGGTCAGGTCCAGGTAATCGGTGCGCAGCTTGTGCAGGCTTTCCTTGAGGCTGGGGATCAGGCGCTCCCGGGACAGGTTGGCGATCCAGATCTTGCTGGTGATGAACAGCTGGTCGCGGGGAATGCCGCTGGCGGCCACCGCGGCGCCGACATCGGCTTCGTTGTCGTAGATCTGCGCGGTATCGATGGCGCGATAGCCCAGTTCCAGGGCGCTGCTCAGGGAATCGATGAGCACCTGGCCCTGAAGGCGGAAGGTGCCGAGGCCAAAGGCGGGTACAGACATGGGTCACTCCGGGCATTGCAGTGGGATTGGCCGGCAGTATCCGTACCTGCGTCGCTGCGAAAAACCGCCGCCGGCACAAAGGAATATTGCCCCGCGTTCACGAATCCACCTGCCCCTGTAGGAACCCGCTTGCCGGCGAATCGTGCAACCCAGGCACGAACCCCACAGGGAGGCTGCCCAACCGCCACCGCCTGGCCGCTCCAGGCGCTTGCTTCTGAGCCTCAGGCCATGTCGCTGTGGCTGAATTCCTCCCCGAGAAAGTCGATCAGGCTGCGTACCGAAGGCAGCAGCCCTCGGCGCGAGGGGAAGATCGCATGCACGATGCCGCACCTTGGCGCCCAGTCGGGCACCAGTTCCAGCAGTCGCCCGGCCTCCAGGTCTTCACGCACCACCACCTTGGGCAGGTGGGCGATGCCGATGCCCGCCAGCACTGCATGGCGCAGCGCCAGCAGGTCGTCGGTGACCATCCGCGGTCGGTGGCGGATCAGTGCCTCGGCGCCGTCCGGGCCCAGCAATTGCCATTGATATTCACGTTGCGCCGCCCCCCAGTGCACGCTCGGCAAACCGCTGAGGTCGGCCGGTGTTGCCGGGACCGACAGGCGCTGGAGAAAACCCGGGTGGCCAACCAGGCACTGGGTGCTGTTGCCCAGCACCTTCATCACCAGGTCGGTGTTTTCCAGGGGCGGGAAGCGCACCCGCAGGGCGATGTCGAAGCCCTCGTGGATCAGGTCGACCCGGCGGTTGGTGCTCTCGATGAACAGTTCCACCAGGGGGTACTTGAGCATGAAGCGGGTAAGCATCGGCCCCACCCAGGAATTGAGCAGGGCGGTGGGGCAAGCCACGCGTACCAGCCCCTGGGGTTCGGAGCGGTTGCGTTCTATGACTTCCGCCGCGCCCTCGGCTTCCACCCGCATGGCCAGGCAGCGCTGGTAGTACTCCTGGCCGATCTCGGTCAGCGAACAGTGGCGGCTGGTGCGATGGATCAGGCGCACTCCAAGGCGTTCCTCCAACTGGGAAATCCGCCGGCTGAGCTTGGACTTGGGCATGTCCAGGGCCCGTCCCGCGGCGGCAAAGCCACGGTGCTCCACCACCTGGGTGAAGTAGTAGAGGGTGTTCAGATCTTCCAAGATCGTTCTCCAGATAGAACGCTAAGGGTGATTTTTGCAGTCTAGCGCGGCAAAGGTCTGAGTTTTAAGGTGTGTCCATCAGATAGTTCTGGAGGACGACATGAAAAACATCATCGGCATCTACACCAGTCCACGGCCCCATTGGGTCGGTGACGGCTTCCCGGTCCGTACCCTGTTTTCCTACGACAACCTGGGCCAGCACATCAGCCCGTTCCTGCTGCTGGATCACGCCGGCCCCGCGCAGTTCAGCCCCACCAGCGCCCGACGCGGCGTCGGCCAGCACCCCCATCGCGGTTTCGAAACCGTAACCATCGTCTATGACGGCGAGGTGGAACACCGGGATTCCACCGGCAGCGGCGGCAAGATCGGCCCTGGCGATGTGCAGTGGATGACCGCGGCCTCGGGGATCCTCCATGAGGAGTTCCATTCCACGGACTTCGCCCGGCGTGGCGGCAACCTGGAAATGGTCCAGTTGTGGGTCAACCTGCCGGCGAAGGACAAGCTCGCGGCGCCCGGTTACCAGACCATCGTTGCGGCGGACATCCCGCAGGTCCCGCTGCCGGGCGATGCCGGCAGCCTGCGCCTGATCGCCGGCGAGTTCGATGGCCACCGGGGCCCTGCACGGACCTTCACCCCGATCGACGTCTGGGACATCCGCCTGCAAGCCGGCAAGCACCTGGACCTGCCTCTGCATTCGGGGCGTAACAGCGCCCTGGTGGTATTGCGCGGCACGGTGCAGGTCAATGGCCAGGAGCTGGTGCGCGAAGGTCAGCTGGCGCTGCTGGAGCGTGACGGCCAGGACATCAGCCTGGAGGCCAACAACGACGCGATCGTGCTGTTGCTCAGCGGCGAGCCCATCGACGAACCCATCGTCGGCCACGGCCCGTTCGTGATGAACAGCGAAGAAGAAATTCATCAGGCCTTCGTCGATTTCCAATCGGGACGCTTCGGCCAGATGGACGCAACCGGTCACTGACCGGTTGCACTGGCGCGGCGGGCATCGGTCACCAGGCTTTGTCAGTCGCGTGCTACTCCCCGACGCCCGCCGTTACCCCGGCGGAGCGTGCCACGGGTTTCATCCAAGCCGGGTCTTCCGGCATCGATCATTAGCGAGGACTTCACATGACCACTGCATACAAGCGTCTGGACAAGGATAACGCCGCCGTTCTGCTGGTAGACCACCAGGCCGGCCTGCTGTCGCTGGTCCGCGATATCGAGCCCGATCGTTTCAAGAACAACGTGCTGGCCCTGGCCGACCTGGCCAAGTACTTCAAGTTGCCGACCATCCTCACCACCAGTTTCGAAACCGGCCCCAACGGCCCGCTGGTGCCGGAGCTCAAGGCGCTGTTCCCCGATGCGCCGTACATCGCCCGCCCGGGCCAGATCAATGCCTGGGACAACGAGGACTTCGTCAAGGCGATCAAGGCCACCGGCAAGAAGCAACTGATCATCGCCGGCGTGGTTACCGAAGTATGCGTGGCGTTCCCGGCGCTCTCGGCCCTGGAAGAAGGCTTTGAAGTGTTCGTGGTTACCGACGCTTCCGGCACCTTCAATGCCCTGACTCGCGATTCGGCCTGGAACCGCATGTCCAATGCCGGCGCCCAGTTGATGACCTGGTTCGGCCTGGCCTGCGAGCTGCACCGCGACTGGCGCAACGACATCGAAGGCCTGGGCACCCTGTTCTCCAACCACATCCCCGACTACCGCAACCTGATGACCAGCTACAACACCCTGACCCAGGGCCAGTAATCCCTGAGTCGCGGCGGGCCCTGCGCCCGTCGCCCGATCCCGGCCCGGGGCGCACGCCCCGGGCTTTTCCAGCTATACCTGCTCCTGCGTCTTTCGTGCGATCGTGCCGTCTTCGTCATGCCGGAGTGCCTCGATGTCTTCCCTGTTCAGCGATCATCCGTTGTTGGCCGCGCTGTTCCTGCTGTTCCTGGATATGCTGCTCTGGCGCCTGATCGGCAGCCGTGGCGACTACTGGAAGCTGGCGGTACGGGTGCTGATCTTTTCCCTCTACAGCCTGATGCTGTTCAACCAGGGCATGAACCCGATGCAGGCCGCGCCCTGGCCCGACGACGTGCCCCTGCACCTGGCCGCCACCGGCCTGGAAATTGGCTGGTGGCTGTTTGGCGCGCGGACCCTGACGGTGTTGCTGGGCACCCTGATGATGCAGCGGGTGGGGCATACCGGGCGCCTGCTGCAGGACCTGATGGGCGCGGTGATCTTCCTCATCGCCATCATCGCCGCCCTGGCCTATGTGCTGGAACTGCCGGTCAAGGGCGTGCTGGCCACCTCCGGGGCCTTGGCGATCATCGTCGGCCTGGCGCTGCAAAGCACCCTCAGCGACCTGTTTTCCGGGATCGTCCTCAACACCACCAAGCCCTACCAGATCGATGACTGGATCGCCATCGACGGCACCGAGGGGCGGGTGCTGGACATCGACTGGCGCGCCACCCGGCTGCAGACCTCCCAGGGCAGCATGGTGGTGATCCCCAACTCCCTGGCGTCCAAGGCCAAGATCACCAACTTCAGCCGGCCGGTGGATGTTCATGGCCTGTCGGTGAGCGTGCAGGTCAGCCCCCACGCGCGCCCGCAGAAAGTCATCGAGGCCCTGGAACGGGCCACCCTGGGCTGCCGCCTGCTGTTGAGCACCCCGGCGGCCAGCGTGGCGATGAAGAGCACCAGCAGCAGTGGCGCGGAATACGAGATCAGCGGTTTTGTCGCCGACATGGGGCACAAGCGCGAGGTGCGCAACCAGCTGTTCGACCTGGCCTTCCGCCATTTGCAGGCCAGCGGCATCGGCCTGCTGTCCGCCGCCGAGCCGGCCCAGGCGGCGACCCTGTCGCGGCCCCGGGCACTGCTGGACGCCTCGAGCATCTTTTCCACCCTGCGCCAGGATGAGAAGGACACCTTCAGCCAGAACATGCACCTGCAGACCTACCGTGCCGGCGAGACCATCCTGGCCCAGGGCGAGGTCAGCGATCACCTGTTCATCATCGAATCCGGGGTGGTTTCGGTGACCATGCAGCGCGACGGCAAGCCCTTCGAGGCCGGGCGCATGGGACCGGGGGAGGTCATCGGCGAAGCCGGCGTGGTGGCCGATCAAGCCACAGTGGCGCAGTTTGCGGCCAAGACCTTCTGCAGCCTCTACCGCATCGACAACGAGTTCCTCAAGCCCTGCCTGGATGCGCGCCACGACATCAACGAGGCCATGAAGAACCTCCTGGATTTTCGCCGGCACATGGCCCAGACCCTGTCCCAGGCTGCGCCCAAGCCAGTGCCCAGGAAGGGTTTCCTGCAATGGCTGCGCAGCCGCACCTGAGGCGCCGGCCACCCCAAGCCCCGGCCCAGCCCTGGCCTGACAATATCCCTGGCATCGCCGCATCTGCGCGTAGCCGTTCGCAGCCTGCGGCAGCGGCTACAAAAATCGCCGATCGGCCCTGGCCCTGTAGCCGCTGCTGAGCCTGCGAAACTGCGCAAAGGCCCGCAGGGCCTTGCCTGGCGATCTCCCGCCCTGGCCTGGACCGAAGTCATGAGCCGGCATGCCTGGATAGCCTGTTCGCGCATCGTCCATTCGGACTAGGCAAGGCTGACGATTATTCCTCGGGCGCGACTCGCCATAGTGGCTTGCGGCGCGGGTGTTGCCACCCGCCACCTTCAGCAAGCAAGGCGTGAGCGATGGACTTTGCATTCAGCGACGAGCAGGAAATGATTCGTGCGTCGGCCGAGGAGTTTCTCGCCGACGTTTCCACCAGCGGCGCCGTGCGTGCGGCCATGGCCAGCGAGCTGGGATATGACCCGGCGCTGTGGCAGCGCCTGTGCCGGGACCTGTGCTGGCCGGCAATTCATATTCCCGAAGAGTACGGCGGCCTGGGGCTGGGGTTCGTCGAGCTGGCGATCCTCCTGGAGCAGATGGGGCGCCGGCTGTTGTGCTCGCCATTCTTCGCCACCGCCTGCCTGGCCACTCCGGCCCTGCTTCTGGGAGCCTCGGCGGCGCAGAAGCAACGCTGGCTGCCGCGGATCGCCGAAGGTTCGCTCACCGCGACACTGGCCAGCAGCAGCGGTAATGGCTGGGGCGCTGGGCAGGTTCAGGTCAGTGCGCTGGCCGAAGGCGATGGCTACCTCCTCGATGGGGTGCTCGAACATGTGCCCGATGGCCACAGCGCGCAGCTGTTGATCATTGCCGCGCGCCACCCGCACAGCGTGGGCACCGACGGGATCAGCCTGTTCGCGGTGGAGGTCGGGCACCTGGCGATCCAGCGCCGGAGCCTGCCGACCCTGGACCAGACCCGGCGCCTGGGGCGCATCGAGCTGCGTCAGCTGTACCTGCCCGCAGAGCACCTGCTGGGGGACTACGGCACGGCCTGGCCGGTACTCGAACGGGTCTTGCAACTGGCCTGCATTGCCCAGGCGGCAGAGCAGGTCGGTGGTGCCCAGCAGGTCCTCGACCTGACTTTGGCTTACATGCAGGAGCGTCGCCAGTTTGGCCGTCCGATCGCCAGCTTCCAGGCCCTCAAACACCGCGCCGCCGACCTGATGCTGCAACTGGAGTGTGCCCGTTCGGCCGGCTACTACGCCGCTTGCGTGGGGCAAGAGGTGCTGGCCCCGGCAGGCGACGCCAAGGTGGCCGAGGAGTTGCCATTGGCCGCGGCCCTGGCCAAGGCCCAGTGCTCGGAAAGTTATTACCAGTGCGCTGCCGAATCGATCCAGTTGCACGGCGGCGTCGGTTTCACCTGGGAATACGATCCGCACCTGTACTTCAAGCGTGCCCGGGCCAGCGAGGCCTTTCTTGGCTCACCGGCGCTGCACCGCGAACAGATCGCCACACGGATTTTGGGGGAACAGTCATGAAGATCGGTTTCAGCCAAGAGGACGAGGCGTTTCGCCAGGAGGTGGCGCAGTGGCTGGCGGCCAACCTGTGCGGTGAGTTTGCCGCCTTGCGTTTTCGCGGCGGTCCGGGGGACGAACACAGTTTTCCCGAGGCACGCAAAGCCTGGGAGCGGCGCCTTGCCGAGGGGCGCTGGACCTGTGTCGGCTGGGCCGCGGAGCATGGCGGGCGCGGCCTGTCCATCAGCCGGCAGGTGATCTTCCATGAAGAATATGCCCGCGCCGGAGGGCCCGGACGCATGGGCCATATCGGCGAGGGCCTGGCGGGGCCGACCATCGCCGCCTTCGGTAACGAAGAACAGCAGCGCCGCCTGTTGCCGGGTATCCGCAATGGCACAACGTTCTGGTGCCAGGGCTATTCAGAGCCCGATGCCGGCTCCGATCTGGCCAACGTCAAGACTCGGGCCAGCCAGGACCCGGCGAGCGGCGACTGGTTGATCAAGGGGCAAAAGGTCTGGACCTCCCTGGCTCACGAAGCGGATTGGTGCTTTGTTCTGGCCCGCACCGAAGCCGGCAGCGTCGGCCATCAAGGGTTGTCGTTCCTGCTGGTGCCCATGGCTCAGCCCGGCGTGCTGGTACGCCCCATCGAACAGATGACCGGCACCTCGGAGTTCAACGAGGTGTTTTTCGATGACGCCCGCACCGCAGCCCAGAACATCGTCGGCCGTCCGGGCGAGGGCTGGAAGATCGCCATGGCTCTGCTGGGTTTCGAGCGCGGGGTTTCCACCCTGGGGCAGCAGATGCAGTTCCACAACGAATTGCAGCGGATCATCGATATTGCCCGCGGCAATGGCGCGGCCCGCGATCCGTTGCTGCGCCAGCGCCTGGCCGAGGCCTGGTGCGGCCTGCGGACCATGCGCTACAACTCGCTGCGCATGCTCAGCGGCCCTCAGGACGGCAGCCTGAGCCGCGAGGCCAGCATCTACAAACTGTTCTGGTCCACCTGGCATGCGCGCCTCGGCAAACTGGCGATGGACGTGCTCGGCGCCGACGCCGAACTGCTACCGGGAGCGCCTTATGCACTAAGTCCCGAGCAAGCGCTGTTCCTGTTCTCCCGTGCCGACATGCTTTACGGCGGCAGCAATGAAATCCAGCGCAACATCATCGCCGAGCGCGCCCTGGGCATGCCCCGGGAACCGCGCGCGGGTTCTTGATCGAGGAGTGTGTTCATGGCGGTTCCTGAATATGTAAAGGGCCACGGCCTGCTGCGGGGCAAGTCGGTGCTGATCACCGCGGCCGCCGGTGCCGGCATCGGCTATGCCGCGGCGTTGCGGGCGGCGGAGGAGGGCTGTCGGGCGCTGATGCTCAGTGACATTCATCCGGGGCGGCTGGCCGAGGCAGTGGCGGGCATTCGCCAGGCCACCGGGCTTGAGGCGGTGCACGGCGAGTTGTGCGACGTTGCCGACCAAGCCCAGGTCCAGCATCTGGTGGCCTGCGGCGAGCGCGAACTGGGCGGGGTCGACGTGCTGATCAACAACGCCGGCCTTGGCGGCTCGCGACGCTTGCTGGACATGCCCGACGCGGAGTGGCAGCGGGTGCTGGATGTGACCCTCACCGGGACCATGCGCATGACCCGGGCGATCCTCCCGGGGATGATCCGCCGTGGTGCCGGGGTCATCGTAAACAACGCATCGGTGCTGGGGTGGCGGGCCCAGAAAGAACAGTCCCACTACGCCGCGGCCAAGGCCGGGGTCATGGCCCTGACCCGCTGCGCGGCGCTGGAAGCGGCCGAACACGGGATTCGTATCAACGCCGTCAGCCCGAGCATTGCCATGCACGACTTCCTGCGCCGCAGCGCACCGGCGGCGGTGCTTGAGCACCTGGCCGCCGGTGAAGCTTTCGGCCGCGCCGCCGAGGTCTGGGAAGTGGCCAACGTGATGATGTTCCTGGCCAGCGACTACAGCTCCTACATGACCGGGGAAGTGCTCTCGGTCTCCAGCCAGAGGGCCTGAACATGCCGCGGATCTTTGCCACGCCCGCTGCCCTGGCCGATGCCGTCGGCGAGGAGTTGGGCGTCAGTGACTGGCTGCTGCTGGAGCAGGGGCGCATTGACCTGTTCGCCGATGCCACCGGCGATCACCAATGGATTCACGTCGATCCGGTGCGGGCCGCCAGCGGGCCTTTTGGTGCCTGCATTGCACATGGCTACCTGAGCCTGGCCCTGGTCAACCTGTTCCTGCCGCAAATCGTCGAAGTCCGCGGGCTGGCGATGGGGGTCAACTACGGTTGCGATCGGGTGCGCTTCCCCGCGGTGATCAGCGTCGGCTCGCGGGTGCGCGGCAGTGCCCGGCTGGTGGCCGTGGAGCAGGTCAAGGGCGGGGTCCAGGCGACCCTGCGGGTCAGCGTCGAGATCCAGGGCCAGGAACGTCCTGGCTGCGTGGTCGACACCATCAGTCGTTACTACCCGGCCTGAACCGGCCAGTTGTCTATTCGAGGATCAGAGCATGAACCAAGCCGTCATCGTTTCCACCGCTCGCACACCGATCGGCAAGGCCTTTCGCGGTGCCTTCAACGACACCGAGGCACCGCGCATGGGTGGCCATGTGGTGCGCGAAGCGCTGCGCCGCGCCGGGGTCGAGCCCGGTGAAGTGGATGATGTATTGATGGGCGCCGCCGCCCAGCAAGGCACTCAGGGCTACAACCTGGGACGCCTGTGCGCCATGGCCGCCGGCCTGCCCGCGACAGTGGCCGGGATGGCTCTGGATCGCCAGTGCGGCTCGGGGCTGATGAGCATCGCCACAGCGGCCAAGGGCATCATCTGCGATGAAATCGAGATTGCCGTGGCCGGTGGCCTGGAGTCGATTTCCCTGGTGCAGAACAGCCACAAGAACACCTACCGCAATCAGAGCGTGGCGGTGATCGAGCAAGACCCGCGAGCCTATATCCCGATGATTGAAACCGCCGAGATCGTCGCCCAACGCTACGGTATTTCGCGCCAGGCCCAGGATGCCTACAGCCTGGAGAGCCAACTGCGCACCGCCCGTGCCCAGGAGGCCGGGCGTTTCGATCGGGAGCTGGCGCCGATGAGCAGCCGCAAGGCGATCTTCGACAAGGCCAGCGGCGAAACCCGTTACGAAACCCTGACCCTGCAGCGTGACGAGTGCAATCGCAGCGACACCAGCCTGGCCAGCCTCAGCGCCCTGGAGCCGGTGTGGGGCGGTGGCGAGTGGTCCGGGCCCGGAAGCTTCATCACCGCCGGTAACGCTTCGCAGTTGTCCGACGGCGCTTCGGCCTCGGTGCTGATGAGTGCGCGGATGGCCGAACGCCGCGGGCTGGAGCCCCTGGGTATCTACCGGGGGTTGGCGGTGGCCGGCTGCCACGCCGATGAAATGGGCATTGGCCCGATCTACGCGATTCCCAAGTTGCTCAAGCGTCACGGCCTGACGGTGGATCACATCGGCCTGTGGGAGTTGAACGAGGCCTTTGCCTGCCAGGTACTGCATTGCCGCGACACCCTGGGCATTCCCATGGAGCGCCTGAACGTCAACGGCGGCGCCATTGCCCTGGGGCACCCGTTTGGCATGTCCGGGGCGCGCATGGTGGGTCACGCCCTGATCGAGGGCCAGCGCCGTGGCGTGCGTTATGTGGTGGTCAGCATGTGCATTGGTGGCGGCATGGGGGCCGCCGCCCTGTTCGAAGTGGTCTAGGAGGCAGTAATGATCAGTAGCGAACGAATCCAGGCGATCATGGCCGGCTACGTGCAAAAGGTGGATGCCGGCGACATCGAGGCGATTGTCGCGCTCTACGCCGAGGACGCCGTGGTGGAAGACCCGGTGGGCCAGCCAGCGTTGCGCGGCCTGGCTGCCATTGGCGACTTCTATCGCCAGGGGCTGGGCCAGATCAAGGTCGCGGCGACTCTCACCGGCCCGGTGCGGGCCACCCTCAATGGCTGCGGGGCAATGGCTTTTCGCGTCGATATGCTCTGGCAGGGCGAGCCCTGCTCGTTGCAGGTGATCGATGTCATGGAGTTCGACGAGCAGGGCCTGATCCGCTCGATGAAGGCGTACTGGGGCCCCGTCAACATCCAGCCGCAGGGCTGAAGGCCAGGGCGGCGGGGCGCCGTGTGCCTGCCTCGCCGCAACCTGCTACTTGAAGTCCGGATTCTGGGTGCGTCCGGTCTCGTAGAACGCCTTGAGGTTCTCGGCGATCTGCCTCACTACCTGGTTCATGGCTTTGCCCAGCAAGCGTTCCACCAGGCGGCCGCCGTGCATCTGGTAATGCAGGCTGGTGATGACCCGGGTCGCGGGCCCGTCACCCAGCAACTGATAGTGGAAGCATGCCTGGCGAAAGGGAAAGGGCGCACCGGCCTGTTCCCGGTGCAGGCGCAGGACAAAGCCCTGGCCCTCCTGCCACTGCACCACGCTTTCATCCAGCCATTGCCCGCCTTTGCGAAATACCCGGCGGCTGGCGCCCACCTGCTGTTCCGGCCCCGGGTGCAGGCGGCAGCCGGTCAGCCCTGGAACATAATGCGGGGCCAGGCGCAGATCGCGCAGGATGGCCCAGGCAGCGGCGCTGTCGAGGTTGAGCAGGACACTGTGGCTGGCAATTGCGGACATTGATGCCTCCTGGAAACGTTGAGCGATCTGCCGCCAGCGGCGGCAGCGTTTGGCATACAGGGTTCAGGCCCGGGCCTGGGCCGCATCGAGAAAGGCCGGCCGCTCGCCGCCGCCATGCACCAGCAGATCGCTGCCGCTGACATAGCGGGCCAGGGGCGAGGCCAGGTACAGGCAGGCATCCCCGATGTCTTCGGGGCGGGCCAGGCGTTGCAGGGGAATGCCGGCGGCGACCCGTGCCAGGCCGGCGGCGTCGCCATAGTGCAAGGCTGCCTGCTCGGTGAGAATCAACCCGGCGCTGAGGCTGTTGAGGCGCACCTTGGGGGCCCACTCCACCGCCAGTGAACGAGTCAGGCTCAGCAGCCCCGCCTTGGCTGCGCCGTAGGCGGCGGTGCCGGGGGAGGGGCGACTGGCGCTGACACTGGCGATATTGATGATGCAGCCGCCTTCGGCCTGGGCCTGCATCACCCGATTGGCCTGCTGGCAGAGGTTCAATGGTGCCAGCAGGTTGAGGCGGATGATCGCCTCGCTGAAGCGCGGCGAGGCGCTGGCGGCTTCGGCATGAGGCGCGCCCCCGGCATTGTTGACCAGCACATCGAGCCGGCCACAGCGCTCCAGCACCTGGTCGATCAGCGCCTGGGACTGCTCTGCCTGTCGCAGGTCGCAGGTGATGAACAGGGCCTTGCGTGCGGCGCAGGCGGGCACCTGCTCCGGAGCCTGGCGCCCGCAGATCAGCACCGTGGCGCCACAGTCCAGAAAGCGCTGGCTGATGCCGCGCCCAACGCCCTTGCCACCGCCGGTGACCAGCACCACGCGGCCCTTGAAATCCATCGGATCGTGCATGCCTGCCTCGTTCTGGGCTGTTGTCGAGGCGTTGATCCTAGAGCGCGTGCCCTGGCCCTCCAACGTCCAAAGGGACTAGGTGGGCTAGTCCTGTCGGACGATGTTGCAGGCCCGTGGGCTGCCCACAATCGGCCCACTACAACAGGCCGGAGGACCGGAGATGAAGGCTTCAGCACAGGGGCGGACAGTGACGCTGCCCAACGGTATGCAACTGCATTACCAGGACATGGGCAGCGGCGATCCGGTGGTGTTCATCCACGGTAGCGGCCCGGGTGCCAGCGGCCATAGCAACTTCAAGGGCAACTACCCGGCGTTCGCCGCCGCCGGCTATCGCTGCATCGTTCCCGACCTGCCGGGCTACGGCGCCTCGGACAAACCGCTGGCCCAGTACACCCTGGACTTTTTCGTCGAGGCCCTGAGCGGCCTGCTCGATGCTCTGGACATTGGCCGCTGCGTGCTGATCGGCAACTCCCTGGGTGGCGCGATTGCCCTGCAACTGGCGCTGGACCAGCCACGGCGGGTCAGCCGCCTGGTGCTGATGGCCCCCGGTGGGTTGATGGACAAGGAGCAGTACTACCTGCGCATGGCCGGTATCCAGCAGATGGCCGCAGCGTTTGCCCAGGGGGAGTTGCGGGACGCCGCCGGCATGCGTCGCCTGCTGAGCCTGCAACTGTTCGACCCGAGCCTGATCAGCGACGAAACGGTCGCCGAGCGGGTCGCGGTGGTGCAGGAGCAACCCCAGGAGGTGCTGTCCACCATGCAGGTGCCGAACCTGACGGCGCGCCTGGCCGAGCTGAGTTGTCCGATCCTCGGTTTCTGGGGCGTCAACGATCAGTTCTGCCCGGCCTCCGGGGCGCAGACGTTGATGGAGCATTGCCGGCAGATCCGCATGCTGCTGCTCAGCGAATGCGGGCACTGGGTGATGGTCGAATACCGCCAGCTGTTCAACCGCCAGTGCCTGGACTTTCTTGCAGAGCCGCAGCCATGAGCCAGACTCTGCAACAGCAGTACGGCGAAGAGCTGTACCAGGCCCTGCGCCAGGGCCGGACCTTAGCACCGCTGACTGAACGCTGGCCGGCCATCAGCATCGAGGACGCCTACCAGATCTCGTTGTACGGCATCCAGCGGCGGGTGGCGGACGGCGACCGTATCGTCGGCAAGAAGATCGGCGTGACCTCGGCGGCGGTGCAACAGATGCTCGGCGTGCACCAGCCGGATTTCGGCTTTATCACCCAGGGCATGGCATTTGCCGACGGCGCGAGCATTTCCCTGTCGGGCAACCGCCTGATCCAGCCCCGGGCCGAGGGCGAGATCGCCTTCAAGCTCAAGCACGACCTGCTGGGCCCCGGCGTCACCGAGGCCCAGGTGCTGGCCGCCACCGAATGGGTGGCGCCGTGCTTTGAAATCGTCGATTCGCGGATTCACGACTGGCGCATCTGCATCCAGGACACCGTGGCCGACAACGCTTCCTGCGGGGTTTTCGTGCTCGGGGAGGAGCGGGCCGACCCACACCACCTGGACCTGCCCAACCTGCGCATGCAGGTGTTCAAGAACCGCTGCCTGATCAGCCAGGGGCTGGGTTCGGCGGTGCAGGGCAACCCCCTGACCGCGGTGGCCTGGCTGGCCAACACCCTGGGCGCTTTCGGGATTGCCTTCAAGGCCGGGGAAATCATTCTCTCCGGGTCCCTGGTGCCCCTGGAGCCGGCCCGGGCCGGCGATCACTTTTCCTTGACCATCGATGGCCTGGGCAGTGCCCGGGTGTCGTTCTGCGCCTGACCCAAGGGGGTATGTGAATGAGCAAGAAACTCAAGGCGGCCATTATCGGCCCGGGCAATATCGGTACCGACCTGTTGCTCAAGATGTGCCGCTCAGAATGGATCGAACCGGTGTGGATGGTGGGTGTCGACCCGCAGTCCGTGGGCCTCGAACGCGCCCGGGAGCTGGGCATCAAGACCACCTCGGACGGGGTGGCCGGTTTGCTGCCTCATGTCCTGGACGACGATATTCGCATCGCCTTCGACGCCACCTCGGCCTATGTCCACGCCGAGAACAGCCGCCAGCTCAATGCCCTGGGGGTGATCATGATTGACTTGACCCCGGCGGCCATCGGCCCGTTCTGCGTGCCGCCGGTGAACCTGCAGCAACACGCCCAGAGCCTGGCGCTGAACGTCAACATGGTCACCTGTGGCGGCCAGGCGACCATCCCCATGGTGGCCGCGGTGGCCCAGGTGCAGCCGGTCAGCTACGGCGAGATTGTCGCCACCGTGTCTTCGGCCTCGGTGGGCCCGGGCACCCGGCAGAACATCGACGAATTCACTCGCACCACCGCCGAGGCTGTGCAGCGCATCGGTGGTGCCCGGCGCGGCAAGGCGATCATCGTCATCAACCCGGCCGAACCTGCACTGATGATGCGCGACACCATTCACTGCCTGACCGACCAGGAGCCCGACCAGGCGGCGATCCGCGCCTCGGTGCTGCGCATGGTCAAGGAAGTGCAGCGCTATGTGCCGGGCTACAAGCTGATCAACGGCCCGGTGTTCGACGGCAACCAAGTGAGCATCTACATCGAGGTCGAGGGGCTGGGGGATTTCCTTCCCAAGTCCGCCGGCAACCTCGACATCATGACCGCCGCCGGCTTGCGCACCGCCGAGATGTTTGCCGAAGAAGCCCACCGGGGCGCCCTGCAACTGCCTGTTCGTTGACCGGAGAATTGCCATGAATCTGCAAGGTAGAAGCGTTGTTCTGCACGACATGAGCCTGCGTGACGGCATGCACGCCAAGCGCCACCAGATCAGCCTGGAACAGATGATCTCGGTGGCCACCGGGCTCGACGCGGCGGGGGTGCCGCTGATCGAGATCACCCACGGCGACGGCCTTGGCGGCGCGTCGCTGAACTATGGCCTGCCGGCTCACAGCGACGAGGAGTATTTCGCCGCGGTGATTCCGCAGCTCAGACAGGCCAGGGTCTCGGCACTGCTGCTGCCGGGCATCGGTACCCTCGACCACTTGCGCATGGCCCACGAGCACGGGGTGAGCACGGTGCGGGTGGCGACCCACTGCACCGAGGCCGATGTCTCCAGCCAGCACATCGGCATGGCGGCGAAGATGGGCCTGGATACGGTGGGGTTCCTGATGATGGCGCACATGCTCAGCGCCGAGAAACTCCTGCAGCAGGCGCAACTGATGCAGAGCTACGGCGCCAACTGCATCTACTGCACCGACTCGGCGGGCTACATGCTGCCCGATGAAGTCAGCGAGAAGATCGGCGTGCTGCGCCAGGGGCTCAACCCCGGGACCGAGGTCGGTTTCCACGGCCACCACAACCTGGGCCTGGCGATCGCCAACTCCCTGGCGGCGATCGAGGCCGGGGCGGCGCGCATCGATGGTTCGGTGGCGGGGCTCGGTGCCGGGGCGGGCAATACGCCGTTGGAGGTGTTTGTGGCGGTGCTGGAGCGCATGGGTGTCAGCAGCGGGGTGGATCTGTACGCGATCATGGATGTCGCCGAGGACCGGGTGGTGCCCATGCTCGACCAGCCGATCCGGCTCGACCGTGATGCGCTGACGCTGGGGTACGCCGGGGTCTACAGCTCGTTTTTGCTGTTCGCCAAGCGTGCCGAGCGCAAGTACGGCATCTCGGCCCGCGAGCTGTTGGTGGAGCTGGGCCGGCGCGGCACCGTCGGTGGCCAGGAAGACATGATCGAAGACCTGGCGCTGACTCTGTCCCGGGCCCGTGGCGTACTGCCCACCTGATGCACAGGGCGCACCCTGGACGCCCACACCGGGGGTTCAGGGCAGCAGGCCGCGTACCTGGGGCGGATAGCAGGGATTGGCGGCGCACTGGCTGAGCATGCTGGCGGCACGGTAGGCCGGTTTCTTGAAGACCTGATAGGCGCCGGCACTGGTGCCGATGATGATGAACAGCAGCAGGCAAAGGGTGGATTTGCGCATGGCGAGCCTCCACGGCGGTGTTGTTCTTGTAGGTCGACCTTATGTCGTAGCCCTGGGTCCGGCCTCGTCCGATTGGACTAGCCGGCGGGACGCGAGCCGAGTGGTGCAGCGTCAGCCGGCGAACCTTCTTCGGGCGCTCAGCCCAAGGCGGCCACACTGCGCAGGATCAGGCGCACCAGCATGGTCTGGCGGGTGACTCCGGTCTTGGAGAAGGTCGAGCGCAGGTGGGCGCGGGAGGTGTTGCGGCTGATGCCCAGCTCCTGGGAGGCTTCGTCCAGGGTCAGGCCGTTGGCCAGGAGCATGGCCAGTTGGGTTTCGGCCGGCGTGAAGTCGAACAGCACCCGGACGATCTCCTGGGGCGCGCAGGACTGCTGCTCCGGGTCACTGATGAAGATCACTACCGTGGGGCAGCGCTTGCCTTCGCTCCAGGCAGAGAGCGGTACCGAGCGTACGATGATGCCCAGGTCGGCGCGCCCCGAGGGCCGTTGCACCCGCAGCGCCTCGACCACCGAAGGGTTGCTGCGTTTATGCGACAGCAGCGACTGTTTCACCAGGCGGCGAAATTCCTGGGTGTCGCGGGCGGTGCCGACCTGCAGGCCGTCGTTGACCAGTTTGATGCCGTCCTTTTCCTGGATCAGCCGCTCGGCCACCTGGTTGGTCTGCAACACCTTGCCGGTCTCGTCGAGGATGATGGTGCCGACCGCCATCTGGTCTACGGCGCCAGCATAGAGATTGCGCTCGGTTTCGATGCGGTTGAGCTTCATGTGCATCTTGATCGAGCGTTCCAGGTGCGGCACGAACTGCGCCAGCAGCTCCTTTTCCTGCTGGTCGAATGGCTGGTCGTCGCGTCCGCGGCTGATGCGCAGGCGACACTGGGCGCCTTCACTGGTGTTGATGTCGGCGCCCAGGATATGGAACACCCCCACCGGCTCCAGGAAGTTGCGGTAGAACTCCGATTGCAACCAGTCGTCGTTGGAGACGAACTCCGCCAGGGTCACCACCTGGCGGTTGGGCAGGTCGACGAACGGATCGAGGCTGAAGAAGTGAGTGTTGTAGGAGGTGGTGACCTCGCTGGAGCTGCCGGTGGTGTTGACCATCAGCCCATCCACCTGGGCGCTGGGCGGGCGCAGGATAAAGGTCACGTATTTGCTGTTCAGATGGAGGTTGAGCTGGTTGAGGAAGGTGGCCCATGGAATGTTTTCCATGGGCCCCTGGTAGAGATTGCCGATCAGGTCACTGAACGTCTCAAGGCTGAGGTTCTTCTGCATGGCGAAAACCGTTTTTATTATTGTTTGGGTAGTAGCGGGGGCCGAGAGTAGGGTCGGCATCGCTGGCGCGCAATGGTTCTTGCAAGGCATCTGATCGGCAGCTCTCCGGGGCGGATCAGGGGTGAAAAAGGTCCTGTGTCAGAGGTTCTGGCCCTCGCGTACGATGAAGTCCCGTGCCTCCTGGGTGCTGGCCGGCAAGGCTTCGATATCGGTGTAGAACTGCTCGTACCATTTGCGCAACTGGTACACCGGGCCGTCACCGTCGCACAGCAGCGGATTGTCCACTCGGGTCTTGCTGTGCCAGATCGCCACGTCCTCGTAGAAGGCTTCCTGGGCCTGTTGCACATAGGCCTTGGCCATCGCTTGGTTCTGTTCTTCGCTGAGGCCGGGGATCTTCTTCACCAGCACTCCGTAGCGCAGGGTGAAACTGTCCAGGTCGATGGGTACGTGGCAGTTGAGCAGGATCGAATGGATCGGCTGGCCGTTCATCGCGCCGGTCATTTCGGTGATCTGGTAGGCCGGCCCGAAGTAGGTGGCGGTGGTGCTCAGCTCGCTGTCGCCGGACAGGCGTTCGCTGCGGGCGCGCATTTCCTGGGTGGCCAGATGGCCTTCGAAGCGGTTGCTGAAGGCCTGCACCGGGGCACCATGGACTGTGCCGAAGTGCGCCATGTCGGCGACGTTGTCGATCAGTTCACGGCAGTTGGTCTCGATCTTCAGCTCCGCCACTTCCCAGTTGGCCCATTGTTCGTCGAAGCAGGCGTCGATCCGCGGTATGCGCTGCTGCTCGATGGGCGGGTTGCCTTGGGGGTCATTCCAGACAAACAACAGTTGGTTTTCCTCCATCAGCGGCCAGCTCTTGATTCGTGCCCGTGGCGGAATCCGCTTGGCGTAGGGAATGTCGTCGCAGACGCCGTCGGCGCCCCAGCGCCAGGCATGAAAGGGGCAGCGCAGCGCGTTGCCTTCGATGCAGCCGGTGCTCAGGTCAGCGCCCATGTGCGGGCAGTAGCCGTCAAGAATGTGCAACTGGCGGTCTTCGCCCTCGAACGCCACCAGCCGGGTGCCGAACACATCCAGGCGGTGGGCCTTGCCGTCGCGGTACTGGGCCGCCAGCCCCAGGCAATGCCAGCCTCTGGCGTAGCGTGATTGCAGGGGTTGAGTCTCGATTCGGTGCAGGGTGTTCATCTCTTGTTCTTCTCCGGGTCACGGTGGGGCCGCCGTGGCCTCAGGCCGAAGCCCGGCGGTGCTTGCACTCCTGATCGATTCTGCCGCCCCTGTGCCTTGGGGCATCGTCTGAATGGACGATGGCCAGTGCCGGCCAGCCGGCTCTACTGAGGCCTTTGACCACCGCAGGAGTTATCGATGAGCAGTCAAACAGGGCAGGTAGCAGTGATTACCGGCGCCGCCAGCGGGATTGGCCGGGGCCTGGCCGAAGAGGCCGCACGGCGTGGCATGCGCCTGGTGCTGGCGGACCTGGATGCCCCCGGGCTGGCTCGGGTCTGTGACGCCTTGCGGGCCAACGCAACCGAGGTGGTGAGCCGGGTTACCGATGTTGGGCAACTGGCCCAGGTCGAGGCCTTGCGCGATTGCGCCGTCGAGTCCTTTGGTGGCGTCGACCTGCTGTTCAACAATGCCGGGGTGATGCAGACCGGTTACAGCTGGGAGATCAGCCAGGCCCAGTGGCAGCGCATGCTCGACATCAACCTCAACGGAGTGATCCACGGCATCCGCAGTTTCCTGCCGCTGCTGCTGCGCCAGGGCCGTGGTGGCCATGTGATCAACACCGCTTCCCTGGCCGGCTTGCTCAGCAGCCCGTTGCTGGCGCCTTACAACGTCACCAAGCAGGCGGTGGTGGCGCTTTCGGAAACCCTGCATTACGAACTGGCGCTGCTGGGCGCGCCCATCGCGGTTTCGGTGATCTGCCCGGGGCCCGTGGCCAGCGCCATCATGGGTTCGAACCAGCACAGCGATGCCGCTGGCGATGGCTTGAGCCAGTTGCTCGATGGACGCATTCGCGAGGGCATGAGCCCCGCCGAACTGGCCGCGCTGGTGTTCGATGCCATCGATGCCAAGCGTTTCTGGGTTTTGCCCCACAAGGATTTCAAGGAGGCCCTGCAGCGCCGGGTGCGCAGCATCCTCGACGAAACCAATCCGCAGTTCCGTATGCCTGACACCGAGGGGGCCGACCATGTCTCTTGATCCGCAGATCGCCGCTGTACTGCAATCTCTGGAGGGCTTGGCGCCGCCGGACTTCAGCCAGCTGGACGCGACCCAGTACCGGCAGTTCGCCGACAACCTGATGGCCATGCCCCCTGGCGCGGCCATGCATGAAGTGCGCGAGTTGCGCGTGGCTGGCGATGCCGGCGAACTGGATGCCCGGCTCTATCGTCCGCTGGATCAGGAGCGCCTGCCGCTGCTGGTGTTCTTTCATGGTGGCGGTTTCATCATGGGCACCCTCGATACCCACGATTACCTGTGCCGGGCCCTGGCCAGCCAGACCGGGGCCGTGGTGGTGTCGGTGGCTTATCGGCTGGCGCCGGAGGCGGCTTTCCCGGCCGCGCCGCTCGATTGCTACGCGGCCACGTGCTGGCTGGTGGAGCACGCGGCCGAGCTGGGTATCGACGGCTCGCGCCTGGCGCTAGCCGGGGACAGTGCCGGTGGCAACCTGGCCTTGGCGGTCAGCCGCCTGGCATCGCAGCGCCAGGGACCGAAGATCCGCCACCAATGCCTGTTCTATCCGGTACTCGACGCCGCGTGCGACAGCCCTTCCTACCGCGACTTTGCCGAAGGCTACATGCTGACGGCCGCGATGATGAGGTGGTTCTGGAGCCTGTACGGTGCCGGAGCCTCCCTGGTCGATGAACCGCTGGCCTCGCCGTTGCGCGCGCAAGATCTGGGCGACCTGCCGCCCACGACCTTGATCACCGCCGGGTTCGACCCGCTGCGCGATGAGGGCGAAGCCTTCGCCAGGCGCATGCAGGCAAGCGCTGTACCGGTTCGGTTGCAGCGCTGCGAGGGGATGATCCATGGCTTCATCAGCCTGTCGCCCTTTGTCGAACGCGCCGCCCAGGTGCTGGCACAAGCAACGGCAGAGCTGCGCAAGGCGCTCGGCTGAAGCGACAGCGTCGGCCTTCGGGTGGCGAAGCCCGATACCAAAGCCCGACGCCCGACGCCTGGCGTCGGGCTTTGGCGTTGCGCGAAAGTGCCCGGCCAGGCGTCAGAATCGATATTGGCTGGTGGGCAGTACATCGATCTTGTCGAAGTCGATAAAGCGCGCACAGCTTTGCATCATGGCCGCCAGGTTTTTCTCGAACCGTGCTTCGTCCCCCGTTGCGTCGAAGAAGGCCTGGGGGTCGGTCATCGCCGCGGGCGGGAAGCATTCCTCGACAATGGCGTCGATGGGCGGCGCGTCCGGGGTCAGGGCCGCCACCACCAGGTTCTGCACGTACTGGAAGTTGTCCTGGGTGACGATGGCAACCTCTGTGTGCTGGTTGCGCCATATCTCCAGCCAGGTCTGCGGGGTCAGGCGCGGCGGGCGTGTCAGCAGGGCCACCTGGGCGAAGCCGTAAGTGCGCTCACCAGGTGAGGGGGGGAAACGGGTGTTGCGGATCGCTTCGGACTCGCACACCAGATAGGCCGCCAGGCGGGTCGTGGCCTGTGCCAATACCCGGTCGAAAGGCGCCCGGGGAGCGGCGTTGGCGCTGTCCAGCCACAGCGACAGGCAGGCATCCGGCAGCGGTGGCCGGTTCTCCTGGCGCAGGGCCGCAGCGGGAGCGACTTCGCTATCCGCCAGGTTCAACTGCAGGCCCTGGGCGCCCAGGGCTTGCAGTTGCCCTATGACCTCGTGGCGCACGTGCCGGGCGAATGTTTCATCGGTGCTGCTGGGGTCACGCCAGAGCAGATAGATGACTTTTTCCATGGCGGGCAGATTCCTCTGTTGATGGTCGACGGCAGGTGGGTCCTGCGAAGGACAGGGTCGGGCCTGAGCCACTTTGCCGAATCCACCAAACGGACTAGTGCCCGTGGGGCAACCGCTTCGTGAGTGGGGTCGAGCGCCAGGGGCTAGTCCCAACAGACGATCAGCCGGCGCCGGCCGGTCGATACACTTCCTGGCATGTGCGGCTGGTGAACAAGCACGCACGATGACCGCCACCCGGCGTCGATCCACGATGATTGCGAGGCCTGTGCCATGACTCTTGAACAACGTATTGCCCGCCTGGAGGCGCTAGAAGCGATCCGCCAGTTGAAGCATTGCTACTTGAATGCTTGTGACTTGAAGCAGGTGGAGGTGATACGCGACTGCTTTGCCGAGGGCGAGATACTGATCGACTACGGCCCACTGGGCAGCTTTCGCGATCGCGACAGCTTTCTCGCGCTGTATCAGGAACTGGCTTGCCAGCCACGAGTGATCGACATCCACCATGGCGCCAACCCGGAGATTGAATTGCTCGGCGAGGATCAGGCCCGGGGGCGCTGGGCGCTGTACTACTTCAACCTGGATGCCGAGAGTGGCGCCACGCGCCAGTTGGGGGGGATCTACCAGGACCGCTACCGGTGTATTGCCGGGCAATGGAAGCTGGTCGAATGCCGTTTCAGCGCGCACTCGATGGTGGCAGGGCAAGTACCAGCCTGAGCCTGAAGCGCCGCAGGCAGCTGATTTTGCAGCCAGCCGGCGCGATAGCCAGCCCGGGAGTGTGAACCGCCCGGGCCAGCCGGGTTCAGCGGGTACCGAGCTTGCGCAGGTTGCCCGGGGTGAAGTCGTCATCGACGAAGTTGCTGGCATTGAGCTTGGCCGGTTTCTGGTCCACCAGCAGTCGGTCGACCAGGTAGGAGCCGGCGATCAGGTCCTGGTAGATCCCCAGGCGCGCCTGGTAGCGCTGCATCTCATAGGCGTAGACCGAGGTTTGCATGTTGGTGCGCCACAGCTGGCCACGGCTGTCGTAGTTGTCGGCCAGGGTGGCGGCCCAGGTGTCCTCGTCAAGGTAGAGCACGCGCTTGGCATAGATATGCCGTGCGCCTTCCTTGAGGGTCGCCTGCAGGACCCAGACCCGGTGCTTCTCGTAGCGCATGTACTGCGGGTTGACGTGGCCGGTGGTGGCGAGAATCTGCGCAAGATTCACGCTGGAATCGTCGATCCGGTAGTTGTGATAGGGAATGTAGATCTCTCGTTTGCCGATGATGGTCCAGTCGTAGCGGTCCGGAGCGCCATTGAACAGGCGGTCCTCGTCCTGCACGCGAAAGCCTCCGGCGCCGGTGGGCGAGTCATACGCAACCGTTGGTGCGCGTCGCACCCGGCGTTGCCCGGGGCTGTACTGCCAGGCCTGGCGCGGCGCGGCGGTGGGGGTGATGAACTCGCGACCGACGATGATCTCGCCCTTCTTGCGGATCGGCTCCAGGGTGGTCAGAAGGAAGTTGGTGAGCACGCCGTTGGCGCTTTCGGGGGTCTTGTCCGGGGCCGACCAGATCGAATAGATCTTGTAGTTGACCTGCTCCAGCACCTGCTCCTTGTTGGAGTACACCACCGCCTGCTGGTAGTTGGCCTCCTCGGTGTAGGCGCGGCCGGCCAGGGTGTGGTTGAACATCAGTTCACTGCCGTTTTTGGGGATCGGGAACGGCGAGGCGGCCCAAGCGTTGCGGGTGTCGTTGCCGTCGTTGATCAGCTCGGCGTTGACGGCGTTTTTCCTGATGTCGTCATACAGCCGCTGGTCGAAGCGAAAGTCCCGGTGGCTGGGGTATACCGGCATGGTGAAGGTCTGCGGGTAGCGTTTGAACAGCGCCTTCTGCCCATCGGTGAGGTTGGCGGCGTACTGCTGCATGTTCGCCGCGGTGATCACGAACAGCGGTTTTTCCGCCGCATAAGGATCGGGGTAGGGGCTGCCGGGGCCGTCGTACTTGAGCTGAGGGGGCAGGCCCAGCCACTTTCCCGACCAGGCAGGAATGCTGCCGTCGGCGTTGCCGGCCCGCTCCGCACCCATGGGGGTCAGGTCCCGGTCTAGCCGGGCGGCTTCCTCGGGGCTGACCTTGGCCTGGGTCGCCAGGCTTGCGGCCAGCAGGCTGGCGGCCAGGGTCGTGCGCAACAACTGAGTGTAGATAGTGCTCGACATGCTGTGCTCCTTGGGGCAGGGAATCAGAACCGGTACTTGAAGTTGAGGGCGAGGTTGTCGCGGTCCGCCAGCGGGCTGTTGTTGGCGTTGCCCAGGTAGGCGTTGTAGCGGGCCTCGATGGTGAAGTTGCCGAGGTAGCGCCAGGAGCTGCCGATGCTTGCGCGGTCGTCGCCCTGGCCCGAGTTGATCGAGCCCACCAGGGAGCTGTCGTTGTGCGCGGCGGTGCTGAAGGTGATCGGGACCGAGAGGTCCCAGCCGGTGAACACATCGTTGTAGTCAAAGCTGGCCTGCACTGTGTAGCCCCAGGCCGAGCGGTCGTAGAGCAGCTTGTCGGTACCCGGCAGGCTGAACCCCGGGGCCAGCTGGGTCGGCTGCGAGCTGTCGTTGCTCAGCACCTGGTTGTACACCAGCTCGCCAGTCAGGGTGGTGTTGTCGGCCCAGGAAGTGGGCCCCAGCACTTCGATCACCGAAACCTGGGCTTGCAGGGTCTTGGCTCGCACCGGGCTGGCGAAACCGTTGTCCACCATCACCGGCTGGCCGTCGCGGTAGCTGACCTCGCCGGCGATGCTGGTGTCGCCAAGCACCGTGGAGAAGCTCGCGCCGTACTGATCGATGTTGTCGAAGTAGATTGCCCGGTAGCTGCCCAGCTGGCTCTGGAAGTCCAGGGACGGGGTCTTGTCGTGGTAGCGCGAATAGTACAGGCCGAACTCGGTGTTGTTCAGCGATTCGGCGGCGTAGGTGAAGGCCAGGCCGTATTGGCCGCTGTTGCTCGGGGTGTCGTTCTTCAGGCGGTGGACAAAGCCTGTGGCGTCGTTTTCCCCTCCGCGATCGATGTAGTCGGTGGTGGAGAAAAAGCTGCCCACGCCGAACAGGTCGGTCTTCTGCCACTGGTACTGGTAGTAGGCCTGGACGTCCAGGCTGTCGCTCAGGCTGAACTGGGTGAACAGCTGGCCCACCGGCAGCAGCACTTCCTTGACCTCGACCCCGGGGGTGGTCGACTTGGTGGCGTCCACCGGGCTCTGGGCCGCGGAGATTCCCGGGTAGAACAGGCTTTCGCCCCAGCTCACCACCTGCTTGCCCAGGCGCACGTTGAGGTTGTGCCCGGACAGGTTCCAGGTGCCATAGGCATAAGCGTCCAGCAGGCGCAGGTCGTTGCGGTGCTGGTCGATGGTGTCCTGGGAAAAACGGTCGGGACGGCTGCAGTTGCCGCCGGCAAAGCAGTTGGAAGTGCCACTGGGGTTGTCGTTGTCGCGGTCGTAGACGTTGTCGTAGAAGCCGTCGGCGCGAATGAAAAAGCCGTAGTCGTCACGCCAGCGCAGGTTGGCTTCGGTAAGAAAGCCGCTGCGATTGTTGATCAGGCTGCCCCTGGCGAAAGCGTTGTCGCCATCGTTGCCGTTGGCATTGGCCACCAGCTTGTGGCTCCGGGATTCGGTACGCCAGGCCAGGCTGTAGGTCAGGGTGGTGTCCCAGTCGACAGTCAGATCCTCGTTGGGCTGGAAGGTCATGGCGCTGGCCGGTCCGCCCAGCCCGCCGGCCAGTATCAGCAGGGCAGTGTGCAGTCGGGGGAGTAGCGATGGTGGGGCGATTATTGTTTTTGTCATCTCGTCCTCGTGCCCAGGTCAGGCCCGCCCGACCTGCGATGTAAGGGGGGGAAGTGCAGCAGGAGCGACTATGGAAGCAGCGGCCCGCCCGGACATCGTCCAACCAGACTAAGTGTTTTGGCCGTGGCGGGCGCTAGTCCCATTGGACGATGCCCGGGCCTTGAGGCTGCCGAACAATCCCGGGACCGACTGCGCCGGAGTCCGGGCCGGTGGCGGCGGCTTCCTGCCTGTAGGCGCCTTGCGGAGATGCGCGGATGAAACACGCCAAGATCAAATGGGATGAGTGCTGCGATGTATTGGTGATAGGTTCCGGCGCAGGAGGCATGACCGCCGCGCTGCGGGCCCATGACCTGGGGTTGAACACGTTGCTGATCGAGAAGAGTGGCGAATACGGCGGCACCTCGGCGGTGTCCGGCGGTGGCATCTGGATTCCCGACAACCACCGGATCCAGGCCCTGGGCGGTAGCGATTCGGTGGCCGAAGGGATCGCCTATGTCCGCGCGGTGACCCACGGCGAGATCGACGACGGGCGCATCGAAGCCTATGTCGAGCAGGGCCGGGACATGGTCCGCTACCTGGAGGCGCAGACCCGGGTGCGCTTCGAGGCCCAGCCCGCTTACTCCGACTACTACCCGCAGGTGCCCGGTGGCAAGCCCGGCTATCGCTCCATGGACCCGCAACCCTTCGATGCCGCCGAGCTGGGCGAGGAGTTCCTGCGCATGCGGGCGCCTTCCCCCGGCACGCTGATGATGGGACGCATGGCGATGACCATGAAGGAGGCGCAGGTGCTGCTGTGTCGTGGCCCCGGCTGGCTGCGCCTGACCCTGCGAGTGATGTGGCGCTACTGGCGTGATCGCGAGGGGCGGCGGCTGTCGCGTCGCGACCGTTTCCTGACCCTGGGCAATGCCCTGGTGGGCGCCTTGCGCTGTTCGCTGCAGGATCGCCAGCGGCCGCTGTGGCTCAACTGCGCCTTGCAGGAACTGCTGATTGTCGGTGAGCGAGTCGGCGGCGCGCGGGTCTGCCGCGACGGCCAGACCCTGAACATCAAGGCGCGCCACGGGGTGATCATCGCCGCCGGTGGCTTCGAGCGTAACCAGGCCATGCGCGAGCAGTACCTGCCGCAGCCGTCCCAGGCCCAGTGGAGTGCCACGCCACCGCACAACACCGGCGACGGTATTCGTGCAGGCCAGGTGATTGGCGCCCGTACTGCCTTGATGGACCACGGCTGGTGGGCGCCCACTACCCGGGTTGCAGGTGAGGAAAAGCAGCGTGCGCTGTTCGTCGAGCGCACCTTGCCTGGCTGCGTACTGGTGAACTCGGCAGGGCAACGCTTCGTCAACGAGGCGGCGCCCTATACCGATATTGTCTATGCGATGTATGAGAGCAATCGGGCCGAAGCGGTCAGCGTGCCGTGCTGGATGATCTTCGACGCCGAGTTCCGCCGCAAATACCCCTGCGGCGCGCTGTTGCCCGGTTATGCCCAGCCCGACTGGCGGCTGCCGGAACACCTGCAGGACTACTTCTACAAGGCCGCCAGCCTGCCGGACCTGGCGGCGCAGATCGGCATCGACGGCCCGGGCCTGATGCGTAGCATCGAGCGTTTCAACATCATGGCCCGGGAGGGCCGGGACCAGGATTTCAACAAGGGCGAGTCGCTGTTCGATCGCTACTACGGCGACCCCCACGTCGGCCCCAACCCTTGCCTGGCGCCCTTGCTCAAGGCGCCGTTCTACGCGGTGCGGGTGGATGCCGGGGACATTGGCACCAAGGGCGGCCTGCTGACCGATGCCAACGCCCGGGTGTTGCACGAGGACGGCCATCCGATCCTCGGCCTTTACGCAATCGGCAACAGCGCCGCATCGATGATGGGGCGCACGTATCCGGGAGCCGGCTCGACCATCGGCCCGGCGATGACTTTCGGCTATATCGCCGCCAATCACATCAAGGCGCAAAGCCTGCGCCAGTCGCAGCCGGCGTCCTTTCTGGCAAGGAGCAGTCAATGAAGAGCAAGCAACCCCAGGTGGCCCTGGTCACCGGTGCCAGTCGCGGCGTGGGCCGTGGCATCGCCCTGGCCCTCGGGGCACAGGGCATGACCGTCTACGTGACCGGGCGTGCGCCGGAAAAGGCCGGGGCACGGCTTTATGAACAGGCGCTGCAAGGTTCATTGGCGGACACCGCGGCAGCCATTACCGCCGCCGGTGGCCGGGGCATCCCGGTGGTCTGCGAGCATGCCGACGACGCCCAGGTGCAGGCCCTGTTTGCGCGGATCGCCGAGGAGGCCGGCCACCTCGATCTGCTGGTCAATAACGTGGCCGCCATCCATGAGCGCTTGATCGAGCCCGGGCCGTTCTGGGACAAGCCCCTGGAGTTGGTGGATATCCTCGATGTCGGCCTGCGCTCGGCCTACATCGCCAGTTACTACGCCGCGCCGTTGTTGCTGCGCAGTGCCCAGGGGCTGGTCTGTTTCACTTCGTCGTTCGGTGCCGGCTGCTACATGCACGGCCCCGCCTACGGAGCGCAGAAGGCCGGTTGCGACAAGCTGGCGGCGGACATGGCAATCGATTTTGAAGGGCGTGGCGTGGCGGCGCTGTCCCTGTGGCTGGGGCCGCAGTTGACCGAGCGCACGCGGATTGTCGGCGAGCACCACGGCGAGCAGTACCAGGCCTTTCTCGCGGACGCCGAGACCCCGCAGTTCAACGGCCGGGTCATTCATGCGCTGCTCAATGACCCCGGGCTGATGAGCCTGTCCGGGCAGACCCTGATCACCGCGGAAATCGCCCCGGGCTATGGCATCAGCGAGGATCAGGGGCGCCAGCCGCCGTCCCATCGCTCATTGCTGGGCGAGCCCCGGCGCCAGCATCCGGCGCGAGTGATATAAACCCCGGCGCAACGAGCGCAAATTAGCCGGTGGCTAGGGAGCTTGCTCCCGCGGGGGGCGGAGCCGCCCCAATGCCAGCCACCGGGTTTCGGCACTCGCACACTGATTCACGCATTCCACAGGCACCGCGCAAAGCGACGGCAAAAACGCGGCAGTCAGGCTCCGCAGGCTGGCCCGTCCCAAGGAGGGACGCGCCTCGCCACCCTCAATTGCGGCTTTCGGCCCACTGGCGCAACACCTGCTTGGTCACCTTGCCCGCCGCGTTCAGCGGCATGGCTTCCAGTACCTGGAATCGTCGCGGCACCTTGTAGTTGGCCATCTGTTCCCGGCACCAGCCCAGCAGTGCTGTCGACTCCAGGAGTTGTCCCGGCGTGGCCAGGACAAAGGCCATGGCCACTTCGCCGAGGCGCTCGTCCGGTATACCTATTACCGCCGCCTGGGCCACCCCGGGAAACTTCAGCAGGCACTGCTCGATTTCCGCCGGATAGACGTTGAAACCGCCGGTAATGAACATGTCCTTGAGGCGGTCGGTGATACGCAGGTAGCCCTGCTCGTCGAGGACCCCGACGTCACCGGTATTGAGCCAGCCATCGGCGTCCAGCACTTCCTGGCTGGCTTGTGGGTCGTTGAGGTAGCCCTGCATCAGGTTGTAGCCGCGGATCTGTATTTCCCCGGGGACATTGGGCGGTTGGCACTGGCCGTCGGCAGCGACGATCCGCACCTCTACCCCGGGCATCGCCCGGCCGCTGGTCTGGGCGACTCGCAGCGGATCGTCGCCGGGGCGGCAAATGGTGGCGAAACCGCAGACTTCGGTCAGGCCGTAGGCCGTGACGATGGTGGCAAAGCCCAGCTCGTCGCGCATGCGTCCGATCATGTCCACCGGGATTACCGCGGCACCGGTCACCGCCACCCGTAGTGAGGACAGATCGTAGGCATCGCGCCGGGGGTGAGCCAGTAGCGACTGATAAAGCGTCGGCGGGCCGGGCAGCACGCTGATGCGCTGGCGCTGCACGCATTCGAGCACCGCGTCGACGTCGAACACCTGCTGGGGAATGATGGTCGCACCGCGCATCAGCGCCGCCAGCCATCCCGCCTTGTAGCCGAAGGAGTGGAAGAACGGGTTGACGATCAGGTAGCGATCGCCTTCGCCCAGGCCGACCACGTCGCTCCAGTCGCGCACTATCCGCAGATTCTGCCCATGGCTGGTCATCACGCCCTTGGGCTTGCCGGTGGTGCCGGAGGTGAACAGTACATCGGACAGGGTTTGCGGGCCGAGCTGTTCCTGACGCAGGCGCAGGCTGCTGCCGGGCACTCGGCCGGCCAGGGCCATGAAACTGTCCCAGTCCAGGGCCGCCGGCGAGGGCGAGCGCAGGCTGATGATCTGGCGCAGTTCAGGCAGGTTTTCGCCGGCAAGCATCTGCGGATAGTCGACGCCGAGGAACTCACCGATGGCGAACAGCACGCAGGCGCCGCTCTGGCGCAGGATATAGCCGGCCTCGTTGCCCTTCATCCGGGTATTGAGCGGCACCAGGGCGGCGCCGACGCTGTGCAGGGCGCCGGCGGCGACAATCCACTCCCAGGTATTGGGGGCCCAGATCGCCACCCGGTCCCCGGCCTTGACCTCCAGGGCCAGCAAGGCCCGGGCGGCCTGCTGGCGCAGGCGGTCGAGCTGCAGGTAACTGATGCTGCCGGCGTCCTCGATGGCCGGGCGGTCGCCGTAGGCCAGGGCTGCCCGGGCGAACAGATGAGCGATGGTGGGAGCGTTGAGCGCAGACGGCATGGTGCCTCCTCAGGCAGAGGATTGTTGAACGAAGGGGGAGGCGGCCTGGCAGAGAGCCAGGCCGCTAAGAACCTGTTCACGATCTGCTGCGCTTAGCTCATGCGGCGTTAAAAGTGCCTGAGCGTCGCTCGCTAGATCGTGAACAGGCTCTAACCACTCAGGCTGGCGGTGGCGCGAAGCGGCGGCCGGCAGAGAAACCGCCGTCCACGGCGATCATCTGGCCGCTGACGAAGGAGGCCTCGTCGGAGGCCAGGAACAGCGCCACGGCGGCCACTTCTTCCGGTTGCCCGGAACGGTTGAGCATGTGCTGGGAAGCGAAGTAGGCGTGGAATTCGGCCTGTTCGCGGACCATGCTGGTCATCGGCGTTTCGATCAGCCCCGGGCACAGGCCATTGACGCGGATGTTGGCGTAACCGTAGTCCACCGCCATGGAGCGGGTCAGCTGGTTGATACCGCCCTTGGACACGTTGTAGGCGACATTGCCGTCGCAGCCTTGCAGGCCGAAGATCGAGCCAATGTTGATGATCGAGCCGCCGCGTTGCGCCTCCATGGCCCCCAGCAGGTACTTGCTGGTGAGCATGCTGCCGGTCAGGTTGATGTCCAGCACCCGTTGCCAGTTGGCGGTGCTGGTCTGGGTCACGCTGCCCTGGTCGGCGACGCCCGCGGCATTGACCAGCACATCGACCCGGCGATAGTGGCCGATGATTTCTTCCATCACCTGTTCGACCTGGGCCTCGTCGCGCACGTCGAGGGTCATGAAGCGCCCGGGAAAGTCCGCCGGTGCGTTGCCGATGTCCAGCCCCACCACCTGGGCACCCTCCGCGGCGAAGCGCCGGACGCAGGCCAGACCGATACCTGAAGCCGCGCCGGTGACCACCGCGACCTTGTTTTGCAACCGAGCCATGCATACACCTCTTTTATTGTTGTAGGCCAATCCTGGCGGTCGAGTCTAATCGTTGCCCGGCGCTGCCGGGTCGTCCGTTGAGACTAGAGGCGCAGGCGCCCCTAATCCGGAAAGCGCACCCGCACCACCGGCGTGTCGGGGTGGCTCTGGCAGGCCAGCGTCCAGCCATCGGCCAGCTCCTGGGCACTGAGCACGGCGTTGTGGGCCAGCCGTGTGCGGCCCTGTTCCACCCGGCACATGCAGGCGCCGCAGATGCCTTCCTCGCAAGACGCCGGTACCTCCAGCCCGGCGGCCCGGCAGCTTTGCAGCAGAGTCTGCCCCGGGTGCCAGGCCAGGCTGTGGGCCTGGCCGTCGAGTTCGACGGTCAGGCTCTGGCAGGACTGCCCGGCGGTGTGCTCGACCTGCTGCTGTGCCTGGGGTTGCGGGTCGGGCGGCGACAGGAAGCGCTCGACATGGATCGCCTGGCGTGGCTCACCCAGGTCTAGCAGGGTGCTTTCCACAGTGTCCATGAAGGGCGCCGGGCCGCAGATGAAATACTCGCCGCCCCGGCGCGCATGCAGCAGTTGGCGAACCTGGGCCGCAGTGACGAAACCCTGAACCGAGTCCAGCAGGTGCAGGACTTCCAGACGCGGCTCGTGGGTCCGGGCCAGCTGTTGCAGTTCGTCCTTGAAGATCACCGAGGCTTCGTCGCGGTTGGCGTAGACCAGGGTCACCGGCCGGCGCCCGGCGTGCAGCACCGACTTGAGGATGGAGAACACCGGGGTGATGCCCGAGCCGCCGCCGAACAGCACCAGCGGACGCTGCTCGTCGCTATCGGCATTGCTCTCCAGGCAGAAGTGCCCGGCCGGGGGCAGCACCTCCAGCCAGTCACCGACCTGCACCTGCTGGTTCATCCAGTTCGATACCCGGCCCCCGGCCACACGCTTGATCGTGACCTTGGGCTGTGGATCGCACAGGGGCGAGCTGGCCATGGAATAGCAGCGGGTCAGCAACTGGCCGGCGCAGGGCACGCGAAAGCTCAGGAACTGCCCCGGTTTGTAGCGAAAACGCTCACGCAACTCGCTGGGGACATCGAGCACCAGGGAGCGGGCGTCGGCGGTTTCCTCGATCACCGCGGCCACCTGCAGGCGATAGCTGCCAGCGGCCGATGCGGCGCTGTCCGATACGCTGGCGTTGAACATTGGCGTGCCCATCTTCACCTCGGCTCATAGATCCCGCTGATCAGTTGCGCGTTGTCGACGAGTATCTCCGCGCCATTGACGAAGCGCGACTCGTCGCTGGCCAGGAACAGCACCGCGTTGGCCACATCACGCGGCGCGCACATGCGGTTCATCGGGTCCTGGTCGAGGGTTTCCTGGGGCACCGACTGGCCGCCGATGAGGGCCTGGGTCATCGGTGTGTTGATGCCGTCCGGGTGCACGCTGTTGCAGCGGATGCGGTAGCCCTGCAGCTTGCAGTGCACGGCCACGGAGCGAGTCAATGCCGCCACCGCGCCCTTGGAGGCGGAGTAGGCGCAGAACAGCGGCAGACCGCCCAGGGCCGCCACCGAGGACATGTTGATGATCGAACCGCCGCCGCTGTGCTTCATCGCTGCGATGGCGTACTTGCAGCCCAGGAAATAGCCGTCGCTGTTGACGGTCAGCACCTTGCGCCACAGCTCCAGCGACGTGTCCTCGATATTGGCCATGGCCAGGATCGCCGCATTGTTGACCAGCACATCGAGGCGACCGAAGTGCTGCACGGTGGTTTCCACCACCCGCTGCCAGTCGTCTTCGCGGGTGATGTCGTGGGCCAGGAACAGGGCGTTTTCGCCGATCTGCGCAGCCACTTGGTGGCCGGCTTCCTGGTTCACGTCGGTCAGTACGACCTTGGCGCCCTGGCTGGCCAGCAGCAGGGCGTCCTCACGGCCGACACCGCTGGCGGCGCCGGTGACGATGCAGACTTTGCCTTCTACACGTTGCATGGTGATTCTCCTGATGGTGCGGGTTGAGCCGCGGTTTGCCCGGCCACATGACGGGCGGCCCGGCGCGCGGAATAGATGCAGTCGGCCAGAGACAGGCCCGACACATAGAGGTTGGAAGCGACGCCCACGGCGTTGCGCCCGGCGCTGTAGAGGCCGGCGATCGGTGTGCCCTGGGCATCCAGCACCTGGCTGCTTCGTTCGCAGACCCTGAGGCCGCCGAGGGTGATCACCGGGCAAGGGAACAGGCGGCTGGCAAAGGACAGGTCGAGGACATACCAGGGGCCCTGTTCCAAGGAAGCGAGCATGGCCGCGGACTTGCCAAACGGATCGGCGCATTCGCCCCGGGCGCTCTGGTTGTAGCGCTCGACGCTATCTTTCAAGGCCTGCTCCGGCAGGCCACAGCGCCGGGCCAGGGTTGCCAGGTCGTTGCTCCGTCGGGCGTTGAACAGCAGGTTGAGCAGCACTGGCAGGCGCTGGAACTGCCAGACCTGGCCCGGGCCTATCTGTTTCAGGGCCTGGCGCACCAGTGTCCGATTGAGCACCAGCAATGCACGCCCCTGCTGCTGTTCGACCATCGCCTGGCCAAGGGTGGCGCCATATTGCTCTTCATTGGCGTAGCGCTGGCCCTGGCCATTGACGATCAAGCCCCGGGCCCACGCCAGGGGCGGGTTGATGAAACGCCAGGCGCTGACCTTGTCCATCCGCGCGACAGCGGCGCCCACGCTCTGGCCCAGGGCGATGCCGCTGCCGTCGCAGCCACCGGCGCCCAGGGGCAGGCCGGCAAGGTAGCGCGGCGCATGCTCGGCCACCCAGAGGCGGTTGAGAATGAAACCGCCGGCGCTCAGCAGGACGCCTTTTCTGGCGCTGATCAGCCGGCGCTCGGCGCTGCTGGCTTCGATGCGTTGTTGCCGTTTGCGCAGGTGGCGGGCCAGTGCCGGAACATACATGTGCAGGGCCTGGGCCCAGCGCTCGAGGCGTGCATGGCGGCGCGCGGGGCGGCTATCGGGAGCCAGGCGCCAGGCTTCGACGCCGACCACCCGCTGTTGATCGTCGACCACCAGGCGGCGTACCGCGCATTGGCTCTGCAGGCGCACGCCCTTGGCCAGGGCGCTGTTCTTGAGCGCCTGGAACAGGTGCGCTCCGGACAGGCCCGGGCCTTTGCAGCGATGGCCTCGGGGAGCGGGGGCCGCCAGCGCTGCATAGCGCGGCAGGGCTTCGTTGCCCGAGTAATAAAGATAGAAGCGGTCGCTGGGGTAGGAGGTCTTGTGCGGTGGCACGCTGGCTTCAAAAGCCACGCCCTGGCGCTCCAGCCATTGCAGTTGCCCGGGACTGGCGGCGCAGAAGTCGGCCAGGGTGCGCTGGCCGACGGCATCGCCGACTTCCTCGCGCAGGTAGTCGAACATCGCCTCGTGGCTGTCGTTGTAGCCGGCCTGGCGCTGGTAGGGCGTGCCGCCGCCGGCATAGATCACCCCGCCGCTGAGGGCGCTGGCGCCACCGCCGGCAAAGCGGTCCAGGGCCAGCACCTGCAGGCCCTGCTCGGCGGCCTCGATGGCGGCGCAGGCTCCGGCGGCACCGAAGCCCACCACCAGCCAGTCACAGGCGTCGTCCCAGTGGGGCGGGGCGTGAGTGTCGATGCGCAGCGGCGCGCGGCAGTCCATGTCCCGAATCAACCGGCGCAGGCCTGGGTTTGGGCCGGCTGGGCGGTGGTGGTGTAGCGGCCGTCGAGGTAGACCAGCGGGGTGATACTGGGGCTGGTATGGATGCGCACGATACGCCCGATGAACACAGTGTGGGTGCCGTAGCTGAAGTGCCCGTCCTGGCGGCACAGAATCGCTGATTGGGCGTCCCCCAGGTAGGGAATGCCTTCGACGCTGGTCAGCCAGTTGCCGCTGCTGAAGCGTGCCTCGCCCTTGATTGCGCCGCTGCACAGGTGGGCCAGGGCCTGCTGCTCCAGGCCGAGGATGTTCACGCAGAACCCGGCACCGGTGGCCAGGGCTGCGTGGGAGGAGGCGCTCTTGTTGATGCAGATCAGCAGCGATGGCGGCTCGGTGCTCAGGGAGTCCACCGCGGTGGCGGCCATGGCAAAGCGCTCGGCGCCGTTGCTGGTACTGATGATGGTGACCGACTTGGCCAGGCGGCGCATGGCCTGGAGCATGTCTGCTTGCAGATTGACGTCTTTCATCGCACAGCCCTCGTTCGTGGTGCATGGAGTGCGATGAATTCTGGCAACGGGGCAGGGGGCCAACATCGTCCAAGGGGACTAGGACCTGTCGTCAAACAGCAACAGGCCCTGACCCCGGAGGAAATCCGCCAGCCCGGGCATATGGTCCGTTTGAGGGATGCCGGGTGGGCGGACGGTTGTTTGAATGCGCCGCAACAGGCGGTTGCCCGCCGTAGCACGCGCGCCCCGGCGGACGGGGTTCCCAAGGAGAACGACCTGATGCTCAACCACGATGTGCTTCGCCAGCGTCTCTACCAACAGGCCGAGGAACTGGTGCCGGTTCTGCGCGAACGAGCGGCCGAGGCCGAGCGGCTCGGCCGCTTGCCGGACCAGACCCTGAACGATTTTCAGCAGGCCGGGTTCTTTCGCATTCTGCAACCGGCACGCTGGGGCGGTTACGAACTGGAGCCGAACGATTTCTTCCGGGTGCAGATGACCCTCGCCGAGGGCTGCATGTCGTCGGCCTGGGTGCTGGGGGTGGTCGCGATCCACAACTGGCAACTGGCGCTGTTCGATGACCGCGCGGCCCGGGACGTGTGGAGCGAGGACAGCAGCGTGCTGATTTCCTCTTCCTATATGCCGGTGGGACGGGTGGCGCGTACCGAGGGTGGTTTCACCCTGAGCGGCCGCTGGGGCTTCTCATCGGGCTGCAAGCACTGTGACTGGGTGTTCCTCGGCGCCATGGTGCCGGCCGCGGAACCCGGCGGCGCGCCGGACTACCGGACCTTCCTGGTGCCGCGCCAGGACTACCAGATTCTCGACAACTGGGACGTCATGGGACTTGCGGCCACCGGTTCCCACGACATCCTCGTGGAGAACGCCTTCGTTCCCGAGTACCGCACCCATCGTGCCCTCGACGGGTTCATGCAGGACAGCCCGGGCAACGCGGTCAACGATGCCCCGCTGTACCGCCTGCCGTTCGGGCAGATCTTCGTGCGCGCAGTGTCGTCCTCGGCCATCGGAGCCCTGCAAGGAGCGGTCGCGCAGTTCATTGCCCATAACCGGGCTCGGGTGGGGGTCAATGACGGTCGCAAGATGGTCCAGGACCCAGCGGCCCAGTCGGCCCTGGCCAACGCCATGGTATGTGTCGACGAATGCCGGACGGTGCTGCTGAGCAACTTCGAGTTGATGCTGCAACGGGCCCGGGAGGGTACGCCACTGGGCATGCAGGAGCGGGTGAAGATGCGCTACGACTCGTCGCTGGTGGTGCAAAAGTGCGCCACGGCGGTGACCGACCTGATGTTCAACAGCGGCGCCTCGACGATCTTTCGCGGGCACGGCATCAACCGCGCCTTCCGTGACATCCATACCGGCCGTGCCCACGTCGCCAACCATCCGGCGAAGTACGCCTGGAACCTGGGCAGCGTCGCCATGGGCCAGGACAGCAGCGACTTTTTCCTCTAGGCGGCAGGCCTCGACAACCCTAGTCCGTTTGCGTGATTCCGCCGGCCGGGCTTTGCCCGAGCATGCAGGCCAAGGCACGAGCAGCACGCCGAGCCTGCTTTTTACGACCACAAGGATCGAGCATGAAATTTTCCCTGATTTATGAAGCCCAGACCCTGGACGCCAGCCGTGCCGGCGATCGGCAGGTCTTCGAAGAAACCGTCGAGCAGGCCGTGCTCGCCGACCAGTTGGGGTTCGACACGTTCTGGTGTGTCGAGCACACGGCGCTGACCAACTATTCGCACATGTCCGCCCCGGAAACCGTGCTGGCCTTTGTCGCCGGCAAGACCGAGCGCATCGGCATCGGTCACGGCGTGGTCTGCCTGCCGCCGGCGATGAACCACCCGGTCAAGGTCGCCGAGCGCATCGCCACCCTCGACCTGCTGTCCAAGGGCCGGGTGCATTTTGGCGTGGGCAAGGGCGGCACCCAGCAGGAGGCCGGGACCTTCGGCTACGACCTGGCGACCCTGCAACCGCAGATCGACGAGGCCATGTACCTGATCCCGAAAATCTTCGTCCAGGACGAAATCGAGCACCATGGCGACTTTGTGCAGATCCCCAAGCGGCCGATCCACCCCAAGCCCTACCAGGACCCGCACCCGCCGATGTACCTGGCCTGCACTAACACTGAATCGCTGAAGAACGCCGGCGGCCGGGGCATGGGCGCCCTGGTGCTGGGCTTTGGTGGCCCCGAGGAAATCGCCAAGAAGGTCGAGGTCTATCACCAGGCCTGGGACAGCCGCGACCCTCGCCAGCAGGTGGGCTTCCGGCCCAACCGGCACATCGCCGCGCTGTGCCCGGCGATCGTCCTCGATGACAACCTGGAGGCGCGGCGCATTGGCATTCGCGGCCAGCGCTATTTCATGGAGTCCCTGGGCTACTGGTACGGCGGCGGCGAGCGCCCGGACCCGGCGAAGTGGCAGGACGATACCTACGTCGACGGCAGTGGCCAGAGCGTGATCAAGTCGCGTTTTGCCTCCGAGGAGGTCAGCGTGGATTTCTCCGATCCGACCATGGCCATGATGAACCCCAACCACGCCTACGGCACCGTGGAGGACTGCATCGGCTATGTGCAGCGCCTGGTGGATGCCGGCGCCGACGAGATCCTGTTCATCTGCCAGATGGGCACCGTGCCGCAATGGGCGCAGTTGGAGACCCTGCGCAATATCGGCGAGAAGGTCATTCCGCATTTTCGCAAGGCCTGACTCTTAGCGCTGCAAGCTTTTGGCCACGCCGCTTTGCCGTAAGGGCAAAGCGGCTTTTTTTGTTTTTGCGCCGGGGCATTTCCGGCCGCCTTCGGCACACAGATGCGCTAGTCCCATTGGACGATGCCGGGGCCGCGCTCAGGCGATTAAATCCTGCTGCATAAGGCCTCCTTGCCAGGAGGACGGGTTGAGCTGAACGAGGAGTGCTTGCATGGATATTCGCGGGTTGGGCTACGTCACCTTGCGGTCACGGGACCTGTCGCAGTGGCGCCATTACGCCAGCCAGGTGCTGGGGATGATGGTCGTGCCGGGGGCTGATGAGCAGCACTTGTACCTGAAGATGGACGACCGGCCCTACCGGATCCTGGTCCAGCACAGCAACGAGGACGGCTTCGGCGCCTGCGGCTGGGAAGTGGCCGGAAAGGATGCCTTCGAGCAGGCCCTGGCGCAGCTGCAACAGCACGGGGTGACAGCGCACCGTGGCAGCGCCGCGCAGGCCGAGGAGCGCAAGGTCCAGGAGCTGGCGCATTTTCTCGACCCCGATGGCAACCGCCATGAAGTGTTCTGGGGACCGCGCCAGGATTTCGCCCGGTTCGTCTCGCCGGTGGGGCTCAAGGGGTTTGTCACCAACGACCTGGGCATGGGCCATGTGGTGCTGCCGGCGCCGAGCTTCGAGCGCTGCCGCGAGTTCTATGAGCAGGTCATGGGGTTTGGCCTTTCCGACCTGATGAAGGTGCGTTTCACCCCCGACCCGGCCGAGCCGCAAAAGGCTTTGCACTTTCTGCACTGCAACAACGCCCGCCACCATTCCCTGGCGATCTTCGAATGCCCCATGCCCCATGGCTGCGTGCACCTGATGGTGGAGGTCCAGGGGCTGGACGAAGTCGGTCGCGCCCTGGATCGGGTCCACGCCCACGGGGTGAAGCTTTCCGCGACCCTGGGCCAGCACACCAACGATCAGATGATTTCCTTCTACATCAAGACCCCATCGGGCTTTGACCTGGAATACGGCTGCGACGGCCTGGTGGTGGACTGGCAGCAACACACGCCGTTCGAGAGCACGGTGGTCAGCCATTGGGGCCATGACTTCAGTGTCGGCCGGGAGCAAGCACAATGAGCCAGGACAAGACCCTGAGCACCGCGCAGATGGTCGCTCAGTTGCGCGATGGCATGACCCTGGGCATCGGCGGCTGGGGGCCGCGGCGCAAGCCCATGGCACTGATCCGCGAGATCCTGCGTTCGGACCTCAAGGACCTGACGGTGGTCGCCTATGGCGGTGCCGACGTCGGCATGCTGTGCGCCGCCGGCAAGATCCGCAAGCTGGTGTTCGCCTTTGTCTCCCTGGATTTCATTGCGCTGGAGCCTTACTTCCGCAAGGCTCGCCAGCAGGGCGAGTTGCAGGTCATGGAAATCGACGAAGGCATGCTGTTGCTGGGGCTGCGGGCGGCAGCGATGCGCGTGCCGTTCCTGCCCACGGCGGCGGGCCTGGGCACTGATGTGTTGCGCCACAACCCCGAGATCAAGCTGATCGCCTCGCCCTACGCCGACGCCCGGGACTGGGTGGCGATGCCGGCGCTGAAGCTGGATGCGGCGCTGATCCATGTCGACCGTGCCGACAGCCGAGGGCTGTGCCAGATCGGCGGACCGGACCACTACATGGATGACCTGCTGGTGCGCGCTGCGGCCCGTACCTACGTGACCTGCGACGAGCTGCTGGAGCGCGACACCCTGCACAGCGATCCGGGGCAGGCCCGGCAGGTGTTCTGGGAGCCCAACCTGACCAGCGCCGTGGCCCATGTGCCCGGTGGTGCGCACCCGTCTTCCTGTGCACCGCTGTATGGCTTCGATGTCGCGCATTTCAATACCTACAACGCCTCGGCGCAGCGTGCCGATGGCTGGCAGGAGTACCGCCGCGAGTACGTCGACTGCAGCCATCAGGACTACCTGGACAAGGTCGGCGGCCTGAAGGCCATCCGCCAACTGCCGTTGCCGATTTTCTAAGGAAGCCTCGCCATGAACAGCAGCACTTACAGTCTCGCCGAACTGATGATCTGCGCGGCCTCAGAAGCCTTCGCCGAGGACGGTGACGTCCTCGCCACCGGGATCGGGGTGATCCCGCGGCTGGCCGCTTCCCTGGCCATGCTCAGTTGCAACCGCCAGTTGCTGATGACCGACTCCGAAGCCTGGCTGGTGGCCGAGCCGGTGCCCCTTGGCCCGCGTGATGGCTACCAGCCCAAGCGCGATGCCTGGATGGGCTTTTCGCGGATCTTCGACAACCTCTGGGGCGGGCGGCGCCACGCCATGGTCGGCCCGTCGCAGATCGATCGTTTCGGCCAGGGCAATATTTCCTGCATTGGCGACTACGCCCGGCCCAAGGCACAGATGCTCGGGGTGCGCGGTTTTCCCGGCAACTCCATCAGCCATGCCAACTCGTTTTGCGTGACCAGCCACAGCCGTCGGGTGTTCGTCGAAGGCGAGGTGGATGTGGTGGCTTCGGTCGGCTACAACCCGGCGCGCCTGGCCCGGGGCTGGTCCCTGGACGACATCGACCTGCGCCTGATCGTCAGCGACCTCTGCGTCCTCGATTTCCTGGGCCCGCAACGGCAGATGCGCGTGCGTTCGCTGCACCCCGGGGTGAGCCTTGCCCAGGTGCAGGACAACACCGGCTTTGCCCTGCATGTGCCGCAGCATTGCCCGACCACAGCGGCACCGACCCTTGAGCAGTTGCAACTGATCCAGCGCCTTGATCCGCACAACCTGCGGGCCCTGCAACTCAAAGACAACCCGCCGGGGCTGCGCAGCGTCGGCTGAGCGGACCCCGTTTCGGAGAGCCAAGCAATGCCTGAACACAACGATAAGAGCCCGGAGCCGGTGGTGCTGTACGAAGTGCGCGAGGGAGTGGCCCTGGTCACCCTGAACCGCCCGGAGTACCACAACGCGCAGAATTCGCGCATGACCTACGCCCTGGACGCAGCCTTTCGCCGGGCCTGTGACGACGACGGGGTCAAGGTCATCGTGCTGCGCGGCGCCGGCAAGCATTTCTCCAGCGGCCACGATATCGGCACCCCGGGCCGCGACGTCGACCAGAGCTTCGAGCGTGCCAGCCTGTGGTACGACCATGTCGACAAGCCCGGTGGCGAGTTTCTCTATGCCCGGGAGCAGGAGGTCTACCTGGGCATGTGCCGGCGCTGGCGGGAGATGCCCAAGCCGACCATCGCCATGGTCCAGGGGGCGTGCATTGCCGGCGGATTGATGCTGGCCTGGGTCTGCGACCTGATCATCGCCAGCGACGACGCCTACTTCGCCGACCCGGTGGTGCGCATGGGCATTCCCGGGGTCGAGTATTTCGCCCATGTGCATGAACTCAATGCCCGCATCGCCAAGGAGTTCCTGTTCCTCGGCGAACGCATGCCAGCGGCTCGGGCGCTGCAGATGGGCATGCTCAACCGAGTGGTGCCGCGTGCCGAGCTGGAGCGGGAAACACTGGACATTGCCGGGCGCATCGCGCAGATGCCGCGCCTGGGCCTGCAACTGAGCAAACAGGCGGTGAACAACGCCGAGGACCTGATGGGCAAGCGCTCCAGCATGGACATGGCTTTCGGCCTGCATCACTTTGCCCATGCCCACAACGAACTGGTCTCCGGCGACCGGCTGGGGGGTTACGACGCTCGGGCCATGGCCCGTTCCCAGCGCCGCGAGGGTGCCTGAACATGGCGATTGCCCTCGATACGCCGCTGACCGAACTGCTCGGTTGCCGCTACCCGATCATCCAGACCGCCATGGGCTGGGTCGCCGACCCCAGGTTGGTGGCGGCCACCGGCAATGCTGGCGGCTTCGGCTTTCTCGCCGGGGCCACCATCGAGCCGCAGCAGATGGAGGCGGCAATCCTCGAAACCCGGCGTCTGACGGCGCAGCCGTTCGGGGTCAACTTCCATCTGTACCAGGCCAATGCACCGCAGATTGTCGAACTGGTGCTCAAGCACCGGGTGCGCGCGGTGAGCTACAGCCGTTCGCCGGGCCAGCAGATGATTGCCCGGCTCAAGGACGCCGGGGTGGTCTGCATTCCGACGGTGGGCGCGCTCAAGCACGCGCAGAAGGCGGTGGCCATGGGCGCCGACGCGGTAGTGGTGCAAGGCGCCGAGGGCGGCGGGCACACCGGCACGGTGCCGACCTCGCAGTTGCTGAGTCAGGTGCTGGCCGCGGTGCCGGTGCCGGTGGTGGCGGCTGGAGGGTTCAAGGACGGCGCCGGCTTGGTGGCCGCCCTGGCCCAGGGTGCGGCGGGCATCGCCATGGGCACGCGCTTTCTGATGAGCGCCGACAGCCCGGTGCCCGCGGCGACCCTGGCGCGTTACCTGGCGGTCAGCGACCCGGCGCAGATCATCGTCAGCCGGGCCGTCGACGGCATGCCGCAGCGGATGATCCGCAACGAATTGCTCCAGCGCCTGGAAACCGGTGGAGCCTTGCGCCGCCTGTGGCTGGCCCTGGGAAGCGGGCTGGCCTACCGCCGGCACAGTGGGCTGAGCCTGGTCCAACTGTTGCTGGCGGCCTTGAACCAGCAGCGGAGCGGCGGGCTGACCCTGGCCCAGAGCCTGATGGCCGCCAATGCACCGATGGTGATCCAGAAAGCCATGGTTGAAGGCCTTCCGGCCGAGGGTGTGCTGCCTGCCGGTCAGGTCGCCGCCAGCATCGACAGCCTGCCCGGCTGCGCCGAATTGATCGAGCAGATCGTCCAGGACGCGCAAGCGCGCCTGGAGGACCTGTGCCGCCGTCTCTCGTGAAGGAGCCCCCCATGCAAGCATTCAAAGTGAGTATCGAAAACGGCATCGCCGAGCTGGTGTTCGACCGGCCCCCGGTGAATGCCTTCAACTGCCAGGGCTGGGCCGACATCGCCCGGGAAATCCAGCGGCTGGGCCAGGCCCCTGAAGTCCGGGTGATTCTGATCCGGGCCGAGGGCCGGGGCTTCTGCGCCGGGGTCGACATCAAGGAGCTGGCTGCCGACAGCGACCTGATCGTGGCGGTGAACAAGGGCAACTACGACACCTTCAAGGCCATTCATCGCAACCCCAAGCCGGTGATTGTCGCGGTCCATGGCTTTGTCCTGGGCGGCGGCATCGGCATCTGCGGCGCCGCCGACCTGGTGCTGGCCGCCGACTGCGCGCGCTTCGGCGTGCCGGAGGTGGACCGCGGGGCCATGGGCGGCGGCGCGCACCTGCAACGGTTGTTTCCGTTGCAGAAGGTGCGCCACATGTACTTCACCGGACAGATGATCGATGCCGCCGAGGCCTGGCGTCTGGGGGCGGTGGAGCGGGTGGTCAAGCGCGAGGAGCTGCGCGCGGCGGCCCTGGAGGTGGCCCGGACCATCGCCGCCAAGAGCCCGGCCATGATCGCCCTGGCCAAGGAAGCCTTGAATGCCATCGAGGATGGCGACCTCGAAGACAAATACCGCCGTGAGCAAGGCTTGACCCTCGAAGCCTATCGCTCGCTGGACTCCCAGGAAGCCCGTGACTCGTTCGTCGAGAAGCGCGCTGCTCACTTCAACGGCTGAAGGCACTTGCATGAATCTGAACTACACCCCCGCGCAGCAGGCGCTGCGGGCCGAGGCCCGGGCCTGGCTGGAGGCCAACGTGCCCGACCAGCCGCTGGCTTCCTTCGATACCGAACAGGGCTTTGCCCAGCACCGGGCCTGGGAGGCCAGGCTCAACCAGGGGCGCTGGGGCATGGTCACCTGGCCCCGGGAGATGGGCGGACGCGGCTGCGACCTGATCCAGTGGCTGATCTTCGAAGAGGAGTATTACCGCGCGGGGGCTCCGGCGCGGGTCAACCAGAACGGTATCTTCCTCCTCGGTCCGACCCTGATGGAGTTCGGCAGCGAAGAGCAGAAAATGCGCTTCCTGCCGGCCATGGCCACGGGTGAGCAGATCTGGGCCCAGGCCTGGTCCGAACCCGGTGCCGGCTCGGACATGGCGGCGATCCGCTCGCGGGCCGAACGGGTCGGCGACCACTATGTGCTCAACGGCCAGAAAACCTGGTCGACCCGGGCAGTCTGGGCCGACTGGGCGTTCGGGATCTTTCGCACCGACCCCGAGTCCCGGCGCCACCACGGCCTGACGTTCATCCTGGTGCCCCTGGACAGCCCGGGGGTGACCGTGCGGCCGATCCGCCAGCTCAACGGCTTGCCGGGTTTTGCGGACATCTTCTTCGATGACGTCAAGGTGCCGCTGGAGAATGTCCTGGGCGGCGAGGGCCGGGGCTGGCACGTGGCGATGTCCACCGCCGGTTTCGAGCGCGGGCTGCTGCTGCGTTCGCCGGCGCGCTATCAGGAAAGCGCGCGCCGCCTGGTGCAGCTGTACCAGGCCAACCGCGCCAGCGCCGACCTCGACCCGAGTATTGGCGAGGCGGTGATGCGCGCCTGGCTCGATGCCGAGGCCTATACCCTGAACACCTACATGACCGCTTCGCAGTTGGTCCAGGGCGGCAAGATCGGCCCGGAATCGTCCACCAACAAGATCTTCTGGTCCGAGCTCGACCAACGCTTGCACGAGATTGCCATGAGCATTCTCGGCCAGCGCGGCGAGTTGCTGTCCGATGCTCCTGCGGCCGGCGACGTCGGCCAGTGGCTGGAGGGCTTCCTGTTCGCCCAGGCCGGTTCGATCTACGCCGGGACCAACGAGATCCAGCGCAACATCATTGCCGAACGCATGCTGGGCATGCCCCGGGCCTGAGGAGCAGACCATGGATTTCAGCTTTACTCCCGATCAATTGCTGTTCCAGGACAACCTGCGCAAATTCCTGATCAACGAGGTGCCTCCGGAACGCTTGCGCGAGCTGTGGCAAAGCCCCAGCGGCCGTTGCGAGCGGCTCTGGGGCCAGTTGTCGGACCTGGGCCTGAACCTGCTGACGGTGCCCGAGCAATACGGTGGCATGGGCCTGCAAATGGTCGATGTGGTGCTGCTGGCCCAGGAGTGTGGTTATGCCGCCCTGGCCGAGCCCTGGGTGGACACGGCGCTGATCGGCGTGCCGCTGCTGGCGGCCCTCGATGAGGCTCGGGCAGTGCTGAAGCAGCACTGGCTGACGCGTATCGCCGAGGGCGGCACGCGGCTGGCGGTGGCGCAGCCGGGGCAGGTTCTGGTCAGCGATGCCCATGTCGCCGACCTGCTGTTACTGGCCCACGGTGATGAGGTGCATGCGCTGGAGCCGGCGGCGGTGCGTCTGGTTCGCAACGAATCGATGGACCCCAGCCGCCAGTTGTTCCAGGTCCACTGGACGCCCAGCGCTGCCACCTGCGTGGCCGACGCTACTCAAGGCCGACAGCTCTGGGCCGAGGCCTTCAATCGTGGCGCTGTGGGGACGGCGGCGCAGTTGCTCGGCCTGGCCCGGCGCATGGTCGACCTGGCGGTGGACTACACCTTCGAGCGCAAGCAGTTCGGCCAGCCGGTGGGGTCGTTCCAGGCGGTCAAGCACCTGATGGCCAATGTCGCGGTGCAGGTCGAGTTCGCCAAGGGCCCGCTGTTTCGCGCGGCCTGGGCCCTGGATCAGGGTGGTCCCGGCCTGGACGCGCACGTCTCTCACGCCAAGCTGGCCTGTGCCGAGGCGGCCTTGCTGGCCGCGAAGAACGCGATCCAGGCCCATGGCGCCATGGGCTACACCTGGGAAGTCGATCTGCAACTGTTCATGAAGCGTGCCTGGGCCCTGGACAAAACCTGGGGCGACCGTTGCCTGCACAAGGCACGGGTGCGCCAGGCGCTGTTCGACCCGCAGGCGCCGCTTGGCGCCGGCCAGACCTTTGAATGTGGAGGCAGACATGCCTGAAGCCTATATCGTTGATGCCCTGCGTACCCCCACCGGACGGCGCAAGGGCGGCCTGAGCCGGGTCCACGCCGCTGACCTGGGGGGCCATGTGCTGCGCGCTCTGGTGGCACGCAACGGCATCCCCGAAGTGGACTACGACGACGTGATCTTCGGTTGCGTCGACACCATTGGCCCCCTGGCCGGGGATATCGCCCGGACCAGTTGGCTGGCTGCCGGGCTGGCCGAGGAAGTGCCCGGCACCACCATCGACCGGCAGTGCGGTTCGTCCCAGCAAGCGGTGCATTTTGCCGCCCAGGCAGTGATGAGCGGTACCCAGGATGTGGTGATCGCCGGTGGTGTGCAGACCATGACCCAGATTCCCATCGCCTCGGCCATGAGCGCCGCCGAACCCCTGGGTTTCAGCGATCCGTTCAGCGGTTCCGAGGGCTGGGTGCGGCGCTACGGACCGCAGCCGCCGACGCAGTTTCGCGCGGCGCAGATGATTGCCGAGAAGTGGGGCCTGTCCCGGGTCGCGCTCGAGGAATACGCCCTGGAGTCCCATCGCCGGGCCTTGCAGGCGCAGGAACAGGGGCGCTTTGCTCGGGAGATCCTGCCCCTGGCTGGGGTCGAACAGGACGAGACGCCGCGCCACACCAGCCTGGCGCAAATGGCGGAGCTGGAATTCCTGTTCGGTTGCGACCGGGTGACGGCGGCGGTATCCAGCCAGACCTGCGATGCCGCCAGCGCGCTGCTGATCGTCTCCGAAACCGCGCTTAAGCGTTATGGCCTGACCCCGCGCGCGCGTATCCATCATTTGAGCGTGCGCGCCGCCGACCCGATCTGGATGCTCACCGCGCCGATCCCCGCTACCGCTCATGCCCTGCGCCGCGCCGGCATGCGCCTGGAAGACATCGACCGGGTAGAGATCAACGAAGCCTTCGCATCGGTGGCCATGGCCTGGCTCAAGGAAACCGGTTATCCCCACGCCCAGACCAACGTCAATGGCGGCGCCATTGCCTTGGGTCATCCCCTGGGCGCCACCGGCACCCGGCTGATGTGCAGCCTGCTGCATGAGCTGGAGCGCAGTGGTGGGCGCTTTGGCCTGCAGACCATGTGCGAAGGCGGCGGCCAGGCCAACGTGACCATCATCGAACGTTTGTAGAACAGCAGCCCGAGGACTCGTAAAGATGAATATCTGTGAAAACCGCGTTGTGATCATCACGGGGGCCGGCGCAGGCCTGGGCCGCTGCTATGCCCTGGCTTTTGCCGAGGCCGGCGCCCGGGTGCTGGTCAATGACATCAATCGAGCAGCGGCCGATGCGGTGGTAACGCAGATCACCGGCCAGGGCGGCAGCGCCGTGGCCAACAGCGACGACATCACCGACTACGAGGCGGCCGGACGGATTGTCCGGCAAGCCCTGGAGTGCTTCGGTGATCTGCATGTGCTGGTGAACAACGCCGGAATTTGTCGCGACCGCATGTTCAGCAGCCTCAGCGAGGCCGACTGGGACCAGGTAGTGGCCGTACATCTCAAGGGCCATTTCTGCATCGCCAGCCACGCCGCGCGCTACTGGCGGGATCGGGCCAAGGCCGGGGTTGCGGTCAGCGGGCGGATCATCAACACCAGTTCCGGGGCCGGCCTGCAGGGCTCCGTCGGCCAGTCCAACTACGCCGCGGCCAAGGGCGGCATCGCCTCCCTGACCCTGGTCCAGGCCGCGGAGTTGCAGCGTTACGGGGTGACCGTGAATGCCTTGGCTCCGGCGGCGCGCACCGGCATGACCGAGCAGGTGTTCGCCGAAGTGATGAAGAAGCCCGAGTCCGGTTTCGATCACTTCGCTCCGGAAAACGTCGCGCCGCTGGTGGTCTGGCTCGGTTCTGAGGAGTCTGCGGGGGTCAGCGGGCAGATGTTCGAGATCGAAGGCGGCAAGCTCGCGCTGGCCGAGGGCTGGCGTTCCGGGCCGAGCCTGGATCGCCAGGCGCGCTGGGAGGTGACGCAGATAGGTGCGGCGGTGGCGCAACTGCTGGAGCAGCGGGCGCCGGCACAGAAGGTCTACGGTAGCTGAGGCCTTTCAGGTGTTGAAATACGCCCGCGGCGTGGTGCCGGTCATGGCCTTGAAGAAGGCGATGAAGATGCTGTCGCTGGCAAAGCCCAGTGCGCAGGCGCTGTAGCCGATGCCGCGGCCTGTGGCGAGCAGTTCGATGGCGCGCATCAGCCGCCACTGCTGGCGCCATTGCTGGTAGCTCAGGCCGGTTTCACGCTGGAAGATCCGGCCGATGGTACGGCTGCTGGCGCCGACCTGGGTGGCCAGTACCTGCAATTGCGGCGGCAGTTGCTCCAGGTTCGCCAGCAGCGGTTGCAGGCGTTTGTCCCGGGGCAGGGGCAGCGACAGGGGCTGGTGCAGGGCCTGGCGGATTTCCTCGATGCACAGGCCCAGCAGGTGCGGGTAGCGGCCCTGGCTCCAGTCGCAGTCGAAGGCGGCCTGGGCCATGGGTTCCAGCACGGCCTGGAGCAGCGGGCTGACCTCGATCACCGCCACTTCGGCCGGCAGGCGCTGGCTCAGTTCGGCGCTGAAGTACAGCGAACGGTAGTCCACGCTCTGCTGCATTTGCGCGCGGTGCGTGACCCCCGGGGGAATCCACGCCGCCCGCGAGGGCGGCAGCAGGCACAGGCGATGGTCCAGGGTGATCCGCGTGCAGCCCTGGCGGGTGTACAGCAATTGCCCGCGGCGGTGGCGGTGCAGGCCGGAGTCGTGGTCGCCGAGGGTCGCGGCGATGCCCAGCAGGGGGGCGTCGAAGCGGTCGGGGTCGAAGAGTGCCTGTGGTTCGAGCCAGGCCATGATTGGCGTACTTCCGATGTTTGTTGGCAGGGTTGCGATAATACGCCAGGCGCCGCTGCCTAGAATCGCCGGCATGTTTTTTTTGCCGAGCACTGCCTGATGAATCCCCGTTCCCTGTTGCCCCTGGCCCTGGCTCTGCTGATGTTCCCGCAGCTCGCCCAGACCCTCTACAGCCCGGCCCTGGCCGATCTTGGCCGGGCCTTTGGCGTGGCCCCCGCGCAAGCGGCCCAGAGCCTTTCGGTGTTTGTCCTGGGGTTTGCCCCGGGGGTGCTGCTGTGGGGGCGCTTGAGCGATCTTTGGGGCCGGCGCCCGGCCTTGCTGGGTGGCCTGACGCTGTACGTCCTGGCCATCGGGCTGCAATTGCAGGTGCAGAGTTTTACCGCGCTGTTGCTGTGCCAGGCCCTCGCCGCCCTGGGCGTGGCGGCGGGCTCGGTGGTGACCCAGACCCTGCTGCGCGACCTGTTTCGCGGCAGTGAACTGGTGCGGGTGTTTTCCCTGGTGGGCATGGTCCTGGCGGCCAGCCCGGCCATTGGCCTGTTCAGTGGGGCCGGGCTGGTGCGGGCCTGGGGCTACCAGGGCGCGCTGGCCGGGTTGCTGGTGCTGGCCCTGGCCTTGCTCGGCTGGTGCGCCCGGGCCTTGCCGGAAACCCGTGCGCCGGCGCCGCACCTGGCGCCCCTGGCCGGGACCTTGTGGCACATGCTCAGGGACCCGGGCATCTGGCGCTCGGCGCTGCTGGTGGCGCTGTTCAATGTGGCCTTGCTCAGCTACTACAGCCTCGGGCCGTTCCTGTTTCGCGACCTGGGGTGGGGCGAGCAGGGCTTTGGTTACAGCGGTGCGGGCCTGGCCCTGGCTTCGGGGCTGGGGGCCTGGCTCAATCGTCGGCTGCTGGGGCGGGGCTGGTCCGGTGACACCCTGCTGCGGCTGGCGGCCCTGGCGGTGACCCTGGGTGGCCTGGGGGTGACAGCGCTTGGGCACAGCCTGTGGTTGCTGCTGCCCATGCTCGGCGTGGTGCTGGGCTTCGGCCTGGCCATCCCCAATATCCTCGGCTCGGCGCTGGCGGCCTACAGCGACCGGCTGGGCAGCGCCGGGGCCGGGTTCGGGCTGTTCTACTACCTGCTGATTGGCGTCGGGTTGCTGCTGGTGGGCTGGGGCCAGGCCCTGGGGCCGACCCTGGGCCTGTGCGGGGTTGCGGCGCTGTTGTTGTGCCTGGTGCCGCGCCGGCAGCAGGGCTGAAGGGCGAGTTTGCGACACACGGTCGCCCCAGCGGCCGCCAAGGGGCCATTGTTTGACCATGATCAAGCCCTTCCCCGGGGTATCCGCGCAGTCTGTCAGCAGACCTGCGGATTCGCGCAGACCCCTTCCCGGCAATGGAGATCGGCAACATGGCCAAGATGAAAGCAGCGGTATTCGTGGAGAAGAACCGCATCGTGCTGGAAGACAAGGACATCCCCGAAATCGGTCCGCTGGACGCCCTGGTGCGGATCACCACCACCACCATCTGCGGCACCGACGTGCACATCCTGCGAGGTGAATACCCGGTGGCCAAGGGCCTGACCATCGGCCACGAGCCGGTGGGGGTGATCGAGCGCCTGGGCTCCCAGGTGCGCGGCTTCCACGAGGGCCAGCGAGTGATCGCCGGGGCCATCACCCCCAGTGGCCAGAGCTACGCCTGCCTCTGCGGCTGCGGCTCCCAGGACGGCCCGGACACCCGTCACGGCTTTCGCGCCACGGGCGGCTGGAAGTTCGGCAACACCATCGATGGCTGCCAGGCCGAATACGTGCGTGTGCCGGACGCCCTGGCCAACCTGTGCCCGATCCCCGACGGCCTGAGCGATGAAGAAGTGCTGATGTGCCCGGACATCATGTCCACCGGTTTCTCCGGCGCCGAGCGTGCCGAGGTGAACATCGGCGACAGCGTGGCGGTGTTCGCCCTGGGCCCCATCGGCCTGTGCGCGGTGGCCGGAGCAAGGCTCAAGGGTGCCACCACCATCATTGGCGTCGACACCGTGGCCGCGCGCATGAGCGTGGCGCGCGGGCTGGGGGCGACCCATGTGGTGGACTTCAAGCAGGGCGACGTGGTCAAGCAGATCATGGACCTCACCGACGGTCGCGGGGTCGATGTGTCGATCGAGGCCCTGGGCACCCAGGGCACCTTCGAGTCGGCGCTGCGGGTGCTGCGCCCGGGGGGCAAGCTGTCGAGCCTTGGGGTTTATTCCAGCGACCTGCGCATTCCCCTGGATGCCTATGCCGCCGGCCTGGGCGACCTGAGCATCCTCAGCACCCTGTGCCCGGGCGGCAAGGAACGCATGCGCCGGCTGATGGAGGTGGTCGCCAGTGGCCAGGTGGACCTCAAGCCGCTGGTGACCCACCGCTTCAAGCTCGACGATATCGAGGCCGCCTACGAGCTGTTCGCCAGCCAGCGCGACGGCGTGATGAAGATCGCCATCACCCCATGATCCGTGCCACCGGGCGCCCTTGATACCGGTCAAGGCGCCCGGCAGCACGGCATTCCACACTCAAGCTCACGTATCGCCCAAGGAGGAGCACCATGAGCCAGTACCAGCGTCTGTTGCTGATCGCCGATCCACAGCAGCACCAATCCCCCGCGGCGCGCCGTGCCGTTGCCCTGGCCCGGGCCAGCGGCGCGGCGCTGCACGCCCTGGTGTTCGTCGAACCGCCGGCGCGCACCTACCTATGGGAAGAACACCTGGAAGACAGCGAGCGCGAAGCCTACCTGCAGCGCCACGAGCGCTGGTTGCAGGTGGAAGCGCAGTGGATGGCCGAGGAGGGCGTGCAGGTCACCACCCAGGTGATCTGGAGCACCCAGGTGCTCAAGGACATGCTCGCCTACATCGACGAGTTCCGGCCTGACCTGCTGATCAAGGACGTGACCCTGGAGTCGGCCCTCAAGCGCGTGTTCGTCACCCCGCTGGATTGCCACCTGCTGCGCGAGGCGCCGGTGCCTGTGCACCTGGTCAACGACGCGCCGCACAAGCTGCCCCGGCGGATTGTCGCCGCGGTGGACCCGGCCCAGTCCGACACCCAGATCCGCGGGCTCAATACGCAGATCATCCAGACCGCCCACGCCCTGGCCCTGCAATGCGACGCCCAGTTGCACCTGCTGTACGCCTACGACCTGATGCCGATGCTCGATGGCGTGGCGCCGGTGGCGTCCACCGCCTGGAGCGTCAACTGCCTGGACGAGCTGCGCGACTCCCTGCACAAGGAATTCGAACGCCTGGGGGATGAGCACAACGTGCCCCAGGAATTCCGCCACTTCATCATGGGCCCGCCGGTGCCGGGCATCGCCCAGTTCGTCGACGAATACCTGGTGGACGTGGTGGTGATGGGCACGGTGCACCGCACCGGCTTTGGCCGCTTGATCGGCAGCACCACCGAACGCGCCTTGTACTCGATGCCGGGGAGCATCCTGGCGGTGAAGGCGTCTGGCGCGGCCTGACACCCACGCCCGTTTCAGTCCGGATCGGCGCGCTTGCTGCCAGGCAGGTACGGCAGCAAGCGCTCGGTTTCCTTGCGCACCACCCCATAGCACTCGCAGCTGTGCTGCTCCAGCCGCGGCCGGTCAAGCACATTGATCCGGCCGCGGCTGTATTCGATGATGCCCTGGCGCTGCAGTTTGCCCGCGGCTTCGGTCACGCCTTCGCGACGCACCCCGAGCATGTTGGCGATCAGTTCCTGGGTCATCACCAGCTGGTTGCCCGGCAGCCGGTCCAAAGACAGCAGCAGCCAGCGGCACAGTTGCTGGTCGATGGAGTGGTGGCGGTTGCACACCGCGGTCTGGGCCATCTGGGTGATCAGCGACTGGGTGTAGCGCAGCATCAGCAGGAGCATTTCGCCGTGGCGGTTGAACTCGTCCTTGAGGCGCTGGCCGGGCAGGCGCAAGGCGTGCCCGGCGCTCTGCACGATGGCCCGGCTGGTGGTGCTTTCGCCGCCCATGACCAGGGCCACCCCCACCAGCCCTTCGTTGCCCACCACGGCGATTTCCGCCGAGGCGCCGTTTTCCATCAGGTACAGCAACGACACCACTGCATCGGTGGGGAAGTACACGTGGCGCGGTATGTCCCCGGACTCGTAGAGCACCTGGCCCAGGCTCAGGGCCACCGGCTTGAGGTGGGGCAGCAGGCGCTCCTGCACCGCCGCCGGCAGTGCATTGAGCAAGTGATTGGGCCCGTGCCCAAGGTTGTCGAACATCTCAGAACCACCGGATGGCAAGGCGTCAGCGCTCACTCAGGGTAGTCCAGGGTGTGGCCGGGTGTCTGTCATGGTGCCGGCTCCGTATGGGTCGCTGTCGGGGTATGCCCGGCCTGCGCGGGCAGGGCCGCGGGCCAGGTGAGCAGCACCCGGCGCGTACTGCCGTCATCCAGCAGCGGTATGGCCAGCCCCACCAGCGGCCGGCCGTCCAGGCTCAGGCTGAGGGTGGCGCCGGGGTTCTGCCGCACTTCAATACGGTAGAGCGTCTCGCCGAACCGATAGTCCAGGCTGTAGCCCGGCCAATGCGCCGGGATCACCGGTTCGATGTACAGGCTCTGGCCTTCGCGGCGCAGGCCCAGCAGCGACTCGACGATCAGCCGGTAAGTCCAGCCCGCCGAACCGGTGTACCAGCTCCAGCCGCCACGCCCGGTGTGGGGCGCCACGCCATAGACGTCGGCGGCCATCACGTAGGGCTCGACCCGGTAGGTGGCGACCTGTTCGGCACTGCGCCGGCTTACCGGGTTGATCATGTGCAGCAGCTCCCAGGCCCGGGCACTGTCCCCCAGGCGGGCGAAGGCCATGCTCGCCCAGACCGCGGCATGAGTGTACTGGCCGCCATTTTCCCGCACCCCGGGCACGTAGCCCTTGATGTAGCCCGGGTCCAGGGAGCTGTGGGCGAACGGTGGGTCGAGCAGCAGCACCACGCCGCTGTCGCGACGCACCAGGTGCTGGTCCAGGGAGGCCATGGCCTGGTGCTGGCGGGCATCGCTGGCGGCGCCGGACAGCACCGACCAGCTCTGGGCGATGGAGTCGATGCGGCACTCCTGGTTGCTGGCGCTGCCCAGGATCTGGCCATCGTCGAACCAGGCGCGGCGATACCACTGGCCGTCCCAGGCCTGGCTGTCGAGGGCGGCGCGCAAGGCCAGGGCCTGGGCGCGGCACTCCCGGGCGAAGTCCGGGTCCTGGTGCTGCTCGGCGGTGACGGCAAAGCGTTGCAGCACTTCATGGCCGAAGAAGCCCAGCCACACGCTTTCCCCCAGGCCGTGTTCACCGACCCGGTTCATGCCGTCGTTCCAGTCCCCGGTGCCCATTAGCGGCAAGCCGTGGACCCCGCGCCGCTGGCCGTGCTCGATGGCGCGCCGGCAGTGCAGGTAGAGGCTTTCCCGCAGCCCGCTGGCCTGGGGCAGGTCGTAGTAGGACTCTTCCCCGGAATTGAGCAGGCGGCCTTCCAGGTAACCCACTTCGACCTCCAGCACGCTGTGGTCGCCGGTGATCTGTACATAGCGGCTGGTGGCCAGGGGCAGCCACAGGAAATCATCGGAGCAGCCGGTGCGCACCCCGCGATTCTGTGGCGGGTGCCACCAGTGCTGGACGTCGCCCTCGGGATACTGGTGGGCGGCGCACAGCAACAGGTGCTCGCGGGCCAGGGCCGGCTCGGCGTGGATCATCGCCATGCTGTCCTGCAACTGGTCGCGAAAGCCGATGGCACCGCCGGACTGGTAGAAACCGCTGCGGGCCCAGAAGCGGCAGGCAATGGTCTGGTACATCAGCCAGCCGTTGGCCATGACGTCGATGGCCGGGTCCGGTGTGCGCACCTGTACCGCGCCGAGGCTGCGCTGCCAATGCTGGTGCACGGCCGCAAGCTCGGCCTGCGCCATCTGGCTGCCGCGGTACTGCAGGACCCGGCGGGTGGCGGCCTTGGCATCCACTTCGGCCCCCAGGCGGAACAGCACCTCCCGGCTCTGGCCGTCCTCCAGTTCCAGGCTCACCTGCATCGCCGCGCAGGGGTCGAAACCGGCACCGGAGCGCCCGGACAGGCGCCCCCGAGTCAAGGCTGCCGGCGCCGCGAGGCTGCCGTTGCGGCCGATGAACTCACTGCGATCGCCGGTGAAGCTGCTGACCTCGGCGTCCGTATCGAGAAACGCCGTGTGCCCGGAAAACTCCATGTTGTAGGGGTTGCGGGCGAACAGTGCGCCGCTCACCGGGTCGCTTTCGCTGACCACGTGCATGGCCGAGCGGCTGCGGGACTCTCCCAGCACCCATTCCACATAGCAGGTGGCCGACAAGCGCCGTGGCCGACCGCTGAGGTTGCGGATCTTCAGCCGCGAGAACTTGATCGGCGCCTGCAGCGCCACATAAACCGTGAGCTCGCTGTGGATGCCGTCCTCTTCATGCTCGAAGACGCTGTAGCCGAAGCCGTGGCGGGTGCGGTAGCTGCCGCTTCCGGGGCAGGGCTGGGGAGTGGGCGACCAGACCCGCCCGCTGTCTTCGTCGCGCAGGTACAGGGCCTCGCCGCTGGGGTCACTGACCGGGTCGTCGTGCCACGGGCTGAGGCGGTATTCGTGGGCGTTCTCACGCCAGCTGTAGGCGCCGCCGGTTTCCGAAATCACCGTGCCGAACAGCGGGTTGGCGAGCACGTTGGCCCAGGGCGCGGGCGTCGGCTGCCCGGGGTTGAGGGTGATCAGGTATTCACGGCCGTCGCTGCTGAAACCGCCGTAGGGGGTTTCCAGGATCAGCTCTGGCGCTGCAGCGGTGCTGGCTCGGCTGGCGGGTGGTGGCAGGCGTACCAGGGGCGCTTCCAGGCGCGGCAGCGAAGGGTCGGCGCGGCGCCGGTGGACTTGCTCGGCGAGGCTGCCGCGGCTGTCGCTGACCACCAGGCGCGCCACCGCCAGCATCAGCGTGCGGTCCTCGCCGGACAGTTGCTGGGCCGGGCGCACGAAGATGCCCCCCGGGCGGTCGATCAGGCTGGCTTCGCTGCCGGAGGTCACCAGGCCCATGATCAGGTCCTGGAGCTGCTGGCGGTAACCCGCCTGGTCCTCGTTCCAGATCACCAGGTCCACCGCCAGGCCTTTTTGCCGCCAGTAGGCGTGGGCCTTGATCAACTGCTGCACCAGGGCAATGTTGGCCAGGTCGCCCACTTGCAGCAGGACGATCGGCAGGTCGCCGGAAATGCCCTGGCCCCAGAGCCCGGACTGGCTGCGCCGGTTGGCCTGCAGCAGGCTGTTGTCGGCGCGCAGGGTGGCGTTGGCGTAGAGCAGCGAGGCCGCCATCTGCTGGAACAGCCGGGCCTCGGCCAGGGATGCGTTGAGCTGGCGCAACAGCACCTGGCTGTGGGTCCAGGCCAGGTCGAAGACCCGGTCCGCCAGGTGCCGGTCGCGGTATTTGTGGATCAGTTGCAGGCAGTGTTCACGGCTTTCGGCGACCCCGGTCACCAGGTCGATGGTGGCGCTCTGGCCGGGGTCGAGGGTGATCCGGCAGCGGATCGCCACGATCGGGTCGAGCACCGGCCCGGCGCTGCCCGAGAGCCGTTCGGTCTGCGGGTCCAGGGCCTGGGGCGCGGCCAGGTCGCGGCCACGGCCGATAAAGCGCGCGCGGTCGGTTTCATAGGAAATCGCGTCGATGTCCACGCCGTGGGCCGCCAGCAGGTGGCACATCCAGGGCACCGGCTGCTCCTGGGAACGTGGACGGCGGCTGCAGACGATGGCCTGCCAATCGGGCAGCAGCTCGGTCTCGATGAACAGGTTGCTGAAGGCCGGGTGGGCGGCATCGCTTGGAGCCGGGGCCAGCACCACTTCGGCGTAGCTGGTGAGCTCGATGCTGCGGCGTACCCGGGCGCGGTTGCAGATGTGCAGGCGGCGCAGCTCGATGGGGTCTTCGGGGGACACGACGATTTCCGTGTGGCTGTCGAAGTCCTGTTCACGCACGCGGAATTCGGCCCGGGCGTCGGTGAAGATCGCCTCGAAGCTTGAAGGGCGGCCTCGGGTCGGCTGGTAGGCGGCGGACCAGAACGTGCCGCTGGCCACGTCCCGCAGGTAGCAGAACTGGCCCCAGTGATCGCGGGTCGGGTCTTCGTGCCAGCGGGTCACCGCCAGCTCGTTGCAGCGGCTGTAGCCGCCGCCGGCGCTGCTGAGCATGACGTGGTAGTGGCCGTTGGAAAGCAGTTGCACCGCCGGGCGCTTGCGGTCCGGGTCGGCGAACACCCGCAGTTTGTTCTCGTGGGCCCGGGCGGCTTCGTCGGCCGCCGGGGCACCGGCGGCATGCAGGTACTGGGCAGCGGTTTTCGGCACTCGTTCCTGCAACAGCAGGGCGATGGCCTGGAACTGCGGGTCGGATTCGAAGCGCCGCTGCATGGGCTGGTCCAGCAGCAGCCATGCCAGGGACAGCAGGCTCATGCCCTGGTGGTGGGCCATGAACGATTGCACCACGGCATGGTTCTGGCCCCGGGGCAGGCGCGACTCGGTGTAGTCCACGGCTTCATAGAGGCCGAAGCGGCCCTGCAGGCCCAACTGGGCCAGGCGCTGCAGGTTCTGGCAGGCTGCCTGGGGCGCCACCATCAGCGCCAGGACGCTGGCGTAGGGCGCCACCACCCGTTCCGCGCCGAGGCCACGCTTGAGCCCCAGCCCCGGCACGCCGAACGCCCGGTACTGGTAGTTGAACTGGCTGTCGAGGGTGTTGTAGCCCGACTCGGACACGCCCCAGGGCAGGCCCAGTTGCTGGCCGTGCTCGATCTGCAGGGCCACGGCGGCGTGGCAGGTCTGGTCCAGCAGGGTGCCCTGGTAACTGGGCATCACCAGCATCGGCATCAGGTATTCGAACATCGAACCGGTCCAGGACAGCAGCACCGGGGTACCGGCGCTGCTGGTGAGCAGGCGGCCGAGGGCAAACCAGCTTTCCTGGGGCAACTGCCCCTGGGCGATGGCGACAAAATGGGTCAGGCGCACTTCCGAGGCCAAGAGGTCGTAGTAGCCGGCATCCAGGCGGTGCTCGTCGGCGTTGTAGCCGATCACCAGCAGATGGCGCCGGGTGTCGTAGAGGAAGCCGAAATCCATCTGCGCCATGCCGGTCACCTGCTCCAGCAACTGGTTCACCGCGGTGCAGCGTTCCAGCGCCAGTTCCCGTAGCGCGGCGATCCGCCCATGGTGCCGGGGCAGCCAATAGTCGGTGTCCAGCTCGGCCAGCTGGCGCCAACTGAGGAGGCCGAAGCGGCGACCGTCGGCCATGGGCGGTGGGGTGCGCCAGAGCAATTCGTCATGCAGGTCGCGACATTGCGCGGTCAGCGCCTGGTGCCAGAAGGCGCTGTCATCGGATGCCTCGCCGTGGGAGTCGGCGGCGCTCTCGCCAATGCGTTGCAACAGGCCCAGCAGGCCCTCGGCGCTGACCCCGGCATGCAGGCTCAGATGTTCATGCACGGCGCGGGTTTCCAGGCGCCAGCGCAGTACGGCCGCGGTGTCCTGACCCGCTGCGGTGAGGGCGTCCTGGAGCACGTCGAGGCAGTCCAGCAGGCCGTTGGCGATCTGCACCGGGGACGGCGGGCTGTCCCTCAGGCCCTGCAAGCCCGGGCGCAGGGTCAGCAGCATCCCGGCCAGGTTGCCGCTGTCCACCGTGGACACATAGCGCGGTGGCAAGGGCTCCAGGCTCTGGGTGTCGTACCAGTTGTAGAAGTGCCCGCGATAGCGCTCCAGCCGGCCCATGCTGGCGAGCATCCGTTCCAGGCGCTGCAGCAGCCGGCTGCTGCTCAGGTAGCCGAAGTCATGGGCCGCCAGGTGCGCCAGCAGGGCCAGGCCCAGGTTGGTGGGGGACGTGCGATGGGCTACCCGCTGCTGGGGTTGCTCCTGCAGGTTGTCCGGGGCCAGCCAGTTGTCCTGGGGGCCGACGTACTGGTCGAAAAAGGCCCAGGTGCGGCGGGCCAGGCTCTGCAGGAAACGCCGCTGGCCCGTGTTGGGCACGAAGGCCACCTGGCTGGCGGGGCGGCTCAGCCACCAGGCCAGGGCCGGGCCGGCCAGCCAGGCCAGCAGCAGGGGCACGGCCACCAGCAACTGTGGGCGCGGCCACGACAGCCCGGCCAGGAGCAACGCCAGGGCCGGGCCGACCCACATCCGCCGGTAGAGCTCCAGCAGGCTGTCATCGGGGCCGCGTTCGGCTTCCCGGGACGGTTGCCATTGCAGGCGATACTCCTTGCTGATGCTCATGCGCCATAGCGCGCGGCCCAGGGCACCCAGGCTGTAGGCCACCTCATGGGGCAGCCAGGCCAGGGGCAGCAGCGCCCGGCACAGGTGCTGGCCGGCTGTGCCCAAGGCGGCCACCAGATGTTGTTGCAGGGGCACATCCGGGGTCTTTTCCAGCAGCTCGCGAAAGGCCGCCGACAGTGGCAGCACCAGCAGCAGAATCAGCACCGCCAGGGTCCAGGCCACGGGGTGGGTGGCCCCCAGCCAGCCCCACAGCAGCATGCCCAGCAGGGCCATGGGCTCCAGGCTGCGGCGCAGGTTGTCGAGGATCTTCCAGCGCGCCAGGGGGCTCAGGCGATTGCTTTCCAGGCCTCCACCGGCCTTGGGCGACCAGGGCAGGAGCCACGGCAGCAGTTGCCAGTCACCGCGGATCCAGCGCTGGCGGCGCTTGATGTCGGCGCTGTAGCGGGCCGGGTATTCCTCGAACAGCTGCACATCGCTGAGCAGCCCGGAGCGGGCGTAGCAGCCCTCGATCAGGTCATGGCTGAGGATCCGGTTGTCGGCGAAGCGCCCGCCCAGGGTCTGCTCGAAGGTGTCTACGGCATAGATGCCCTTGCCGACGAAGGAGCCTTCCTGGAACAGGTCCTGATAGACGTCCGATACGGCGCGGGTATAGGGGTCGATCCCGGCGTCGCTGGCGAACAGCCGGGCATAGGCCGAACGGGCGGTGCTCGACAGGCTGATGCCGACCCGCGGCTGGAGAATCCCGTAGCCGCTGACGATGCGCCCGCTCAACGGGTCGGCCAGGGGCCGGTTCAGGGGATGGTCCATGGCCCCCACGCATTGCTGGGCCACGTCCCGGGGCAACTGGGTGTCGCTGTCCAGGGTGATCACGTAGGTGATTTCAGGCAGTGCCTGGATATCGCCGACGATCAGCGAAAAACGCTCCCGACCCCGGCCGCGCAGCAGGGCATTGAGGTCTTCGAGCTTGCCGCGCTTGCGTTCGTGGCCCATCCAGCAATGTTCCGCCGGGTTCCACAGGCGTGGCCGGTGCAGCAGGTAGAAGCGCTCCACGGCTTCTTCGGGGTACTTCAGGTTCAGCGCCTCGATCCGTTGCCGGGCCAGCATCAGCAGGCCGGCATCGGCGTCCAGGGTTTCGCTGGGGGCGTCGAGAAAGTCGCTGAGCAGGGCGAAATACAGCTGGGCGTCGCGGTTGGCCAGGAAGCGCACCTCCAGCCCTTCCACCAGCTCCTCGACATCCGCCGTGCAGCCGATCAGGCAGGGCACCGCCACCAGGGTCCGGGCTCGGGGAGCAATGCCTTCGCTGTAGTCCAGGCGCGGCAGGATGCCGGGGGCCACGGTCAGGGTCACCAGGCCGTTGATCAGGCCGATGGCCAGCCGGCTGGCGAGCAGCAGCGCCGGCACCGCCAACAGCCCCAGCCAGTAGTGGCCGGAAGTCGCTTCCTGATACAGGGCACTGAGGAAGGGCCAGGCGAACAGGGCCGAGAGCAGGATCACCGGCACCAGGAAAAAGCCCAGGGGCGCCTGGGTCAGCAGGCGGCGGCCACGTTCAGCCAGGGGGACTCGGGCGCCGATCTGCTGTTCCAGGGTGCGCCGGCCAGCGCCGATCAGGTAGTGACCGACGTGGCCGGCCACGGCTTCCGGCGCCTCGGCGCGGTACTGGGCGCGGGCCAGCTCGATGCACTGGCGGGCCACCTGTTCTTCACTGTGGCGGCAGTGCCGGGCCAGGCGTTCGAGCACATGGCGGTAATGGTCGCGGGTGGCGAAATCCATGCGTCGGTAGACCCCCGCGGGGTCCTGTTCCAGTACCTGTTCGACCCGGCTCATCAGCTCGACGAACTCGCGCCAGTTGCTGGCCGAGAGCAGGCGCAGGCTGGAGATGCTGTTGCTGATGGAGACCTGGTCGGCGGCCTGCTGCTGGGCGTCGAGCTGCACCAGGCGCTCGATGTTCAGCCCGGTTTCCCCCAGCAGTTGCTCGATCCAGGCCAGGGGCAGCACCAGGGCCGCGTTCTGTCCTTGCAGGCGACGCGCCAGCTCGGCGACGAAGGCGGCGGTCATGGGCGGTGCCGAGCGGGCCATGTCGGCCACCGCCAGCACCACGCTCTTGGCGTCTTGCTCGGCGGTTTCCATCAGGCGGTCGGCCCAGTCGTTGGCCAGGTTGCGTTCGCTCCAGTTGGCCATGACCCGGAAGGCCACCCGGCGCAGGTTCTCGATCAGGGCCAGGCGCAGCATGATGGGGATTGCCCATAGCTCGCCGAGCATCAGCGGGGTGACGCTCTGGTAGCTGTCGACGAAGCGCCCCAGGCTGTCGGTGTCGACCCGGCCGTCGCCGTGGGAAATGGTTTCCAGGGCGATGTCATAGACCCGCGGCAGGCCCGCCGACTGGCCGTTGGCCAGGCGCGGCAACTGCCGGCTGTAGCCCCGGGGCAGGTGGGTGCGGGTGATGCGGATCTGTTCTTCCAGCAGGTAGTAGTTGTCCAGCAGCCATTCCGCGGCGGGGGTGGCCCGGGGCGAGGCGTGGGTGGCGGCGGTCAGGCTCTTGCAGCAACTGGCCAGGGCGCTGGCGTTGTCCGCCAGGCGGGCCAGCAGCCAGTCTGGGGTGCGGCTCGGGCTCAGGCGATGCTGTTGCGCCAGCAGGGTGCCGTGGCGGGCCATCTGTTCAGTGCTGAACAGCTCCGAGCGCAGCGGCGCCTGGTATTCGACGCTGTTGCGCGAGGCCTTCCATTGGCCGTATCGGGCGGCGGGCAGCCGCCAGAACCTCAGGAATGCGTGGGTCCAATGACTGTCCATGTTTTCCTTGGCATAACAGAGCCGTCCCTCGGCACGGGGTGCGAGGGAGGGCCGGGAGCGGGGCGTGCGGTCAAATCGAGGCACCGTCGCGACGAGCGTGTCAGGCAAAAATCTGCAACCTTGAGGTTGCCGGGCAGAGGCGAGGGTTGTCTGTGCGCTGGGGCACATAGCCTGGCGATAAGGATGAAGGGTGACGCTGCTTGTAACCGCTGCCGAGCTTGCGAGGCTGCGACAAGGGCCGCAGGACCTTCAGCACTCTCAAGAGCGGCGCCTGCTTCGCAGTCGTTCGCAGCCTGCGGCGGCTACAGGGACCGCATGGGCTGGGAGCTGCTTTGAAGGTGAGGCGATGCGCCTTCTTTTTAGTTCTGGTCCGACACTGCACTCTTCGGGAGTCGGCTATAAAGATCGCCACAACCTCACCGCTGGCAGGCCCATGAGTCTCGCTTGCCCTGCATGGGTGATTTTCCGCCGCTTTTTTCACTGTTAATCTTGCCGCCATGACCCATGCCTCCCCCCATCGCCCCCACATTGCCTGGACGCTGTATTTCTGCGTGCTGTTCAACGTGTTCGTCTGTGGCCTGGGCCACGGGCAGATGGCCGGGCTGGAGCTCAATGGCGTCGGCGGGCAATTCTGTTCCGCCATGGGCAACCCGGGCCCGGCCCTGGACGGCGACTTCAGCGATCAGGCCGTCGCCGGTGGGTTGAGCACGTTCATGTGCCCATTGTGCTCGGCCGTGAGCCTGGGCATCGCGCTGCTGTTTTGCCTGGGCTGGATGCTGCGCCGCCAACGCCCGCCACGGCTGGGGGGCGAGCAGCGCAGCAAGGCACCGCCGCGCTCTTGCTGGCCTGCGCTCAATCCCCGGGCACCTCCTCTGGGCTGACTCGCTCCGGCGACCGTCATCGGCGGTCGCGCTTTCTCGTCCTCCGGCACTAGCTGCACGGTCGCTCCGGCGACTGTTGCCGGACGCTGTTCGATGATTTTTTTTCGAGTCCGAGTCCATGAAACACCTCAATCGCTCCCCCCACTGCGCGGCGCTGTGCTGCGCCCTGTCGTTCAATGCCCTGGCCGACTCCCCGCTGGAGTTGCCGCAGATGCGCATCAGCACCGACGAAGAACGCAAGATCGGCCTGCAACTCGATACCCAGGGCAGCACCGGCTCGCGCCTGGGCCTGACGCCCCGGGAAACCCCGGCTTCGGTCAGTGTGGTCAACCGCCAGCAGATCGAGCAGCGTGGCGCCGCCAATACCCAGGACATCCTGGCCAGCGTGCCGGGGATGAACGCGGCCTCGTCCCCCGGGGTGCCGGGCTTCGTGTCCTATCGCGGCTTCTCCGGGGCGCAGATCACCCAATTGTTCAATGGCATCAGCGTGCAGTACGACTCCATCGCCGCGCGCCCGGTGGACAGCTGGATCTACGACCGGGTCGAGGCCGTCGGCGGCCCGTCGAGCTTTCTCTACGGCGCCGGCGCGGTGGGCGGTTCGATCAACTACATCACCAAGCTGCCGTCGCGCACCGAATCGTTCAATGAAGGGCGGGTCAGCTACGGCTCCTACGACAGCACTGAAACCTCCTTCGGCTTCAACCACGCGCTGAACGAGGGGGCCGGCCCGCGGCATTACGCGCGCCTGGACCTCAGCCACACCACCAGCAACGGTTATGTCGACCGTGAACAGCGCGACGCCTGGACCACGGCCTTCTCCCTGCTGACGGATTTCAACGACCAGCTGTCCCACACCCTGGCCTACGAGTACCAGGACGAGCGCGTCGACAGCCCCTACTGGGGCACCCCGGCGCTGAACCCGTTGGGGGGCAAGATGGAGGTGGACAAGAGCCGGCGCTTCGAGAACTACAACGTCCGTGATGGCCGTTACGAACAGCGGGTGCAGTGGTTGCGCTCGATCATCGACTATCAGGTCGATGACCGTACTTCGCTGCGCAACACCCTGTACCACTACAACGCCGACCGCGAATACCGCAACCTGGAGACCTACGCCTACAACAGCGACAACAGCCAGGTGGTGCGTTCCGGCATCCTGCTCCAGCGCCACGCCCAGGAACTCAATGGCAACCGCTTCGAGCTGCTGCATCACAACACGCTGTTCGGCCTGGACAGCCAATGGTCGGCGGGCATCGACTACAGCCACAACGTGATGAGCAACTTCCCGCGCTCGGTGTCGGGCTCACTGCCCGGCGTTGATCCGGGCGATTTCGACCCGGGCAGCTTCTGGGACTTGCCCGGCATGCAGCGCGGCTTCGACAAGAACCGCCGCAACCAGGTGGACACCTGGGCCCTGTTCCTGGAAAACCGCCTGCAACTGAGCGAGCGCCTGTCCCTGCTCAGCGGCCTGCGCCACGACCAGATCGACCTGCAGGTGACCAACTACCGCGCCGTCACCGAGGCCAACCCGGCGTTCTTCCAGCGTAAATACCGCCCGACCACCGGGCGCCTGGGGCTGGTCTACGAGCTGACCCCGGCGGCCAACGTGTACGTGCAATACAGCACCGCCGCCGACCCGCCGGCGGGCATCCTGACCACCGCCAGCTATGGCCAGGTGCGCGACTTCGACCTGAGCACCGGCAACCAGTGGGAGGTCGGCAGCAAGTTCGATTTCCTCGACGGCCGCGGCTCGGCGACCCTGGCCGCCTACCGCATCGAGCGCAAGAACCTGTCCACCGCCGACCCGAGCAACCCCGGCAGCAGCCAACCGGTGGGGCAGCAGTCTTCCCGGGGCGTGGAACTGGCGGCATCGCTGCGGGTGACGCCCAGGCTGCTGGCCGAAGGCAACTTCGCCTACGTCGATGCCCAATACGACGAGTTCTATGAAAACGTCGGCGGGCGCCCGGTATCGCGCAAGGGCAACAGGCCTACCAACACTCCGGACAAGGTCGGCAACCTGTGGCTGACCTATGACCTGGCGCCGTCCTGGCAGGTGGGCAGCGACGCCCGCTACGTGTCTTCGATGTACGCCAATGCGGCCAACAGCCGCTACGCGCCGGCCTACACGATCTTCGGTGCCTTTGTCGGCTATCAGGTGAACGCCGATACGCGGATCACCGGGCGGGTGCGCAACCTCACCGATCAGGTCTACGCCCGCACCACCGCGCCGAGCCAGCTGTACCTGGGGGCGCCGCGGACCTTCGAACTGGCGCTGCAAACGCGCTTTTAACCTGAGCCAGCGGGGCGCCCGGTGGCGCCCCGCGCATCTGCGAGTTACCCGTGATGAAGCGTTACCTGTACCTCTGGCACCGTTGGCTGGGCATCGTTGCCTGCCTGTTCATGGCCCTGTGGTTTATCTCCGGGGTGGTGATGCTGTATGTCGGCTACCCCAAGCTGACCCCGGCCGAGCACCTGGCCCACCTGCCGGTGCTGCAACTGGAGCCGGCCCCAGCCGACCTGGGGCAGGTGCTGCACGCCGCCGATCCGCACCAGCCGCCCACCCGCATCCGCCTGACCACGGTGGCGGGGCAGCCGCGCTACATCCTTGAATACCCCGGGCCGCGCAAGGTGGCGGTCGACTCCCACAGCGGCCAGCCGGCGGCGCCCCCCGATAGGGTCGAAGCCCTGGCCGCGGCCCGGCAGTTCGCCCCCGAAGCGGTGGCGCGTGATCGTGGCGTCGTGCAGGAAGACATGTGGAGCCTGTCCCGGGCCCTGGATGCCGACCGGCCGCTGCACCGGGTGGCCATTGCCGATGCCGAGCGGCGCCTGCTGTATATCTCCGGCACCACCGGCGAGGTGGTGCGTGACGCTACCGCCAGCGAACGCGGCTGGAACTGGATCGGCGCCTGGCTGCACTGGCTGTACCCGTTGCGGGGCATCGGCATCGATGGCGCCTGGGGGCCGATCGTCACCTACCTGTCCCTGGCCGCCACCCTGATGGCGGTGCTCGGCCTGGCGGTGGGCGTGCTGCGCTGGCGCTTCAAGCGCACCTACCGCAACGGCTCGCACTCGCCGTACCAGGGTTTTGCCCGCTGGCATCACCTGGGGGGCATGCTGTTCGGCGTGCTGCTGATCACCTGGATCTTCAGTGGCCTGATGTCGATGAACCCGTGGAAGCTCTTCAGCAGCGCCCAGCCCTTGTCGGTGGCGGCGTACCAGGGTGGTCCACTGGGCGCCCTGGCCTTCCCGCTGAATGCCGGGCAGGTCCTGCAACGCTTTGCCGATGACGGCCTGCAGGCCCGGGAACTGGAGTGGCGGATGATCGCCGGCAAGGGGTATGTGATTGGCTATGACGGCGCCGGGCGTACGCGGATCTTCGACATGGCCGGGGATCGGGTCCAGCGCCGGTTCCACCCCGGCACCTTGCAGCAGGCGGCCTGGGCCATCCGGCCAGGGCAACCGATGCTCGTCGAGCAACTTGCCGCCTACGACTTCTATTACTACGCCCGGGAACCGCAGAGCATGATGGGCCACCTGCAGCAGCGCCTGCCGGTGCTGCGGGTGCGTTTCGACGACCCGGCGCAGACCTGGCTGCACCTGGACCTGCACACCGGCGCCATCGTCGGCCAACTGGACCAGCCGCGCCGCGCCTCGCGCTGGCTGTTCGCCCTGCTGCACAGTTGGGACTGGCTGCCGCTGCTGGCCAACCGGCCGTTGTGGGATCTGTGGATGATCGCCTTCAGCGCCGGAGGTTTGCTGGTCAGCGCCAGCGGGGTGGTGCTGGGCTGGCGGCGCCTGGGGCGGTCGTTGCAGCGGCGTTGACGCGGGGGCAGGGGAATACACCGACCTGGATCAGCCTAATGGGATATTTTTCCCGTTTAACCCACCGGCGGCCGGTCCAGCGGTGATAATGCGCGCCAGCCACTCACGTTCAGCCATTGGAGCCCGTCGCGCCCATGTTCGTCATCACCCCGCAGGACCCTGAGACTTACCGTCGGCAAACCCGGCGCAGCACCTTGATCATCGCGCTGGTGTTCATTGCCCTGGCCATGCTGTTTTCCAGCGCGGCGGTGGCGCTGTTCGGCCAGCCCGGCGGGGACAACCTGCTGTGGAACGCGGCAGGTGTGTTCACCGGCCTGCTGATCAGCGCGGCGTTGTTGCGCAGTGTGTTCTGGAGCAAGCCGTGGATGGCGGCGGCGGTCTATGGCTGGCGCCTCAAGCGCAGCCTGATGCGGGTGACCAACGTCATGCACCAGGTCACCGCCGGGGTGGCGGCAGGTGATCCTGCGGCCCTCAAGCTGCTGCGCTTCTATCACCTGGGGCTGATCCAGATGCACCAGCTGGACGCCAACTCCAGCGCCCACGGGCAGATGCACGGTGAGGTGGAGCGGCATCTGGCGCTGCTGGCCGAGCATGGCATCGACCCGCACCAGGAACGCCTTGAAGCGCAATGGCTGGAAGCGGTGAAGCGGCACAAGACCCCTTGACCGGCAGGCCCCGGCGCTGCCGGGGCTATTGCAGATACCGCCACAACGCCTGGGCAATCTCGCTGGGCTGGCACTGGGTGCCGAAGACTGCCTGGCCAATGCTCAGGCCCAGTTGCCGGTAACTCTCGAACTGCGCCTCGTCGAAAAACTGATCCACGGTGCTCTGGTTGGGAAAGCCCGGATTGGTCCGGGCGTAGTTCAGCACGTCCGGCGTCAGTCCGGCGATCAGCCGGGGCTTGAGCACCAGGATCCGGCAGTGGGGCGTCTGGCACAGGTCATCGTCACTGCCCGGGGAGTGGGCATGGACGTTGAGCAGCAGGGCGCACTTCTGGTTCTCGGCGCTCGGTGGCTGGCGGAATTCCTCAAGGCTGGCAAACACCGTCTTGAGCTGCGGATGGCTCAGAGCCCCCGGGTCTTCGCGGATCTCCAGCGCCTGGTCGATGCGCGCCAGGCGCACCAGGTTGGCCAGGTCGTCGAACTGGTAGTCGGGGTCGCAGCCGGCGTCGCAGGTGACGATCAATTCCACCTTGCGCTCCTTGCGCAGCAGTTCGTAGGTACCGGTGTTTTCGAAGTGCCCGCCGTCTGACAGGTACTGGTAGTCGCGGCGGTAGCCGTGAAAGCGCGCGGTCAGTTCATAGAACAGGTAGGCCTGGGTGCCGTAGCGGGTCCAGGGCTTGAGGTCCCGGGGCACCCAGTGCTGTTGCCCGGGGTCGAGGAAGTGGCTGGGCCACCAGATGCCCAGGCGCACGTTGGCCAGCCCCAGCACCAGCGACATGCCGAGGCTGGTGGCGCGACCCAGGCCGGTGCTGAAGGCGGCGCCGGAGACGCCGATCCACTGGCCCAGGGTCAGCGGGCTCATGATCTCCGAGGCCGGGCCATGGTCGAGGTCGCGACGATAGGCCGTGCCATCGAGAATGTAGCGTTCTGCCGGGCATTCGGCGCTGGGGGCCGGGCTGTCGGGTGCCCAGTTCGGCGCGATGCACAGCGGCTTGCCCTTGCGGTCGCGCTGCACCAGTTGTTCGGCCGGGTCGACGGTCAGGTTCATGGTGACGTTGATCAAGTGCACCGGGCCGGCACTGGGGCTGGCGTAGTACTGCTGCAGCGACAGGTCGTCGCTGGACATGGGCTCGGCCACGCTCATGTAGGTGCGGCGCTGTGCGGCCGGGCCGTTGAAGCGTCGGCCATTGGAGGCGCCCAGGTAGGCGCGGATCAGCCGCGCCGAGTAGAAGGCCTGCAGCGATGAGGTATTGAGGAAACCGATGAAGCGCCCGCTGATGTGGGTCAGCACGGCCGCCAGCAGGCTCAGCGCCGCCAGCCGCCAGGCCACCGCGTGGTCGCCGGACGCCACCCCGCCGTCGTGGGCGATCCACTGCACCAGCAAGCCCCAGCACAGGCACAGCAGGCTCAGCAGCAGGCCGCCGGCAATCAGCGCGAGCACGTCCAGCGGCAGCTTGTGCATCCAGCCCGGCAGGCGTTTTTCATCCTTGAGCAGGGCCAGGCGCCGCACCAGCCACACCAGGCCCACCAGCAACAGTAGGCTGCCCAGGGCCCTCAGGTCGTGCAGGTAGCTGTACAGCGCCTGGGCCGCAGTCACCAGCAGGGCGAGAAAACCCAGCACCGCCACCGCGGCCATCGCCCGGCCCAGGGCGCGGGTGATCTGCACCCGATAGTTGCGCACGCTGTTGGCGCAGGCGTTGTCCTTGGCCGGGTCGCGGTTGTCGGCCAGGCGCCGCACCAGTTGCCGGGTGATCAGCAAGGCGCAGCTGCCCACCAGGGCACAGCCCAGGGTCAGGGCGCCCACTGCCTGCCACTGGGCCAGCCAGTAGGCCAGGGCGCCGCTGAGCCACAGGCCGATGACTATGCCGAGCATGATCCGGTACGCCGCGTTGCCCATGCTCGGCGGCCGGTCCAGGTCGCCCTGGGGAATGACCAGCCAGTACGCCACGGCGCAGGGCAGGGCGAACAGCACGCCGGCCATCAGCGGCCAGAGCAGCAGGCTGGCCTGGCTCAGGACCTGGAACAGGCTCAGCAGGCTGAGCAGCAGCACGATGGGCAGGCCGATCATGGCCTGCAGCGACAGCCAGTTGCGCCAGGTCATGGCCAGGGCATAGAGCATGTCGCCGGAGCCGGTGGGGGTCAGGTAGCGGCCGTTTTCCCGCAGCCAGGCCGCGGGGCCCTGGCCCGGTGGCCGGGTGGCGTAGTCGACGCCGGTGCTGATGCGCCCCGGCGGCTCGAAGCGCAGGGCCTGGTAGGCGTTGTGGGCGGCATGGGCCACCGGGTCCTGGGGAGCCTGCGGCTGCAGGCGCCCGGGGAGGAACAGGCTGCTGAAGAAACTGCCGATATAGCCACCGCCGCTGACCGTGGACAGGTAGTCGATGCGCGACAGCAGGCTGTGTTCGCGCGCGCCCGCAGGCTGTGGTTGCGCCTCGGCGGGGGCCGGAGCCCGGGCCATGGCCTGCAGCACCCCAAGGCCGAAGGTTGCACTGCGAATGCCGCCACCGGACAGTGCCAGCCCCCAGTTGCCCCGGCCGGGGGCGCCGGTTTCGGGGGCTTCCTGTTGCAGGCTCTGGCGCCTGAAGCGGATGCGTTGGTGCTCGATCTGGTACGAGGTGTCGGCAGAGGTCATGGGCCTTCCTTGGAATCGGGTGTGGGGCACGAGCCAGGGGGAGTGCCAGGCCGGGTGCCCCGGCAAGCGACCGGCAGAATACCGGATGCCGCGGCCCTGATGTGCAGCGCAGAGCGTTCGGCGTCTGTCGGCAAGTGTTTTTTTTAGCCGCGTGCCAGGGGCGCCGTGGCATGTGGCGGCTGCAATTGCGCAGGGGCTGCCATGCGCCTTGTGCATGAGAAAAATGGGCCTGGTTATAACGTTAGATTTTATTCATATAAATGGACATAAGCTTTAGCCGCTATGCTGCCGCCAGTTTTTGACCTGGCCGCGTGATTTGTAGGGCTTTATTGATGGATGTGGGTAACTTCGGTTTTGTAGTCGCGGGCCTGGTAGTGGGTTTCATCGTAGGCATGACGGGTGTGGGGGGCGGTTCGCTGATGACCCCGATCCTGCTCTGGTTCGGCATCAACCCGGCCACGGCCGTGGGCACCGACCTGCTGTACGCGGCCATCACCAAATCCGGTGGGGTGCTGGTGCACCAGAAGAACCGCAACATCGACTGGCGCATCACCGGCTGGCTGACCCTGGGCAGCGTGCCGGCGGTGGCGCTGACCCTGTGGTTCCTGAAGAATCTCGACACCGACCCCCAGGCCCTGAACGCGGTGATCAAGCAGGGGCTGGGGTTCGTCCTGCTGCTCACGGCCCTGGCCATTGTCTTCAAGAAGAAACTCATGGCCTTCGCCCAGCGCCATGGCAGCGACTACCAGCCCAGCCCCGGCGGGCTCAATGGCCTGACCGTGGTCACCGGGGTGATCCTGGGCACCATGGTTGCCTTGACCTCCATCGGCGCCGGTGCACTGGGCACCGTGGCGCTGTTCATCCTCTATCCGTTCCTGGCCACCAAGCGCCTGGTGGGCACTGAAATCGCCCACGCCGTACCCCTGACCCTGGTGGCAGGCCTGGGCCACGCCAGCATGGGCAACATGGACTGGCACCTGCTGGGTTTCCTGCTGATGGGCTCCTTGCCCGGGATCTGGATCGGCAGCCACATGACCGGGCGCATTTCCGACGAGATCCTGCGCCCGTGCCTGGCGGTCATGCTGTTTTCCATCGGTTACAAGCTGGCCTTCTGAAACCTGGCGCGGCGTTTCAGCTGCGCCGATACAGCGCTAGAAACCCCGCCAGCGCCAGCATCGCCGCACCGCAGCATTGATTGAGCCGGCGCATGCCGCTGGCGGTCAGGAACTTCGCCGCCTGCACGCCACCCGCGGCGTACAGCCCCATCACCAGCACCTCCACCACCGCAGTGACCAGCGCCAGAGTGGCGTACTGGATGAAGACCGGCTGGGCGGGGTCGACGAACTGCGGCAGGAACGCGGTGAAGAACAGCAGCACCTTGGGGTTGGTCATGGCCACCGAGAAGCTGCGCCGGAACACCTCGACGCGCCGTGACCCGGCCTGCACCTGCTGGGCTCCGAGGGCCTGGGGCGCACTGCGCCAGAGCTGGATGCCGAGCCAGGCCAGGTAGCACACCCCGAGCCATTTCAAGGCCATGAACAACTGCTGCGAGGCCATCAGCATGGCCCCCAGCCCGAGGCCCACGGCAGCGATGATCAGCACATCCGAGAGTGCCGCACCGGCCATGCCTACCGCCACCAGCTGGCGATTGCGCGAGGTGCCGTTGGCCATGGCCAGGAGTGAGGTCGGCCCGGGAATCAGGGCACCGATAAAACAGCTGGAGGTGTAGAGCAGCAAGGTGGTGGTATTCATCGCGCGGTTCTCGGCGGGCAGGTGGCAATGCCGGTGCAGAATGCCCCAGGCCGGCGCGGGTTTAAAGGCATTCGCCGGGCACTTTGGCCGCCGTTGTCGAATCAGCGTTGCCGCTTGCCAACTTCTGCGGATCCACGGGGTCAGTTATCCTGCGCTGGCCATTGGATGGCAGTGTTGCCTTTTTCCTTTTCTGTGATGTGTTCATGACTACTTCCCCACCTCGTGGTGCAGCGCCCAAGACCTCCCGCGGCGGCGAGATCGGTGCTGCAATCCGTCGCTTCGACTGGTCGCAGACCGCGGTGGGCCCTCGTGAAGGCTGGCCCGGCCTGCTGCGCAGTACCTTGAGCCAGATGCTCGAGTCCCCGGAGAGCCTGTACCTGCTGTGGGGGCCGCAGATGCAGTTCTTCTTCAACGATGCCTACCGCCCGGTCCTCGGCCCGCGCCTGGCCAATGCCCTGGGGCAGACCATCCAGACCCTCTGGGCCGATGCCTGGCCGGATGTCCAGCCGATGGTGGAGCAGGCGTTTCTCGGTTACTCCTGCCGCCACGAAGACCTGCCGGTGAACATGCAGCGCTACCCTGGCGAAGAGCTGACCTGGTGGTCGTTCTCCATGAGCCCGGTGTATGACGAGGACGACGAACAGGTGCTCGGAGTGCTGTGCCACACCGTGGAGACCACCGATCGCGTGCTGCTGGCCCGGCACGCCCGGCAGACCGAGGCGCACCTGCGCGAAACCCGCGAGCTCAATACCCGGGTGCTGGCCGCCAGCAACGACTGCATCAAGGTGCTGGACCTCGATGGCCAGCTGTCGTTCATGAGCGAAGGTGGCCTGCGGGTCATGGAGGTCAGTGATTTCAATGCGGTGCGGGGCTGTCCCTGGCCGGACTTCTGGCAGGGCCAGGGCCACCAGGAGGCCCGGGATGCCATTGCTGCCGCGCGCCAGGGTCGCTCGGCGCGGTTCCAGGGCGCCGCCGATACCCTCCAGGGGCGCACCAAATGGTGGGATGTGCAGGTTACGCCGATGCTCGACGCGGCCGGCCAGCCGGAGAAGATCCTCTGCATTTCCCGGGACATCAGCGCCACCCGCGAGGCGCAGGAGGAACTGCGGCGGCTCAATGAGTCTCTGGAGCAGCGGGTCCAGGAGCGTACCCAGGAGCGCGACCGGATCTGGCAGCTGTCCACGGACCTGATGCTGGTGGCGGACTTCAATGGCCGCATCGTCGCCGTCAATCCGGCCTGGACCCAGCTCCTGGGCTGGCAGCGCGAGGAACTGGAAGGCAGCAGTTTCTACGATTTCATCCACCCCCAGGACAGCCTGGCCGCAGCGGGGGCGGCGGCCGATCTGTCCCGGGGCGAGAGCTTTTCGCGCTTCGAGAACCGCTTTCGCCACCGCGACGGTTCCTATCGCTGGATGGCCTGGAGCGCCGTGCCGGACCCGCACCACATTCACGCCGTGGGCCGTGACATGCAGGCCGAGCGCGAGGCCGCCCAGGCGCTGCGCAAGACCGAGGACATCCTGCGCCAGGCGCAGAAGATGGAGGCGGTGGGGCAACTGACCGGTGGCGTGGCCCACGACTTCAACAACCTGCTGACGGTGATCCGCTCTTCCACCGACCTGTTGCGCCGCAACCTCAGCGAAGAGCGCCGGCAGCTGTACATCAAGGCGATTTCCGACACCGTCGACCGCGCCAGCAAGCTCACCGGCCAGCTCCTGGCGTATGCCCGCCAGCAGAACCTGCGCCCGGAGACCTTCGACGTCGGCGCCAGCGTGCAGTTGCTGGCGCAGATGATCAATCCACTGATCGGCGCCTGCATCGAACTGCGTATCGAGTTGCCGCAGCAGCCTTGCTACATCCACGCCGATGCCGGCCAGTTCGACACGGCGCTGATCAATATGGCGGTCAATGCACGGGACGCCATGCAGGGCGAAGGCTTGCTGGTGGTGGCTGTGGAGCGGGTGGCGCAGATTCCCCCCAGTGCCAGCCAGGGTGCCCAGGCCGGGGACTTTGTCGCGGTATCCCTGACTGATACCGGCGCCGGCATCGACCCCCAGCAGATCGAACGGATCTTCGAACCCTTCTTCACCACCAAGGAGGTGGGCAAGGGCACCGGCCTGGGCTTGTCCCAGGTGTTCGGTTTCGCCCAGCAATCGGGCGGCGGCCTGGCGGTGCACAGCCAGCCGGGGCAGGGCACGTGCTTTACCCTGTACCTGCCGCGCGCGGAGGCCCTGGCCGGCTTGCCGACGCCAACCCAGGCGGTGGTGCCCATGATCGACGGCCAGGGCATGACCCTGCTGGTGGTGGAGGACAATCCCGAAGTCGGCGTGCTGCTGGCCCAGTCCCTGAACGAGCTGGGCTACCAGACCGAATGGGCCACCAGCGCGGCGGAGGCCCTGCGCCGCCTGGGCGAGGAGCGGACCCGATTCCAGGCGGTGTTTTCCGATGTGGTGATGCCGGGCATGAGCGGTATCGAACTGGCCAGCCGGATCCGTTGCGACTACCCGCGGTTGCCGGTCATCCTCACCAGCGGCTACAGCCCGGCCCTGGCCCAGGGCCAGACCCGGGAATTCGTGTTCCTGCAAAAGCCCTACTCGGTGGCGGAACTGGCCCTGGCCCTGAGCGCGGCGATCGGCCAGCCCGAGGTGCCGTAGGCACCCGTCCCCGCTCATCGGGCGGGCAAATAGTCGCCAAGCCTCTGCTGCAGAGGCTTGGGCGCAGGAGTCTTGCATGCTTGCCGGGCCCCGGCAATGGTTCGCGCGGCCCGGGTTCAGCTGGCCTTGCTGAACCATTCCTGGGCCGAACGCCACAGGCACACGCCGAGAAAGTAGGCCGAGGCTGCCAGCCACAAGCCCATGATAGGCGGGCTGTGCAGCGGGTGGCTGAGGATCAGCAATGCGCCGCTGAGCAGCCAGACGAAGGTCACGATGATGTTCAGCCCCATCCACTTACGTACCCGGAACGGATGCAGGAACTGCACCCGGGTGGCGGTCAGCAGGGCCAGGGCGAAGATGCTCAGCAGGCTCAGCCAGGGGCCGGGCTCGATCAGATAGAAGCACAGGGCGACCACGTTCCAGGCCGCGGGAAAGCCCTGGAAGTAGTTGTCGTGGCTCTTCATGTTGACGTTGCAGAAACACAGCAGCGACGACAGCAGGATCAGCGAGGTGGCCAGCAGCGCGCTGTATTCCGGCAGGGGAATGTAGCGGTAGATGAACAGCGCCGGGATGAACACATAGGTCAGGTAGTCGATCACCAGGTCCAGCACGGAGCCGTCGATGTTGGGCAGCACCGAGCTGGTCTTGACCTTGCGCGCCAGGGAGCCGTCGACGCCATCCACCAGCAGCGCCACCCCCAGCCATAGCAGGCAGGCCTTGGGCTGGTTGTCGAACAGTGCCAGGGTGGCGAGCAAGGCGCTGACCACCCCGGTGGCGGTGAAGCCATGGGCGCCCCAGGCTTTGATTCTGGCGATCTGCAGGGTCGATATCACGGACGTTTCTCCAGCGGCTGTGGTGCCCGGGCGATGTCCGGCGCAGCAGCGCCGGCAAGCCTGGCCAGGTTGCAGTTATCGACCGGAAAGCCTGGCAGAAGGTTCAGCGCGAACCTTGAATCAGGCCCGGCGCTGCAAGCGCCGGGCCAGTGGCTGGCCTGGCCCGAGTGCGCGGTCGAGGGGGCTGGTTTGAGTCTAGGCGCCACTCTGGACGAGGCAACAGGAAAAACGCCACGTGACCGAAGATCAGGTGGCGTTGCGGGCAGGCGCAGGCACCGGAGGGGCTGCCGGGTTGATTACTTCCCGGTCTCCAGGGCCGTGAGGATGGCGTGGGCGGCCTTGATCCGTTCCTCGTTGGGGTAGTTCTTGTTGGCCAGCAGGACAATGCCGATCTGCTGGCTCGGCACGAACACTACATAGGCGCCGAAACCGCTGGTGGAACCGGTCTTGTTGTACAGCGCGTCGGCCTTGGGGGCTGCGGCCGGGGTCAGCCATTGCACCGGGTGCGGCTCAAGGGCCATGGCCGATGAGTTGCCCGCCAGCAGGCGCGCCAGGGGCACCGGGTAGGCGTAGCGCTCCCAGCCCAGGCCCTGGGTCATGTCGCCGACCTGGTAGTAGCCGCTCTGGGTCGCCACCATGGCTTGTTGCAGGGGGCGGTCGAACTGGCCCGGTTGCAGGTTGCCGGCAATGAATTGCAGCAGGTCCGGGGCGCTGGTCTTGACCCCGTAGGCTTCGGCGTCCAGCGGCCCGGGGCTGAGGCGGATCGGCCGGTTCTGCTTGTCGTAGCCCTGGGCGTAGTGCCCCAGCTGGTCCTTGGGCAGATGGATGTAGCTGTGCTTGAGGCCGAATTTGGGAAACAGCGTCTGCTCCATCAGCCGGTCGAAGGGCTGGCCCAGGCTGCGGGCGGCCAGGTAGCCGAGCAGGCCGATGCTGGGGTTGGAATACTGGCGCTGGGTGCCGGGGCTGAAGGTGGGTTTCCAGGTGTTGTAGTAGTCCAGGGTCTTGTCTTCACCCTGCACCTCGTCGGGGAACTGCAAGGGCAGGCCGCCAGCGGTGTAGGTGCCCAGCTGCAGCAGGCTGATGCCGTCGAAGGCACTGCCGCGCAGGGCCGGCAGGTACTGGCTGGCGTGGTCCTCAAGGGCCAGCTTGCCGCTGGCCTGGGCGTAGCCGGCGAGGGTGGCGGTGTAGGTCTTGCTCACCGAACCCACCTCGAACAGGGTGTCGTTGTCCACCGGCTGTTGATTGTCCTTGGAGGCAACCCCGTAGTTAAAGTAATGTCGCTTGCCGTTGGCGATGATCGCCACCGCCATGCCGGGAATGCCCTGCTGGTGCATCAGCGGGCGGATGGTGGCGTCCACGGTGGTTTTCAGCGCGCTGTCCGCGGTGGTCTCGGCGAAGGCGCTGGAGGCGCCCAGTAGCAGTGCGCAGGCGCTGATGACGCTTAGTCCGGTCAAGGTTGTGTGCCGCATGATTGGTTGGTTTCCCTGGGTTCTGGTTATGTACGCCGCGTTTGTCCCAGCGGCTTTGCGGCCCCGGCGTTCTTCGTGGGAACGCTCCGGGCGGCCTGCCCGCGAAGCCTTCCTGGCACAGGAGGGCGTGGCCGGTGCTGCGCGAGCGAGGCCAATGTAGGCAGTTTAGGGCAGATCGACAAACGACCATATTTCGCACGAGCCATTAGAAAAACTAGGGAATGCCCATGCTCCGTCCCCATCTGCCCCTGAATGCGCTGCGGGCTTTCGAAGCCTCGGCCCGGCACTTGAGTTTCACCCGTGCGGCCATCGAGCTGTGCGTGACCCAGGCGGCGGTCAGCCACCAGGTCAAGAGCCTGGAGGCCCAGCTCAACGTCACCCTGTTCAAGCGCCTGCCCAGGGGCCTGATGCTCACCAGCGAAGGCGAGACCCTGCTGCCGGTGCTGCGCGAATGCTTCGACCGCATCGCCCAGACCCTGGGACGATTCGAGGGTGGGCACTATCGTGAAGTGCTGACGGTGGGCGCGGTGGGCACCTTCGCCGTGGGCTGGCTGCTGCCGCGGCTGGAGGACTTCCAGGCACGCCATCCCTATGTCGACCTGCGCCTGAGCACCAACAATAACCGGGTGGACGTGGCGGCGGAGGGCCTGGACTATGCCATCCGCTTTGGCACCGGGGCCTGGCACGGCATCGAGGCGCTGGCGTTGTTGCAGGCGCCACTGTCGGTCTTGTGCGTGCCGGAACTTGCCCGCCAGTTGCACAGCCCGGCGGACCTGCTGGGGCAGACCTTGCTGCGCTCCTACCGCACCGACGAATGGCCGCAGTGGTTCCAGGCGGCGGGGCTGGGGGCCAACAGCCTGTTGCCCCAGAGCGTGGTCTTCGACTCGTCCCTGGGCATGCTCGAAGCGGCGCTGCAAGGCCTGGGCGTGGCCCTGGCGCCGCCCTTGATGTTCCAGCGCCAGTTGGCCAGTGGCGCGGTGGTGCAGCCCTTCGACATCGGCATTGTCACCGGCAGCTACTGGCTGACCCGCCTGCAGTCCCGGGCCGAAACCCCGGCCATGGGCGCGTTCAAGGCCTGGCTGCTGGAAGCGGTGGCCGGCTAGCCATCAATAGCGCCAATGCCCCGGTGTCCAGACCCACTGGCCGGCGTGCCAGCGGTAATGCCCGGCAACCCAGTGATAGCTCGGCGCCGGCGCCATCGGAATCACCTCGACAATGGGCGGCGGCGGTGGCGGCCGGCGAGGATGGGCCGGGGCCACCACGCAGCCTGCCAGGGTGGTGCCAAGCAAGGTGGCGATGAGAATGCTTTGGATCGTACGAAGCATGGGCGGTTTCCTGAGGGGGGCAGTGGGCCCGCGGCCATCGCGGGCGGTTGAGGGTTGAACGTGGCCCGGGGCGAAATCCGTCGCCGGGCCTTCAATCTTTATTGGCTGCGCGGTTTTTCCCCGGGCCCCGCAGGTACATGGCGTCCACCAGTTGCTGGCGCTCCTTGAGCGACAGGCTGCCGGCAAAGTCGGCCAGGACCTCGTCGACCCGGGCCCGCAGGGCGATGTCGGCATCCCGGGACTTGCCCAGTTGGGCATCCAGGGCATTGCGGTCCAGTGGTTCGGCCCCCAGTTCACGCACCACCGCCTGGCGCGCCTCGCGCCCGGCGATGATCAGCGGCTGGCTGTCGATGCGAGTCTGGCGCAGCAACTGGCGCAACTGGCGCCGGCGCTCTTCCGGCATCTGCGCCATGGCCTGGCGCAGGCCGTGCTGGGGTACCGCCAGGGCCTGGGCCGGCTTGGGGTGGCCAAGCCACTGATAGAGGCCGCCGGCCACGCCGCCGATCAGGAACACGTTGAGCAGCAGTGACAGCACCAGGCAGGTTTTCAGCGCACGCATGGACAGGCTCACTGTTCGGCCTCCTCGGCATTGATGCTCAGGACGAATTCCGCATCGCTCTGGTCGAACACGCTGGGCAGGGCCTCGGCGGAGGTCGACAGCGGCAGGCTCAGGGCCACCGCAAGCATGCCGGCGGCGACTCCGGTAAGGCCGACCCCGACCCAGCCCAGGGAGGCCAGCCAGCCGGCGTAGCGGCTCCAGAACGGCGCGCCGGGCTGCTGCGCGGCGGCGATGATGCGCTGGGCCAGGGCCGGGCTCGGTGCGGGCACCTGGTAGCGGTCCAGCTGGCTGTCGAGCCAGTGCGCCTGGCGCAGGGCTGCCACGGCCTGGGCATCACCGCAGTCGAGCAGGGCCTGGGCGGCGGCGCGTTCAGCGCTGGGCCAGCGTTGCAGGTCGGCGCCATAGGCGTCGGCCAGGTGCACGAAGCGTTCGGGGGTCATGGTTTTCTCCTTCCTGAGAGGTCCGCGCCGGGGGCCTCGGCGAGGTGGCTGCGCAGGTTGCGCCGGGCCCGCGACAGCAGGCTTTCCAGGGCTTCGACGCTGATCTGCATCAGCGCCGCGGCCTCGGTGTTGGACAGTTCCTGGTAGTACTGCAGGACGATCGCCTCGCGCTGGCGATCCGGCAGTTGGTCCAGGGCCTGGGCCATGCGCCGGCTCTGCGCGCTGGCCTCCAGTTGTTCATCGGGCGCCGGGCGGGTGTCCAGGGCCTCGCAGGCGTGCTCGCTATCGACCGGCACATGTTCCTTGCGCCGGCGCAGGCGGTCGTAGCACAGGTTCAGCGCCACCCGGTGCAACCAGGTGTCGAACCGTGCCTGTTCGCTGCGCCAGCTGGCGGCCTGTTTCCAGATCCGCAGAAAGCTCTCCTGGGCGATGTCCCGGGCTTCGTCGGCATCCCCCAGCAGCCGGCTGGCCAGGGCCAGCAGGCGCGGCAGCTTGCGCGTGACCATTTCCTTCACGGCCTGCGCGTCGTTGTTGCCGATGCGTTTGAGCAACTCCAGATCCGGGTCGGTTTCGTTCAAGTGGGCAAGTCTCGGTGCGCTAACGGGGTAGTCCAGGGCATCACGGCATCAGCGCACCCAGCGGCCTTCGACCCAGTACCAGCGCGGCCCATGGGCCTGCCAATGGCCGGGCATCCAGCGCCCGCGCTGCATCACCGGTTGCCAGTGGCCGGGCACCCAGACGTAGCCGTGCCCGCGCCAGCGCCAGTTGCCTCGGTCCCAGGCGTAGCCGGGGCGGGCCACCGGCATCGGCTCATAGCGCATGGGCGGTGGTGCCTGCTGGATGATGATGGTTTCGGCATAGGAGGGCGTGCTTGCCAGCGCACCAAGTGCCAGGGGGATCAGCAGCAATGTGCGCAGACGCAGCAGGGAACGGACAAGCTTCATGATGACTCCTTCAGGCCTGCGTTCGCTGATGAACGCAGCTGATGGGTTCAACGATAGATGGGCGGGGAATCCGTCGCGGGCAAATGAAATTTTTATCCGCGCCTGGTTCAACCCGGGTTCAGCTGGCGGGGGCAGGGCGCGGGCAGCGGCGGCTGGAAATATTTGTGCAGGGGCGGCGACGGATCTCTGCGCGCTACGCCGTTGAATCAGTAACCGTGCAGCCACGGCTGGCGATGGTCGCCAGCGGCGCTTGCCGGTCGTATCACTGAACCCATGAGGAATTCACCATGTCCCGTCGCATTGCACTGCTGATTGTCATGGCCACCCTGCTCTCCCTGGGCGGTTGCGTGGTTTACCCCGGGCACTACCACGGCTGCTGCTATCGCTATGGCTATTACCGCTAGGGCACTGGGATGAATAGCGGTGTGCCCCGCGGTTCTTGGCTAACCCCCAGGGGCCCGGCACAATCCTCGACCTTGCAGGGCTTGCCTGGCCGTCAGACGGATGGCGGGCATGGCCCGATGCCGTGGAGGAAGGTGGATGCCCGTCTTGAACGAACAGGATCAGCCCCAGGATCCGGATGCGATTGCGCGCCCGGTGTGCGCCTTGCGCATCTCGACTCAGGAACAGCGCTGGGAGCGGCCGTGGCACAGCCACCGCAAGGCCCAGCTGCTGTTCCCATTGTCCGGCGTGCTCAGTTGCGAGAGCGCCGAGGGCCTGTGGCTGGCACCGCCGCAATGCGCGGTATGGATCCCCAGCGCCACCGACCATCGGGTCCAGGGGTTGGAGAACGCCCTGGGCTATTGCCTGTTCGTCGAACCCGAGCATGCCCGCTCACTGCCGCAGGCCTGCTGCACCCTGGCAGTGTCGCCCCTATTGCAGGAGCTGCTGCAACGCTGCGCGCAATTGCCCTATCTCTATGACCAGCAGGGTGCCGAGGGGCGGTTGATGGCCGTGGCCCTGGACGAGCTGGCGGCGGCGCCCCGGGAGCAGATCCACCTGCCCATGCCCCGGCATGAACAGCTGCGGCGCCTGGCCGGGCAGATCCTTGAACAGCCGGAACGCCGCCTGAGCCTTGGGCAATGGGCCGAGCAGATCGGCCTCAGCGAACGCAGCCTGAGCCGTCTGATTGTGGCCGAGACCGGCCTGAGCTTCGGCCGCTGGCAGCGCCAGTTGCACATTCTTCTGGGGCTCAAGCAATTGGGCCGGGGCGACTCGGTGGAACGGGTCGCGCTGACCCTGGGCTATGACAGCGCCAGCGCCTTTATCCGCATGTTCAAGAAAGCCGTCGGCCAGCCGCCGGGGCGCTTCTTTGCCGAACGCCGCCAGGCCCTGGAACACGACCTACCCCTGTAGCCGCCGCGCCCGCGAGGCTGCGCAAAGGCTCGCAGGGCCTTGCTTGACGCACACCAGCGCCTGCAAAACCGCCACGGCCACCTCCATCACTGTGGTCGTTTGGCCGGATTGATCAATAATTTGTCAATCTCGACTGATGCGGACAGGTTTGTACGGGAAGATGATAACCATTCTTGTTTGTCAGCTTTCTTGAGGTGTTCCCATGTACTTCGATCATCAGCATTTTCCCCTGGTCTGGATGCGCCCCGCCAAAGGCGCCGGGCAGCCGGGAGTCGAGCCGTTCCAGCAGTTGGAGGCGTTGATGCAGCGCGGTCAGGCCTTCGTCCTGATGAGCGATGCCATGCCCGATCCTGCGCAGCGCAACACCGAGCAGAGCAAGGCATTGCTCAAGCAGGGGGCGTTATGGATGAAACGCAACAAGGCGGCGATCCGTCGCTGGATCAAGGCCATGATCGTCATCGCCCCGGAGCCCGAGGTCCAGGCCGGGGTCGAGGCCTTTGCCGATACCTATGAAAAGTTCTGGGGTTATCCGCTGTTGCACAGTGCCTCGCCGCTGGCGGCTGCCAGCCTGGCCCAGCAACTGCTGGCGCCACCGCGCAGCAACCGGCACAACTGGTGAGGGCGGGGCGGCGGCCCCTAGCCACGCAGGTGTTCGGGGAGGTTGGCGCTGATCACCTTGCCCATGCTGATCCGCGGTTCGACCTGATAGCCCAGGGCCTGGTAGAAGCTTTGCACGGCGGCGTTGCTGCTGAGGATCTGCAGATTGATCTTCAGGCAGCCGCGGCCCTGCAGGGCTTGTTCGCCATGGCGCACCAGGGCCCGGCCAGTGCCGAGCCGGCGCTGTTGCGGGTCCACCGCCAGGGCGTAGAGCCAGCCGCGGTGGCCGTCATAGCCGGCCATCAGGGTGCCTATGACCTGTCCTTGGTCCAGGGCGACGAAGAACAGAGCGTCATCCACCGCGAGCTTGCGGTCGATGGCCAGGCTCGGGGTGTTGTGGGCCGTGTCGTAGCCGAAGCTGCGGTTCCACAGGTCGATCACGGGCTGGCGATGGTGGGGGTTGCTGTATTCGACGATCTGGATCATGGCGTGGCTCGCTAAAGTGTGGGAGCACAGAAGGGCGGGTTTCAGTCCTGATGGCCGGGCCAGGTTTCGGTGGGGAAATAGGCCTCCAGCCCCGGTTCCTTGTGGTCCACCCCGTCCCGGGTCCAGTAGCAGCTCAAGCGTGAGTAGTTGTCCAAGTCGCCGCGCACCAGGCAGGTGGCGTTGTGCCCCGGCCAGCTGAAACGCAGCACATCGGCCTCGGCCATGGTGGCCCGTTCCACTTTGCCGGTGGCGGTGGTGGTCTTGCCGTCGATGGTCTTGACCAGGGTCAGGGCCTGGTTCTCGTAGCGGATCACCGCGGTGCCCGAATAGGTCGGCCCGCCATCGGGCTCCTTGCCGATCAGCATGAACTGGCCGGGCACCATGCTGTAGTAGATGTGAAGGTCCTGGTCCTGCTTGGGGGCGGCCTGGGCGGCAAGGCTGGCCAGCAGCAGGCCGAGGAGGGGCGCGCGGCGGGAGAAATACGGCATTGATGCTCACTCCTGTTGAGGCGGTGGGCCATGATTCCAGACTTGGCCCTGCAGATAAATGCCCGGGCTCTAGCGATGTTCGATGACCAGGATCGCCGTGGTGTCGGCCTCCAGGGCTTCGAACACGTGGGGCAGGTCGGCGCTGTAGCGGATGTAGTCGCCGGCCTCCAGGCTCACCGGGCTGTCCGCAGGCCCGGCCAGGGCCCGCCCGCTGCAGATCACCAGGTGTTCCACGGTGCCCGGCAGGTGGGCCTTGGACTGGCGCGCCTGGCCGGGTTGCGCCTTCAGGCGATACAGGTCGCGCTGCGCCCCCGGCGGGCAGTCATCGAGCAGGGTCGCCGCGTAGTGGGCATCCTCGGCATGGGCGGTGGTGCCTTCGTGGGCACGGATGACTTTCAGCTGATGCGCCGGTTGCTGGAAAAACCGCGTCACCTGCAAGCCCATGGCCTGGGCCAGGGCCCACAGGGTCTCGATGCTCGGGTTGCCCAGCCCGGCTTCCAGCTGGGACAGGGTGGACTTGGCCACCGCAGCCCGCTTGGCCAGTTCCGAAACGGAGAAACCAGCGTTCAGGCGCTCGCGCTTGATGGCCATGGCCAGCAGGCCGATGGGCGACAGGGAGGTTGGGTCGTTCGTTTTATCGTTCATATCTCTATTAAATCATCCTTGATTCTCTTGACGCAGATAAATTTAGCCGTTCATTATATCGGTTAAATGTTCGGTATAAATAAAACAAGGGCGCCGAGATGAACCGATTGTACAAGGCGGGCCCATGGGCCTGAGCCTGCGCCTGATGGTCATTCCGTACCACGAAATCTACCTGGCCGTGCATTGCCTGGCCCACCTGCAACAGTGCCTGGGGGACTGGCTGGTGGCGGGGCAGACTCACCTGTTTGTCGAGTCGCCGCGCTGGTACAGCCGCTAGGGCCGACCGCCGGGCGCGAGGTGGGCGGTGAATCCATTGCCTGCATTAATGCGAAGCATTACTATTCACGCCCCACTTCCCCAGCGCCCCGCGATGACAGCCAAGCCGCCCCGCAGACCAGGCTTTTTCGAGCACTACGAAGAGTTGATCGGCACCTGGACCCGGCGCTTGCGCAATCGCCAGCAGGCCGAGGACCTGGCCCACGACACCTTTGTCCGGGTGCTGGAATCCGATGCCGCCACGGTGCAGCAGCCGCGGGCCTACCTGCATCAGACCGCGCGCAATATCGCCGTGGATGCCTTTCGCCGAGAAGACCGGCGCGGTGCCCTGGAAGAACAGGGGGTCCACCTCAGCGTGTCGCCCAGCGGCGACCCGGAGCATTTCATGCACGCGATCCAGTTGGCCGATTCCATCGAACGGGCGCTTGGCGAGTTACCGGTCAACTGTCGCAAGGTGTTTGTCTGGCAGAAGATCGAGGGCCTGACCCAGGCCGAGATCGCCGAGCGCCTGGGGCTGTCAAAGAACATGGTGGAAAAGTATATGATCCGCACCCTGCGGCATCTGCGCGACCGTCTGGACGGGTCGGCCCCATGATCAGTCGTGGCGATTTCTCACCCTCTGCCAAACAGGAATTTGCATGATGGACAGCCGCGATTGCGCCAGCGCGCAGGCCAGGATTCGTGACGAGGCGGCGGCCTGGTTCACGCGGCTGCAGGAGCCCGAGGTGAGCCCGGAGCAGCAACTGCAGTTCCAGCAGTGGCTGGCCGAGGATCCGCAGCACCGGCACGAGTTCCAGTTGCTCGAAGCCCTGTGGGCGGCCACCGACCTGGTGCCCAGGGCGCGCCTGCAAGCGCTGTGCGCCACCCCGCCGGCCAAGGCCCGGCGGCGCCCGCTGCTGCGCTTTGCCCTGGCTGCCGGGGTGGCGGCGCTGGCCGTGGGCCTGGGGCTGTTCAGTGGCCTCAACCAGCCGGTTTCCTACAGTGCGCAATTCGTGACCGCCCTGGGCGAGCGCCGCCATGTGGCCTTGCCCGATGGCTCGCAGATCGACCTGAACAGCCGCAGCCACCTGCAGGTGCGTTATGCCCGGAACCAGCGGCTGATCGAGCTGGTGGAAGGCGAAGCCCTGTTCAACGTCGAGCACGACACGGATCGGCCCTTCGTGGTGGCGGCGGGAGCGGGCAAGGTCACGGTCACCGGCACCCGCTTCGATGTGCGCCGCGATGAACGCCAGACCCGGGTGGCGGTGGAGCAGGGCCGGGTCAAGGTGCAGGGGCGCGACGCCGCGACGGATGATTTCATTGCCCTGACCCCGGGCCAGGGCACCCATGTCGATGAGCACGGCAAGGTGGCTCAGGCCTACGCGGTGAACCCCGAGGCGCTCACGGCCTGGCGCAGCGGCAAGCTGGTATTCAACAACGCCTCCCTGGCTGAGGTGGTGGCCGAAGTCTCGCGTTATCGCGAACAGCCCCTGCGGGTGGCCAGCGCCGCAGTGGGTGAGCTGCGCCTGACCAGCGTATTCAAGTCCGACGACACCCAGGCCCTGCTCAAGGCCCTGCCGAGCATCCTGCCGGTGGAGGTGCGGACCCTTGCCGACGGTAGCCAGGAAATTTTTTCACGTTAGATTCAGGTTTTTTTTCAGTTCATCGTCTTCTTGTCCAACTGCAACTGGTTTGCATTAACAGACGCACCTTAGTGTGATCGACAGGACTGCCGCCGACGTGAAAAAAATAGCCGTTTCTCCCGCCGTATCCCCGTTGCCCGCGCGCCGCTGGCTGCCCCTGGCCCTGGCCCTGGCGGTCAGTGCGGCCTTGCCCCAGGCCCAGGCCGGGCAAGCCGCCATTCACATCCAGGCCCAGCCGCTGGGCCAGGCCCTGAGCCAGTTGGGCCTGCAGACCTCGTTGCAGGTGTTCTTCAGCCCCGAGCTGGTGGCCGGCAAGCAGGCCCCGGCGGTGGACGGCAACCTGTCCCCGGAACAGGCCCTGGGCCAGTTGCTCCAGGGCAGTGGCCTGCAATACCGGATCGACGGCGGTTCGGTGACCCTGAGCCCGGCTCCGGCAGCCACGGGCGGTGCCCTGGAACTGGGCACCAGCAGCATCAGCGTGGTGGGCGACTGGCTGGGCGATGCCGATGTGCAAAAGGTCCAGAACCACCCCGGTGCACGCACAGTGATCCGCCGTGAGGCCATGGTGGAGCAGGGCGCGATGAACGTCGGTGACGTGTTGCGCCGGGTGCCCGGGGTGCAGGTCCAGGATGCCAACGGCACCGGTGGCAGCGATATTTCCCTGAACGTCGGCGTGCGCGGCCTGACCTCGCGCCTGTCGCCGCGCTCCACGGTGCTGATCGACGGCGTGCCGGCGGCCTTTGCACCCTATGGCCAGCCGCAGTTGTCCATGGCGCCGATTTCCTCCGGCAACCTGGACAGCATCGATGTGGTGCGCGGCGCCGGTTCCGTACGCTACGGGCCGCAGAACGTCGGCGGGGTGATCAACTTCGTGACCCGGGCGATTCCGGAAAAGGCCACCGGGGAAATCGGCACCACCCTGGAAACCTCACGGCAGGGCGGCTGGAAGCACATCGACACGGCTTTCCTCGGCGGCACTGCGGACAACGGCCTGGGGGTGGCGCTGCTGTATTCCGGGGTCAACGGCAATGGCTACCGCGAGGGCAACAACGGCAACGACATCGACGACGTGATCCTCAAGACCCACTGGGCACCCACCGAGCAGGACGAGTTCTGGTTCAACCTGCATTACTACGACGCCACCGCCGACATGCCCGGCGGCCTGACCCAGAAGCAGTACGACGCCAAGCCCTACGACTCCGATCGCGACTGGGACAACTTCAGCGGCCGGCGCAAGGATGTGTCCTTCAAGTACCAGCGTCAGGTCGACGACCGCACCCAGTTCGAAGTGCTGACCTACTACTCCGACAGCTTCCGCGGCAGCAACATTGCCGCCAGCGACCAGAAGACCCTGGTCTCCTACCCGCGCACCTACTACACCTTCGGCATCGAGCCGCGGGTGTCCCATGTGTTCGACCTGGGGCCCACCACCCAGGAAGTCAGCGTGGGTTATCGCTACCTCAAGGAAGGCATGCATGAACAGGCCAGCCGCGTGGCCCTGGTGAACAACCAGCCGGTGCTCACCGCGGATTCCGACGGCCATGTCTACCAGGACCGTACCGGCGGCACCGAGGCCAATGCCTACTACATCGACGACAAGATCGACGTCGGCAACTGGACCATCACCCCGGGCATCCGCTTCGAGGACATCAGCACCAACTGGCACGACCGGCCGGTCCCGGGCACCAACGGCGTGCGAGTGCAGGAGAAGCGCCGCAGCATCGACAGCAACGAACCGCTGCCGGCCCTGAGCGTGATGTATCACCTGTCCGATGCCTGGAAGCTGTTCGCCAACTACGAGACTTCCTTTGGCAGCCTGCAGTACTTCCAGCTGGGCCAGGGCGGCAAGGGCGACCAGACGGCCAACGGCCTGAGCCCGGAGAAGGCCAAGACCTACGAGATCGGCACCCGCTACAACGACGATGTATGGGGCGGTGAAGTGACGCTGTTCTACATCGACTTCGACGACGAGCTGCAATACATCAGCAACGACGTGGGCTGGACCAACCTGGGGGCCACCAAGCACCAGGGCCTGGAAGCCTCGATGCATTACGACCTGGCAGCCCTGGACCCACGCCTTGACGGCCTGACCGCCAACGCCGGCTTCACCTACACCCGCGCCAGCTATGAAGGCGAGATCCCCGGCTTCAAGGGCCGCGACCTGCCGTTCTACTCGCGCCAGGTGGCCACTGTCGGCCTGCGCTACGACATTGACCGCTGGACCTACAACATCGATGCCTTCGCCCAGTCCAAGCAGCACTCGCCGGGCACCGGGGTGAACGCCAACGGCAGCTTCAACGGCAACTACATCACCGATGGCAGCGCCGATGGCCGGTACGGCGACATGCCGGGTTATGTGCTGTGGAACATCCGTGGTGGCTATGACTTCGGGCCGCAGTTGTCGAACCTGAAGCTGGGGGCCGGCGTGAAGAACGTCTTCGACCGCCAGTACTTCACCCGTTCCAGCGACAACAACTCGGGGATCTATGTGGGCGCGCCCCGGACCTTCTTTGTCCAGGCCAGCGTCGGCTTCTGACCCCCTTCGCTGGCAAGCCAGCTCCTACATGACGATGGCGCCTGTAGGAGCCGGCTTGCCGGCGAATCTCTGACGCAACGCAGAGTTCGGCCCATGGCTGCTTCAGTGGCTCAGACCTTGAGTACCTTGCCGCTGGCGGCCACTGCCAGCAGCAGGACGGCGATCAGGCCGAAGGCCGCGCTCAGGCTGCTGCCATGGGCAATGAAGCCGATCACCGCCGGCCCGGCCAGGATGCCGGCGTAACCCAGGGTGGTGATGGCCGGCACGGCGATGCTTTCGGGCATGACGTTCTGCTTGCCCACGGCGGTGTAGAGCACCGGCACTATGTTCGAGCAACCCGCGCCCACCAGGGCATAACCCACCAGCGCCGCCTCCCAGGCCGGGGCCAGGGTCGCCAGCAACAGGCCAGCGGCGGCCGTGGTGCCGCCGATGATGATCACCCGGCGCGCGCCCAGGCGATGGACGATGGCATCGCCCGTCAGGCGGCCCAGGGTCATGGTCAGGGCGAAGGCGGCGTAGCCCAGGCCGGCGTAGGCGGCATCCAGGTCGCGCTCGGCGGTGAGGAAGACCGCGCTCCAGTCCAGCACCGCGCCTTCGGCGAGGAACACCACGAAGCACAGGCAGCCGATGAACAGCACCACACCATGGGGCACGGCAAAGGCCGGGCCCGAGCTCTGGCTGCCATAGGGCAGCATGTGCGGCGCGGCCTTGAGCAGCGCCAGCAGCATCAGGGCGATCACCACCAGGGTCGCGCCCAGTGGCGACAAGCCCAGGCCGAGCAGGGCGCTGACCCCCGCGGCGCCGACGATCCCGCCCAGGCTGAACAGCCCGTGAAAGCCCGACATCATGGTCTTGCCGCTGGCCCGCTCGACAATCACCGCTTGCAGGTTGACCGTGGAATCCACGCCGCCCAGCCCGGCGCCGAACATGAACAGCGCGGCCATCAGCAGCGGAATCGAGGTCAGGGTGGCCAGCAAGGGCAGGGCCAGGCAGATCAGCAGGGTGCCGCCGGCCATCACTTTGCGGCAGCCGAAGCGCCCGGCCAGGGCGCCGGCAATCGGCATCGCAAGGATCGAACCCACCCCCAGGCACAGCAGCAACAGGCCCAGGGTGCCTTCGTCGAGCCCGGCCCGGGCCTTGGCGTAGGGCACCAGCGGGGCCCAGGCGGCAATGCCGAAGCCGGCGATGAAAAAGGCGATGCGCGTGGACATCTGTTCGAGGCGGCCGGGGGTGGCCTGGAAGTGGGTGTTGCTGGCAGTCATAAAAATCCTTGGCGATCGAACTCGCTGCCGGCCGCCTGATGCCCCCATGGCGTGATGGCGGCCGGGTGGGGATTGTGACAAATCTGGCCCTCGAAGGTTGCAGAAATCCGCAGCGCAGTGCTTCTGCACAGGGTTGCGGGTGAAATAAATTTGCGCAGGCCGGCGGTTTGTTTCGCATAATCGGCGGCTTTGCACAAAAACGTTGCAGTGCGTGCCGTTCCTTCCCGGAGTTTTCCTGCCCATGAATGCCAGCCTCGACGCCTACGACCTGAAGCTGCTCGCCGAGCTGCAACGTGACGCCAGCACCGCGCAAAGCGAGCTGGGGCTGCGGGTCAACCTGTCCACCGCGGCGGTCAACCGGCGGCTCAAGCGCCTCTGCGACGAGGGGGTGATCGAGCGCTACAGCGCCATCGTCGCGCCGGATGCCCTGGGGCACGAACTGAGCATCATCGTCGAGGTGCAAGTGGAGAGTGAGCGCATCGACCAGATCGACGCCCTCAAGCGCAACTTCCAGGCCTGCCCCCAGGTCCAGCAGTGCTACTACGTGGCCGGCGAGTGCGATTTCGTGCTGATTTTCTGCGTGCGCAACATGGCCCAGTACACCCAGCTGACCCGCGAACTGTTCTTCGACAACCCCAACGTCAAGCGCTTCAAGACCCTGGTGGCGATGAACCGGGTCAAGGTCGGCCTGGAAGTGCCCACGGCCGGCTGAGGTTCAGCGGGCCTGCAGCGCTTCCACCAGGAAATCCACGAACACCCGGACCTTCTGCGACAGGTGCCGCTGGCTGGGGTACAGCGCATAGATATGCCGCCCGGGCAGGTGCTGGTCCGGCAGCACCCGCAGCAGTTGGCCGCTGTCCAGCAATGGCTGGGCGACAAAGCCCGGCAGGGCGCCGATGCCCAGGCCGGCCACCAGCATGTCGGCCAGCAGCAGGCTGTTGTCCGCGGAAAAATGCACCGGCAGCTCCAGCCGCGTCTGGCCTTCCGGGCCTTGCAGGTGCCAGCGCCCCGGGTGTTCCGCCAGGCGGTAGGCCAGGCAGCGGTGCTGATGCAGGTCGGCGATGCTTGCCGGCGTGCCCGCGGCCTGCAGGTAGGCCGGCGCGGCGCAGATGATCTGCTCCACCTGCCCTAGCTGGCGGGCGATCAGCGAGGAGTCCTCCAGTTGCCGGCGAATCCGCAGCGACACGTCGAAGCCTTCGCCCACCACGTCCAGCACCTGGTCGTTGAGGGTCAGGTCCACCTGCAATTGCGGGTAGCGCTGCATGAAGGCCACCAGGATCGGCGACAGCACCTTGAGCCCGAAGGACAGTGGCGCATTCACTCGCAGGCGCCCGCCGGGTTCGTGCAGGCCGGCCTGGGTGGCCCGCTCCAGGGCGTCCAGTTCGTCCAGCAGGTGGCAGCACTCGCTGAAGTAGCGCTGCCCGGCTTCCGACAGGCTCATGCGTCGGGTGGTGCGCAGGATCAACAGGCTGCCCAGGCGCTCTTCCAACTGGCGCACCTGCTTGCTCACCGCCGCCGTGGACTGCCCGAGGTCGGTGGCGGCCTGGCTGAAACTGGAGCGTTCCGCCACCCGGCGAAAGGTGCGCATGGCCAACAACACATCCATATTGTTTCTCCCGGGTTGAATATGTATCCACGAAATGGCTGATTATCTCTGATCTGCCACTCAATACCATGGGCACCTCATTTCACAGGAGTGTTGTCATGGCGATTCGCGCAATGTCGAAGATGGTTTCCGGGCTACTGGCCCTGTCCCTGGTCAGCGGGCTGTGCAGTGCCGCCGAGGCGGCCCGGCCCGAGGTGGGCATCAGCCCATGGGGCCCCAAGGACGAGATCGGTCGCCTGAACCTGATCACCCCCCATTCCCGGGCGGCGATCATGGCCCGGGTCACTGGTGAACAGGCCTATGACCTGGCGGTGGATTACTTTGTCGGCATGCCCAGCTGGCAGGCCGCCGGCGACCCGCCTTACCAGATGTGGATGACCCACACCCCCCACGGCAACGTGATCGCCGACCCGATGCAAGTGGGCGAGCCAATGAACCAGCACGTCAGCTACAGCGGTTCGGCGGTGTCGATGTACGCCCACATGGGCACCCATATCGATGCCCTGAACCACTTCGGCCTCAACGGCAAGATCTGGAACGGCTACCGCGCCGACCAGCACCTGGGGGACCGCGGCTGGAACGTCACTGGTGCGGAAAAACTGCCGCCGATCATTGCTCGCGGTGTGCTGATCGATGTGCCCGCGGCCAAGGGCCTGGAGCAGTTGGCGGACAGCTACCGGGTCACCCGCGCCGACCTGCAGCAGGCCCTGGCCAGGCAGAAGGTGGCGCTGGAAAAGGGCGACGTGGTGCTGATCCGCACCGGGCGCATGCGTGACTACGACAATGCCCAGCGCTACATGGCCAACCCGCCGGGCCTGAGCCTGGACGCGGCGAAGTTCCTGGTGGAAGAGGGCGGCGCCATGGTGGTGGGGGCGGACAACCTGAGCTTTGAAACCTTCCCGTCCGAGGTCGAGGGCAACTACCTGCCGCTGCACACTTACCTGCTGGCGATGCAGGGCGCGCCGATCATGGAGCTGGTGAACCTGGAAGGGCTGGCCCGGGACAAGGTCTACCAGTTCGCCTTTATCGGTGCCTCGCTCAAGTTGCGTGGCGCGGACGCCGCGCCGATCCGGCCCATGGCCCTGCCGATCCGCTGAGCCGAGGCGTGGCGATGCCCCGCGCGCTCACCGGGAGTCTCCAGGCCTCTGGTCGAGCCGCCGGTTTCTCCGTAATGTCAGCGGCTCGGTTTTCCAGGAGGCGGTGTGATGGCGGCGTTCTACGATGCACGGGGCAACATCTATGGGGTGGTGACACCCGCGCGGTTGCGCAGCCTGGGGGTCGCCTTGCCCGGCAGCGCCGCCCAGGCCGCGCGGGACAGGCGCTTGTGGAGCGAGCAGGCCATCGCCGCCCTCTGTGACTGGGCTCCGGGCACCCGACCGCCGGGGGCCAAGGCCCACCGTAGCGACGGTCTGCTGGTGGGGCCGTTCCAGGACGTGGCGCCCTTCGATCTGCTGATCGTCAACACCGACGGCACCCTGGCCGAGCGCAGTGGCAATGGTTTGACGATCTTTTCCCAGGCCCTGGCCGAGCAGGGGTTGCTGGCCGAGCAGGGGCCAACCCTGTTGCAGGTGCACCATGACCAGCCCACCGGTACCTCGCCGGTGGCCACCGTGGTGGAGCCGGCCCGGGTGGCGGGGGTGCCGGGGTTCTGGCTGGACCTCGGCCAGCCGTCCTTCGGGCCCGAGGCGGTGGCCGCCATTGGCGTCGAGGCGGTGACCCTGAACGGTCGCGAGCTGAGCCGGGTGGCACCGTTGCAGGCACTCGACCCGCGGTGGGAGCACAGCCAGTTCGTGCGCATCGGCAACCCCCACTGCGTGACCCTGCTGGAGGATGCCGAGGCCTTGCCCGGCAACCCGCAGATGCTCGAAGCGCCACTGGCCGAAGGGCTGACGGCCACTGCTTTTGCCTTGCCCCTGGGCAGCGGCGAACCCTGCCCGGCGGGGGTCAACCTGCAATGGGCGGCGCGGGAATCGGCGCAGCGCATCGTCGCCCGGGTGTTCGAACGCGGCGAAGGGCCGACCGCGTCGTCGGGCACCAGCGCCAGCGCCGTGGCCAGCGCGGCGTGGCGGGTGGGCTGGGTCAAGGCTGGCGAGGTGCAGGTGGTGATGCCCGGCGGCACCGCGCCGTTGCGCCTGGAGGAACAGGATGGCGAGCTGCGCCGGGTCTGCCTGTTTGGTCAGGCCGTGCGCTTGTAGCTTCTTGCAGGAGCCGGCTTGCCGGCGAAAGCGATCTGACGGGCGCCTTCGCCGGCAAGCTGGCGCCTACGGTTTTTTGCAGGTCATGCGTCTTGCCATTGCACCTGGGCCATCTGCCGTTGCATCAGCACCTTGCCGTGGCGGATGGAGTACAGCGCCAGGCCCTGGCTTCGGATCATTTCGTAATCGCTGTCGGCAGACAGGATCAGCAGGTTCGCCGGGCGACCTTCTTCGATGCCGTAGCGCTCGCCCAGGGCCAGGGCCTTGGCGCTGTTGTCGGTGACCAGGTCCAGGGCGTTCTGCAAGTTGCGGTAGCCGAGCATGTGGCAGATGTGCAGGCCGGCTTCCAGTACCCGCAGGATGTTGCCGTTACCCAGGGGGTACCAGGGGTCGACAATCGAGTCCTGGCCGAAGCACACGTTCATCCCGGCCTCCAGCAGCTCATTGACCCGGGTCACGCCGCGGCGTTTCGGGAAGCTGTCGAAGCGCCCCTGCAGGTGGATGCTTTCGGTGGGGCAGGAGACGAAGCTGATGCCCGAATGCCCCAGCAGGCGGAACAGCTTGGCGCAGTAGGCGTTGTCGTAGGAGCCCATGGCGGTGGTGTGGCTGGCGGTGACCCGGGAGCCCATGCCCCGGCTGCGCGCTTCTTCGGCCAGCACTTCAAGAAAGCGCGAGTGCGGGTCATCGGTTTCGTCGCAGTGCACGTCCACCAGGCAATCGGTGCGTTCGGCCAGGTCCATGAGGAACTTCACCGAGCTCACGCCCTGGTCGCGGGTGTATTCGAAGTGCGGAATACCGCCCACCACATCGGCGCCCAGGCCAATGGCCTCTTCCATCAGCTCGCGGCCGTTGCGGAACGATTCGATGCCTTCCTGGGGGAAGGCGACGATCTGCAGGTCGATCAGGTGCGCGCTTTGCTCGCGCACTTCGAGCATGGCCTTGAGGGCGGTGAGGTCCGGGTCGGTGACGTCGACATGGGTGCGTACATGCTGGATGCCGTGGGCGGCCAGGGCGCGGATGGTCTTGTGGGCGCGGGCGCGGGTGTCTTCGGCGGTGATGGTGGCCTTGCGTTCGCCCCAGCACTCGATGCCTTCGAACAGGGTGCCGCTCATGTTCCAGCGCGGCTCGCCCGCGGTGAGGGTGGCGTCCAGGTGAATGTGCGGTTCGACGAAGGGCGGCACCACCAGGTTGCCGCCGGCATCCAGGTGCTCGGGGCCGAAGGCCGGCGCGGCGGTGGGGGCGTCCGGGCCCTGCTGGACGATGCGGGCGATGCGGCCGTTTTCCAGGTGCAGTTGGTGCAGGCCTTCACGGTGGCGCAGGCGGGCGTTGGTGATCAGCATCGGAGCGGTTCCTCGGGTCGGGCAATCAGCGGTTCAGCCGTGGGATCCGGGCGGCGGCCCTTGTCCCTCGGTCATTGGGCTGTGCTTCAACCGGTACCGGTCGAAGCAGGCAGGTGGTTCGGGGCGGGTCATGATAGACCCGGAACGCGCCGGGAGGGCAAGGCCCGGGTTCAGGCCCGGGCGTCGAGGGTGGCGCTGGTGCGGGCGCCGAGCCAGGCGCTGAGCAGGACACAGCTCAGGCTTGCTACGCCGATGCCCACCAACGGCGCGACCCAGGGCGAGCAGAAGGCCGCCAGGGTGCCCAGGCCATAGGCGGCCAGGCCCGGCCAGTTCCAGGCCGGCAACTGGCTGTCGGCCAGGCGCGGGTAGCGGCCGCGCCAGCGGTAGAAGAAGTCCGCCATGATCACCCCGCCAATCGGCGGAATCACCGTGCCCAACAGGATCAGGTAGGGCACCAGCAGGTCGTACATGCCGAGCATCGCCAGCAGGGTGCCGATCAGCGCGCCCACCAGGGTCACGGTCTTGCGCCGATCGGTGCGCAACAGGTTGCAGCCGGCCACGGCGAAGTTGTAGATGGTGTTGTCCTGGGTGCTCCAGATGTTCAACAGCAGCATGGCCATGGCCGCCATGGCAAAACCCTGGAGCAGCAGCACTTCGACCACGTCCGGCTGCTGGTAGACGATGGCGCCGTAGGCACCGATCAGCACCATCAGGCCGTTGCCGATAAAGAAGCCGATCAGGCTGGCGCTCACCGCCACCCGCGCCGAGCGGGAAAATCGGGTCCAGTTGGTGGCCTGGGTGGCGCCGCTGACGAAGGTGCCGAACACCAGGGTGATGGCGCTGGAGAGGTCCAGGCTGGCGCTAGGCGTGACCCCCAGCAAACCGTCGAGGCCGCCGACCTGCCGGGTGGCCACCCACATCGACAGCAGCAACAGCAGGCCCATGGCCGGCACCGCGATCCAGGACAGGATCTCCAGGCCGCGATAACCGATGTAGGCGGTGGCGCAGAAGGCCATGCCGAACAGCAGCATCAGCCCCAGTACCGCACCCGGATCCAGCTGGAAATACTTGCCCAGCACCACCGCGGCGGTGGCGGTGCCCCAGGCGTACCAGCCGATCTGGGTGAAACCCAGGATCAGGTCGCTGAGCTTGCTGCCCCGTTCGCCGAAGCAGAAGCGCCCCATCAGCACCGTGTTCAGCCCGCTCTTGAAGGCGATGTAGCCGAGGCTGGCGGCGTAGATCCCCAGCAGCAGGTTGCCGACGAGGATCACCACCAGCAGGGTGGTGAAGTCGAAGGCCACCCCCAGCTTGCCGCCGGCGAACATGGTGGCAGTGAAGAAGGTGAAGCCCAGCAGCACCATGGCCATGGAGGCCAGGCCCTTGCGGGCGTGCTGCGGAACTTCGCTCAAGGGGTAGTCGTTGCCGGGTTCGTGCTGGGTCATGGGCCTGTCCCTGGTCGCAGTGATGCCACGCTGTTGCAGGCGCCGTGCCAATCCTTGACGGCAGGGCCGGGCGCCCCAGCAGTTATAGCCGATGCCCGTGCCCCTGCACCGGGTGCCTGTGGCCCGGGGGCGAAAGCGGTGCACCCTTGGGCCAGATTGGTTCACCGGCGGTTCAGTCCTCGTCGGGGCTGAAAATGCTTTCGATGGGCAGCTGGAAGGCCCGGGCAATCTTGAACGCCAGGGGCAGGCTGGGGTCGTAGCGCCCGGTCTCGATGGCATTCACCGTCTGCCGTGACACCTCGAGGCGGGTGGCCAGTTCGGCCTGGGACCAGCCTTGCCGGGTGCGCAGTTCGCGCAGTTGGTTGTTCATCGGTAGCGCCGCACGCCGGCCACCGTGGCCAGGGCCCAGACCAGGCCCATCACGGGCCATACGTAGAACATCGAGAGCCGGGGCAGGCCGGCGGTTTCCAGGAAGCCGTAGCTGAAGGTGATCAGCGCGGTGCAGACAAAGGACAGGCCCAGGGCTTCGAGCTGGATGCGCCGGGCCAGTTCGTCCATGCGCCGCAACTGGCGCACCACCGCCAGGGCCATGGCCACCATGGGGATCACCGGCACCAGGGCCAGGGCGATCTTGCCCGGGCCCGGGTTCATGTCCGCCAGCCAGTGGCTGCTCAGCAGCACGCAGGCGATGTAGGCCAGCAAGGCCAGGCCGAATTCCCTGAAATAGCGTTTGGTGCCCATGGGCGATCTCCTTTTAGTAAAGTGTCCTTTACATTAGGCGGGGCGCTTTTTCATGTCAAGTGTGCTTTACATCGGCGCCGTCACGCTCAGTCGAAGAGGGCCACGCTGCGCCGGCCTTCGTGGAAGTCGAAGGCCTCCTGGATATCCCGTTCCACGGTGCGTCCCTGGGACAGCGGCGGCAACTGGTCTGGGGCGAAGAACGCCGCGTCGCTGGTTTCGCTGCCGGCCATCGGGGCCTCGGCGTCTTGCCGTTCGCAGAGGAAGTAGAGCTTGTAGAAGTCCCGGTGGTCGGGCTTGTAGGGCCCCTTGGCCTTGTGCCGCAGGCCGTACAGCTGGCGCACCGAAACCTGCAGCCCGGCTTCTTCGCGGATTTCCTTGATGATGTTCTGCGCCGCCGACAGGCCCACATCGGCGTAGCCCCCGGGCAGGGCCCAGAGTCCGTCGTGCTGCTCGCGCACCAGGAGGATCTTGCCGTTCTCGATCAGCGCGCCGCGCACTTCCACCATCGGCGTCGAGTAGCGCTGGGCGAAGTCCGAGACCAGTTCGTTGATGCGCTCCAGGGGCACGTTGCCCAGTTGCGCGAGCATGTCGTGGGCGATCTCGGCGACTTCCTGGTAGCGCTCGCGATCATGCACGTCGCGGCAAAAATGCAGGCCGGTGGAGGCGATGGCTTGCAGGCGTTTGGCGTGGGTCAGCCAGCTGCTTTCCATGAGAGAGGTTCCTGCAACGTCAGAGAGAAGGCGCTTGTTTTAAGCCCTTGGCGCGCAGGGAGCAAGCACCACGCCGTGGCCGGCGGCGTGGCGCAGTGGGATCACCCGGTGAGCTGTTGCCGATGGCAACGCACTTGCTGCGTCGCATCGCCCAGCAGCTGTTGCGGCAGCTCGCAGCCCGGGCCGCGGCGGCTGCAGCGGTCGAAGAAGAAACAGCCGGCGGGCAGCTTGCGGTTGCCCGGCAGTTCGGTGGGCGCCGAGAGCTGGCTGTCCGCCAGGGGCGCACCGAGGCGCGGCACCGCCTCCAGCAGCAGTTGGGTATAGGGGTGGCGCGGGCGCTCCAGCACCTGTTCGGCGCTGCCCAGCTCGACGATCTGCCCTAGGTACATCACTGCCACCCGGTCGGCCATGTGCCGGACCACCGAGACGTTGTGGGAGATCAGCACGAAGGTCAGGCCGCGGCTGCGTTGCAGGTCCGCCAGCAGGTTGAGGATCTGCGCCTGCACCGAGATGTCCAGGGCCGAGGTCGGCTCGTCGAGGACGATGATGTCCGGGTTCGACGCCAGGGCCCGGGCAATGGCGATGCGCTGGCGTTGGCCGCCGGAGAACTGGTGCGGGTAGCGCTCCAGGTATTCGCCGCGGATGCCTACCTGCTGCGCCACCTTGGCGGCGATTTCGCGCATCTGCGCCACCGGGGTGTTGCCCAGGGCGAACAGCGGCTCGGTGATGATCTTCCAGATCGGCAGGCGCGGGTCGAGGGACGACTGCGGGTCCTGGAACACGATCTGCACGTGGCTGTGGCGCTCGCGGTCGCTGGCGTAGGCCCAGCGCAGGTCGCCGCTGCTGGGCTTGACCAGGCCCATGAGCAGTTGCGCCAGGGTGCTCTTGCCGCAGCCGGATTCGCCGACGATGCCCAGGGTTTCCCCGGGGCGCAGTTCCAGGTCGATGCCGTTCAGGGCATGGGCGAAGGCCCGCGGCCGGCCCAGCCAGTCGTTGCTCAGGGGAAAGCGCACCTGTACATCGTTGAGGCGCAGCAGCGGCTCGCTGCCGGCCCGGGGTTGCGAAGCATTCATTGGGCGGACTCCGGGGCAGCCAGCCAGCAGGCGCTCTTGTGCTGCTGGCTGGCGTTGATCGAATGCAGCGGCGGCCGTTGGGCACACACCGCCATGGCCTGGCTGCAGCGCTCGCGGAAGGTGCAGCCGCCGGGCAGGTGAGCAAGGTTGGGCACCTGCCCGGGAATGGTCAGCAGCGGCGCGCCGGGAGTGACTTGTTCCGGCAGGCCGCTGAGCAGGCCACGGGTGTAGGGGTGTTGCGGGTCGAGCATGACCTGGGCAGTACTGCCTTGCTCCACCACGGCGCCGGTGTACATCACATAGACCCGGTCGCAGAACTGCGAGACCACCGCCATGTCGTGGGTGATCAGCAGGATCGCGGTGCCCCGTTGCCGGGCTTTCTCGCGCAGCAACAGCAGCACCTGGCGCTGCACGGTCACGTCCAGGGCGGTGGTGGGTTCATCGGCGATCAGCAACTGCGGGTCGCAGGAAAACGCCAGGGCGATCATCACCCGCTGGCGCATGCCGCCGGACAGCTCGAAGGGGTAGGCCTGCAGCACCTGCTCGGGGTCGGCGATGTGCATGTCGCGCAGCAGGTCGATGGCCTTGGCCCGGGCCTGTTCCCGGCTCAGGCGCTGGTGATGGATGATCACGTCGAGCATCTGCCGGCCGATGCGCCGGGTCGGGTTGAGGGCGGTCATCGGCTCCTGGAAGATCATCGCCGCATCGCGGCCGCGGATCTGCAGCAGCTGTTTTTCCGGGGTGGCGAGCATGTCGCGGCCCAGCAGGCTCAGGCTGCCGGAGGTGATGCGGTAGCTGCGCTCGGGCAGCAGCCGCAGGCTGAGCATGGCGGTCACCGACTTGCCCGAGCCGGATTCGCCGACCACGCCGACGATTTCCCCCGGGTTGACGTGCAGCGACACGCCGTTGAGGGCCTGCACATTGCTGCGGTAGGCGGGGAATTCCAGGCTCAGGTTGTCGATGTTGAGAACGGCGGATGAGCTCATGGTCATTTCCCCTGTTGCCGTGGGTCGAGCAGGTCACGGATGCCGTCACCCAGCAGGTTGAAACCGGTGGCGGTGAACAGGATCGCCAGCCCGGGAAAGGTCGAGTACCACCAGTTGTCGAGGATAAAGTTGCGCCCGGTGGCCACCATCGCCCCCCATTCGGCGGTGGGCTGCTGCGCACCCAGGCCAATGAAGCCCAGGGCCGAGGCCATGAGGATGGCGCTGCCGATGTCCAGGCTCAGTTGCACCAGCAACGGCGGCATGGCGTTGCGCCCCACGTGCCAGCTGACGATGTGCCAGCGCCCGGCGCCGTAGGTCTGGGCCGCCTTGACGTAGCCCATCTGGCGGATGCTCAGGGCCTGGCCCCGGGCCAGGCGCACATAGAACGGAATGCGCACCAGGGTGATCGCCAGCATGGCGTTGAACAGGCTCGGGCCCAGGGCGGCGGCCAGGGCCATGATCAGCACCAGCGACGGCACCGAGAGCATGATGTCCATCAGGCGCATGATCAGGCTGTCGAAGCGCCCGCCGATGATCCCCGACAGGCAGCCCAACAGGCCCCCGGCCAGGCACGAGGCGAAGGCCACGAACAGGCCCACGCCCACCGACTGGCGGCTGCCGTGCAGCACCCGGCTGAACAGGTCGCGGCCCACTTCGTCGGTGCCGAACCAATGGGCGGCGCTGGGAGCGGCCAGGCGTTGGGCCAGGTTCAGGGCATTGGGATCATGGCTCGACAGCCAGGGGGCGAAGGCCATGCACAGCAGCACCAGCAGGGTCATGCACAGCCCGGCGATGGTCAGCGGGCTTTGCCGCACGCGGTAGCCCAGGTAGGCCAGGCGGGTGCGCCAGCCGCTGGCCTGGGCGGTGGGTTGTGGCAGGGGAATGTTCAAGGGAGCGGACATCTCAACTTACCTCGCCAATGCGCGGATCGATCACCCGGTACAGCAGGTCGATCGCCATGTTCAGCAGCACATAAATGAACGACACCAGGATCGCGAAGCCCATCACCGCCGGGAAATCCAGGGCCTGGATCGACTTCACCACGTAGGCGCCCATCCCCGGCCAGGCGAATACCGTCTCGGTCAGTACCGCGCCGTACAGCAAATCGCCCAGGGTCAGGCCGAGCACCGTCACCGAGGGGATCAGGGCGTTGGGCAGGGCGTGGCGCAGGATCACCGCCCAGCGCGACAGGCCGTAGGCCCGGGCGGTGCGGATGTAGTCTTCGCCCAGTTGGTCGAGCATGGCCGAGCGGATCTGCCGCGCCACCACCCCGAGGTTGACGAAGCCCAGGGTCACTGCCGGGAGGATCAGGTGCTGCAGGGCATTGAGGAACAGTGGGATGTCCCCTGCCAGCAGCGAGTCGATCAGGTAGAAGCCGCTGACCGTGGGCGGCGGCTCCAGGCCTTCGTCCAGGCGCCCGCTGCCGGGCAGCCAGCCGAGGTGGCCGTAGAACAGCACGATCAGCCCCAGCCCCAGCCAGAACGCCGGGGTGGAAATTCCGGTGACCGCCAGGGTGCGGGCGATCTGGTCGATGAAGCGGTTGTGATAGACCGCCGACAGCACCCCCAGCGGCACCCCCACCAGCACCGACAGCAGCAGGGCGGCCAGGGCCAGCTCCAGGGTTGCCGGGAAGAAGCTCTGCAGGTCCTCCAGCACCGGGCGGCTGGTGCGGATCGAGGTGCCCAGGTCGCCGTGCAGCAGGTCGAGCATGTAGCGCCCGTACTGCTGGTACAGCGGCAGGTCCAGGCCCAGCTGGTGGCGGATGTTCTGCACGATGGCATCGCTGGCCCGGTCGCCGGCGATCAGCCGCGCCGGGTCACCGGGAATCAGGTGCGAGATGGTGAAGGTAATCAGCGAAACCCCGACCACGACCAGCAACAGGCCGAGCAGGCGTTTGCGCAACATATTCAGGAAGGCCATGAGGCAACCTCGTTAACGCTTGACGAACGGCAGGGGGCACGACGGCCCCTCGCCGGGGACACGGCAACCCGGCGCCACCCCGTTTCAGGGGCCGGCGACGGGGAACGCAGGGCCGGTCCTACTTGCTGATTTCAGCGATGTTGAACACCTGTTCCAGCATCGGGTGGAACACGTAGCCCTTCACCGAATCGCGCATCGGCAGGCTGTAGTTCTTCTGGTACAGGTAGGCGTAGACGTTGTCCTTGAGGACGATCTTCTGCGCCTTCTGGTACAGCTCGATGCGCTTGGCGGTGTCGTTGGTGGCCGCCGCCTCGCGGATCAGGCTGTCCACCTCGGGGTTGCTGTAGAACGAGCGGTTGCCCGGCAAGCCCTGCAGGCTGGAGTCGAACCAGAAGTTCATGAACATGTAGGGGTCGGCGAAGTCCGGGCTCCAGGAGCCGATGGCCACGTCGTAGTCGCCCTTGCCCACCCGTTCACGCATGGTGGCGTTGGCCAGCTTCTCCATCTTCAGGTTGATGCCCAGGGGCGCCAGGCCCGCTTGCAGGGTCAGGCCGATGGACTCCCAGTTGGCGTCCTTGTCCGAGTAGAGGTAGGTCAGGTTGCTGATTTTCTGCGGGACCTTGGCCAGGCTGGCCTTGGCGCCGTCGAGGTTCTGCTGCATCAGCGGCAGGCTCGGGTCGTGGGCCCACATGCCGTCGGGGATCGGCCCGTTCATCAGCTTGGCCTGGCCCTTGAGGATGCCGTCGACGATGCCCTTGTAGTCGATGGCCTGGACCAGTGCCTGGCGCGCTTCGACGTTGTCCAGGGGCGCACGCTTGTTGTTCAGGTACAGGTAGTTGACCCGCAGCGAGGGGAAGGTCTGGATCACGATGCCTGGCTTGCCGGCCAGGGTGCCGAGCTGGTCTTCGGGCATGTCCTCGATGATGTCCAGGTCGCCGCGTTCCAGTTGCAGGCGGCGCACCGAGGCCTCGCTGATGATCTTGATCACCACCTTGTTCAGGCTCGGCTTGGGGCCGGCGTAATAGCTGTTGGGTTCCAGCGTCAGCGCCTGGCCCTTCTGCCAGTTGCTCAGGCGGAAGGCCCCGGAGCCGGCGGTGTGGGTCGAGAGGTAGGCGTTGACGTCCTCGCCCTTGTTGGCCACGTCCGGGTTGATGATGCCGCCGCCGTTGTGGGCCAGGGTGTAGAGGAAGGGCGCGTAGGGTTTCTTCAGGGTGAAGCGCACGGTCAACGGGTCGACCACGGCCACGCTCATGTCATCCGGGAAGGCGCCGGACGGGCCTTGCTTGAGCTGCATCAGGCGGTCGAAGGAGAACTTCACCGCGGCGGCGTCCACCGGCTTGCCGTCGTCGAACTTGTTGCCCGGCTTGAGCTTGAAATCCCAGGTCAGGTTGTCGGCGGAGGTGCTCCAGCTCTCGGCCAGGTCGCCCTGGACTTCGGTGCTGCCCTTGCCGTTCTCGACCTTGTAGGTCACCAGCTTCTGGTAGGCCGGGTAGGTCACGGCCCAGTCGTTGTTGTCGATGGTCACGGCGGGGTCGAGGGTCTGCGGGTCGGCGGCCTTGCCGATCATCAGGGTGTCCTTGGGCGCGGCGGCGCTGGCTGCCTGCCACGCGCCCAGGCTCAGGGCGGCGCACAGCAGGGACAGGGCGACACGGGTGGACAGACGCACATCAGGGTGATTGCGGTTAGGGGTCATGCCGGTTTCCTTGATCATTCGATGTTGGGAAGTTCGTCAGGTTTTTTATAAAAGCTATAACCGGGCAGTTGTTGCTGAAGCAGTGTTGCAGTAGGACCGGCTTGGGGCAGTTAGCTGCCTGTTGTTGTGGCCGGTGGGGAACGGGAAATCAGTGTTCGAAGGGCTGGTCGTGCTCCTGGATCAGGGGAAAGTCCTCGGCGTTGGGCAGCTCGTAGTGCCACCACTCGGTGGGGATCGCCTCGAAGCCGGCGCTGAGCATGATCCCCAGCAGCATCAGGCGGTTGCGCTGCACCTGGGGCGGCAGGTCGCTGTAGAACTGGTGCGACTTGGGCTCCATGGCGTCGAAGGCGGTGCCCATGTCCAGCGGCTCGCCGGTTTCATCCACCAGGGTCAGGTCCACGGCCACGCCCCGGGTGTGGTGCGAGCCCAGGCGCGGGTCGCGCACGTAGTCCGGGTTGGGCAGGGCCTGCCACAGCAGGTGCTGGGCGTAGGCCGGGCGGTAGGCGTCGTAGATGCGCAGGCCCAGGCCGGCCATGCGTGCCAGCTGGCTGGCCTTGTACAGGCAGGCGGCGGCGTCCTTGTGCAGCAGGCAGCGGGCGTTGCGATAGATCACCTGGCCGGCCAGGTTGTCGGCGCCGGCGTAGATCAGGTCGATCTGAAGCTGATGGCGCTGGGCGTCGATTTCGACAAGGGGGCTGTTGTTCACTCACTCACTCCATCTGGGTTAACGCTTGAAGGTCAGGACTCGAACTGGCCGAAGGCTTCCTGCAACTGTCGGTTCTTGGCCAGGCGCTGGTCCAGGCGCTCGCCATAGCCCTCGGCCACGGCGGACACCATCAGGTTGAACAGGCAGGTCAGGGGCGCGAGGGAATCCCAGAACTGGCCGACATCGGTTTTCAGTTGCAGCAGGTCCAGCGGGTAGTCCCGGGCCCAGGGGCACTGCAGGTCGGTGACCAGGGCCAGGGGCAGGGCGTTGGCATTGGCCACTTCGCAGAAGGTCTGGGTGATGCTGGAGTAGGCGCGAAAGTCGGAGATGATCGCGTAGGGCTTGGCAAAGCCGGAGTTCAGGGTCTCGGCGTAGATGCCTGAAAGCCCGTCCACGTAGTAGACCTTGGGCCGGATGTATTCCAGGTGGCTGTGGAAGGCGTTGAGGATGCCCCGGGTCGACTGGATGCCGATGATGAACACCGCGTCGGCCTCGACGATCTGTTGCACGATGGCGGCGAAGGGCTGGCTGCGGGCCAGGCCATAGACATGCTGGATGGCCTCGATCTCGCGATGCATCGAGCGCTCCAGGGCATCGTCCTGATGGGCTTCGCTGCGAAAGGCGCCGAGCCGATCGGTGATCAGCCAGGAGGCCGGGGCATCGCCGCGCAGGCCTTGCTTGACGTCATCCAGGTTGCGATAGCCCAGCGAGCGCAGGAAGCGCCCCACGGAAATCCCCGTGGTGCCGGCTTGCTGGGCGATGCTGTCGGCGGTCTCGAAGGGCAACTGCTGGAGGTTGGCCAGCAGGTAGGTGGCGATGCGCTTGCCGGTGGGGGTCAGGCTTGCAAACTGCTGTTCCAGGGTGACTTGGAAACTGTTCTTGTCCATGACCATCTCGCCGGGCGTTCGCTGGAAATGTTATTTGTGTTTCATTTTTGTATCTCGTGTTAGAAACATAACATCGGCTTTCGCGACAAGACAAGGCTTTTGTCCGGGGTGGTCGTTTTCGGCAGAAAGTGACGTTGCCGGCTATCTCAGCCCGATGGAGGGGAAGCGCTCAGCCAGCACCCGAGGTCGAAGATGGCGGCTTCCACACTGCTGCTGCGGCCGCTCCAGCTGCAGGCCAGCATCAGGTTGCGCGGCAGGTTGAAGTCCTCCACCGCAAAGCCCTGGGCGTCGCGCCCGGCGTGATCGTGGGGCACCTGCCGGCGCAGGGTGGCGGGGCCTTCGAAGTAGGCCCACACCGGTTTGCCCAGGGCGACCGCCGCGCCCACTTCGAAGGCGGTGCCGGAATCCGGCTCCAGGCCGCGAAAGTCATTCAGGTTGGCCAGCAATGCATCGCAGCCGCGGATCATCAGCAGGTTCTGCCGGTAGATCCACTGCGCGGTGGCTTCTGGCGTGAGGCGAGGTGGCGCCTGGTTATCCAGGGGAAACAGGCCGTGCAGGCCCTGGGCGCTGCACAGTTGCTTGAGGTATTCGCCATGGGCCGGGGCGTCGGCGCGAAACACATCGAAGCCGGCGAGGTAGATACGTGGAGGCATGGAGAGGGCTCCTGGGTTCAGTCCAGTGGCTTGCTCATGTACACCCGGTGCAGGCCGTGCTCCACGGCGCGGTGGGTTTCCACGTAGCCGTGGCGGCTGTACAGGGCGATGTTCTCGCTCATGGCTGCGTTGGTGTACAGGCGCACGCAACGGTGACCGGCGGCCGCGGCCTGTTGTTCGGCAAAGGCCAGCAGTTGCCGGCCATGGCCCCGGCCCTGGGCCTCGGGGTGGACCGCCAGGTTGTCCAGCAGCAGGGCTTGATGGGCGTCCAGCAGGACAACGAAACCGGCGATTGCCTGTTGCTCCTCCAGGACCCAGACCTGCCGGGCCAGCACCAGGCACGAATAGTCTTCGAGCATGGGCGCCGGTTCCCGGCCGATCCGCGCGATATAGGGCGCATAGGCGCGCTTGGCGATGCCTTCGATGGCGGCGAGGTCGGGCAGGGCAGCGGGGCGAATGGTCGGCGGCATGGGCGCGAGTGCTCGGGTAACGGCGGGGTGGGGCAATCATAGGCATAAAAAAACCACCCCGTGGGGTGGTTTCTTCGGCGGGCTTATTCGCCGCGGTAGATGCAGCCGCTGGTGCAGGTTTCGTGGATGCGGATCGCACTCAGCTCCGGCAGCAGGGGCTTGAGCTCATTCCAGATCCATTTGGCCAGGACTTCGCTGGTGGGGTTTTCCAGGCCGGGAATGTCGTTCAGGTAGTTGTGGTCCAGGCGCTCGTACAGCGGCTTGAAGATCGCCTTGATTTCCGAGAAGTCGCGGATCCAGCCGGTGTGTGCGTCGACCTCGCCACTGAGGTGGATCGCCACCTTGAACGAGTGGCCATGGAGGCGGCCGCACTTGTGGCCCTCGGGCACGAAAGGCAGGCGGTGGGCGGATTCGAAGGTGAATTCTTTGAAGATTTCCACAGTGTCGGTCAGCTCTGTCAGATGGCTATCGCCCGGGGGCGAGTTGAGGCAGGCGGCGAGTTTATCAGCTTGCCCCGGCGCTTGCGGAAAAACCCTGACTAAAGGGTCAGTCCGCAGCGGCAAGCCTTCTCTAGAGGCTCTGCAGGCGCTCGCCGAGGCGGTTCTGTGCGGCCAGCTCGAGGAACTCGTCCCCCAGGCGCCGGCTTTCGTCCATGGCGTTGCGCCAGTATTTTTGCCGGCCGGCGTCGTCGCCCATGAAGCGCTTGAAGTCGTTGCGGTCCGGCAACTTGCCGTAGGGCAGGCGCGCCAGGTATTCCTTCGATGGCGCCAGCAGCAAGACGTCCCGCAGGCGTTCGGGGCTGGCCCGGCGCCAGGGCAGGGTCTTGTCGAACCAGCCGGGGATCACCCGGTCGGTGAAGTGCGGGTAGAGCACGATGTCGCTGCCGCTGTAGGGCAGGTCCAGGTGGTAGTCCAGCAGGCCGCCGTCGCGGAAGGTGCCGGCCCCGGCGCCGGGCAGATCGCGCACGCCCTGCATGACCATGGGGATCGAGCCCGAGGCCAGCAGCGCCTGGCGCAGGTTGCCGCGGTCCAGAGGCACGAAGCGCGAGGGGAAGTCTTCCAGGGTGTGCAAGGGCGGGGCCAGGCGCGGGTCGTGCAGCACCAGGCGCTCGAAGTGCCGGGCCAGGCGCGCGCGGCCCCGCAGATTGTCGGCGATCACCGAGGACAGCCCCAGGCCGAGGCGCCCGCGATGGTCGTCGGCGAGCAGGCCGTGGCTTTTGACCACCATGATGTTCAGCCGGTAGTGAGGGTTGTCGAGGATCGAAGCGTCGCGGCCCTCCAGCAGGTCCTCGAGCATGCGCCGGGAGCTCTGGCTGATCTGCGCCATGGTCACGCCCTTGGCAAAGCTCTGGGCGTTGTACAACTGGCCGAGGCGACGGATGCCTTCGGCGGCGTCCGGCAGGCAGGCGCTGGCGAAGCGCCAGGAACCCACCGAGGCGCCGATCAGCGAGCGTTCCCGGGGCGCCGATGGCAGCCATTCACCGAACAGCGCCAGGTCCAGGCCCTGGATGCCCAGGGCCTTGGGGCCGCCGGCGGCGCCGGGCAAGGTGCCGACTTCACGGGGGTGCAGGCCTTGCTGGCGGATGCGGGCCAGGGCGCGGGGGCCGGCCTTGAGGGTCAGGGCGGGAAACTTGATATGGATGGCGGTCATACCGGGCTCACTCTTGAATCAGCCGCCGAGTATAGAGACACCTGGGGCCGCGGGCCGAGTGAAACCTGTGTCAGACCCATGCTGGCCATTCAGTTTCAATTAAGTTGCCTTGGGTATGGTCTGCGGCATCGGCCTTTGGCCACCGACTTTGGAGAACTGCCATGAAGACCCTTGCCGCGCTGTTCGGCGCCAGCCTTGTCGCCCTGACCGCCAGCCTGGCCCACGCCCGCGACCTGGGGCCGGACGAAGCCCTGAGACTGCGCGACGCTGGTACCATTGTGTCCTTTGAAAAACTCAATGCCACGGCCCTGTCCCGGCATCCTGGGGCGAGCATCAGTGAAACCGAGCTGGAAGAAGAGTACGGCAAGTACATCTACCAGGTTGAACTGCGCGACCCGCAGGGGCTGGAATGGGACCTGGAACTGGACGCCGTGAGCGGCCAGGTACTCAAGGATCATCAGGACACCTAATGAACCGCACTCTGCGCACCGCCGGCAGCCGTGCAGCCCTGGCGCTGCTGCTGTTCTGCTCCCTGGCCATGGCCCGCGACCTGGACCAGGACGAGGCCCTGCGCCTGCGCCAGCAAGGGGTGATCCTGCCCCTGGAGCAACTGCTCAAGCAGGCCATGGACCGTTACCCCGGGGCCAAGCTGCTGGAGGCCGAGCTGGAAGAAAAGCACGATGTGTACATCTATGAAGTCGAGCTGTTGACTGTGGACGGGGTGGTTCGCGAGCTGGACCTGGAAGCCGCCACCGGGCGTTTGTTGAAAGATGAGGAAGACGACTGATGCGCCTGCTTGTGGTGGAAGACCACGTATCCCTGGCCGATGAACTGCTTGAAGGCCTGAACCGCCAGGGCTACGCCGTGGACTGGCTGGCCGACGGCCGCGACGCGCTGTACCAGGGCGCCAGCGAACCCTATGACCTGATCATCCTCGACCTCGGCCTGCCCGGGGTGCCGGGCCTGGAGGTGCTGCGAAAGTGGCGCGCCGATGGCCTGGCAACGCCGGTGCTGGTCCTCACCGCCCGCGGCTCCTGGGCCGAGCGCATCGAGGGGCTCAAGGCCGGCGCCGACGATTACCTGAGCAAACCGTTCCATCCCGAAGAGCTGCACCTGCGGGTCCAGGCCCTGCTGCGCCGCTCCCATGGCCAGGCCAACCAGCAGACCCTGCAGGCCGCCGGGCTGCACCTGGACGAGGGCCGGCAATGTGTGGTCCGCGACGGCCAGGATGTCTTGCTGACCGCCGCGGAGTTCCGCCTGTTGCGCTATTTCATGCTGCACCCGCAGCAGATCCTGTCCAAAAGCCACCTGGCCGAACACCTCTACGACGGTGAAACCGAGCGCGATTCCAACGTCCTCGAAGTTCACGTCAACCACCTGCGGCGCAAGCTGGGTCGCAGTGTGATCGAAACCCGCCGCGGCCAGGGTTATCTGTTCGGCGGAACCACTTCGTGAGATCGATCCAGCGCCGCCTGAGCCTGGGCCTGATCACGGTGATGGTGGTGGTCGGGCTGGTGCTGGCGCAGACCAGCCTCTGGCTGTTCGAGGTGGGCCTGCAACGCTACCTGGAAGCCGGCCTGCGCAACGACAGCGAGAGCCTGCTGCTGGCCCTGGTGCGCGGCCCTCAGGGGCTGCAGCTGGATGAACGACGTCTGTCGCCGGCCTACCAGCGGCCGTTTTCGGGGCACTATTTCCGTATCGATTTTGCCGATGTGCACTGGCGCTCGCGCTCACTGTGGGACCAGGAACTGCCGCAACTGGAGCGCGCCGGCCTGCAGGGCAACCTGCAACTGGGGCCGGAGGGCCAGCAACTGCTGGTGCTGCGCAGCGACTACAAGCGCCTCGGGCAGTCGATCTCCATCAGCGTGGCCCAGGACTACACCCCGGTGCGTGAAAGCTTCCAGCGCATGCGCCAGATCGGCCTCGGGCTGGGGCTGGCCGGGCTGCTGCTGATCCTGCTGCTGCAACGCCTGACCGTGCGCCGCGCCCTGCGCCCGCTGGAAACCGCCCGCGAGCAGATCGCCCAGTTGCAACAGGGCCAGCGTTCGCAACTGGATGCCCAGGTGCCGGTGGAACTGGAGCCCCTGGTGGCGCAGATCAACCACTTGCTGGCCCATACCGAAGACAGTCTCAACCGTTCCCGCAATGCCCTGGGCAACCTGGGCCATGCCTTGAAGACCCCGCTGGCGGTGCTCCTGAGCCTGGCGTCGAGCCCCAGGCTCGACGGCCACCCCGAGGTGCGCAGGATGCTCCAGGAACAGTTGGAGCAGGTGCAGCAGCGCCTCAATCGCGAACTCAACCGCGCGCGGCTGGCGGGGGATGCGTTGCCCGGGGTGCTGTTCGAGTGCGATGCCGAACTGCCGGGGCTCCTGGCGACCTTGAACATGATCCATGGCCAGCACCTGGAACTGAGCTACCAGGCGCCACCGGGGCTGCGCCTGCCCTGGGACCGGGAAGACCTGCTGGAGCTCTTGGGCAACCTGCTGGACAACGCCTGCAAATGGGCGGATGCCCAGGTGCGCCTGAGCGTGGAAGAGCGGCCGCAGGGCTTCTGCCTGGCGGTGGACGACGACGGTCCGGGCATTCCCGAAGCGCGGCGCGATGAGGTATTCGGCCGGGGCACGCGCCTGGATGAACAGACCCACGGCCACGGGCTGGGCCTGGGCATCGTGCGCGACATCGTCGACGCCTGCGGTGGAACCCTGAACCTGGGGGAAAGCGAGTGGGGCGGCTTGCGGGTAGAGATCGAACTGCCCAGGCGCTGAACTTGCCGGGCGCCAGGTTCGGCGCCCGTGATGGCTATCGCAGCCTGCGACAGCGGGGTCAGACGCGGAACTGGTCCATCAGGCTCTGTTGCTGGTTGGCCAGGCTGTTGAGCGACTGGCTGACCCGCGCCGATTCATTGGCCTGCCCCGACAGCGATTCGGTGACATCGCGAATGGTCGCCACGTTGCTGTTGATCTCTTCGGCCACCGCGCTCTGCTGTTCGGCGGCGCTGGCAATCTGCAGGTTCATGTCGCTGATCACGGTTACCGCATCGCCGATCTGGCGCAGGGCGGTGACCGCCTGGCCCACTTGTTCGACGCTGCCCTGGGCCTGGCGATGGCTGTTGTTCATCGAACCCACCACCTCCCGCGTGCCGTTCTGCAGTTGCTCGATCACCTGGCGGGTTTCTTCCACCGACTCCTGGGTGCGCTGGGCCAGGTTGCGCACCTCATCGGCCACCACCGCGAAGCCGCGGCCGGCTTCCCCGGCGCGAGCGGCTTCGATGGCCGCGTTCAAGGCCAGCAGGTTGGTCTGCTCGGCGATGGCGCGGATCACTTCCAGCACCGAACCGATCTGCTCGCTGTTGGCAGCCAGGCCTTCGACCTGGGTCATGGCGGCGCTCATGTCGGCGGCCAGCAAGTCGATGCTGCGGGTGGTGTGGTCGATCACGTTCAGGCCCTGGCGGGTGGCCTGGTCGGCATCCCGCGCGGCCTGGGCGGCCTGGGCCGCGCTGCGGGCCACGTCCTGGGCGGTGGCGCTCATTTCATGGGAAGCGGTGGCCACCTGGTCCACCTGGCGATACTGCTGCTCCATGCCGGCGCTGGTCTGGGTGGCGATGGCCGAGGACTGGTCGGCGGTGCCGCGAGCGTCCTGCACCGAGCGTTTTACCTCGGCGATGATCGGCTGCAGCTTGTCCAGGAAGCGGTTGAACCAGCCGGCCAGTTGGCCCAGTTCGTCCGGCTTGTCGTAGGCCAGGCGCCGGGTCAGGTCGCCTTCGCCGCTGGCGATGTCTTCGAGCATGTGGGCCACGCCGAGGATCGGCCGGGTCACGCTGCGGGCCATCAGCCACACCAGCAACAGGCCCACCACCGCGGCCAGCAGGCCCAGGCCGAGCTCGATCAGGGTGCCGCTGTTGTTGCGCGCATCCAGCTCGCTTTTCAGGGCTTCGGCCGGGCCTACCAGGACTTTTTCCGGAACATCCAGCAGTACGCCCCAGGCCTTGCCACCGGGGATCGGGGTGAAGGGCGCCAGCACCTTGAGTTCACGGTTGCTGTGCAGGCTCTGGGTCTGGGTGCTGTTGGCCAGCAGGCGGATCAGCTCGGCGCCGTTGGTGGTGTCGACGCTGTCCAGGCGCTGGCTGAGCTTGCTGGCGTCCGGGCTGTAGCCGGCCAGCAGGCCCGCCGGGCTCAGGATGCTGACGTTGGTCTGGCCGGCATAGAGGCGCTTGCTGGCGCTCTGGCTGATGGCCTGGAGGCTGTTGAGGTTGATGTCCACCGACAGCGAAGCGATGACTTTGCCGTCCACCATCAGCGGGAAGACGATGCTGGTCATCAGCACCTTCTGGCCGTCGATGTCATAGAAGTAGGGTTCGATCACGCAGGGCTTGAGGGTGCTGCGCGGGCAGGTGAACCAGGCGTTGGCCGGCTGGCCGCTGGGGCCGGTGCGGGTGTCGCTCATGTCGCTTTCGGGCAGTGACATGGAGGTCAGCTTGCCCGGGGTGGGTTGGGACCAGTACAGGGCGAAGCGGCCCTTTTCGTTGCTGCCCAGTTCGCTCTGGCCGCCGAACAACTCGTCCTTGCCGTCCAGGGCGTTGGCTTCGAACACCAGGGACAGGCCCAGCAAGTCGGGGTTGGCCTGCAGCGCCGACTTGACCTGGCGGGTCAGGTCCTCGCGCAGGTCGAAGGCGTCGAGGAAGCGTTTCTCGGCCTGTTCCCGCAGGAACAGCACCTGGCGCGAGAAGCCGTGGCCGTATTGATAGGCGTCCATGAATTGCTGGCGAATGCCCAGTGCCTGGACTTCACCCTGGGCCTCGATCCGCGCCTGGGCGGCTTCGTTGAGCATCCCCATGCTCGAGGCCTTCACCAGCTCGGAGCTGTGCTCCATGCGATACAGCGAAAGCCCCACCAACAGCGACACGATGCCCAACAGGCAGAGTCCGGCCAGCAAGGTGATTTTCCATTGGATGGAAAGTTGTCTGAGCGACATGGAGACGTCCTTTATTCGATAAATATCTGAGACTTTGCACTGTAGCGGCCGACCAATGGCGTTCTTTAAACGCTTGTTCGAAATAAACCGCGAGGCGCTGGGGCTGCTGTGCAGCCCAGTGCGAGCAAGCTCCCTCGCCACGGGTACGGGGTTGGTCTTGGGGGCTTTACGAGCAAGCTAGCTCCTGCGGGCGGCGGGGTGCGGGGTTTTGACAAGCCGGGTCGGCTGCTGCAAAGTGCGCCCCCCTAATAAGAACCTCTTTCATTTCGATGTCGGCAGCCCGCTGCCTTCCGGTCGGTCACAGGCTTTTGCGCCATTTTTAGCGGCGCAGTAATGAGGTAACGATGATTAACGCAGTAATTGCCGCGGTTGGCGTAATGCTGGTGCTCAGCCTGTCCCGCGTGCATGTAGTGATCGCCCTGATCATTGGCGCCCTGGTGGGCGGCCTGGTGGGCGGCCTGGGCATCGAGGCCACGCTCAAGGCCTTCAATAGCGGCCTGGGGGGCGGTGCCACCGTGGCCATGTCCTACGCCTTGCTCGGTGCTTTCGCCGTGGCGATTGCCAAATCCGGGCTGGCCCATGCGTTGGCGGACAAGATCCTGCTGCTGGTGGACCGGCAGGACGCCAACGGCGGCGGCCAGGTCAAGTGGCTGCTGATCGGCCTGCTGTGGGTGGTGGCGATTGCCTCGCAGAACATCCTGCCGATCCACATTGCCTTCATTCCGCTGCTGGTGCCGCCGCTGCTGTATGTGCTGACCAAGCTGCAACTGGATCGCCGGCTGATCGCCTGTGTGATCACCTTCGGCCTGATCACCCCCTACATGTTCCTGCCGGTGGGTTTCGGCAACATCTTCCTCAACGAAATCCTCCTGGCCAACGTGGCCCGCAGCGGCGTCGATATCAGCCAGGTCAACGTCACCCACGCCATGGGCATTCCCGCCCTGGGCATGCTTTGCGGCTTGCTGCTGGCGTTCTTCAGCTACCGCAAGAAGCGCGTCTATGACCTGGACCGCATCGAGAAGGTCGAGCAGGTGGCGGTGCAGTACAACCCGCGGACCCTGCTGGTGGCCGCGGCGGCCATAGTCGCGGCGTTCGTGATCCAGCTGCTGCTGGACTCGATGATTATCGGTGCCTTGTGCGGCTTCCTGATTTTCTCGGTGTCGGGCATCGTGCGCTGGCGCGAGACCGACGACCTGTTCACCGAAGGCATGAAGATGATGGCCATGATCGGCTTCATCATGATCGCCGCCTCGGGGTTCGCCGAAGTGATGAAGGCCACCGGCGAGGTCAATTCCCTGGTCCAGGCCTCGGCGGCCTGGATCGGCCACAGCAAGGGCGTGGGCGCCTTGCTGATGCTGCTGGTGGGCCTGCTGGTGACCATGGGCATCGGTTCGTCGTTCTCCACGGTGCCGATCCTCGCGGCGATCTTCGTGCCTTTGTGTGTGCAACTGGGCTTCAGCCCGCTGGCCATCGTCTGCATCGTCGGCACCGCCGGTGCCCTGGGCGATGCCGGTTCGCCGGCCTCGGACTCGACCCTGGGACCGACCTCGGGCCTGAATATCGACGGCCAGCACCACCACATCTGGGACACCGTGGTTCCGACCTTCCTGCACTACAACCTGCCGCTGCTGGCCTTCGGCTGGGTGGCGGCCATGGTCCTCTGATCATCTCGCTCTCGTAGAAGCCGGGGGTTGTCGTAGGAGCTGGCTTGCCAGCGAAGGCATCGGCAAGGTCGGTGCAAGGCTCGAGGGCCCCTTCGCCGGCAAGCCGGCTCCTACGGGTTCAGGCTCAACTTTTTTTTTGGCGTGCCGTTAACGGCATATCACGCCAATAAAAAACCAAGAGTGAGCCCCCTATGCGCTTGAGCCTGAAGGCCAAAGTCCTGTCCCTGGCAGTACTCCCGGTACTGCTGTTCGCCCTGGTGATCAGCCTGAGCACCGTGCTCATGCTGCGCCAGCAGGCACAGAAGGAAGTCGAGGAAACCCGCAACCGGCTGCTGACTGAAGCCAAGGCCACCCTGCAGAGTTATGTGGAAGTCGCGCTGACTACCGTCAAGCCGCTCTACGATGCGGCGGCGCAGGGCGATCAGGCCGCCCGGGCCGAAGTGGTCAAGCTGCTGTCCAATATCAGCTATGGCAAGGACGGCTACTTCTTCGGCTACGACTCCGAGACTGTGCGCCTGTTCAAGGGCAACAGCCCGGACGGCGTGGGCAAGAGCTTCAAGGACAACCGCGACCCCAACGGTGTGTACGTCAACCGCGAGCTGGTGCGGGTCGGCAAGGACGGCAGCCACTATGTGCAATACAGCTCGACCCAGCCGGGCAGCGACGTGCTGGTGCCCAAGCTGGGCTACACCGAGTACCTGCCCAAGTGGGACATGGTGCTGGGCACCTCGGTCAACCTCGATGGCATCGACGCCCAGGTCGCCGCAGTGCAGAGCAGCGTCAACCAGCGCATGGAAGGCATGGTCCTGAGCATCCTCGGGATCGCCGCGGTGGTGCTGGTGGTGATCGCCGCCCTGGGCATGCTGGTGGCCAACACCATGCTGCGCCCGCTGAACCTGATGAAAGCCAACCTCGACGATATCGCCGCCGGCGAGGGCGACCTGACCCGGCGCCTGGCCATTACCAGCCAGGACGAACTGGGGCAGTTGGCCGGCTCGTTCAACCGCTTTGTCGACAAGATCCACGGCCTGGTGCGGCAGATCACCGAGATGACCGGCCAGCTCACCGAGCTGGTGACCCAGGTCTCGGATCAGGCCCAGCGTTCGGAACAGGCCATGGAGCGCCAGCGCCACGAGACCGATCAGGTGGCCACGGCGATCAACGAAATGTCCTCCGCAGCCCATGAGGTGGCCCGCAGCGCCCAGGGCGCAGCCGTTGCCGCCCAGCAGACCGATGAAGAGGGCCAGGCGGCCAAGCGCGTGGTGGATGGCAGTATTCAGCAGATCCATGCGCTGGTCAGCGATATCCGCAACAGCGGTACTTCCCTGGACAGCCTGCAGCAGGACGTGACGTCGATTGTCAGCGTGCTGGACGTGATCCGCTCGATCGCCGAGCAGACCAACCTGCTGGCCCTGAACGCCGCCATCGAAGCGGCTCGGGCCGGGGAGGCCGGGCGCGGTTTTGCGGTGGTGGCCGACGAAGTACGGGCCCTGGCCAGCCGCACCCAGCAGAGCACTCAGGAAATCCAGGGCATGATCGACCGCCTGCAGCAGGGCACCCGGGTGGCGGTGGACGCCATGCGCCGTTCCAGCGATGCCGGCGACGGCACCTCGGTGAAGGCCAACGAAGCCGGGGCGTCGCTGGACACCATGGCCCAGTTGATCGGCACCATCAATTCGATGAACGCGCAGATTGCCAGTGCGGCGGAAGAACAGACTGCGGTGGCCGAGGAGATCAATCGCAGCGTGCATCAGATCGCCGTGGCGGTGGACAGTGTGGCCGATGAAACCCAGCGCGGCGCCCAGACTTCCCGCAGCCTGGCGGACCTGGGTCAGCGCCTGGGGCGGCTGGTGGGACAATTCCGTATCTGAGGGCGGGGCGCCGGTGGCTGGTGTAGCCGCTGCCAAGCCTGCGAGGCTGCGAGAAGGCCCGAAGGGCCTTGTGTGGCGGTCTTTTGGCAGCCCGCCAGAAGGTCCCACCGCCCCCGTCAGCAGCTACATCAGGGTGTTAACTGCACGGCTCAGGCACTGATATCGCGCATCAGCAGGCCAAAGCGCAGGTCCACCTGATCAGGGATCGGCAGGTACACCGTATGGCCGTCACCTGGCGCCACTTCGATGGCTTCGCCCTTGGCGTTCTGCAACTGGTGCAGGTCGAAGTGGAAGTTGCCCCGAGGGGTCATCAGTTCCATGTGATCGCCCAGGGCGAAACGGTTTTTCACCTTCACTTCGGCCAGGCGGTCGCGGCGTTCGCCGGTCAGTTCACCGACGAACTGCTGGCGCTCCGACACCGAGCTGCCGTTCTGGTAGTTCTGATACTCGTCATGCACATGCCGGCGCAGGAAACCCTCGGTGTAGCCGCGCTGGGCCAGGGACTCCAGATCGCTCATCAACTGGCGGTCGAACTCGCGGCCAGCGGCGGCATCGTCGATGGCCCGGCGATAGACCTGGGTGGTGCGTGCGCAATAGAAGTGCGACTTGGTGCGCCCCTCGATCTTCAGCGAGTGCACGCCCATGCGGGTCAGGCGCTCCACGTGCTGCACCGCCCGCAGGTCCTTGGCGTTCATGATGTAGGTGCCGTGCTCGTCTTCGAAGGCCGGCATCAGCTCGCCCGGGCGATTGGCTTCCTGCAGCAGGAACACCTGGTCGGTGGGGGCGCCCAGGCCCAGGGTCGGCTCCGGTTGGTAGCTCTGCACGATGTCGCCCACGGCATTCTCGGTGGCCGCCTGGGCGCTGTATTTCCAGCGGCAGGCATTGGTGCAGGTGCCCTGGTTGGCGTCGCGCTTGTTCATGTAGCCCGACAGCAGGCAACGCCCGGAGTAGGCCATGCACAGCGCCCCGTGGACGAAGACTTCCAGCTCCATGCCCGGCACCTGCTGGCGGATTTCCTCGATCTCCTCCAGGGACAGTTCCCGGGACAGGATGATCCGGGTCAGGCCCTGCTGTTGCCAGAACTCGACGCTGGCCCAGTTCACCGTGTTGGCCTGCACCGAGAGGTGGATCGGCATCTGCGGGAAGTGCCGGCGTACCAGCATGATCAGCCCCGGGTCGGACATGATCAGCGCATCCGGGGCCATCTCGATCACCGGCGCCAGGTCCTTGAGGAAGGTCTTGAGCTTGGCATTGTGTGGGGCGATGTTGACCACCACGTAGAAGCGCTTGCCCTGGGCCTGGGCCTCGCGGATACCGAGGGCCAGGTTGGCATGGTCGAATTCGTTGTTGCGTACCCGCAGGCTGTAGCGCGGCTGGCCGGCGTACACCGCGTCGGCGCCATAGGCGAAGGCGTAGCGCATGTTCTTCAGGGTGCCGGCGGGGGCCAGGAGTTCGGGTTTGGCGAGGAGCGTCATGGGGCTGTCGGTCGCAAAAGGTCGCGAGGGTAAGCCAGTGCGCTAGGGTATTCATTGATCTGGATCTATGCCGACAGCAGAAAAAACGGCACTCGGCGCCGCGGCCGGGGACTAAGCCTCAGGACGCTGATTTTCCGCGTGACAGACCTGGACCTGTAGATGAACCAAACCAACCTGCAAAACAAAAGCCTGCTGCTGTTGCTGGCACTGGTGACCCTGGCCTTTATCTGGATTCTGCTGCCGTTCTACGGTGCGCTGTTCTGGGCAGTGATCCTGGGCATTGTCTTCGCCCCCTTGCAGCGTCGGCTGCAGGCCCGCTTCGGCTGGCAGCGCAACTTGACGTCCCTGTGCACCCTGTTGATCTGCCTGGTGATCGCGATTCTGCCGGTGATCATCACCAGCGTGCTGCTGGTGCAGGAGGGGGCCGAGCTGTACAAGAAAATCGAAAGCGGCCAGCTGGATATCGCCGCCTACCTGGCTCAGTTCAAGCACAGCCTGCCGCCGTACTTCCAGCACCTGCTGGACCGCTTCGGCCTGGGCGAACTCAAGGGGCTGCAGGAGAAGGTGGTCAAGAGCGCGATGCAGGGCAGCCAGTACCTGGCGACCCAGGCTTTCAGCTTCGGCCAGGGCACCTTCGAGTTCGTGGTGAGCTTCTTTATCATGCTCTACCTGCTGTTCTTCTTTCTGCGCGACGGCCCGGAGCTGGTGCGCAAGATCCGCACCGCCGTGCCCCTGGCGGAATACCAGAAGCGCCGCCTGCAATTGAAGTTCAACCGAGTGGTGCGGGCCACGGTCAAGGGCAATGTGCTGGTGGCGGTGACCCAGGGCGCCCTGGGGGGCTTGATCTTCTGGTTCCTCGACATTCCCAGCGCCTTGCTCTGGGCGGTGCTGATGGCGTTCCTGTCACTGTTGCCGGCCGTGGGGGCGGGGATTGTCTGGGGGCCGGTGGCGGCCTACTTCCTGATCAGCGGAGCGATCTGGCAAGGGGTGGTGCTGGGGCTGTTCGGGGTGTTCGTGATCGGCCTGGTGGACAACCTGCTGCGGCCGATCCTGGTGGGCAAGGACACCAAGATGCCGGACTACCTGATCCTGATCTCGACCCTGGGAGGGCTGGCGATCTTCGGCCTCAACGGCTTTGTCATCGGGCCCCTGATTGCCGCGCTGTTCATGTCCAGCTGGGCCCTGTTCGTCGAGACCCGGCCCCGGGTGCAGTTGCCCTAGGGCTGGACGATGCGCAGCGCCAGTTGCCGGGACAGGGTCTGGGCGGCGGGCAGGGAGGTCAGCGGGCCGCTGACCATCTCGCCGTCGCGCACCAGGTACCAGCAAGCCAGCAACCCCAGTTCCCTGAGCGATGCGGGGACCGCGCTGCCGATGACGGACATGATCTGAACCTTGGGCATGACAACCTCCTCGATCTGAGGGGGTTACCTTACAAAGCCCCAAGTGCTACGAAAAATCACCCAATCTGATAGTGGACATTGATGCCGGTGCTACCGCAGCCGGCAGTTCAGTCCACCACCTGGTCGAGCATGTGCAGCACTTCCTGCTCGTTGAGCAGGCCCTTGCGCACCAGGTTCTGGGCCAGCAGCGAGAGGAACTTGGCGCTGCGGTGGCCTTCCAGGTGCTTGAGTTCGGTCAGGGCGTCGTACACCCGGCTGGAGGTGCAGAGGCCGGCGACGCGGTGCGGGTTTTGCGTGGGCATGGATTCGTCCTTGTTGTTATGGGCCTGTGGCGAGCGGACTGTGTCGATCTTGTCGTCCTTGAATGACACAAACATGACAGTCGCATGTCGCTCACCGCAGCCGTGGGATCAGTACACTATTGCCGGATTTAAACGCAAATACTGTTCCAGTCACGACATGCTTGAGAATTATTCAGACATTCGGATAGTGGCAAAATGCAACAAGCCCCGCTTTGGGGGCGGGGCCTGTTGTTTGATTCTGCCAGTGCTTACCAGCGGCCGGGACCCGGGCCGTAATAGTAATGCGGGTGGCCGTAGTAACCGCGAGGTGGCCCGTAGTACACCGGTGCCGGGCGGTAGTAGACCGGTTGCTGCACATAGACCGGTGCCGGCTGGTAGTAGACCGGTGGTGGCGGTGCGGCATAGACCGGCTGCGGTTGGACATACACCGGCGCTTGCTGCACATAGACCGGGCGATCCTGGTTGGCGATCACCGAACCCACTACGGCAGCGCCGACAACAGCACCCAAGGCGGCGGGCCCGACCCAGCCACCACCACCGTGGGCTGAAGCCTGGCCTGCGACAGCGAGTGCACCAATGAGCAAGGCTATCTTGGGGATTTTGGAGATCATGGTCATTCCTCGGTTCAACCCCAGCGTTTATGGTCTGCACCAGACTCAAGAACTGACGCGGGGATACTTCTAAGACAGCGGTTCCTGCGAAATCTGCACAGCCGCTGAGTAAATATTGTGTAAGGTCTGTACCGGTCTCTTTACCGTCATCCCTGGGCGGTGGCGAAGGCCGGTGAACACGCGCCGATATGATCAGGCCAAGCGGCGCGCCAGACCAATCCCGTCCATCTGAAAGTGCCGAGCGAGGAAACTGATATGCAAATGAACCCCAACAAAGACACTCAGTTGTGCATGTCCTTGTCCGGGCGCCCGGGGAATTTCGGCCTGCGTTTTCACAACCACCTGTATGAGCAGTTGGGTCTCAATTTCTACTACAAGGCCTTCAGCAGCCAGGACCTGCCCGGCGCCGTCGCCGGGATCCGGGCGCTGGGCATCCGCGGTTGCGGGGTGTCCATGCCGTTCAAGGAAGACTGCATCGCCCTGGTGGATGAGCTGGATGCCTCGGCCCGGGCCATTGCCTCGATCAATACCATCGTCAACACCAACGGCCATCTCAAGGCCTACAACACCGACTACATCGCCGTGGCGCAATTGCTCGCGGGCCACGGGGTGCCTCGAGAGTCGAGCTTTGCCCTGCGCGGCAGCGGCGGCATGGCCAAGGCCGTGGCCAGTGCCTTGCGTGATGGTGGTTATGCCAACGGGGTGATCGTGGCCCGCAACGAAGTGGCCGGGCGCGCCCTGGCCAGCTCCCTGGGTTATGAGTGGCAGGGCGAGTTGGGCAGCCTGCGGCCGCAGATGCTGATCAACGTCACCCCGATCGGCATGAGCGGCGGGCCAGAGGCGCAGCAGCTGGCGTTCGACGCCGAGGCGATAAAGGCGGCGCAGACGGTGTTCGATGTAGTGGCGGTGCCGCCGGAGACGCCGTTGATCCTGCGGGCCCGGGCCGAGGGCAAGCAGGTCATCACCGGGCTGGAAGTGATTGCCATCCAGGCGCTGGAGCAGTTCGTGCTTTATACCGGGGTGCGCCCGAGCGAAGAGCAGTTCCAGAAGGCCGTGGCCTTCGCCCGCCACTGAGCCCGAAGCCCTGTCACCGCTGCCGCAGGCCGCGACAAGGCCAGCAGGGCCCTGAAGCCCCCTTCGAGGTCGATCGCAGCCTGCGGCAGCGGCTCCGGGGTTCAGCCTTCGAGTTGGGCCAGGCGCTCTTCCAGGGCAGCGATCCGCGCTTCCAGTTCTTCGATGCGTTCCACTGAAACCGCGCCGCCGGCGCTGCGCTCAACCGGGTTGCTGCGGGCGGCGAGGATTGCCTCGATGTCCGCCGGGTCACCCAGGGCGTGGGTATAACGGTCTTCGCGCTGGCCGGCCTGCCGCGGAATGTGCAGGGCCAGGCCCCGGGCAATCAGGCGTTCGAGCTGGTGCAGGACCTGCTCGCTGTCTTCGAAATCATGCATGCGCCCGCTACGGGTCAGCAGTTCGTTGACCGTCTGCGGGCCACGCAGGAACATCAGGCCGCACAGGATCAGTTGCGCCGGCACCAGTTCCAGGGCCTTGTCCAGGCGCTGTTCCCAGCGATCGGCGCGGCTGCCCATCACCAGGCGGGTGAAGCCCTGGGCTTCGAGGGCACGCAGGCTTTGCCCGACCTGGCCCTGGGTCAGGTTCATCACCGGTTCGCGGCTGGTTTTCTGATTGCAGGCAATCACCAGGGCGTTGAGAGTCAGGGGATAGGTTTCCGGGCTGGTGGCCTGCTTTTCGATCAACGAACCCAGGATGCGGATATCGGTACTGCTCAAGCGCAGTGCTTCACCAGGTGTGTCGTGCTCGCTGCTCATAAGTGCTGGTCCCTTGGTCACTGATGGATGGATCGTGAAAAAAACGCCACCGGGCGCTGGAACAGCGTCCGGGTTTTCTGCGTGGCCGGGTCGGCCACTTTCGAGGGGCTCTGTTTTACCTCCAGAACCCGGATCTTGCCATCAGAACTTGGCGCGGCCCGCGCTGGCGCCGGTTGACCGGGCCGCCCCCGCCACCATGCTTTGGGCGAGGGCGGCCGGTTCAGCTGGGTTGCGGATCTGTTGCAGGCTGTGTCGTACGGGGTGAGTCGGCTGCCTGCGGGGTTTGGCCCGCGGTCTCCAGGCATTGGCGGGCAAACCGGGCGAGGCCCAGCAGGGCGTTTCTCGCGGAGCGCAGGTAGAACGCCTGCAACTGGAACACATGCCAGCGGCCCTGGTGGATTTCCAACTGGCAAGCCACCCCGGACTGCCTGGCACGCTCGGCCAGGCGCGTGGAGTCGGATAGCAGCAGTTCCTGGTCGCCCACCTGGATCAGCATCGGTGGCAAGCCGCGCAGGTCTGCTTCCAGGGGGCGGTGGCTCAGTGCTTGAACGGGCGCTGCGTAGGCCTTGAGGGCTTGCTCCAGCCAGTCGCGGCGGATCATCGGGTCGGCCTCCTGGCGCGATTGCATGCTGGCGCCGCCCAGGTCCGGATCGGTGACCGGCGACAGCAGCATCAGCCCGGCGGCAATCCCGTCACCACGCTCCTTCAGGGCCAGGGCCAGGGCCAGCACCAGGGCGCCGCCGGCGGAGTCGCCGGCAATCAGCAGCTTGTCCGCCGGGCAGAGCTGGGCGCGGATCGCGTCGTAACAGGCCAGGCAATCCTCCAGCGCGGCGGGGTAGGGGTGTTCCGGGGCCAGCCGGTAGTCCGGCACCCACACCGCGCAGCCGCTGCCCCTGGCCAGGCGGCTGGTGACGCTGTAGTGAGAGCGCGGGCTGCCCAGGCAGAAGGCGCCACCGTGCAGGTAGAGAATCACCCCCTTGGGCGCCCTGGTTCCGGCGTCGACAATCTGCAACGAGAGCCCGTCCAACTGCATGCTCCGGCGGTTCACGCCCAGGCAGCCGGGCATCAGCCATGACAACCGGTCGACGATCTTGCGCTGGCTGGCCAGGGCCCGGGGCGGGCCGATCAAGGCCCTGAAACTGACCCGCAGGAAAACCCGCAGGAAGGCTGCGTTGGCCCGCTCCAACCAGTCCCGGGGGGCGGCTATGCGTTGCCCGTCGCAGGCTGGGGATTGGGTGTCCAGCGGGCTGGACAGGCGATAGGCCGCCAGCCCGGCATAGCGCGCCAGCCAGCGGTAGGACCAGGTGAAGCCTGGCCAGTTGGTGCTGTTGTGCCCCCGTTCGTCGACATACCAGCTCTTGCAGCCGCTCCACACCGAAGTGGCCAGGCGGCGCTGGATGCCCAGTTGAAAGCGCTGGTGGCGCTGCTCGTCCACTTCCACATGGCTGGCGCCGCTGTCCAGCAGGGCCTGGCGGGCCTGCATGACGTGGGAAATCTGGCTTTCCAGCATATGGATGATGGAGTTGTGGCCCAGGTTGGTGTTGGGCCCGTAGAGCATGAAGAAGTTGGGAAAACCCGGCACGCTGATGCCCAGGTAGGCCGCCGCGCCACCTTGCCAGGCCTGGTTCAGGTCGAGCCCGTCGCGTCCGGTGATGCGCATGGGCGAGAGGAACTCGGTGGCGGCGAAACCGGTGCCATAGATGATCGCGTCCACGGCGTGTTCCTCGCCGTCCAGGGTTTCGATGCCGTGCTCGGTGATCTGCCGGATGCCTCGGGTCAGCAGGTGCACATGGGGCTGGTCGAAGGTCTTGAGGTAGTCGTTGGACAGCAGGATGCGCTTGCAGCCGATGGGGTAGTCCGGGGTCATCTGGCGGCGCAGTTCGGGGCTGGCGACCGAGGTGTGCAGCAGCTTCTTGAACGGGCCACCGACCACCCATTTGGTCAGGCCCTGCAGGCGCGTGAAGCCCAAAGCCCGGGATTCGAAGTGCAGGTAGTGGGCCGCACGCACCAGCTTCATCTTCCAGGGTTGGCGCAGGAAGCGCTGCTTTTCCTCGGCACTGTAGGGGCGGTCGGCCTTGGGCATGATGTAGGCCGGTGAGCGTTGGAAGACCTTGAGTTCGGCCACCTGCCTGGCAACCTCCGGGACGAACTGGATGGCCGAGGCGCCGGTGCCGATCACCGCCACCCGCTTGCCCGCCAGGGGATAGTCATGATCCCAGTGGGCGGAGTGGAAGACCCGGCCGCGGAAGCTGTCCATGCCCGGCAGGTCGGGCAGGGCCGGGCGGCTCAACTGGCCGGTGGCGCTGATCAGCAGGCGGGCGGCATGGCGCTGGCCATTGGCGCAGGTGACATGCCAGCAGGCATTGGCGGTATCGAATTCGGCATGGCGCACCTCGGCGCCGAAGCGGATATGGGGTGTGAGCTCATAGACGCCGGCACAATGTTGCAGGTAACCATGGATTTCTGCCTGGGGCGCGAACACCCGGGACCAGTGCGGGTTGGGTTCGAAGGAAAACGAATACAGGTGCGAGGGCACGTCGCAGGCAGCGCCGGGATAGCTGTTGTCGCGCCAGACGCCGCCCACGTCCTGGCCTTTTTCAAGAATGACGAAACGGTGCACGCCCGCCTTGCGCAGGGCGATGGCCATGCCCAGGCCGCCAAAGCCGCTGCCGATGATGATGGCCTCCAGCGGTGTGGCCGAGTCGGGGGCGGGGTGTGTAGCAGGTGCGAATTCGCGCATGACGACCTCGTTGTTATTGTTGTGCGGCGCAGGGTTGATGCTCCCGGGGCCACTTCCTTGTTTCTGCGGTGCAGCCCCGATCAGTGAAGCATGCGGGGAATAAACCGTGGACCCCATGCTGTAACGGGACAAGTGCTTTAGTATTTGGGCCAACACCTTTCTTCACGAGCCGCGCCCATGAGCACTCAGTCGTTCACCCGGGGACCGTCCAGCGCCTTGCTGCTGCTCGGTTTCGGCTGCGAAAAGGGCTTGGCGTCAGCGCGGTTGCTGGCCGGTTGCGGGCTGTCCCGGGAGCAGTTGCAAAACCCCAACAGCCTGCTGTCGGCGGCCCAGGAGTTGCGCCTGGCCAGTAACCTGCTGGCGCTGCTCGGCCAGCCCCGGGGCCTGGGGTATGCAGTGGGGGCGCGTTATCACTTCTCCACCTATGGCCTGTTCGGCTACGGCCTGATCAGCAGCGCCACCCCGGCGGATGCCCTGGCCCTGGCCTTGCGCTTCCTGCCGCTGACCTATGCCTTTGCCGAGATCGGCTACCGGGTGGAGCCGGGGCTCGGGGTGCTGACATTTGCCGAGCCTCGGGTGGCGGACCCCTTGTTGGCGCAGTTCCTGTTACAGCGGGACATGGCGGCCGCCGCGACGCTGATGCAGGAAATAGTCGGTGCGGATTTTCGCCTGCTGCGTTTCGGTCGCAGTGTCAGCCCTGAGCTGGAAGGGGACGAGCCGGCGCAGATTCTCGGGGTGCCCGCCGACTATCGGGCCGACGCCAATACCCTGGCCTTCGACCGGCGTTTCCTGCAACGGCCCTTGCCCCAGGCCAACCCGCTGACGGTGGCCATGTGCGAGCAGATGTGCGCGCAGTTGCTGGAGCGGCGACAGGCCCATCAGGGGGTTGCCGCGCTGGTCCGCCAGCACCTGGATGCCCTGCCGGCGGCAAGCGTACCGGACTTGCCGGCCATGGCCCGGCTGCTATGCACCAGCGTGCGGACCTTGAAGCGACGCTTGCAGGAGGAGGGCACCTGCTATCGGCAGGTACTGGCCGGGCATCGAGGCGCCCGGGCCCTGGAGTTGCTGGGCAATCCGCGGCTGAGCCTGTCCCAGGTGGCCGAAAGGCTTGGCTTCAGTGACCTGTCGAGTTTTTCCCAGAGCTTCAAGCGCTGGTTCGGCGTGGCCCCCAGCGTGTATCGCCAGGAGCGCTGCGGATAAAGGCCCCGTGCTGGCGTGCTGTGGCTATAATCGCTGCTCGCTGTATTCCCGCCATTCCCTGTCGAGACTGTCATGACTATTTCCCTGTACGCCGCTTCCGTTCCTGTCTTCAAGCAAATGCTCAATGCCTTGAGCGACGTGCTGCACAAGGCCGAAGCCCACGCCACGGCGAAGAACATCGAGCCCAACGCCCTGCTGCAGGCGCGCCTGTACCCGGACATGTTCCCACTGGTGCGCCAGGTGCAGATCGCCGTGGACTTCGCCAAGGGCGTATCGGCGCGCCTGGCCGAAGTCGAGTTGCCCAAGTACGACGACACTGAAACCACCTTCGCCGACCTGCAGGCGCTGATCGCCAAGGTCCTGGCCTTTATCGACGGCATCCAACCGGCGCAGATCGATGGCAAGGAAGGCATCGAGATCGTGACCCGTCCGGGCACCCCGAAAGAGAAGCGCTTCAGTGGCCAGTCTTACCTGCTGACCTACGGCCTGCCGCAGTTCTTCTTCCACGTCACCACCACCTACGCAATCCTGCGTCACAACGGTGTGGAAGTGGGCAAGCGCGACTATATGGGCGCGTTCTAAACCCCAGGCGATAAAAAAGCCCGGCCAGGTTGACCCTGGCCGGGCTTTTTTGTGGCCGTTGGATCAGGCGGCTTGCGCCTTGTCTTCCTGGGCCATGCACGCGGCGGCGGTGAAGAGTACGTCGGTGGAGGAATTCAGCGCGGTTTCCGCCGAATCCTGCAGAACGCCGATGATGAAGCCTACGGCCACCACCTGCATGGCGATTTCGCTGGGAATGCCGAACAGGCTGCAGGCCAGGGGAATCAGCAGCAGCGAGCCGCCGGCCACGCCGGAAGCACCGCAGGCGCAGATGGCCGCGACCACGCTGAGCAGCACGGCGGTGGGCAGGTCGACGGCGATACCGAGGGTGTGCACGGCGGCCAGGGTCAGCACGGTAATGGTGATTGCCGCGCCGGCCATGTTGATGGTGGCGCCCAGCGGGATCGACACCGAGTAGGTGTCTTCATGCAGGCCCAGGCGCTTGCTCAGTTCCAGGTTGACTGGAATGTTGGCCGCCGAGCTGCGGGTGAAGAAGGCGGTGATGCCACTTTCGCGCAGGCAGGTCAGCACCAGCGGGAAGGGATTGCGGCGGATCTTCCAGAACACGATCAGCGGGTTCATCACCAGGGCCACGAACAGCATGCAGCCGATCAGGACCGCCAGCAGGTGCAGGTAGCCGAGCAGGGCGTTGAAGCCCGAGGTGGCCAGGGTCGAGGCCACCAGGCCGAAGATCCCCAGGGGCGCAAAGCGGATCACCACGCGCACGATGACGGTCACCCCGTTGGACAGGTCATCGAGCACGGTGCGGGTGGTCTCGCCGGCATGGCGGATGGCCACGCCCATGCCAATGGCCCAGGCCAGGATGCCGATGAAGTTGGCGTTCATCAGGGCGCTGACCGGGTTGTCCACCACGCTCAGCAGCAGGCTTTGCAGCACCTCGGTGATCCCGCCGGGCGCGCTGATGGCCACGTCGTGGGTGGACAGCACCAGGGCGGAAGGAAACAGGCTGCTGGCGATCACCGCGACCACGGCGGCGGCGAAGGTACCCAGCAGGTAGAGCACCAGGATCGGCCGGATATGGGTTTCCTGGCCGTGCTTGTGGTTGGCGATGGAGGCCATCACCAGCACGAACACCAGGATCGGGGCCACGGCCTTGAGCGCCGAGACGAATACCTTGCCGATAAAGGTGGTGGATTTCGCCACCTCCGGTGCCAGCAGTGCCAGGGCGATACCGGCGATCAGGCCGATAACGATCTGCGTGACCAGGCTCAGGCGTTTGAGGGAATGCAGAAAGGAAGGGGGTGAAGCGCTCATAGCGGTATCTCTGTTTTTTTTAATGTGCGGAGCCTGCCGGTCGCCAGCGCCGGTGGTTGAACCGCCAGGCACAGACGCAGTCTGAAAAGGCGACGGGCGATCGAGACGTTTGAAGGGTAGACGAACTCGACAGGGCCTGTTTTCAGCAGGGGGCGGACTTTATCACAGCAGGCCGGGGTTACCGCGTCGATGTGACGATCTGCCACTTGCCCCTTGCAGAGCCGTGCACGCGGTGGTTGCCCGGAGCCGGGCGCACTCTGTTAAGATTCGCCATCCCCTTTTTCTATCCAGTCAGCGGGCCCTTCGGGCTGTCGCTGCTGTCGCTGTTTCTGGAGTTCTGCATGCTGTTGCCCATCCTGCTGTTGTCGGCCGCCGGTTTTACCGTGCTGACCACGGAGTTCATCATCGTCGGCCTGTTGCCGTCGATTGCTCGCGACCTGCAGGTCAGCGTGTCCCAGGCCGGGCTGCTAGTGACCCTGTTCGCCTTTACCGTGGCTGCCTTCGGGCCATTTCTGACCGCCTACTTCGCGCGTTTTCCCCGCAAGAAGCTGTTTATCAGCGTGCTGGTGATGTTCGGCCTGGCCAATACCCTGGCGGCGCTGGCGCCGAACATCTGGGTGATGTCCCTGGCGCGGCTGGTGCCGGCCCTGGGGTTGCCGGTGTTCTGGGCCCTGGCCAGCGAGACGGCGGTGGACATCGTCGGCCCGGACTACGCCGGGCGGGCGATTGCCAAGATCGGCTTTGGCATTGTCTGCGCCACGGTGTTCGGGATTCCCGTGGGCACCCTGATTGCCGATGCGTTCGGCTGGCGCAGCGCCTTCGGCATCCTGGCGGTGGTGGCGTTCGCCAAGGCCCTGTTGCTGTTTATCTACCTGCCGCAAACCCGCCAGCACAACGAGCAGGTGAGCCTGCGGGCGCAGTTTCGCATCCTGCGCAGCCCGCTGATGCAAGGGCATGTGCTGCTGTCGATCCTGGTATTTAGCGGCATGTTTACTGCCTACACCTACCTGGCGGACATACTCGAGCGCCTGGCCGGGTTCGACGGTGCATTGGTGGGCTGGTGCCTGATGGGCTTTGGCGCGGTGGGCCTGATCGGCAATTCCCTGGGCGGCCGGGCGGTGGACCGTCACCCGCTGATCGCCTCCATGGTGTTCTGCGCACTGATGATCGGCGGCATGGTAGCCCTGGTGCCGAGCATTCATTCGACCCTGGGGCTGGCAGCGGCCATGGCCATCTGGGGCGTGACCCAGGCGGCGATGTTCCTGGTGAGCCATGTGCGCTTGATCAAGGCGGCTCCCCAGGCGCCGGCCTTCGCCGCTTCGTTGAACATTGCCGGGGCCAACCTGGGCATTGGCCTGGGGGCAATGGTCGGCGGCCGGGTGATCGATACCCTGGGCCTGGGCAGCCTGGGGTTCGCGGCCTCGGGTTTCATTCTGCTGTCGATCGCCCTGGCGCTGCTGCTGATGAAGCTCAAAGCGCCGAGTGCCTGCGCTTCCTGATCAGAGATTGAGGGGCGTGAACAATTCCCGTCGCGCCCCTTCGGTAATGGCCACGATGCCGGGGTGCTTGACCTTGCGCTCCACGGAAATGGCGTAGAACGACTCGGCCACGGCATCGGTCTGGCCAATCAGTTGCACTCCGTACTGTTGCATGACCTCGTCGGCAATCACGCTCGGGGCGATGAAGATTCCACTGCCGGATTGGCCAAAGGCCTGCATCAGGGCGCTGTCGTCGAATTCACCGATGATCCGTGGCTGCAACTGTTGCTCGGCGAACCAGCGCAGCAGGCGGCTGCGGACCACGGTTTCCTGCCCGGGAATCAGCAGTGGCGCGCCGTGCAGGCCCCGGGGGAAGTCGGCGCCGTGCCGTCGCGCCAGCTCCTCGGTGGCGAAGAAACTGATGCCGCATTCCCCGAGCTTCTGGCTGTAGCCCTTGATGTCCAGGTGCGAGGGCATCGGGCTGTCGGAAATCACCAGGTCCAGGCGCTGGATGGCCAGGTCCGCCAGCAGGCGTTCGAGCTTGTCTTCGCGGCAGGTCAGGCGGATCGGCTCGCTGAGCTCCATGGTCGGGGCGATCAGGCGATAGACGATGGACTTGGGCACCACATCCGCCACGCCGACCCGGAACTGGATCTGCTGTTCGTCGGGGCGGGCGCGGAGCATGGCTTCCAGCTCGCCCCCGAGCTGGAACATCTGCTCGGCGTAGGGCAGGGCCTGGCGTCCGGCTTCGGTCAGCTCCAACTGGCGGCCAACCCGGCGAAACAATTCGATGCCGTAAGTCTGTTCCAGCAGGCTGATCTGGCCGCTGATGGTTTGCGGGGTCAGGTTCAACTGGTCGCAGGCGCGGACGATGCTGCCGGTCTTGGCCACAACCCAGAAATAATGCAGCTGGCGGTAGTTGAGCATGGGCACATTCAGTTCGTAAAAAGCGAAGTATAACTGCTAAAAAAACGAATTTTCCTGAAGTATCACTCTCCTTAGAATGCCTCGCTATCGCCGGGGCCCTACTTGGTCCCGTCCGTTCTATCGAGGAATACGGCATGTCTTTCAAAACCTTGGGCGCAGCGTCGCTGCTGGCCCTGTCTATGCTGACCCTGGCGGGTTGTGACCAGGCGGAAAAAAGCGCGCAGCAGATGCTGGGCAAGGCGGCGGAGTCGGCCAAGCAGGCCATCGACGATACCCACAAAGCGGCAGAACAGGCGCTCAGCGATGCGACACAGAGCGTGACCGGCAAGGAAAAGCCAGAGGACGACAGCGAGAAGAAACCAGCGCCTGCGTCCCAGGAAATCTGATCTTTCATACAACCGAGTCAGGATTGACCCATGGATTACCTTTTACAGCTCGCTGCAAGCCCCACCGCCTGGGTCGCCCTGGCCACCCTGGTGGTGATGGAGATCGTGCTTGGCATCGATAACCTGATCTTTATCTCCATCCTCACCAACAAGTTGCCGCAAAAGCACCGGGCCAAGGCACGACGCATCGGTATCGGCATGGCCTTGATCCTGCGCCTGGCGCTGCTCAGTACCATTGCGTTCATCGTCCAGCTCACTGAGCCGGTGATTGAAGTGATGGGGCAGAGTTTCTCCTGGAAGGACATGATCCTGATTGCCGGTGGCCTGTTCCTGGTGTGGAAAGCCACCACGGAAATCCACCACAGCATGGACCCTGAACCTGAGCAGGCCAAGAACGAGACTCCGGGCGTGGCTATCGGCTTTGCCGCAGCGATCGGTCAGATCCTGTTGCTGGACATGGTGTTCTCCATCGACAGCATCATTACTGCAGTCGGCATGACCGAGCATTTGCCGATCATGATCATTGCCGTGGTGGTGTCGGTGATGGTGATGCTGCTGGCGGCCGAACCGCTGGCCAAGTTCATCAATGACAACCCGACCGTGGTGATGCTGGCCCTGGGCTTCTTGATCATGATCGGCATGACCCTGATCGCCGAAGGTTTCGGCGCCCATGTGCCCAAGGGCTATGTGTATGCGGCGATGGCCTTCTCGGCGGCCATTGAGAGTCTCAACATGCTGGCCCGCCGGGCCCGGCAGAAGCGTCAGGCGGCCCATAGCGACGCTTGATCCGCAGCCATGACTGGCGGCCGCCTGTACTCCTTGGAGTCAGGCGGCCGCTTTGTTTCAGGGGTAGGGGAAACCTTGATCAGTGGGCAGCGGCAGGACGCCGGGCGCTCTTTCCAGCCTTGATGGCGGGGGCTGCTTGCCGGGGCTGATGGTGGTGGCGGCGGGTGATGCGCAGCACGCCCCAGAGCATAGCGGCGGCTACCGCCAGCCAGCCGAGGATCAGCATCAGGATGGTCGTTGTCAGGCTCATAAGTGCCTCCTTTATGCCCCGTGCGGGGCACACACTCTTAACAATCGACAGTCTAGTAGCCTATGTGTTTCAAGCTATTGACCAATAGTCGAGAGTCTTCGAACACTTCGCTCTATGGTTTTCAATTAACTGGCGCCTAACGCTATACCCTTGCCCGCGGGCGCCCTATTATCAGGGCCCCAGCCGGAGGCGGGTCGCCCGGTGTCTGAATAGAGAGCAAAGATGGTGCGGGTATTTCCTCGGTTTCGAGTGGCGCTGCTGGCCAGCGCCTGTGTCTTGGCCCTGGCCGGTTGTGCCGGTAGCGTGCAGCCTGACATCCAGCGCCTGCCGGAACGTGTCGAACTCAACAGCGTGCCGTCTTTCCGTGGCCAGATGTACCAGAGCGGCCCAGGTGCACTGGCCAGCATGCTGTCGCAGCAGGGCGTGGTGATCACGCCCGGTCTGCTGGACAAGCCATTGCATCTGCCGGGTGCCGAGGGGCAGTTGCAGCAGAACATGCAGAACCTGGCGCGTGAATACGGCATGGTCGTCTATCCCCTGGATAACCAATTGTCGGCGTTGCTGACGCAGGTGGCGGCGGGTTACCCGGTGCTGGTGCGCTTTACCGAGGGTTCGACATTCTGGGCTGAGCCGCGCTATGCCGTACTGGCCGGCTACAACCGCGACAAGCAGACAGTGCTGTTGCGTGGGGCGAAAAGCCGTCGGCAACTGATGAGCTTCAGCGAGTTCGAGTCATCCTGGAAGAGTGCCGGCAGCTTTGCGGTATTGATCCAGGCCCCCAACCAGTTGCCGGCCAAGGTGGATCGCCAGCGTTGGTTGAAAGCCGTCAATGAATTGGCCCAGGCCGGCCAGGAGCAGGCGGCAGCCCGGGCGAGCAAGGCACTGGACAGTCATTGAGTGTGCTACAGACAACAACGGCGCCTGAGGGCGCCGTTGTTTTTTGCCGGGTATCAGTGTGAGGCCTGGGGAGCGGCGACCTGACGGTTCTTCAGGTTCTTGTCCGCTTTGTAGCGCAGGGCGACGTCCGGTACCGAGCCGCTCTTACCGGTTTCGACCCAATTGCGGATGCGGCTGGCATCGGCGAAGTGGGTGTATTTGCCGAAGGCATCGAGAATCACCAGCGCTACCGGGCGATTACCCATGCTGGTGACCAGCACCAGGCAGTGGCCGGCCTGGTTGGTAAAGCCGGTCTTGGTGATCTTGATGTCCCATTTTTCCTTGTTCACCAGATGGTCGGTATTACGGAAGCCCAGGGTGTAGTTGGGCTTGCGAAAGGCTACGGTCTTTTCCTTGGTGGTACTCAGTTCGCTGAGCAGCGGGTACTTGCGCGAAGCCACCAGCAACTTGCTCAGGTCACGGGCGGTGGAAACGTTGTGGATCGACAGGCCTGTAGGCTCCACGTAGCGGGTGTGGGTCATGCCCAGGGACTTGGCCTTGGCGTTCATTGCTGCGATGAACGCCGCGTAGCCGCCCGGGTAGTGATGGGCCAGGCTGGCGGCAGCACGGTTTTCCGAAGACATCAGGGCGATCAGCAGGGTGTCCCGGCGGCTCAGCTCACTGTTGAGCTTGACCCGGGAGAACACCCCTTTCATTTCCGGGGTATCGCTGATGTTCATGGAGATGTATTCGTCCAGGGGCAGCTTGGCGTCCAGGACCACCATGGCGGTCATCAGCTTGGTCACCGAGGCGATGGGGACTATCACGTCCGGGTTGCTGGAATAGATGACTTTGTTGGTCTGCAGATCCAGCAGCAGGGCGCTGCCGGACGCGATATGCAATTGTGAAGTGTCTCTTGGCGCCGCGGTGGTTTCGCTGGCGTCGACGCTGTGCGCGATCAGTGTGCCGGACACAGCAAACAACAAGCTGAGAATGGAGAGACGAATTTTCACGCGGGCGGACTCGATAAAGAATGGATATGCCGTTGGCTAACGGGCTTTCTGGGAAAAACGTTACATTTTATGAGTATGGCTGAAGAACTGTCGATTGTTCTTCCACGGTCAGCCGAAAGCCCTTAAAAATAAAGAAAAAACACGTTTTTTTCCTGAACGGTAGGGCTTTGCGCAGCAATGGGCGTGGGCTAAGAGTCAGGGGTGATAAAGAGCCCGGGTGGCCTTTAATTTCAGAATAAAAAAACCCGCCATTGGCGGGTTTTCTGTTGCGGGGCAGCAAACTCAGCTGTGCAGCGATTCGGCTGCGTACAGCGTGTTTTCCAGCAGGCAGGCGCGGGTCATGGGGCCGACGCCACCAGGTACTGGGGTGATCCAGCCGGCGCGGGGCAGGGCGGTTTCATACACCACGTCACCCACCAGCTTGCCGTCGTCCTGGCGATTGATGCCAACGTCGATGACGATTGCGCCTTCCTTGATCCACTCGCCCTTGACCAGGCCCGGCTTGCCGGCAGCTACGACTACCAGGTCGGCACGGCCGACATGACCAGCCAGATCCTTGGTGAAGCGGTGAGTCACAGTCACGGTGCAACCGGCCAGCAGCAACTCCATGGCCATCGGGCGACCAACGATATTGGAAGCGCCGACAACCACTGCATCCATGCCGTACAGATCGGCACCGGTGCTTTCCAGAAGGGTCATGATGCCCTTGGGGGTGCAAGGGCGCAGCAGTGGAATGCGCTGGGCCAGGCGACCGACGTTATAAGGATGGAAACCGTCCACGTCTTTGTCCGGGCGAATACGCTCCAGTAATAGAGAAGCGTCCAGGTGCTCGGGAAGCGGCAACTGCAGCAGGACGCCATCGATGTTCGGATCATCGTTGAGGCGGTCGATCAAGCCGGCCAGGTCCTCTTGAGTGGTGTTGGCGGGCAAGTCATAGGCTTGGGAAAGGAAGCCGACCTCTTCGCAGTCTTTACGCTTGTGCGAGACATAAACTTGAGAGGCCGGGTCGCTGCCGACCAGAATCACCGCGAGGCCTGGAGTACGCAGGCCTTGCTGGCGACGCTCGGCGACGCGTTTGGCGATCTGCTGGCGCAGGCTAGCGGCGATCGCCTTGCCGTCGATTAGTTGTGCAGTCATGACGCGTGATTAACCATCGAGAGGGTGAGAAAAAGAGAACGCATTCTCGCATGTCGGAACGTGAGGGCAAAGGCGCTTGGTCTGCAAATTCCCCTAAGCCCTTTAATTAAATGAATTTTTTTCAAAAAAGAGTTGACGACCTAACGGACCGTCTATAACATTCGTCGCACTTGTCGGGCACAGCCTAGCACTGGTTAAGAAGGTCGGGCAGAGTTGATGTTTAACTCGTAACGACTGAAAGCAATTAGTTTGTAATCGTTAAAGAATACAGATTAATAAGGCGCCCGTAGCTCAGCTGGATAGAGCATCCGCCTTCTAAGCGGATGGTCGCAGGTTCGAGTCCTGCCGGGTGCGCCATTAGGCAGCTTTGGCACAAGTAACGCAATATGGTGGGCGTAGCTCAGTTGGTAGAGCACAGGATTGTGACTCCTGTTGTCGTGGGTTCGATCCCCATCGTCCACCCCATATTCGAAGAAGGCGCCAGATTAATAGTCTGGCGCCTTTGCTTTAAAAGCTTGTTACGCGGACGTGGTGGAATTGGTAGACACACTGGATTTAGGTTCCAGCGCCGCAAGGTGTAAGAGTTCGAGTCTCTTCGTCCGCACCAATAAAGTAGCTAGTTAATAGCAGATAACGGCGCAGCACCTGAAAAGGGCTGCGCCGTTTTCGTTTCTGGATTCGATACCTCTAAGTGGCTGCATCCGATGAGCCGGTTGAGTGGCAGAATGTTGTCCTTTGGTCGTTGAAGGTTCCGGGTTTCAGCTATTGGCTGGCGTTTTTCAGGGGTGTGCTGAACGACTCCTTCTATATATAGAAGGGTTGAAGTAGAGGCCCTGGTTTGGTTCGCAATATTTGCTCTCATGGCGAGGCTCAATCCTTTGTCCCCGCCTTCACATTGCCGGCGGTTTTTTACCCGTTTTCAGTAGGGTGACTTCTTGAGTTTGACCCTCTAGAATGCATGCCCTTGATTCTGGGGTCGGAAAACGGCCGGCTAACGTCTGTGCAACGAGGAATATCCATGCAAGTTTCTGTTGAAAATACTTCTGCTCTTGAGCGCCGCATGAGCATCACCGTGCCGGCTGAGCGCATCGAGAGCCAGGTCAACAAGCGTCTGCAGCAGACTGCCCAAAAGGCCAAGATTCCAGGCTTCCGTCCTGGCAAGGTTCCAATGAGCGTGATCCGTCAGCGTTATGAGGCTGATGCGCGTCAAGAAGCAGTAGGTGATGTGATCCAGGCTTCCTTCTATGAAGCCGTTGTCGAGCAGAAGCTGAACCCTGCCGGCGCTCCTTCGGTCGAGCCTAAAGTGCTGGAGAAGGGCAAGGACCTGGAGTACGTTGCCACTTTTGAAGTGTTCCCAGAGTTCACTGTTGCCGGTTTCGAAAACATCGCCGTTGAGCGCCTGAGCGCTGATGTGGCTGATGCCGACCTGGATAACATGCTGGAAATCCTGCGCAAGCAGAACGTGCGTTTTGAAGTGGCCGATCGTGCTGCGCAGAACGACGATCAACTGAACATCGATTTCGTTGGCAAGGTCGACGGTGAAGTCTTCGCTGGCGGTTCGGCCAAGGGTACCCAGCTGGTGCTGGGCTCGGGTCGCATGATTCCTGGCTTCGAAGAAGGCCTGGTAGGCGCCAAGGCGGGTGAAGAGCGCGTCCTGAATCTGACCTTCCCTGAGAACTATCAGAACCTGGATCTGGCCAACAAGGCCGCCGAGTTCACTGTGACTGTCAACAGCGTTTCCGAGCCTAAGCTGCCAGAGCTGACCGAGGAGTTCTTCGCTCAGTTCGGTATCAAGGAAGCAGGTCTGGAAGGCTTCCGCGCCGAAGTTCGCAAGAACATGGAGCGCGAGCTGCGTCAGGCCATCAAGTCCAAAGTGAAGAATCAGGTCATGGACGGTCTGCTGGCCTCCAACCCGATCGAAGTGCCGAAGGCGCTGCTGGACAACGAAGTTAACCGTCTGCGCGTTCAAGCTGTCCAGCAATTCGGTGGCAACATCAAGCCGGATCAACTGCCAGCCGAGCTGTTCGAAGAGCAGGCCAAGCGCCGCGTGGTGCTGGGTCTGATCGTTGCCGAGGTTGTTAAGCAGTTCGATCTGAAGCCTGATGAAGACCGCGTTCGCGAGCTGATCCAGGAAATGGCTTCGGCTTATCAGGAACCTGAGCAGGTCGTGTCCTGGTACTACAAGAACGAGCAGCAATTGAACGAAGTTCGTTCGGTTGTGCTGGAAGAACAAGTTGTGGATACTGTTCTGCAGAAAGCTAGCGTGACCGACAAATCGGTCTCCTACGAAGAAGCGGTCAAGCCGGTAGAAGCACCTCAAGCCGACTGATTTTCTTCTCGTTCGAAGCACACACCATAAGCCAGCCTTCGCGCTGGCTTATGCGTATTCAAGACGTGACTATTTGGGAGTGACTGCAGAGCATGTTCCGTAATTCGTATATTCAGCAGAACTCTGATATCCAGGCCGCAGGCGGCCTGGTCCCGATGGTTGTCGAGCAGTCCGCTCGTGGCGAGCGCGCCTACGACATCTACTCGCGCCTCCTCAAGGAGCGAGTGATCTTTCTGGTGGGCCCTGTAGAGGACTACATGGCCAACCTGATCTGTGCGCAACTGCTGTTCCTTGAAGCGGAAAACCCGGACAAGGACATCCATCTCTATATCAACTCCCCGGGCGGTTCGGTGACAGCCGGCATGTCGATCTACGACACCATGCAGTTCATCAAGCCTAACGTTTCAACCACTTGTATTGGCCAGGCATGCAGCATGGGCGCGTTCTTGCTGACAGCTGGTGCCCCAGGCAAGCGTTTCTGCCTGCCAAACTCCCGAGTGATGATTCACCAGCCACTGGGCGGTTTTCAGGGCCAGGCATCGGATATTGAAATCCATGCCAAGGAAATCCTCTTTATCCGTGAGCGTCTCAACACGCTGATGGCCAAGCATAGCGGGCGCACCCTGGAAGAAATCGAGCGCGATACCAATCGCGATAACTTCATGAGCGCCGAAGCTGCGCGTGAGTACGGGTTGATCGACGAAGTCATCAACCAGCGCCCCGCTTAAAATAAGCAGCTCAAAATAGGCATGGTCGGTTGTTCCGATCAGTGGCGGGCTTGAAAAAGCCCGCAATAGCCTTCATCTTGTGTTGCAAGCCTATCGGATTTGGATCGAACGAATGACTGACACCCGCAACGGCGAGGACAACGGCAAACTGCTTTATTGCTCCTTCTGTGGCAAAAGCCAGCATGAAGTGCGCAAATTGATTGCCGGCCCCTCGGTCTTTATCTGCGACGAGTGCGTCGACCTGTGCAATGACATCATCCGTGAGGAGGTGCAGGAAGCACAGGCCGAGAGCAGCGCGCATAAATTGCCTTCGCCTAAAGAAATCAGCGGCATCCTTGATCAGTACGTGATTGGTCAGGAGCGTGCAAAAAAGGTTCTAGCAGTAGCGGTGTACAACCACTACAAGCGTCTGAACCAGCGTGACAAGAAGAGTGACGACGTCGAACTTGGCAAGAGCAACATCTTGCTGATCGGCCCTACAGGTTCGGGTAAGACGCTGTTGGCCGAAACCCTGGCTCGCTTGTTGAATGTACCTTTCACCATCGCCGATGCCACTACCCTGACCGAAGCCGGTTATGTGGGGGAAGACGTCGAGAACATCATTCAGAAGTTGCTGCAGAAGTGCGACTACGACGTAGAGAAGGCCCAGATGGGCATTGTCTACATCGATGAGATCGACAAGATTTCCCGCAAGTCTGACAACCCTTCGATTACCCGGGATGTTTCCGGCGAAGGCGTTCAGCAAGCCCTGTTGAAGTTGATTGAAGGCACGGTTGCCTCCGTTCCTCCGCAAGGTGGTCGCAAGCATCCGCAGCAGGAATTCCTGCAGGTCGATACCCGTAACATCCTGTTCATCTGTGGTGGTGCGTTCTCGGGTCTGGAAAAGGTTATTCAAAACCGTTCCACCAAGGGCGGCATCGGTTTCAACGCAGAAGTTCGCAGCAAGGAAGAAGGCAAGAAAGTCGGTGAGTCCCTGCGTGAAGTCGAGCCTGACGATCTGGTCAAGTTCGGTCTGATCCCGGAATTCGTCGGTCGTCTGCCTGTCCTGGCGACCTTGGATGAGTTGGACGAAGCGGCATTGATTCAGATCCTCACCGAACCGAAGAACGCCTTGACCAAGCAGTACGCCAAGTTGTTCGAGATGGAAGGTGTTGACCTGGAGTTCCGTACCGATGCCTTGAAGTCCGTCGCCAAGCGAGCCCTTGAACGCAAGACTGGTGCTCGTGGCCTGCGCTCCATTCTTGAAGGTGTTCTGCTCGACACTATGTATGAAATCCCCTCGCAGTCCGAGGTGAGTAAAGTAGTGATCGACGAAAGCGTTATTGAAGGCAAGTCCCAGCCACTGTACATCTATGAGAACAGTGAGCCGACGGCCAAGGCGGCGCCAGACGCGTAAGCGTCGCGCTGTTGGAATGAAAGAAGGGGCCTTCGGGCCCCTTTGTTTTTAGCGCCTTAAAGTGCTGTCTTTGAGCTTGTTTTTTTTCCAGTCAGCCCCCATCTTGGTTTCAAGCTTACTTCCATCTGTTTACGGCCTTACGGCCGCCGTAGAGGCGAAATCATGAAGACAACCATCGAATTGCCTCTCCTGCCATTGCGTGATGTTGTGGTTTATCCGCACATGGTTATCCCGCTGTTCGTGGGGCGCGAGAAGTCGATCGAAGCCCTCGAGGCAGCGATGACGGGCGACAAGCAGATTCTCTTGCTGGCGCAGAGAAACCCTGCTGATGACGATCCCGGTGAAGATGCACTCTATCGCGTAGGTACCATTGCGACTGTCTTGCAGTTGCTCAAATTGCCTGATGGCACCGTCAAGGTATTGGTTGAAGGCGAACAGCGTGGTGCTGTTGAGCGCTTCAGCGAAGTTGATGGCCATTGCCGTGCCGAAGTCTCCCTGATTGACGAAGTCGATGCTCCTGACCGTGAGTCGGAAGTGTTTGTTCGCAGTCTGCTGTCCCAGTTCGAGCAGTACGTGCAACTGGGCAAGAAAGTCCCTGCCGAGGTGCTGTCGTCCCTCAATAGCATCGATGAGCCAAGCCGCCTGGTGGATACCATGGCTGCGCACATGGCGTTGAAGATCGAGCAGAAGCAGGAAATCCTCGAGATCATCGATCTGTCCGCTCGGGTCGAGCATGTCCTGGCATTGCTGGACGCCGAGATCGATCTGCTGCAAGTGGAAAAGCGCATCCGTGGTCGCGTCAAGAAGCAAATGGAGCGCAGCCAGCGCGAGTACTACCTGAATGAGCAGATGAAGGCCATTCAGAAAGAACTGGGTGATGGCGACGAAGGGCACAACGAAATCGAGGAGCTGAAAAAGCGTATCGATGCCGCAGGCCTGCCAAAAGACGCGATGACCAAGGCTCAGGCCGAACTGAACAAGCTCAAGCAGATGTCGCCGATGTCTGCCGAGGCTACTGTTGTTCGCTCGTATATCGACTGGCTGGTTCAGGTGCCGTGGAAGGCACAGAGCAAGGTTCGTCTCGATCTGGCACGTGCCGAAGATATTCTCGATGCCGACCACTATGGCCTGGAAGAGGTCAAGGAACGGATTCTCGAATACCTCGCCGTACAGAAACGGGTCAAAAAGATTCGTGGCCCGGTACTGTGCCTGGTGGGGCCTCCTGGGGTGGGTAAGACCTCCCTGGCGGAGTCGATCGCCAACGCTACCAACCGCAAGTTCGTACGCATGGCCCTGGGTGGCGTGCGTGACGAGGCGGAGATTCGTGGGCATCGTCGGACTTACATCGGTTCGATGCCAGGAAGATTGATTCAAAAGATGACAAAAGTGGGGGTGCGCAACCCACTGTTCTTGCTCGACGAAATCGACAAGATGGGCAGCGATATGCGCGGTGATCCGGCCTCGGCATTGCTCGAGGTGCTGGACCCTGAGCAGAACCATAATTTCAACGATCACTACCTGGAAGTCGATTACGACTTGTCCGATGTGATGTTCCTCTGCACCTCCAACTCGATGAATATTCCGCCGGCCTTGCTGGACCGGATGGAGGTGATTCGTCTGCCTGGCTACACCGAGGACGAGAAGATCAACATCGCGGTCAAGTACCTCTCGCCCAAGCAGATTCAAGCCAACGGCCTGAAGAAGGGCGAGCTGGAATTCGAGCCGGATGCGATCCGCGACATCATTCGCTACTACACCCGCGAGGCCGGTGTACGCGGCCTGGAGCGGCAGATTGCCAAGGTTTGCCGCAAGGCGGTGAAAGAGCATGCGATGGAAAAGCGCTTCTCGGTGAAGGTCACTTCCGACCTGCTGGAGCACTTCCTCGGCGTGCGCAAATTCCGCTACGGCCTGGCCGAGCAGCAAGACCAGATCGGTCAGGTGACCGGGTTGGCATGGACTCAAGTGGGCGGTGAACTGCTGACCATCGAAGCCGCTGTGGTTCCGGGCAAGGGCCAGTTGATCAAGACCGGTTCCCTGGGCGATGTGATGGTCGAGTCGATCACTGCAGCACTGACCGTGGTGCGCAGCCGGGCCAAGAGCCTGGGCATTCCCCTGGACTTCCACGAGAAGCGTGACACCCATATCCACATGCCTGAAGGGGCGACCCCGAAAGACGGCCCCAGCGCGGGTGTAGGCATGTGCACGGCGCTGGTTTCGGCGCTGACCGGCATTCCGGTGCGGGCTGATGTGGCAATGACGGGCGAGATCACTCTGCGTGGTCAGGTATTGGCTATCGGCGGGTTGAAAGAGAAATTACTCGCCGCTCATCGGGGTGGAATCAAGACAGTGATCATTCCGGAAGAGAATGTTCGCGATTTGAAAGAAATTCCTGACAATATCAAGCAGGATCTGCAGATTAAACCGGTTAAATGGATTGACGAAGTCCTGCAAATTGCGCTGCAATACGCGCCGGAGCCCTTGCCGGATGTGGCTCCCGAGATAGTCGCAAAGGACGAAAAACGCGAGTCTGACTCTAAGGAAAGAATTAGCACGCATTAGTACGCATTAGCCTGGGGGGCTTCCTTGACAGCTTTTTAGAGCCCTTGTTATAAAGCGGCTCTTAAGTGTCTGTAGGCCATTCAGCACTCGTTTTTGCTTTCACCAAAAAACTTAGAATCATACTCATAGATATATAAGGGGACTTAGAGTGAACAAGTCGGAACTGATTGATGCTATCGCTGCATCTGCTGATCTCCCGAAAGCTGCTGCTGGCCGTGCGCTGGACGCAGTAATCGAATCCGTTACTGGCGCTCTGAAGGCCGGTGACTCTGTGGTGCTGGTTGGTTTCGGTACTTTCTCCGTAACTGATCGTCCAGCGCGTATCGGTCGTAACCCACAGACCGGTAAGACTCTGGAAATCGCTGCTGCTAAAAAGCCAGGTTTCAAAGCCGGTAAAGCACTGAAAGAAGCCGTTAACTAAGTTTCTTCAGGGTCTTTGCCCATCCGGGTCGGGGTCATGCCTGATCTGGCAGCGGGGCGCTAGTCAACCGGTCTACCACCGGTTCACGCCGAGGGTCGCGGGTTTAACCTTCGTCCGCTCCGCCAGTTACGAGAAGGCGCATCCTCGGATGCGCCTTTCTTCTATCCGGACTCTACCCACGCTCCACGGTTGCTCAAATTGAAGTACAACCGTTTCTGGGGGACGCATGCTGCAGAATATCAGGGACAATTCACAAGGCTGGATTGCCAAAACCATCATCGGGGTTATCGTCGCGCTGTTGGCGTTGACGGGATTCGATGCCATTTTCAAGGCCACTACCCACAATCAGGACGCGGCCAAGGTCAACGGTGAGGAAATCACTCAGAACGAGTTGAGCCAGGCCGTCGACATGCAACGTCGTCAGTTGATGCAGCAGCTGGGCAAAGACTTCGATGCCTCCCTGCTGGACGAGAAGATGCTGCGCGAAGCTGCTCTCAAAGGGCTGATCGACCGCAAGCTGTTGCTGCAAGGTGCGCAGGATTCCAAGTTCGCGTTCTCCGAAGGTGCGCTGGACCAGGTCATTCTGCAAACGCCGGAGTTCCAGGTTGATGGCAAGTTCAGCCCCGAACGTTTCGACCAGGTGATCCGTCAACTGGGTTACACCCGCCTGCAATTTCGCCAGATGCTGACTCAGGAAATGCTGATCGGCCAGGTACGCGCCGGTCTGGCAGGCAGCGGTTTTGTCACCGACGCCCAGGTGCTGGCATTCGCCCGTCTGGAAAAGCAGACCCGTGACTTCGCTTCCCTGACCATCAAGGCCGACCCGGCAGCGGTCAAGTTGACCGACGACGAGGTCAAGGCGTACTACGACCAGCACGCCAAGGAGTTCATGACTCCGGACCAGGTGGTGATTGATTACATCGAATTGAAGAAGGCCGCCTTCTTCGATCAGGTCAGCGTCAAGGACGAGGACCTGCAAGCGCTGTATCAGAAGGAAATTGCCAACCTGTCCGAGCAACGCCGCGCCGCGCACATCCTCATCGAAGTCAATGACAAGGTGAATGAGGCCCAGGCCAAGGCCAAGATCGAAGAGATCCAGGCACGTCTGGCCAAGGGCGAAAGCTTCGAGGCACTGGCCAAGGAGTTCTCCCAGGACCCGGGTTCGGCCAGCAACGGCGGCGACCTGGGTTTCGCAGGTCCTGGCGTCTATGATCCAACCTTCGAGAAAGCCCTGTACGCCTTGAACAAGGACCAGGTATCGGCGCCGGTACGTACCGACTTCGGTTTCCACCTGATCAAGCTACTGGGTGTCGAAGCGCCGGAAGTGCCGAGCTTCGCCAGCCTCAAGGGCAAGCTGACCCGGGATCTGAAGACCCAGCAGGTCGAGCAGCGTTTCGTCGAGGCCACCAAGCAACTGGAAGACTCGTCGTTCGAAGCGTCCGATCTGGCACAACCGGCCCAGGACCTGAAGCTGACTGTCCACACTTCCGCGCCATTCGGCCGTGAAGGTGGTGACGGCATCGCAGCCAACCGCGCCGTGATACAAGCGGCGTTCAGCACCGAAGTCCTCGATGAGGGTGCCAATAGCACCGCCATCGAACTGGACCCGGAAACCGTGGTAGTGCTGCGTGCCAAGGAGCACCGCAAACCTGAGCAACTGCCACTGGAAAGCGTTGCCAGTGCCATTCGCACGCAATTGGCCAAAGAGCACGCCAGTGCCGCGGCCAAGACCAAGGCTGAAGAGCTGATCGCCAGCCTGCGCGACGGCAAGACCGCGCTGAACAAGCCGGTGGATGGCCAGGACTGGAAAGTCGCGCACGCCGTGACCCGTGGCCAGGAAGGGATCGATCCGACCGTGCTGCAGGCGCTGTTCCGCATGACCAAGCCTGAGTCCAAGGACAAACCGACCTTCACCAGCGTGACCCTGCCTAATGGCAACCTGTTGGTGCTGCAGCTCAATGGTGTCAACGAAGCCGCTGCGCCGACCGAGGAAGAGAAGGCTCAATACCGTCGCTTCCTGGCCTCGCGGGTAGGGCAGCAAGACTTTGCCGCCTACCGCAAGCAGCTGGAAAACCAGGCGGACATCAAGCGTTACTGATGCCTGACCCACAGTGTTGAAAAGACCCCGGCCGCAATGCCGGGGTCTTTTTTTGGGCTGGAAAAAACCTCAGCCAAGGGCGTTCTTCCAGCGTTTGCGTGCATGCAGGTAGGCCGCCTGATCGTTGTAGCCCAACTGCAGGGCAATCTGGGCCCGGGATTCGCCTTGCAGTTGCAGGTGCATTTCCAGCTCGGCGCGGGTCTGGTCGAGCAATTCGCGAAAGCTCAACCCCTGTTCGTCCAGGCGTCGCCGAAGCGTTCGCGGGGTTTGATGCAGTTGCGCGCAAAGGCTTTCCAGGGTTGGTGAGTGGCCGGCGGCCAGGGCCTGGCGACAAGCCGCTGCCACCTTGGCGGCCCAACCGCTCTGTCGCCGGTGCAGGGCCACCCGTCGATCCAGCTCCTCGCTCAGCAGTTCCAGCATGCCGGCGTGGCGGGTTTGCAGCGGCAGTTGCAGGGTTTGCGGGTCGAAGTAGAAACGGTTGGCCGGGCAATCGAATTCGATCCGCTCGCCGAACCAGTGATGGTACTGCGCGTGATAGGCCGGGCGCGGATGGCTGAAGCAGGCCAGTACCGGCAGCACTGCAAGGCCGGTGCCACGGCGCAACTGAGTGATGGACATGACGCCATAGTGCTCGATCAGGTAGCGGCCGAGTTGCGCCGATGTGTCGATATCAACCTCGACACCGGCCCCCCGGGTATCCGCCACCAGCTGTACCCGGTCGGTATCCGAACCCAAGGGCGCGTAGCGCACCCAGAACGCCATGGACGCGGCGACATCCGGACAGTACAGGCTGGCGTGGGCGATCACGTGCCAGTCCTGGGGGGTGAAGCGTTCGAACAGCTTGAGGCCGATGGCCGGCTCCAGCGCTGCCGCGGCGCGCCACAGCTGCTCCAGCTGCAGCAGGTTGTAGTCCTGCTGGGGGCCGGTGTTCTGGTCATCGAGAAAGCGTTGCAGGACTTCACCCAGGCGCCCGCGATGGAAACGCGGGGCCATGCCCTTGGCCGGATCTCGCGGAATTCTGTCCAGTTCGCGCATAGAGCGGGCTGCCTTGCTGATCTCTAATGGTGGGGCGATGCCCACAAGGATAAGAGCGAGAATGCCATGAACCACGACCTGCTGACCAACAACCCGCTGCTGATCGTTTCGGCGATCTTTGTGTTTTTCATCCTCCTGGAAATCACCTGTTCGGCCTTTGGCCAACCTCGCGGCCAGCGCCGTGATGTGTTGATCGAGGCGGTGGGCTCAAGCCTGTTGCTCGGTGTGACCTTTCCCCTGGTGATGTGGGCCAGCGGCGCGCTCATGCAGCTATCGCTGCCCGAAGCAAAGGGAGCACTGGCACAGATCCCCTGGGTACTCGGCCTGCTGCTGTTCCTGGTCTTCGATGACATGACCCAGTACTGGTGGCACCGATTGACCCACCGCGTACCGGCGCTGTACGCGTTGCATCGCGCGCACCATTCGGCGCCCTACATGAGCATTCGCATCGTCTACCGCAACAACAGCTTCTATTACCTGCTGATGCCCGGCATCTGGTTCTCGGGAGTGCTGATTTATCTGGGGCTGGCGCCGGTCTACTACGGTTACCTGATTCTCAAGATGACGGTGATCTTCGCCGCTCACAGCAGTGTGGCCTGGGATGACAAGCTGTACCGCATCGGTTTTCTGCGGCCGCTGATGTGGTTGCTGGAGCGGGTCTTTTCTACGCCGTCCACCCATTCGGCGCACCACGGCCTGAGCGCCGAGGATGGTGTGACCCATTACAAGGGCAACTTCGGCAACCTGCTGTTCCTCTGGGATGTGCTGTTTGGTACGGCGAAGATCACTCGGCGCCGGCCCGTTGCCTATGGCATCGAACACTTGGCACCCGTGAGCTGGACGCAAGAGTTGTTCTGGCCGCTGGTACGCAGCCGTAAAGCCCGCTCCAGTGCAGGGGCGAAGGTAGAGGGCGCCTTGCCGGCGAACCCTGCTTCGCAAGGCTAGGCATTCTTTCACGAGCCCTGGTGCTGGAGCCCCGGCCACCCGAGCCGGGAGCCGGATTTTAAGCCCGGGCAGGGAAGCCCTGGCGTCGGGCGTTCATCGCCACTAGCAGGGTCACCAGCAACAGGGCGGCAATCACCCAGGGGAAGGTGGCCACGCCCGGCCCCTGCAGCAGCAGCGCGCCGCCCAGGCCGCCACCGGCGATTGCCAGGTTCCACAGGGTCACCAGCATCGACTGCGCAGTATCGGCGTGCTCGCCGGCGGCCTTGGCCAGCGCAGTCTGCAGCAAGGTGGCCATGCCGCCAAAGGACAGCCCCCAGATAGCGATTGCCCCATAGATTGCCAGTGGCCGGTCGCCGAGCAGGCCCAGCAGCAGGGTCGAGCCGATAAACAGCAGACAGCTGGCCAGTACCAGCTCACGCAGCCAGCGGTCGATCAGCAGGCCCACCAGCCAGATGCTCAGCAAGGCGGCCAGGCCGAACACCAGCAACACCCGCTCGATTTCCCCGCCAAGCCCGGCCGGCTCAAGAAAAGGCGCGATGTAGGTGTAGAGAATGTTGTGGCCCAGCACATAGGCGAAGGTCACGAACAGCACCGGCCGGATCCCCGGCAGGGTCAGGACACGACTCAGCGACAGCCGCTTCTGCGCCCGCAGCCCGGGGAAGTCCGGCACTTGCACCAGTACCCAGCCGATCAGGCCCAGGGTCAGCACAGTCATCACGGCGAAACTCATGCGCCAGCCCAGCAGGGCGCCCAGCCAGGTCCCGGCGGGCATGCCCACCGACAGCGCCAGCGGCGCGCCGAGCATGGCCAGGGTAATCGCCCGGCCCTGCAAGTGTGGCGCCACCATGCGGCTGGCATAACCTGCCACTAGGGCCCAGAGCAAGCCGGCGAAGACTCCGGCAAAGAAGCGCGCCACCAGGATCAGGCTGTATTCGGTGGAGAGGGCCGTGATGCTGTTGACCACGGCGAAACCGCCGATGGCGATCAGCAGCAGGGGCCGGCGCCGCCAGCCCTGGGTGAGGAGGATCAGCGGAATGGCCGCCAGCAGTGAGCCCAGGGCGTAGACGGTCACCAGTTGGCCGATCAGCGCTGCAGACACGCCCAGGTCGGCACTCATCTGCGGTAGCAGGCCGGCGGGCAGGGTTTCGGTCATCAGGGTGATGAACCCGGCAGTGGCCAGGGCCAGCAGGCCGCCGACAGGCAGGCGTTCGTGGGTTGTGGCAGGTACTTGCAAGGGTTCGCAGGCATTGACGCAATTGCTCATGGAAAGGCCCCGATGGGTGGGTTCGGAAGTGAGGGGCCTAGGGTAGGGCGCTGTTCATGGCGGAAAAATAGGCTAAGGTTCCGAACTTATCGGACACAGGTGTCCTTAATTTCGGAGCGGCGCGATGGACTGGCTCGGCAGTATCCCGGTATTTATGCAGGTGGCGGAAACCCGCAGCTTCACCGAAGCGGGGCGCCTTCTGGGAGTCTCTTCCTCGGCGGTTGGCAAAAGTATTGCCCGTCTGGAGGAGCGCCTGGAGACTCGTCTGTTTCATCGCACCACCCGCAGCATCAGCCTCACCGCCGAAGGCGCCGGATTCCTCGAACGCTGCCGCAGGATCGCCGCCGAAGTCGAGGCGGCGGAGTTCCAGCTATGTGACTCTTCCAGCGCGCCGGTGGGCAAGCTGCGGGTCAGCGCGCCGCAGGTCCATGGGTTGTTGATGCCGGTACTGGCCGAGTTCATGCAACGCTATCCGCAGATCGAGCTGGATATCGACCTCTCCGATCGCATGGTGGATGTGGTGGAAGAGGGTTTCGACCTGGTAGTGCGCACCGGCAACCCCAAGGACTCGCGGTTGCTGGCCCGGCAGCTGGGGCGCTTTCGCATGGTGCTGGTGGGCAGCCCCGGCTATTTCCAGCAGCGTGGCGTGCCGCAGACCCCGCAGGAATTGCGCAGTCACTCCTGCCTGCGGCATACCTTTCACCACACCGGCAAGCTCGAGGCCTGGCCCTTCAAGGTTCAAGCGGATGCGCCGGAGCCGGTGCTGCCCACTCGCCTGACCAGCAGCTCCATCGAGGCGGTGGAGCACGCGGCGCGCAGCGGGCTGGGCATTGCCTGCCTGCCGGACTTCATGGTCCAGGCCGCGGTGCGCCGTGGCGAGTTGCAAACCGTGCTCGACCCATACCTGGAGCACAACGGCGCCTTCTGGGTGTTGTGGCCCTCGAGCCGGCATGCAGCGGCCAAGCTGCGGGTGCTGATCGAGCACTTGAGCGAGCGACTTTTTCCGGCAAACAGTGGTCAGTAAACTGATGAGAGATTTAAGGCACCAATTACCCGCGCTGCGGGACGCTGATCTGTTGCACAATACGCGCCGGAGCGTTTTCCTCAGGATTCTCGATGTTTAAATCATTTCATCTGCGCGCCACGGCCGGGGTGTTGCTGCTGTCTGCGGTGGCCGGCTGTTCGTCGCACAAGACCGCCATCTACGAGCACGAAAGCTTCGATGATTCCGGCACGTTTTCGCGCAATTACCCGGTGAGCGATGCCGCCTCCTGTGAGGCCGCGCGGCGTGCCCTGCTCAGCCAGGGCTACATCATCACCAGCAACGATCCGAAGCTGGTCAGCGGCCACAAGAGCTTCCAGCAGACCGGCGAGACCCACCTGGAAATCAGCTTCAACGTGGTTTGTGCCCAGGACGGCAGCGGCGACCAGCGTTCGACGATGTTCGCCAACGCCCTGCAGGATCGCTATGCGCTGAAGAAGGTGAACAACTCGGCCAGCCTCGGCGTGGGCGTGCTGGGCTCGGTGTCGATGCCGATCGGCTCTACCGATGATTCGATGGTCAAGGTGGCCAGCGAAACCGTGTCCTCGGCCAAGTTCTATGACCGCTATTTCGCCCTGGTGGAGTTGTTCCTGCCCCAGGAAGCGAAGAAGGCGGCGCATATCGAAGAGAAACCCAAGGCCGACCTCGGGGTTCCCGAGAACAAGCCCGAGGCGCCAGCCAAGCCCGAGCCCAAGGCGCAGCCAGTGGTCGAGCCTGCCCCTGTGGCCGCGCCGGCACCCGCCACCGAGCCTGAGCCTGCGGTCTCGCAACCCCTGGCTCCTCCGGTCGAGGCGGCGCCGATAGTGCCGGCAGCCAGCAGCGAGCCAGCGCCCGCCACACAAACCGTCACGCCGCCACCGGCCAGCAACCTGCCGCCGCCCAGCGAGCCGATTCCGGCCCTGCCGAGCAGCGGGCACTAAGGCTCCTAGACCGAGCTCGGGTCGACTTTTTCAGCGTCGATCCGATAGCGGCTCAAGGCTTCGCCGACCTGGCTGTAGGGTATCTCCCCGTCATCGGCCAGGGCTTTCAACGCCGCCAGGGCGATGAAATGCCGGTCCACCTCGAACAACTGCCGCAGGTTTTCCCGGGTATCGGACTGGCCGAAGCCGTCGGTGCCCAGGGCGACGAAGCGCCGACCCTCGACGAAGGGGCGGATCTGGTCGGCGAACAGTTTCATGTAGTCGGTGGCCACCACCAGCGGGCCTTGATGGCCTTCCAGGCATTGCTCGACATAGGCCGCTCGCCGAGGCTGCTGCGGATGCAGCAGGTTCCAGCGCTCCGCCGCCAGGCCCTGGCGGCGAAGTTCGGTGAGGCTGGTGGCACTCCAGATGTCGCTCTGCACCCCGAAGTCCTTCTCCAGCAGCTGCCCGGCGGCGATCACCTCGCGCAGGATCGAGCCGCTGCCCATCAGTTGCACCCGCGGGGCTTTGGCGCCCTGGGCGGTGCTTGAGCTGAAGCGGTACAAGCCCTTGAGAATGCCCTCGCGAGCACCTTCGGGCATGGCCGGTTGCGGGTAGTTTTCGTTGAGCAGGGTGATGTAGTAATACACATCCTCCTGCTGCACATACATGCGCTGCATGCCTTCATGGATGATCACCGCCAGTTCATAGGCGAAGGTCGGGTCGTAGGAGATGCAGCAGGGAATCACCGAGGCGAGGATATGGCTGTGGCCGTCGTCGTGCTGCAGGCCTTCGCCCATCAGCGTGGTGCGCCCGGACGTGGCGCCCAGCAGGAAGCCCCGGGCCCGCGCATCGCCGGCGGCCCAGGCCAGGTCACCGATCCTTTGGAAGCCGAACATCGAATAGAAGATGTAGAAGGGCAGGGTCATGACCTGGTGGTTGCTGTAGGAGGTACTGGCGGCGATCCATGAGGAAATCGCCCCGGATTCGTTCAGGCCCTCCTGCATGATCTGGCCGTCCTTGCTCTCCTTGTAGTAGCTCAGTTGCCCGGCATCCTGTGGGGTATAGAGCTGGCCCACCGCCGAGTGGATGCCGATCTGGCGGAACAGGCTTTCCATGCCGAAGGTGCGCGACTCGTCAGGCACGATCGGCACCACCCGCTTGCCGATCTGCGGGTCCTTGAGCAGGGTGCCGAGGATGCGCACGAAGGCCATGGTGGTGGAGATCGCCCGGTCGCCGGTGTCCTTGAGCTGGGTGGCGAAGGCTTCCAGGGCCGGGATCTGCAGCGGTGCGCAGTCGTTGTAGCGAGCCGGCACATAGCCCCCCAGGCGGCTGCGACAGGCTGCGAAGTAACGGCCTTCCGTGCTGTCCGCCGCGGGCTTGAGGTAGGGCATTTCAGCCAGTTGCTCATCGCTGACCGGCAGTTCGAAGCGATCACGGAAGGCCTTCACTGCCTCGGCCCCCATCTTCTTCAGCTGGTGGTTGATGTTCTGGCCTTCGCCGGCCTCGCCCATGCCGAAGCCCTTGACGGTTTTCGCCAGGATCACCGTGGGCCGGCCGCTGTGGCGTACTGCGGCGGCATAGGCGTTGTAGACCTTGAGCGGGTCGTGGCCGCCCCGGGAGAGCTTCCAGATCTGCTCGTCCGAGAGATCGGCCACCAGCTCCAGCAATTGCGGGTACTTGCCGAAGAAATGCTCGCGTACATAGGCGCCGTTCTGCGACTTGTAGTTCTGATAGTCGCCATCCACGCACTCCATCATGCGCTGGCGCAGCAGGCCGCTGCGGTCCTTCTCCAGCAGCGCGTCCCAGCCGCTGCCCCAGATCACCTTGATCACGTTCCAGCCGGCGGCGCGGTACAGGCTTTCGAACTCCTGGATGACCTTGGCGTTGCCCCGTACCGGGCCATCGAGGCGTTGCAGGTTGCAGTTGACGACGAAGATCAGGTTGTCGAGTTTCTCCCGCCCGGCCAGGGAAATCGCCGCCAGGGATTCGGGCTGGTCCATTTCGCCGTCGCCGAGGAAGGCCCAGACCTTGCGCCCCTGGTGCTGCTTGAGCCCGCGCAGTTCCAGGTAGCGCATGAAACGCGCCTGATAGGCCGCGGTGATCGGCCCCAGGCCCATGGATACAGTGGGGAACTGCCAGAAGTCCGGCATCAGCCTGGGGTGCGGATAGGAGGAAATGCCCTGGCCGTCGGCCTCGCGGCGGAAGTTGTCGAGCTGGGCGGCGCTGATCCGGCCTTCCAGGTAGGCGCGGCCGTAGATGCCTGGGGAGGAGTGGCCCTGAATGTACACCATGTCACCGTCGAAGCTGTCGCTGCGGCCGCGGAAGAAATGATCGAAACCCACGTCGTAGAGCACGGCTGCCGAAGCATAGGTGGCGATGTGGCCGCCCACGCCCGAATGCTTGCCGGCGCGCAGCACCATGGCCATGGCGTTCCAGCGGATCATCGCGTTGAGCTTGCGCTCGGTCTCCAGGTCGCCGGGGTAGGGCAGCTGCCGATCGGGGGCAATGGTGTTGATGTAGGGCGTGGTCACCCGGCCATGGAAGTCGCCGTGGCGTGCCACGTCGAAATCCAGCAACTGGTCGATCAGGTAATGGGCCCGCGGGCGACCTTCCACCGTCAGCACCGACTCCAGAGAGTCGAGCCACTCGCGGGTTTCCTGGGGATCGTTATCGAGGGTTGCACTGTTGTTCTGGGTCATACCTGGCTCCGTGTTGGGCGGGGTTCCAGCGCGCGGATTCTTGTGGAATCGGAGGGTATTCGGCGCCGGGAAAAGTAATTGCAATTGCAACTACATGGCCGAATCTATCCCGGCATGCGCTACTATTGCAACCCTTCTTCAAACCTTCGGATGGTGTGGCATGTCTTCAAAAGAGCCCGATGTCTGGTTCCGTTTTGTCAGGGCTCACCGGACGGTGATTCGCGAAATCGAGCGCCGCCTGGCCCAGGCCGGCTTGCCGGCGTACGCCTGGTACGACGCCCTCTGGGGCCTGGAAAGCGGCGCCGAAGGTACCCGGCGCATGCACGAATTGGCCGATGTGCTGGCCATCGAGCGCTACAACCTCACACGCCTGGTGGATCGCCTGGAAAAAGACGGCCTGGTGCAGCGCTCGCGCTGTGAGGGCGATGGTCGCGCGGCCTTTGTCAGCATCACCGACGAAGGCCGAAAGCTGCGCAAGAAGATGTGGAAAATCTACGAGGCGACAGTGGCCGAGCTGTTTCTCTCGCAACTGGACAGCGAGCAGAAACACGCCTTTGCCGATGCCCTGGAACGCACCGCGACCCTGGCTCGGGCGGCGGCCAATGGTGGCGACACAGGCTCCAGGGGCTGAGCCCGGTACCGTCAGGGCAGGCCATAGGTCGCCATGGCCTGTTCCACGCATTGCATGGGCAATTGCCCAGCGTCTGCCAGGCTCTTGAGCGCCAGCACGGCGATCCAGCGAGCCTCGGGGCAGCGGCCGCGTCGCGGGTCGCGGGCGGCATCGAAGGAGTCGGTGCCCAGGGCCACCAGCTCGGCCTTGAGGTGAGGGCGTAGCTGTTCGGCCACCGCCTGGCCGTAGCCAGTCACTGCAATCACGGGCGCCGAGTCATCCGCCAGGCAGCGCTGCAGGTGTGAGCCGCGCTTCTCCTGCCCAGGATGCAGGCGATTCCAATGCTGCGCCGCAGCCGCTTCCCGCGCCAGGCGGGTGTAGCTGGGGCAACTCCAGAGCTGGCTGGCCACCTTCCAATCACGCTGCAGCAGATCCGCCGCGGCCCTGACCTGGGCAAACGCCCGGCCGGCGCCCAGCAGTCGCACGCGCCCCGCCGCTGGGTGGGCAGTGGTGTCCGTCACCTTGTACATCCCCTGCAATGCGGCTTGCCGTTGCTCGGGCGTCAGTTCCAGTTGCAGCTCATGGTCATGCAGGGCCAGGTAGTAGAAGCCTGGCTGGCCCTCGATATACAGGCGTTGCAGGGCCTCCAGGATAATCGCCTCGGCCTCCGCGCCAGTGGCCGGGTCGAATGGCAGGCAGTGCGGGTTGTGGGCCAGCCACAACGCCAGTGACGGGTCGGCACCCTTGGGCCATGGGGAGGTTTGGGTCTCACTGTCGTTGCACAGGATGCCCCGCGCCGCGGTCTCGGCGCTGACCGCGCACAACTGCGCCGAAGAACTGCAGCGGTGCAGATAGAGCAGGGGTTTTTCCGCGCTGTCGGTGGAGAACCACAATGGCCAGGCGCTGATCCGGGTACTCCTTTGTGGTGCGCTGTGGCTGCGCACCACAAAGGACTGGCGTGCGGTGCGCCGGTCCAGCTCCAGGGTATTGGCCATCTCCAGCACGGTGTTGAGTGGCGAACCGCCAGGGGGGCGGGCGCTCCTGAGCAGGTCCAGGCAGGCCTGGGCCGCCTGTTGCGCGAGGGCCTTGTGGCGAGTGGGGAAAAGTGAGGATGGGTTCATGCTCGGCGCCGTCCGCAAGGGGGGAGAGCGGCTACCCTAACGGATTGGCAAATATGATTGCAATTGCAATCGTTGCAGTTGCATCTGTGTTCGAGGGTTAAATTCCTCACGGGCTGTTACGTTTTAATGATAGAAATCCTGACCTGGGGGGTAGTATTTTTTCTGTCATCCCGGCACTTTATGCTGATCCCGATGGTCATTAGGCACAGGGCTATTGAACAAGGTCTTTCAACAACGGAAAAAGGAGTCCGCCATGGACGAATACCAAGAGGAACTGCTGGAGTATCAGGCTTTCGAGCTGGATCCTCTGGAACCTGCTGAAGACGCCACCGAGCTGTAACGCCGGTGGCGTTTTTTTTTACCGTTTCTCTAGCCGAATTGTCGGTGGCTGCGGCGAAAATCCCCGGGGGTCTGGCCATTCCAGCGCTTGAAGGCCCGTTGAAACGCCTCGGCTGAGGCAAAGCCCAGCAGATAGGCAATCTCCCCGAACGCCAGTTCAGTATCGCGAATGTAGGTCATGGCCAGGTCGCGGCGGGTGTCATTGAGAATCGCCCGGAACTGCGTCCCTTCTTCCGCCAGCTTGCGCCGCAGGGTCCAGGTCGGCAGCTTCAGGCGCATCGCCACTTCTTCCAGGCCCGGCTCGCGACCGCCATTGAGCAACGGCCCCAGCATCTGAATGATGCGTTCGCGCAGGCTGCGGGTGCGGGTCAGTTGTTCCAGTTCTCTCTCGCACAACTGCACCAGATGCCGCCAGGTGCTCGGGCAATGCTGCGGGTTGCGCAGGCCCAGGCTGGCCTGGCTCAGGCGCAGCTGGTTCTGTTCGGCGCCGAACTGGATAGGCGTGGGGCCGAGTACCGCATAGGCCTCGTGGTAGTCCGGGCGCTGGAATTCGATATCGATCTGTTCGGCGTGGATCGCCTGGTCGGCGACGCTGGACAACTGCTGCAGCCAGCCGGAGATGATCGAGTCCACCACGAAGCGGTTGTAGGCGTTGTACGGGCTGATGGAGTAGAAGCACAGCCAGGCGCCGCTGGCATCCTCGTGAAAGCTCGACTGGCCGCGATAGTTGGAGCCATACAGAGCTTCGAAGCGGGTCAGGCAGCGGGCGGCTTCGCGCACGGTGGGGGCCTGGGCTGCGGTCACTCCGGCCAGGCCGGCCTGGCTCAGCCGGCTCAGGCGGCCCATGCGCAAGCCCAGGGCCGGGTCTCCGGTCAGCTGGATCGCCCCGTGGCCAAGGCGCATGTAGCGCGGGATTGACAGCCGCGCTCCGGCTTCGCCCAGGCGCGCGGCGTCCAGGGCGTACTGTTCCAGCAAGGGGGTGGGGTCCTGCCCGTAGCTGAGGACCGCATCCACCAGGCTATGGACGAAGCCCACCGACAAATCGCCCAGGCGCATCGGTGGGGTTTTCATTGGCCTACAACCAGATGTTCAGCAGGCGGGCGCCGCGGTTGCCATCGTCGGCAAAGGTCTGGCCGTTGCTGTTGATGAAACTCTGGCCACTGCTGCGTTGGTCCCAGAACTGGCCGCGCAGGAACACGCTGACCCCGGCGCTGGCCAGGCTGCTGGGTGCACGCGCAGTCAGTGTCAGGCGATGCCAGGCCTCCCCCTCGCTGACTTCCTCGGGCTTGAGGCTGACTTCGCTGGGGGGGGCGATGCTCTTGTATCCGCGCCAGGGTTTGTCCCAGCCATCACGGCCCATGACAAAGGCCGGGACCGCCACCAGTTGGGCGTGCTGGTCATTGAGCTTGCGGTAGTTGTCGGGGTACCAGCTGTCGCTGCCGATCAGCACACCGAGGCGCCCGGCCGGGGTGTCGATAACCTCCAGCGCTTTGTCGGCATCGCCCTTCACGTAGCCGCTTTCGGCATAGGTCGGGTAGATCTGCCGCTGGGGCTGGCCCATGGGCAGGCCATCGCTGCCAAACACCAGGCTGCTGTTGTACAGGGCGCCGCTGCCGATCTGCAGGTTGCCCTGGCTGACACTGGGTTCTGGAAGAATGATGCTGCCGGCCACCAGGGTCACATGAAACTCCTTCGCCAGGCCGCCGAACAGCGACTGATAGTCCCGAGCCATCCTCTTGGCCTTCATGCGCAGGTACGCATCGTCCAGGCGGCTGTCACCCCTGGCGGTGATCAGCGCCTTGAGAAACGGCAGCGGGTTGCTCACCGCCAGCCAGTTCATTGCCTCCTTCAGAGAGGTGGCCTGATACAGCTCATTCTTTTCACCACTGACCATCAGCCAGGTGCCGACATGCTCGGGCAGCACGACGATGGTCTTGTCATTGACCAGGCCCTTGTCACGGGCTTGCTGCATGTAGGCCGCAAGCTTGCGATGCAGGCGCTCGATGCTCTGGTAGTCGGTGGGGAACAGCTCGGGCTGGATTGCCAGCAGGTTGCCGTGGTCGGCAGGCACACCCTGGTCCACCGCGAGCTGGATACGCAGGTCCGACAGGTAGTGCGCCCCTGGACGATCACGGGTCCAGATGGCGTAGCTGGTGATGGCGGCAAGCAGGGCCAGGGTGAGGGTGATGTAGAGAAGTTTGCGCATGGGAAAACAGTCAGCGGCCGTGTGCTGGATCGTGACATTTCTCGGAAATTTGGACCAAAGGTACAGGAAAACAGTGTGTTAGAGCGGTTTTTTGCATGAAATGGGTCATTTTTCGTGGCGTCTCGGGCTTTTCCCTGGGCTGCGCCTGCGATGTCGCCTCAGGGGGGAGAGGGCTGGCAGGTTGCTGCGGTCCTGCGTCGAGCGAGTCAGGTTTAGTGCAGTTGCCCCTACTTTCGTCGAAGTTTGAGGTTTTGCACGTTGATGGGTTGTTCGACAATGAAGCAATCTTGAAAGTTCTTCAGGACTTACCCAAAGAGGCTCAGTAGTGGCGAACTAATAGTTCCAAAGTGGACTGCTGGGTCATTCATAACAGTTGTTAAAAAAACCAGCGGTCCAGGGGGCCACTTATCAGTTGTAGCCGCCGTTTCGGCCCAATTGGTTGTTTTGCTATCGAAGTATGTCTTTCTATTGAAGTTCGCCTCCACTCATTTTCTTCAAAGGATGAAGTGATGAACTCCATAGAAAAGGAACTTGATTGCGGTCGTTCCGTAACTGACCAGCAAAAGATCGAAGAAGTCACCCGCCAAATTACCGAGCATGGTAACGAACTACGCAGACGCTATCCTGTCCTGAACTATCAGAACGCCCTGGGTGCAAGTGCCATGGCTGTTTCGGTGACAGCTATGGTGGTGACTGGTGTGTTGTATGTGAAGGGCATCATGCCCGCGTGGTTGTGCATCTTGGTAAACGCGCTGTCGACCTCGATCATTCATGAACTTGAACATGACCTGATTCACCGTCTGTATTTCCGGAAACAGCCTCTGGCCCATAACTTCATGATGCTGCTGTGCTGGCTGACGCGCCCGGGAATGCCCAGCCCCTGGCTCAGGCGCGGCCTGCACTTTCATCATCACAAGGAATCCGGAACCGCCACCGATGTCGAGGCCTGGATCACCACCAGCGGCAACCCCTGGGGCATTCTCAGGCTGCTGAAGCTGATGGATGGCTTCCTGTTCGGCTTTGTGAATGCGGTCTGCGCACCGGGCTGGCGGCAGAAAATGAAACTGCTGGCCAGGATCATTCGCCTCAATACCCCTTTCGGGCTCCTGTACTGGGGCAGCTGGTATGTGTTCCTGGGTTATCACTTGTCTACCTGGCTGGGCGGCCTGGCAGGAGTGCCGCCACCAAGTTCGCCGTTAGTGCTGCAAGTGATGAACGTGATTGATTGTGTAGTGGTCATTGTTGTTGCGCCGAATATGATTCGACAGTTCTGCCTGTATTTCATCAGTTCCAATATGCATTATTATGGTGACGTTGCGCCACGCAATGCTCTACAGCAAACCCAAGTAATGAACCATTGGCTGTTGTGGCCGTTCCAGTTGTTCTGTTTCAACTTTGGCAGTACTCACAGTATTCACCATTTTGTCGTGAAAGATCCTTTTTATCTTCGACAGATGACGGCGCCCTATGCCCATGAAGTCATGGGGAAGGCCGGAGTTCGTTTCAATGACTTCGGTACCTACAAGCGGGCAAATCGTTTCAAGTTGGATACGGTCCAGTTTCAGTCCAGAGGCTGAAGATCTTTTGCACCTCTATTGCTCTTGTTATCACAGGTTTGCATTGCCGTTGACGAATGCAACCGGCCTCTTGGTTTCGGTTTTTAACTCATGCTGACCCTGGCCGACTCTCGCCAGGGCGGCATGACGATGGATGGGAGTTTTGAGAATGGAAGCGCAAGGAACATGTGCGAAGGGTTTCGAAGCCGTGCTGCACGCCTTCGAGGCAATGTTCGATGATCCCCAGGAGCGCGGCGCCGGGCTCTGTGTGCAGGTCGGCGGCCAGACCGTGGTCGACCTGTGGGCCGGCGTGGCGGACCTGGAGGGCAACAAGCCGTGGCACCACGGCACCCTGGCCAATACCTTCTGCACCATCAAGCCCTTGGCCGCAGTGGCTGCCCTGATGCTGGTGGAGGAGGGCAAGCTGGAGCTCGACGCGCCGGTGGCCCGCTACTGGCCCGAGTTTGCCCAGGGCGGCAAGGGGCGGGTCACCGTGCGCCAGGTCATGACCCACACCTCCGGCATACCGGCGCTGCGCGGGCCCAATCACAACGCCATGATGTATGACTGGGAGCACATGGTTGAGATCCTGGCTGCCGAGCCATTGTGGTGGCAGCCAGGAACCGGGTTGGGGTATGCCACCACTATCTTTGGCTGGGTCATCGGTGAGTTGATTCGCCGGGTCGACGGTCGAGAGCCTTGCACCTTCATCCACGAGCGGATCACCCGGCCCCATGACCTGGAGGTTTACCTGGGGGTCGAGGAACAGGATTTTGAGCGTATCGCGCATTTCGATGCCGCCGAGGGGCGGGTGGGCGACTACTACTCGGAGGACCTGCGCAAGGTGATCATTGCCGAGCCGGAGCATGTCGCGACCCTGGCCTTTACCAACCCGGGCATGGTCCCCCGGCGCACCTGCGACCCCCGCTGGTGGGCCTATCGGCAGCCGGGGGTCAACGGCCACAGCACCGCCCATGGCCTGGCCGGCTTTTACAGCGCATTGCTGGGGGGCCGCCTGATCGGGCCCGACCTGTTGAGTGAGTTCACCCGTGAGCACAGCAATGACATGGATCGCATCTGGCGACGCCCCATGCGCTATGGCCTGGGCTGCATGATGGAGCAACCGGCCGATCCGGCTGCCTCCCTCGGCATGGGGCCCGAGACTTTCGGTCATATCGGCCTGGGCGGCCCGATCAGTTTTGCCGACCCCGAACGCGAGGTGAGCTTCGGCTTTGTCACCTCCACCTCGGGCCGGCACACCATGATCGATCCCCGCCCGCAGCGACTGGCCGCGCTGGCCTACGCGGCACTTTAAGTGGAAGGGGGGGATGGTAAAAGGGTGTGCGTTCTGATCATTAAGTTGTCAGTTACGGTCATTGAGTGTCCGATGTTCTGCTCTTAGTCTGTGCAGCACTACTGATGGAAGCCGCAGAGCTTCCGCATTTTTCCGTGATTGCCCGATCTGGAGTGACACCATGGCTGGAGCACCTTACCCGCATTTGCTGGCCCCCCTCGACCTGGGTTTCACCACCCTGCGCAACCGCACCCTGATGGGGTCGATGCACACCGGTCTGGAAGAAAAGCCCGGCGGCTTCGAGCGCATGGCGGCGTACTTTGCCGAGCGTGCCCGGGGCGGCGTGGGCCTGATGGTCACCGGCGGCATCGGCCCCAACGATGAGGGCGGGGTGTATTCCGGCGCCGCCAAGCTGACCACCGAAGAAGAGGCACTCAAGCACCAGATCGTGACCCGTGCGGTGCACGAGGCCGGCGGCAAGATCTGCATGCAGATCCTTCATGCCGGGCGTTATGCCTACAGCCCCAAGCAGGTGGCTCCCAGCGCCATCCAGGCACCGATCAACCCGTTCAAGCCAAAGGAGCTGGACGAGGAAGGCATCGAGAAGCAGATCCGCGATTTCGTCACCTGCTCGACCCTGGCCCAGAAGGCCGAGTACGACGGTGTCGAGATCATGGGCTCGGAAGGTTATTTCATTAACCAGTTCCTGGCCGCCCACACCAACCACCGCACCGATCGTTGGGGCGGCAGCTATGAAAACCGCATGCGCCTGCCGGTGGAAATCGTCCGTCGGGTACGTGAGGCGGTGGGCCCGAACTTCATCATCATCTTCCGCCTGTCGATGCTCGACCTGGTGGAAGGCGGCAGCACCTGGGAAGAGATCGTGCAACTGGCCCAGGCCATCGAGCAGGCCGGCGCCACCCTGATCAACACCGGGATCGGCTGGCACGAAGCGCGGATCCCCACCATCGCCACCAAGGTGCCGCGTGCCGCATTCAGCAAGGTGACGGCCAAGCTGCGCGGTTCGGTGAGCATTCCGCTGATCACCACCAACCGCATCAATACCCCGGAAGTCGCCGAGCAGATCCTCGCCGAGGGCGATGCCGACATGGTCTCCATGGCGCGGCCATTCCTGGCCGACCCGGACTTCGTCAACAAGGCCGCCGAAGGCCGCGCCGACGAAATCAATACCTGCATCGGCTGCAACCAGGCGTGCCTGGACCACACGTTCGGCGGCAAGCTCACCAGTTGCCTGGTCAACCCGCGCGCCTGCCACGAGACCGAGCTGAACTACCTGCCGGTCAAGCAGATCAAGAAGATCGCCGTGGTCGGTGCCGGCCCGGCGGGCCTGTCCGCCGCTACCGTGGCCGCCGAGCGTGGGCATCAGGTGACCCTGTTCGATTCCGCCAGCGAGATCGGCGGCCAGTTCAACATCGCCAAGCGAGTGCCGGGCAAGGAAGAGTTCTTCGAGACCCTGCGCTACTTCAAGCGCAAGTTGCAGACCAGCCATGTCGAGCTGTGCCTCAACACCCGCGTCGATGTGCAGCAACTGGTGGCCGGCGGCTTTGACGAAATCATTCTGGCCACCGGCATTGCCCCTCGCGTGCCGGCGATTCCCGGGGTGGAGCACGCCAAGGTCCTCAGTTACCTGGACGTGCTGCTGGAGCGCAAGCCGGTGGGCAAGAGCGTGGCGGTGATCGGTGCCGGCGGCATCGGCTTCGATGTTTCCGAATTCCTCGTGCACCAGGGTGTGGCCACCAGCCAGGATCGCCAGGCGTTCTGGAAGGAATGGGGCATCGACACCCAGCTCCAGGCCCGTGGCGGCGTGGCCGGGATCAAGCCCGAGCCCCATGCACCAGCGCGGCAGGTGTTCCTCTTGCAGCGCAAGAAGACCAAGGTCGGCGACGGCCTGGGCAAGACCACCGGCTGGATCCATCGCACCGGTCTGAAGAACAAGCAGGTGCAGATGCTCAACAGCGTCGAGTACCTGAAGATCGACGATGCCGGCTTGCATATCCGTATCGGTGAGGCCGGCGAACCCCAGGTGCTGCCGGTGGACAACATCGTCATCTGTGCCGGCCAGGATCCGCTGCGTGAACTGCAGGACGGCCTGGTGGCGGCAGGGCAGAACGTGCACCTGATCGGTGGTGCCGATGTGGCCGCCGAACTGGACGCCAAGCGCGCCATCAACCAGGGTTCGCGTCTGGCGGCCGAGCTGTAACGGCCTGCCGTCCTGTAGCCGCTGCCGTAGGCCGGGCACGAGGCCGCAGGACTCGCCCAGCGGGCAATCGCGCTGCAACCAGCGAGCGCGGTTGCCTGTCTTGCGGGTTCTGCGAACCCGTTCGCAGCCTGCGGCAGCGGCTACAAGGATGAGCCTGGGCCTGGAGCTGATAGACTGCGCAGCTTCTTCCCCGAACCCCCGCTGCCGATGTCCTTCCCCGAATCCTTCGACTGGTTACCCCACGCCCCGCTGCAACGGCTGGAGCTGGACTGGCTGTCGCGGGCCGGGGTCGAGGTGGCGGTGCTGCGCCTGGACCTGATCGACCCGCTGATCAGCGGCAACAAGTGGTTCAAGCTGACCGAACACCTGGCGGCGGCACGCACCGCCGGTGCCCACGGCATCATCAGCCTGGGGGGCGCCCATTCCAATCATCTGCATGCGCTGGCCGCTGCTGGCCGGCGTTTTGCCTTTCCCACCGTGGGTCTGTTGCGTGGCCATCCACAAGACACACCGACGGTGCTCGACCTGCAAGCCTTCGGCATGCACCTGCACTGGCTGGGCTATGGCGGTTATCGCGCGCGCCACGAGGCGGGTTTCTGGACGCCCTGGCAGGCCCGGTACCCGGAGTTGTACCCGGTGCCCGAAGGTGGCGGTGGCCTGGCCGGCGCAGCGGGCTGCATGCCCCTGCGCGATCAGGTGCGGCGGCAGTTGCCGAGCCTGGGCTGGAGCGACTACCACGGCTGGTGGCTGGCCGCCGGCACGGGCACTACCCTGGCCGGGCTGGTGCTGGCGGAGGCCGGAGCGCATCCGGTCTACGGCGCCCTGGCGGTTCCCGAGGATCACGGGGTGGCGCAGCAGGTCGAGGGGATCTTGCAAGAGGCCGGGCAGGGCTGCGGCGGTTATCAGCTGCTGGACAGCAGCCGCGGCGGTTTTGCCAAGGTCGATGAAGTGTTAAGCGGGTTTATCCGGCTCACAGAACAACAATGCGCTCTACCGCTTGAACCCTTGTACACCGGCAAGGCCCTGCTGGCGTTGCAGGAACAGGTCCAGGCCGGGCGTTTCTCCCCGGGTTGTCGGTTGATCTTTGTGCATACCGGCGGCCTGCAGGGCCGCCGCGGGCTGTTGGCTCAGGCCTGACCGCGCTTGCGCCACATGCGTTGCAGAGTGTTGTCGCGCATCACGTAGTGGTGGTAGAGCCCGGCCAGGGCGTGCAGCCCGATCAGCCAGTAGCCGACCGTACCCAGCAGTTCGTGCCAGCCCTGGAGCTGCTTGGCCAGTGGCTTGTTCTCGGCCAGCAGCAGCGGCAGGTCGAGGCCGTAGAACATCACCTGATGGCCCTTGGCGCTGGTGGTCAGCCAGCCGAGGATCGGCATGGCGATCATGAACAGGTACAGCGCCCAGTGCATCAGGGTCGACAGCAGCCGTTGCCAGTGGGGCGGGGTGGGCAGGATCTTCGGCGCTACGCCCTGGGCGCGAGCGAACAGGCGCAGCCAGACCAGCGCAAACACTGTGAGGCCGAGCATGAAGTGGGCTTCGACAATCAGCGTGCGACCACCGCTGCCTTTGGGGAAGATGCCGCGAAATTCGATACAGGCGTAAACCACGGCCAGTAGCACCAGCATCAACCAGTGCAGGGCGATCGTCATGGTGCTGTAGCGAGACTCAGTGTTTTTCCAGGGCATACGGGACATCCTCGGTCATCAGGTCTGAAGCCTCCGTTCTTGAGCGACGGAGTGCTTTAACTGTAATCCGCTTTATGCCGGTCTGCCTGGAGCTGTAGCGGCTTTTATCGCCCCCCTGTGCAGCGCCGGGGCGGTGGGCGGGTATGAAAAAAACGGCGGCCCCGAAGGCACCGCCGTTTTTTAATATTGCCCCGTGCCTGAATCAGTTGCCCTGGGGCATTTCCCCCCGGGCCAGGCGCTGGTTGATGTCGGCGATCACCTGGGGCAGGTCGGCGATGGTGTCGATCAGGTAGTGCGGGCGCGAAGCCTCGAACAGCTTGTGGATGCGCTTGCGCTCGCTGGCCAGGGTGTCGCTGGCCAGGGCCCGGTAGCCTTCGTAGGTCAGGCCCAGGGCATTGCCCGAGCAGGTCAGCGCCACGGTCCACATGCCGGCGCGGCGGCCTTCGAGAATGCCCGGTACGGTGTCGTCGATCTTCACGCAGGCGGCCACGTCGTCGATGCCCAGGGCGATCACGTTGGCCAGGGCCTGGGCTGGCCATGGGCGGCCGTTGGGCACTTCGTCGGTGGCCACCACGTGGTCGGCGGTGTAGCCGTTGGTGGCGGCCAGGGCTACCACCTTGTCCATCACCTGCTTGGGGTAGCCGGAGCAGGAGCCGATCTTGATCCCCTGTCCACGCAGCTTGGCGATCACCTCCAGGGCGCCGGGGATCAGCGCCGAGTGCTCGGCGATCTTCTCGATCTGCAACGGCATGAAGCGTTCGTAGATGGCGGTCACATCGGCGTCAGTCGGGGTGCGGCCGAAGACCTTGCGATAGCGCTCGGCCACCTCCGGCAGGTCGCACAAGGTGCGGATGTGGTCCCACTTGCCCATGCCCATGGGGCCGCGGGCTTCTTCGATGGACACCTGCACATCGAACTCGGCGAAGGCTTCGACAAAGATCTGGGTCGGGGCAAAGGAGCCGAAGTCGACCACGGTGCCGGCCCAGTCGAGGATCGCCGCTTGCAGCTGAGAAGGGTTGCTGTAGTTCATGGTTTCGATGCCTGTGTAGGAGCGAGCTTGCTCGCAAAAAAGGTTCGGTATCGCGTCGCCTGATTCGCGAGCAAGCTCGCTCCTACAGGCTCGGTGGGGAGTCAGATATCGAGGACTTCCATCTCTTGCAGCACCTCGGCGATGGCGGCGACGGCAGCCTGCATGCCGCGGCGGTCGACATGGCCGATGCAGCCCACGCGGAAGGTTTCGACCTGAGTCAGCTTGCCCGGGTAGAGGATGAAACCCTTGGCCTTGACCCGCTCGTAGAAATCCTTGAACTGGTAGCGGGGATCTTTCGGGGCGTGGAAGGTGACGATGATCGGTGCCTGGATCGCTTCCGGCAGAAAACTGCGCAGGCCCAGTTCGCCCATGCCATCGAGCAGTGTCTGGCAGTTGTCGGCGTAGCGGGCGTGGCGCGCCGGCAGGCCACCTTCCTCGGCGTATTGCAGCAGGGCTTCGTGCAGCGCGGCGACCACGTGCGTCGGCGGGGTGAAGCGCCACTGGCCGGTCTTGGCCATGTAGCTGTGCTGGTCGTGCAGGTCCATGGCCAGGGAATGGGCATTGCCGCCGGCCTGGGCCAGGGAGGCCTTGGCAGCGAAGACAAAGCCCATGCCGGGCACGCCTTCCAGGCATTTGCCTGAGGCGGCGATCAGCGCATCGAAGGGGATTTCCCGGGCATCGATGGGTAGCGCGCCGAAGGAACTCATGGCGTCGATGATCAGGCGCTTGCCATGGCTGGCCACCACCTGGGCGATTTCCGGCAGCGGGTTGAGGATGCCGGTGCTGGTTTCGCAGTGGATCAGCGCCACGTGGCTGATGCTGCTGTCGGCCTGGAGCAGGCGCTCGACATCCGCGGCCGTGGTGGGCTGGTCCTCGGCGGTTTCGAAGGTGCTGAAATCCCGGCCGAGCACTTCGCAGATCTTCGCCAGGCGCTTGCCGTAGGCACCGTTGATCAGCACCAGGACCTTGCCGTCGCGGGGCACCAGGGTGCCGATGGCCGCTTCCACGGCGAAGGTGCCACTGCCTTGCAGGGGCACGCAGTGATGGCTGTCGGCGCCCTGGATGATGGCCAGCAGCTGTTGGCACAGGCTGGCGGTCAGCTGGTTGAAGCGGTCATCCCACGAACCCCAGTCCACCAGCATTGCCTGGCGGGTGCGGGCGGAGGTGGTCAGGGGGCCGGGGGTAAGCAGGATTGGCTCGGCGATGCTCATGCTGTGTCCTCGAAAAGGTGGGGATGACGCTACGGGGACTAAATTGCAGTTTGCCTTGTCATCAATCAAATTGTTTGTTGTTATGCCAGCCATCAGTGAGGCCGATAGCTATGAACCTGTTTCAACTCCGCGCATTCGACGCCGTGGCCCGGGAAGGCAGCTTTACCCGGGCCGCCGGGCGGCTGTTCATCAGCCAGCCGGCGGTCACCGGGCATATCAAGGCCCTGGAAGAGCATTACCAGATCACCTTGCTGCGGCGCACTGCGCGCCGGGTGGAACTGACCGAGGAGGGCATCAAGCTGGCGGCCATTACCCGGGCCATGTTCGGCCTGGCGGAAGAGGCCCAGGCCATGCTCGAGGCCAACCGGCAATTGCTCACCGGGCGCCTGGAAGTGGCAGCGGACGGCCCCCATCTGGTCATGCCGATGCTGGCCAGCCTGCGGGCGCGCTACCCGGGGGTGACGGTCAACCTGCGCCTGGGCAATGCCCAGGAAACCCTGGCGGCGCTGTTGTCCGAGCATGCCGACGTGGCGGTGCTGACCGAGGTCGAGCCGCGCAAGGGCCTGCATCTGCAAAGCCTGGGCGAGTCGCGGATCTGTGCCCTGGTGCCCGATGGGCACCCTTGGCTGGAACTGGCCGAGGGCGTCGCCATCGAGCAGTTGGACCAGGTGATCATGGTGCTGCGCGAACCGGGTTCGATCACCCGCCGGACGTTCGATGAGGCCTGTGGGCTGGCCCAGGTCCAGCCCCGGGTGCTGCTGGAGCTGGACAGCCGCGAAGCGGTGACCGAGGCGGTGGCGGCGCACCTGGGGGTGGGCATTGTCAGTTCGGTGGAGGTTGGCCACGACCCGCGGGTGCGCACGGTGCCGATCCGCGGTGCGGGGCTGGTCAACCGGCACATGATCGGCTGCGTGGAGCGGCGCCGGGACCTGCGCCTGATCCAGGCGTTTTTCGCCCTGGCTCCAGCCTGAGCCCACCTCCACTCTTGTAGGAGCTGGCTTGCCGGCGAAGAGGCCCGAAAGATCGCCTTCGCCGGCAAGCCAGGCTCCTGCGGTAGCGGTGTCTGGGGGATCGCTTTCGCCGGCAAGCCGGCTCCTATGGTAGTGGTGCCTGGAGATCACCTTCGCCGGCAAGCCGGTTCCTACAGGGCGGTGGGGGAGGCCAGGCTTTCGCGTACCAGGTCGAGGAAGGTGGCGACGATCCGTCGTGAACTCTGTTCGCGCAGGCACACCAGGGTTTCGGTCAGGCGCCGCTGGCAGTCGACGATCGGCAGGGCGCAGACCCGGGCGTCGGCGCCGAACTCTGCCGCCGAGACCACCCCCACGCCAATGCCCACCACCACCGCTTCGCGCGCGGCTTCGCGACCTTCCACCTGGATGGTCGGGCGGATGCGCAGGCCGGCGCGGTTCATTTCCTCTTCCAGGGTCTGGCGGGTTACCGAGCCGACCTCCCGCAGCACCAGGGGCGTGTCGTCCAGGTCGGCGAGGCAGATGGACTGGCGGCCGGCCCAGGGGTGGTGACGGGAGACGAACGCCACCATCGGGTCGTTGCGCAGGGTCAGAGACAGCAGGCGCTCGTCGTCCACGGCCCGCCCCAGCAGAGCCAGGTCGGCCTGGTAATTGAACAGGCGCAGCAGCGATTCATCGGTGTTGCCGGTTTCGATCTTCACATTGATCCCGGGGTACAGCTCGCAGAATCGAGCGATCTGCGGCAGCACATGCACCGGGGCATCCACCGCCAGTACCAGGCTGCCGGTCTGCAAGGCCCGGGACTCCTGCAGCAGCTCCTTGGCTTCGGCTTCCACCACGAACAGGCGCTGGGTGATGGCCAGCAGGCGCTCGCCCAGGTCGGTCAGGCGCACCGAGCGCTTGTTGCGATGAAACAACAGCACCCCGAAGCGCTCTTCGAGCTTGCGCACCTGGTCGGAAATCGCCGGCTGCGTCAGGTACAGGCGTTCGGCCGCCCGGGTGAAGCTGCCGTGCACCGCCACGGCGTGGAAGGCTTTCAATTGGGCGTGGGAAACCGACATGGGCCAAACCTCTTACAAGCTGAGCTTATATTTGAAATACGATAAATCGATTTCATTTATTAGTCAGTAATTGCTTCCATCCCTGCAAGCCCAGTGACCGGTCGGTCGACCGGCACCGGGCCCTGAGGCCTGTGCGTGCAGCTTCGGTCCCCGAAACGGGCCGGCAACAGGACTCATCTGACCAGCAGCGCCCGCCGCGAGGGCCCTGCTGCAGTGCTCAAGAATAAAAAAACACAGGCGTTTGCTTCGCATCCTGCCGGCACACTCACCCTGAGGTCAGAACCACAATGAACAAGCAGATCGGCACCATCAAACGTTGGCGCGTGCAGATTTTCGCCATCACCTGGATCGCCTACGCGGCGTTCTACTTCACCCGCAAAGCCTTTTCCGTCGCCAAGCTCGGGATCGCCGACGATCCCGACTTCACCCTCGACAAGATGGCCATGGCCAACCTCGACGCCATCTACCTGGCGGCCTACGCCGTGGGGCAGTTCACCTGGGGCATCTTCGCCGACCGCTTCGGCCCGCGGGTGGTGGTGCTGGGCGGCTTGCTGATTTCCGCCGCTGCGGCGCTGGTGATGGGCAGCTTCGCCACCTTGCCGGTGTTCGCCACCTGCATGCTGGTCCAGGGGCTGGCGCAGTCCACGGGCTGGTCGGGGCTGTGCAAGAACATCGGCAGTTTCTTTCCCGCCGGGCAGCGCGGCAGGGTGCTGGGGCTGTGGAGTTCCTGCTACGCCTTCGGCGGCCTGGTGGCCTCGCCCTTTGCCGGCTGGTGGGCCTATACGCTGATCGGCACCTGGCACGCGGCGTTCATTTCCAGTGCGGTGGTGGTGGGCCTGACCGCGGTGCTGTTCTTCATCTTCCAGCGCAATACCCCGGAGGACGTGGGCCTGCCGGCCGTGGAGCCATTGCCCCCGCAGAGCGCCGAAGAAGACGCCGCCGAACGGCGCATGAGCGTCTGGGAACCGCTGCGCGAGATCCTGCGCAACCGCACGGTGCTGATCCTCGGGCTGTCGTACTTCCTGCTCAAGCCGGCGCGCTACGCGATCCTGCTGTGGGGGCCGGTGATCGTCTACGAACAGATGCCGTCGGTGGGCAAGGTGGGGGCGGCGATCGTGCCCACCAGCTTCGAGCTGGCCGGGCTGCTGGGGCCGGTGATGATCGGCCTGGCCTCGGACAAGCTGTTCGGCGCCCGGCGCATGCCGGCCTGTGTCATCAGCCTGCTGGCGCTGACCCTGTCCCTGGCGCTGTTCATGGGCGCTCTGCATACCGGCAGCGTCGTGCTGGTGATGGCCCTGCTGTTTTTCATGGGCCTGACCCTGTACGGGCCGGACTCGATGATCTGTGGCGCTGCAGCCATCGACTTCGGCTCGGCCAAGGCCGGGGCCACCGCGGCCGGTTTCGTCAATGGCTGCGGCTCGGTGGGCGCGGTGCTGGGTGGCCTGCTGCCGGGTTACTTCGACACGGTCACGGTGTTCATCGTGTTTGCCGCCTGCGCCCTGGTCTCGGCCCTGGTGCTGGTGCCGTACTGGAACAGCCGGCCCCAAGGGCTCGAGCCGGTGCGCGCACTCGTTCCCAATGGACCTTTGCTGATCAAACCGCTGCGTACCTGACTTTCGGGCCTCTTCGCCGGCAAACCGGCTCCTACGAAGGCTTGTAGGAGCAGGCTTGCCAGCGAACCCACTCGCCGTTTTTTACCTGGAGACTCACCATGCGACCTTTCTGGCTGGAACAGGCCCTGCAACAGCTACCCTCACCGGCGTGCCCGCCACTGTCGGGCGATACCACCTGCCAGGTGGCTATTGTCGGCGGCGGCTACACCGGGCTGTGGACCGCCATCATGCTCAAGGAGCAGAACCCCGGGCTGGACGTGCTGCTGATCGAGGCGGATATCTGCGGCGCCGGTGCCAGTGGGCGCAACGGCGGCTGCGCGCTGTCCTGGTCGGCCAAGTACTTCACCCTGGAGCGGCTGTTCGGTGTCGAGGAGGCCGTGCGCCTGGTCAAGGAATCCGAGCAGAGCATCTATGCCATCGGCGCCTTCTGCGAGCGCTACGGGGTGGATGCCCAGTACCGCCTCGACGGCACTTTGTACACGGCCACCAACCCGGCCCAGGTCGGCTCCACCGATGGCGTGATCGCTGCGCTGGAGCGCCGCGGCATCAACTCCTTCGACAAGCGACCCCTGGCCGACGTGCAGCGCATGGCCGGTTCCAGCCAGCATCTGGAGGGCTGGTATTCGCCAGCTGCGGCCAGCGTACAGCCGGGCCTGCTGGTGCGCGGGCTGCGCCGGGTGGCCCTGCAACTGGGCGTGAGGATTCACGAGAACACCGCCATGACCGGGCTGGAGGAGGGGCGCCCGGCGCTGTTGCGCACGCCCCTGGGGCAGATCCGCGCCGAGCGCGTGGTACTGGCGATGAATGCCTGGATGGCCCGGGCCTTCCCGCAATTCGAGCGCAGCGTGGCGATTGTTTCCAGCGACATGCTGATCACCGAGCCGCGGCCCCAACTGCTGCAGCAGATCGGCCTGACCAGCGGCGTGACGGTGCTGGATTCGCGGATCTTCGTGCACTACTACCACAACACCCCGGACGGTCGGATCATGCTCGGCAAGGGCGGCAACACCTTCGCCTACGGCGGGCGGATGCTGCCGGTGTTCGACCAGCCGTCGCCCTACGCCGGCTTGCTCAAGCGCAGCCTGGGGCAGTTCTTCCCGGCCTTTGCCGACGTGCCGGTGGCGGCCACCTGGAATGGCCCGTCGGATCGCTCGGTGACCGGCTTGCCGTTCTTCGGCCAGATGAGCCGCGCGGGCAATGTGTTCTACGGTTTCGGGTATTCCGGCAGCGGCGTCGGCCCCTGCCATATGGGCGGGCAGATCCTCGCCTCCCTGGTGCAGGGGCTGGACAACCCCTGGACTCGCTCGCCGCTGGTCAATGGCCCCCTGGGCTACTTCCCGCCGGAGCCGATCCGCTACCTGGGTTCGCTGGTGGTGCGCAACGCCATCCGCCGCAAGGAACGGGCCGAGGACCACGGGCGCCGGCCGCGGCACCTGGATGTGCGCCTGGCGCGTTTCGCCGCGGCGGCCGGCAAGGCCGACAAGGGCTGAAGCCTGCCAGCCACTGACTTTTTGGTCGATCAGGGCCTTGAGGACGTATAAACTTGCCCATCGCGTCGGCCAAATCCAACTCGACGCCATAGATCAAGAGAGTGAGTAATGGGCGCACAGTGGAAGGTTAAACACAAAGAAGCGGCAGCCAATGCCAAGGGCAAGATTTTCGGCAAGCTGGTCAAAGAGATCACCATCGCCGCACGTAACGGCGCCGACACCGCCACCAACGCCCACCTGCGGCTGGTGGTGGAACAGGCGAAAAAGGCTTCGATGCCCCGCGAGACCCTGGAGCGTGCCATCAAGAAAGGCTCGGGCCAGCTGGGCGAGACCGTGCAGTACCACCGCGTGACCTACGAAGGTTTTGCCCCGCACCAGGTACCCCTGATCGTTGAATGCGTGACCGACAACATCAACCGTACCGTGGCGGAAATCCGCGTGGCGTTCCGCAAGGGCCAACTGGGCGCTTCGGGTTCGGTGTCCTGGGATTTCAACCACGTGGGCATGATCGAGGCCTCGCCGGACAGCCCGGACGCCGATCCGGAACTGGCCGCCATCGAGGCCGGTGCCCAGGACTTCGAGCCGGGCGAAGAGGGCGCGACCCTGTTCCTGACCGAGCCTGCGGACCTGGATGCGGTACAGAAAGCCCTGCCGGAGCAAGGTTTCACCGTGCTTTCGGCCAAGCTTGGCTACCAGCCGAAGAACCCGGTCAGCGGCCTGAGCGATGAGCAGATGGCTGAAGTCGAGGCGTTCCTCGAAGGCCTGGACAACCATGACGACGTGCAGGACATGTTCGTCGGCCTGGCAGGCTAAGGCGATTCGCCGGCCAGCCCGCTCCTGCATACCTTTGTAGGAGCCGGCTGGCCGGCGAAGCTGTTTTAAAGCCCCGCCAATTCCTCGCAGACCTGGGTAAAGCCCGGTCGCGCCAGTACCTCCGGCTGGCAGCAGCGCTGCACCAGCGCCGCCAGTTTCTGCCGCTGCTCCAGGCTCAGCGAGCCATCCCCGCGCTCCAGCAATTCCTCCAGCAAGATACCGAAGGCCCGCACTTCCAGGCGTTGCAGCGCCCGGCTTTGCACGGTGTCGTCCTGGGCATGGAAGGACGCTGCGCCAAAATCCCCCAGCAGGCAGTCGCCTTGGGCGTTCCACAAGGTGTTGTGGCCATAGAGGTCGCCATGGGTGATGCCCTGGGCGTGCAGGTGGGCGCCCACCGAAGCGATGCCGCGGGCGATCCGCAGCGTCACGTTGGCGCTGTAGTGCGCATTGTCCGGGTAGATATCCCGGGAGCAGGAGTCCAGGCTGGGCAGCGCTGCAAGGTTGGCAAAACTTTTGTCGATCAGCTGCATCACCAGGCCGTTCTGGCCCTGGGGGTGGTCGAGGATGCGTCCTTCGACGCGGATCAGGTTCGGGTGCAGCCCGGCGCTGATACAGGCGTTCATTTCATGCAGCGGCGAGCCGTCGCTGGTCATCTCGCCCTTGTACAGCTTGACCGCCACCGCCCGCGGCGGTTGCCCGGCGGGCTGCCATTGCGCCTGGTGAATCACCCCCGAGGCGCCTTCGCCCAGGCGCTGTTCCAGGGTCAGTTCGCTCCAGGGGATGGTCGGAGTGGATTCCAGGGCCGTGGCATCGGCTTCCGACTCCAGCGGGTTGCCGGCATAGGCCAGCCAGGTCAGGCGCGGCAGGGCGAGGAGGAAGGGCGGCAGCTCGGTCAGGCGGTTGGCGGCAATCCGCAGCAGTTCCAGGCGGTGGCACTGGCCCAGGCTTTCGGGCAGGCGGGTCAGGCGGTTGCCGGCGAGCATGAGTTTTTGCAGCAGCGGGCGCTGGCCCAGTTCTTCCGGCAGCTCAGCGATGCGGTTATCGGTGAGGATCAGCCAGCGCAGCTGCGGTGGCAGGGCGGCGGCCGGGACCCGCTCGATGCGGTTGGCCTTGAAGCCGATCATGCTCAGTTGCAGGCATTGGCCGAGGCAGGCCGGTACTTCACTGAACCGGTTGTCCGAGCAGAACAGGATGCGCAGGCGAGTGAGCCGGTGCAGGTCCTCGGGCAGGCTGCTCAGGGCGTTGCCACTGAGGTTGAGGATCTCCAGGGAGTCGGCCAGATCGAAGATTTCCCGGGGGAACTCGGTCAGCCCGCAGGACAGGTCCAGGCGCTTGATGCCGGCCAGTTGGCCAGCCCGCAGTTGGGCAAGGGTATCCATGAACAGCGTCAACACTCGAAAGAAGAAAAAGGCGGGCAGAATAAAGCAGTTCGGCGGTTTTTGCTGCCTGAGCGGCCATGGGATGGGGGCTATTGGGTTTCCAGCAGCCTGAAGGCCAACGCGCCCGCTCCTTGAACGTAGTCGGCAATCAGGGTCAGGTCGGTCTTGCGGCCTTTGGACCACAGCTGGCAGGCCACTCTCATGATCGATGGCTCGGTGCCCAGCGGGTAAAGGTCCAGGGCCACCCGGCCGCTGCGGTCCGGTTGGAATGCCAGGTCATAGGGCGCGAGGGTCAGGTCCCCGGCCTGTTCTCCCGAGCTGTCCAGCTCTTCGAGGATTTCTGCATAAATGGCCGGGCTCACGCCAACTGCCGCCAATGCCGTCGGCTGGGCATGTTCAATGGCGCGCAAAAGTGCCTCTGCCAGTCGGTAAATCTCTTGGCGGTCAAATGCTTGCATCTTGCAGTGCTCCAGCCAGCCGGCGAAATGCCGCGGGTTGCCTGGAGTTCCCGGCCTCAGCCAGCATCGACTCCAGGCTATGGTGCTCCAGGGTATTTTTTACCGATCCGGTGGCGGCTCTGCCCAGCGGGCTTTCCAGGTCGAAGTCGCTCTCCAGGGTTGCAAGCAGGTAGGCGCCTTGGCGGCTCCATTGGTTGAAACGCATGACGTGCCGGTCATCCAGAATCACCGCGCCTTCCTGCTTGTCGTCCGAGAAATGGAAAGCCAACTGCGAAGGGGGCAGGTTTTGCTGGGCCGCAAGGCGTTTCCTGTACTTGAGCACCGACGTCAGGCGGGCCCCGGGGGCCAGGTTGAAGCCACTGCCGACCCGTTGCCGGTCAAGGAAGTAGCACTTGAACAGCACCTCCAGGGTTCGCTGGTGGTAGCGCGTCGTGCAGCGTTTTTCATACTGGTGAAAGTCCTGGGGCTCGCCGACCCGCTCATAGCCTTTGGCCGCCAGTTCGGCTGCCGAGAAACTCTCCAGGCCAAATAGCCGGGAGTGCTGGAGGGTTGAATCTTGCAGGTGCAGGCACACCAGCTCGCAAAAGCTGATCGAACTCATGTGGCTACCTGCTCAAGCGGGTGCTCGGGGCCGATTTCCTGCAATTGCCCGAGGCGGCTGCGGGTGCGGGCCAGGTCGATGGCGTGGCCGCCCAGGCTTTCGGCCAGCGGGCGCTGGCCGATCAGCAGCAGGCGCTTGTCCTGGTCGTAGAGCACGTCGATCAGGTTGATGAAGCGCTGCTGGGCGGCGATCGAGCACTCCGCCAGTGGCGGCAGTTCATCGATGATCCAGGTGTCGAACTGGCGGCTCAGTTCCAGGTAGTCCATGACTGCCGTGGGCTGCTGGCACAGGTCGTTGAATTCGAAGCGGATGCTGCGCTGCTGGCGCTGGCGGGTGGTCAGCTGGCGGCTGCCGACCTGCAGCAGCGTTGCCGGGGCGTGGCGTTCGGGCAGCTTGAGCGCCTGGCGCTGGGCCGCGGTGCCGGGCCAGAGATACTGCCCCCGGGTAAAGGCCTGTTGTTCGTGGGTTTGCGCGTGGGTCCGGTAATCCTCGGCACCGCCGACTTCCATGACCTGCATGCGCGCGTTGATCAGTTCGATCACCGGTTTGAAGCGGGCATGGTACAGCGGGTTGGGCAGCAGGCCTTCGGGGGCGTAGTTGGAGGTCACCAGCAGCACGATGCCGCGCTTGAACAGGGCCTTGAACAGCCGGGTGATGAGCATGGCGTCGCCGATGTCGTGGACATGGAACTCATCGAAACACAGTACCCGGCACTGGCGGAGCAGCTCGTCCAGGGTGGTTTCCAGGGCATCGGCCTGCTGTTGGTGGCGAAACATGCCCTGGTGCAGTTGGGCGAAGAAGTCATGGAAATGCAGGCGCTGTTTCTCGTCGATGGGCAGGGCGCGGAAGAAGCCGTCCAGCAGCCAGCTCTTGCCCCGCCCCACGGCGCCATACAGGTACAGGCTCGGCGCCTGCGGGGTGGCCTGCTCCAGGGCGTCGGCCAGTTGCCCCATGCGCTCGATCACCTGCAACTGGCCATGGCTCAGGGTGTAGCCCAGGTCGTGGGCCTTATGGCGAAAGTAGTCATGGATCAGCGCGCCAGCGGCGCTCGGGCGGCGGGCGGGCCTGGCGAACAGGCGACGCCAGGGAGATCGAGTCTGTGCAGGTTTTGGCGGTAAAGCGGCCAATGGTGATTACCCCGATGGTTCCAGGCCGCTCACCTTAAGAGCGGCGCGCCAATTTAACCAATAGAAAATGCCCCGGCCAGTCATCTCGAAAAGGCATGGCTGCAGCCGTGCCGGCGCAGCGCTCATGCCGTGAGCAATTAATACGCTAACTGGCGGTTTCCCCGCGGGTTGCTAACCTGACTTCAGCGAATGCTCCTCATAAGGATTGAGGCCTTGAATGGATATAAGGGTGTGGCAGTGATGAGCGCATTGCTCAGCGCGACAGCAGGGGCCGCGGACTTGCAGGTGCAGGTCCGGGTCGATGTGCTGCGTGGCTGCCAGTTGGTCGGCCAGCAGCGCGAAGCGGGGATCGAACAGCTCGGTACCCTGGACTTCGGCAGCACCGCACGCCTGGACGACCCGGCCGGGCCCTTGTCGGCGGCACTGCCGGGCAGCCGCCAGCCGCGCCTGGAATGCAACCCCGATACCCCCTATCAGATGCGCATCGACGGCGGCCTGCACGGTGGCGTCGGCGAGGTGCGCTACCTGGCCAGCAACACCCGGGCCGGCAAACCCATTCCTTATCGCCTCTACCAGGACCCGGCCCGGCGGATTCCGCTGCCGGTGAATGTACCGGTCAGTGGCCGGGTGCCGGATTCCGGCACGGTGGACCTGCCCTTGTACGGGCGTATCGAACCTCTGGCCGAGATCCCCCGGGCCGGCGGTTATTCCGATGTATTGAAAGTGACCCTGACCTGGTAGGGCCGGGGTATGAATGCTGCCACCAGTAACGGGGCAGAGCAGGGAGGGCGGTTCATGGTGAACGGCCCATGTGGGAGTCCTGATGGAACTGGGATGGCTGCAATGAAAGGCAGGACCTGGACGATTGTCGCCCTGGGTTCGTTGTGCCTGTTGGCGGATGACGCCCAGGCGGCAATCAGCGGGCAGATCCAGGCACGCCTGGTGATTACCGCTGCCTGCCAGGTCAGCAGCGGCGGCGATCCGTCTGCCAGCCCGATCGGCGACCCGGGCATGCTCAACTTCGGCCAGCAGGGCCCGACCTGGGTCGCGCCGATCAAGGCCAGCCTCACCAACAGCGCCGAGGGCCAGCTGCAGGTGGCCTGCAACTCCTCGGTCACCGGCTTCACCGTGACCATCAATGGCGGCCTCAACGGCGACGGCACGACCCGGCGCTTGAGCAATGGCCGCCAGACCATTCCCTATCGATTGTTCGTCGATGCATCCGGTAGCGACAGCTACAGCATCGGCCAGCAGCGCAATTTCGCAGTGAGCAGCGGCAGACGGATTCCCATCCCGGTGTTCGGCTCTGTGGTCGCGAATACCCGCGCGGTTCCGGCAGGGCTCTACACCGACACCCTGACCATCACGCTGGATTGGTAAACCATGAGAGGACACACATCATGCACGCGCTTGTATCCAGAATCGGCTGGCCTCTGTTGGGGCTGGTCATGGCTTCAACGGCCAATGCCGCCACCACGGTCACCGGGCAGATCAGTTCGACCCTGATCCTCACCAGCAGTTGCCAGGTCAACGGCGTCGGCGGCAGCACCGGGCTGAACTTCGGTGCCCTGAACTTCGGCACCACCAACAGCCTGTTCACCACGGCCACCGGCCAGGTGCTGGGCGGCGGTGGCGGCGCGCTGTCGATCCTCTGCTCCACCGGCACCACGCCGACCCTGACCATCCAGGGCGGCGCCAATGACGGCAAGTCCACCGGTGGCACCCGGGCCCTGTTCGACGGGGTGGCCAACTATGTGCCCTATGACCTGTACACCGACTCCGGGCATTCGCAGATCGTCGCGATCAACGGCGTGATCAACCTGGCGCCAAGCACCGGGGTGGCGCAAACCGTGAACCTCTATGGCCAGGCGGTGGGCAAGGCGGGGCTACCGGCCGGCACCTACACCGATACGGTGTCCGTGCAACTGACCTTCTGATGCCATGGCCAGCCACGCTTGTGCGCTGCTGCTCCTGGCCTGCGCGAGTGCCTGGCCGGGGTGGATCGCTGCGGCCACCAGCCAGAGCTTCCAGGTCAGCGCCACCATCACCGCCGGGTGCCTGGTGGTGGGGGGCGTCAGCAACTACGGCAGCCTGGCCTTCGGCAGCCAGTCGGCGCTGTCCACCAGCACGGTCAGAGTGGCGCTCACCGGGGGCGTGCAGTTGCAGTGCACGCCGGGGGTGACCCTGAACATGACGGTGGACGGAGGCCAGTACAACAGCAGCGGCCGGCACATGCAGCTCAATAGCGGCAGTGCGCGGGTGGCCTATCAGTTGTTTCGCGATGCGGGCTACAGCCAGAGCCTGGGGATAGGCCAGAGCGTGGCCGTGGCCTACAGCGATGCCAATAACATCAGCCTGCCGATCTACGGGCAGGTGCAGTTGCCGGGCAATCAGCCTGGGGGGACGTACAGCGATGTGCTGCAGGTGCAGCTGTCGTGGTGATGGGGCGCATTCATAACCAGCCGGCAGGCGGACAAGGAGTAGCAGTATGCATTTACCTTTGCAGGGCATGCGGGGGACCGGTTATCTGATCCTGGCGGGGCTGTTGGCAGTTGTACCCAGGGTCCAGGCCGCCAGTTCGGTGCTGATCTGGCCGATCGACCCGGTACTGGAGGCCGATCAGCAGGCCAGCGCGCTGTGGCTGGAGAACCGCGGTACCGAGACCGCCAACCTGCAGATCCGGGTGTTTGCCTGGAGCCAGAGCGGCTTTGCCGACCAGTACCAGAACCAGCGCGATGTCATCGGCAGCCCGCCGGTGGCGAAGATCGAGCCGGGGCAGAAGCAACTGGTACGCCTGACCCGCACCCGCGAGGTGCCACCGGGGCAGGAGCTGGCGTACCGGATCATCATCGACGAGATTCCCTCGGCCAAGCCCATCACCCCGGAAGGGGATGCCAAGAGTGCGGCAGCGATCCGCTTCCAGATGCGCTACTCGGTGCCTTTGTTCGCCTATGGCGCCGGGCTGTGGAGCAAGGAAGACACCTCCCGTCCACGCGATCCCAAGGGGGCCGGCGTGCCGGACCTGAGCTGGCGCAAGGTGGCAGTGGACGGCAAGACGTTTTTCGAGCTGCGCAACCAGGGCGCGGTGCACGCCCGCCTGACCGATGTGGCCTTCAAGCAGGGCGGGCAGGCCCGGCCCGTGGCGCCTGGGCTGCTGGGCTATGTGTTGCCCGGGGCGGTGATGCGCTGGCCGATGCCTGAAACCCTGGCGGCCGAGTCGACCCTGCAACTGCGGGTCAATGGAGCACCGCAGGTACAGGACCTGGCGCCTACGCACTGAGCCTCGGGCGCAACGCGGCCGCCAGTCGGACGGCCGGTGGGGAGAGGTACGGACGGATGTGAGCGCGGTGGCGCATCCGCCCCGGGATGGAGATGTCCATAGATGGACTTGAGCCCGCAATGAGCCAGGACCCGGCTCGGCGTTTTCGCAGGTGGCAAGGGCTGGTGACCGGCCTGTGTAGCCTGATGCTGGCCGCAGAGGTGCCGGCGGGCGAACTGCCGCCGCCGCCCAGCAGCCTGGAGTCGATGGCCGATGCACAGCTGTTTCTGGAACTGGTGATCAATCAGATGAACACAGGGAAGGTGGTGGCGGTGGAGCAGCGCTCCGGCCGGCTGTTTCTGCCGGCGCAGACCCTGCGTGAAACCGGGATCAAGCTGCCCGAGGGGCTGGGCGCCGAGGTCGACCTGGACAGCCTGCCGGGCCTGCACAGCGACTACGACAGCCAGGGCCAGCGGCTGCTGCTGGACGTGCCGCCCGACTGGCTGCCGGAGCAATTCATCGGCAGCCGCCAGGCTTACCCACGGACCCCGGCCCTGAGCAGCTTCGGCGGGTTGCTCAACTACGACCTGTACCTCAACGACACCGATGACGGCGGCACCTACCTGGCGGCCTGGAACGAGGTGCGGCTGTTCGACTCCTGGGGCACGCTGTCCAACACCGGGCAGTACCGCCAGACCCTGTCGGGGGTTGGGAACAGCTCCCTGAACAACGGTTACCGACGCTATGACACCACCTGGCGTTTTTCCGACGATGAACGCCTGCTGACTTACGAGGCCGGCGACCTGATCAGTGGCGCCTTGCCCTGGAGCAACTCGGTGCGCCTGGGCGGGGTGCAACTGTCCCGGGATTTCTCGGTGCGTCCGGACCTGGTGACCTATCCCTTGCCGCAGTTCGCCGGGGAAGCAGCGGTGCCGTCCTCGGTGGACCTGTTCATCAACGGCTACAAATCCAGCAGCGCCGACCTGCAGCCCGGCCCCTATACCCTGACCAACATTCCCTTCATCAACGGCGCCGGCGAAGCGGTGGTGGTCACCACCGATGCCCTTGGCCGGCAGGTGTCTACCACGGTGCCGTTCTACGTCACCAGCACCTTGCTGCAAAAGGGCCTGACGGACTTCTCGGTGGCCGCGGGCACCTTGCGCCGGGACTACACCCTGCGCGACTTCGGCTATGGCCCGGGGGTGACTTCCGGCAGCCTGCGCTACGGCCTGAGCGACAGCCTGACCCTGGAAGGCCATGCCGAAGCCTCGGACTCCCTGACCCTGGGCGGGGTCGGTGGCAACCTGCGGCTGGGGCAGTTCGGGGTGATCAATACCGCCGTCAGCCAGAGCCGTTTCGACGGCGACGGCGGCCAGCAGTTGAGCCTTGGCTATCAGTACAGCAGCCAGCGCTACAGCGTCGCCTACCAGCGGGTGCAGCGGCGTGATCAGTACGCCGACCTGACGGTGGTCGACAGCCCCTACACCAGCCTCAGCCAGCGTAGCGAGCAACTGACCCTGAGCCTCAACCTGGAGCGCTTCGGCAGCCTGGGCGCCGGTTATTTCGACGTGCGCGCCGCCGACTCGACCCGTACCCGGCTGTTGAACCTGACCTGGAGCAAGCCGCTGTGGCACAGCAGCAGCTTCTACCTGTCGGCCAACCGCGAGATCGGCGACAGCCACTGGGCCATGCAGGCACAACTGGTGGTCCCCTTCGACCTGCACGGCAGCCTGAGCCTGAGCAACGAGCGCAGCAAGACCGGGGAAAACCGCCAGCGGGTTAACTTCAGCCGCTCGGTGCCGATCGAAGGCGGGGTTGGCTACAACCTTGGCTACGCCACCGGCAGTGGCCCCGACTATCGACAGGCCGATGTGACCTGGCGCCTGCAGTCGGTGCGCCTGCAGGCCGGGGTCTATGGCACCAGCGATGCCGAGACCCGCTGGGCCGATGCCAGCGGTTCACTGGTGTGGATGGACCGCCAGGTGTTCGCCGCCAACCAGATCGACGACGCCTTCGTGGTGGTCAGTACCGACGGCTACAAGGACATCCCGGTGCGCTATGAAAACCAGCTGGTGGGCCAGACCGACAAGAACGGCCATCTGCTGGTGCCCTGGAGCAGCGCCTATTACCGCGGCAAGTACGAGATCGATCCGCTGAACCTGCCGGCCAACGTGCAGAGCCCGAATGTCGAGCAGCGGGTGGCGGTGCGGCGTGGCAGCGGCTACCTGCTGGAGTTTCCGCTGACCCGGATCATTGCCGCCAGCGTGGTGCTGGTGGACGCCCAGCAGCGCGAGCTGCCCCTGGGCAGCAACGTCACCCATGAGCAGAGCGGGGCGCGGACGGTGGTCGGCTGGGATGGGCTGGTCTATCTGGAAAACCTCGCGGCCCAAAACACCCTGCACGTGGAACTGGCCGACGGCAAGACCTGCCGGGCGCAGTTCGACATCGACATGCAACAGCAGCAGGTGCCGTTGATCGGCCCGCTGGTCTGTCAGTAACGGCGGTATCACCGGATCAAGGAGCGTGGCGTGTGAATGCGGGCAAGGGATGGCGACAGGCAATACTGGGGCTGCTGGCGAGCGTGCTGTCGTGCACGGCCCAGGCACTGTGCACGACGGTCCCGACCGCGCCGGCAGGCTTCGGTACCGTCAGCTCGATCCTGGTGCGCACCACCTCGCAGCCGGCCTCCACCACCAATGCCGGGCTGAGCTGTACCGGCTCGCTGCTGAGCATTCTGGCCAGCAACGATCATTTCTACGCCACCATCACCTCCACCACCAGCGGCATGGTGGGACCTACCGGCGACGTCATCAGCTACACCCTGTACGCCAACAACAGCACCAGCTATCCGATCACCCGCGGGGTGCAGTTCGACTTCGCCCGCAATTCCATCATCGACCTGCTGGGCCTGCTGGGCAGCCCGACCGTGGCCAAGACGGTGCCCATCTACCTGGGTACGCTCACCGGCAGCAACGTGGCGGCGGGGGTCTATACCGAGAACCTGAGCATTCTCTGGAGCTGGAACTATTGCTCCGGAATAGGCGCCCTGGGGATCTGTCTGGGCCGGGATGTCGGCAGCGGTACCCAGAGCCTGACCGTGAACATGACGGTGTCCAACGATTGCGTGATCACTGCGCCGAACATCAGTTTCGGTAGCGCGCCGGTGATCAGCGCCTTCGCGACGGTGACCGGGCAGACCATCAACCTGGCCTGCACCAAGGGCAGTGCCTACACCGTGGGCCTGAGCGACGGCCAGCACCCGGTGAGTGCGGGGGGGCGCAGGCAGATGATTTCCGGCAGCAACTACCTGGCCTACGACATCTTCAAGAGTGCCGGTAGCACCCGCTGGGGCAGTGTCGGCAGTGCCCGGCGCTCCAGCACCGATGCCGAGGTGAACCCCGGCAACGGCCTGGGCACCGGCAGCCAGATCTTCAACTACAACGCCAGGATCTACACCGACCAGAGCACCCCGCCGGCCGGCACCTATATCGACAACGTGGTGCTGGACGTGGGCTTCTGAGGGCTACAGGGGAATTTCCGCCGGGCCGACCATGGCGTAGTTGTAGCCCTGGCCGGACCAGTACTGCGCCTGCAACGGGCCCTCGCGGCGGCTGCCCGGGGGCAGCAGTTTGTTCTGCGGCCCTGGCGGGCGGATGTAGAAGCTGACCTTGCGCCCCTCGCGATCCTCGTACAGCACCATGGCCGCCGGGCCTTGCTCGGTGCTCAGCAGGCGCCCGCTGACGGCCCTGAACCCGGCCCCCTGCAGATCCGGCAATGGGCTGGCCTGGGTGAAGTAGCGGTCCAGCCAGGCCTGCATGCTCTGATTGCCCTGTACCTTGAAGTCCGCGGGGAGCATGCCCTGCTCGGCAAACAGACGATAGGCCTGCAGGGCGTCGGTCATGGGCAGCACGCTGCTGCCGGCCAGGGTCAGTTCCCGCGCCTGCCAGCCGCTCAGGCCGCCCACGCCCACCGCCATCAGGAGCACCGCGGCACTGGCCAGGCGGCGCAGGCTACGTTGCTTCAGGCGCGCGCGGATCTGCACAGGGTCCAGCGCCGGGTTGGCCGGCTGCAGCAGGGCACCACCCAGGGCCGCCCGCAGGTGCTGGGCGTCCTGCTGCCAGGCCTGGACCCGGGCCGCCACCTGCGGGTGGCTGGCCAGGTAGTGTTCCAGCAGCCGGCGGTCCTGCTCACTGAGTTGGTGATCGACATAAGCGTGCAAGTCGCTGTCGCTGGGGGGCAGGCTGATCATTTGAGTATCCGTAGAGAAGGGCTGCTGATTTCGCCGTCGCTGAGTTGGCGCAGGGCCTGGCGGGCCCGGGACAGGCGCGACATCACGGTGCCGGTGGGCACCTGGAGAATCTCGGCGATCTCCTTGTAGCTCAAGCCTTCCACCGACACCCAGAGCAGCAGGGCGCGCTGTTCGGCATTCAGGCGGTCGAAGGCTTCCAGGGTCGATTGCGCCATCACCGTGCGCTCCACCGAGGGCTGGCTGTCGTCACGGCCGGTGAAGAACTCCAGCATCCGCGCGTAGCGTCGGGAACGCCGGTGGGCATCGAGGAACTGCCGGTAGAGGATGGCGAACAGCCAGGCCCGCAGGTCGCCTTCGGGGCGTTTCTCGGTCCATCCGGCGAGGGCGCGTTCCAGGCAGGCCTGCACCAGATCGTCGGCGCTGCTGGGCTGGCGCGTCAGGGACAGGGCAAAGCGGCGCAGCCTTGGAATCAGCGGGCGTAGCTGTTGGTCGAGATCGTTCATGAAATCCTGCGGATGCTGGGCCAGTCACTAGGCTTGAGGCTAGGAAGACGCGCCGCACAGCAGGTTATTCCAGCCGCAGGAAAATAAATACCGGTCGTGGAATAACCCTGGGCGAGCTGCGTCTGACAGGTCCTTGCCCTCATGGCTATGCGTATTGGAGATGTCCCATGGTTGATCCTTCATCAAAGCCCGACCGCCCACCCCTGGGGCCCGTCAGCCTGACCCTGCGCCTGGGGGCAATCGCCCTGGTGGTGGCCGTCGCTGCGGCGGCTCTGGCCTATGTGCATGGCAGCCTCGATCCCGGTCGCCTGACCCCCAAGGCCCTGGTGGATGTGCTGGAAACCAACAATGGCGTGCACCCGGGGTATCGCCGCAATCACGCCAAAGGGGTGTGCGTCATCGGCTACTTCGAAAGCAGCGGCGAGGCCCGGGCCTACTCCACGGCGCAGGTGTTCAATGAGGCACGCACGCCGGTGATGGGGCGCTTTGCCCTGCCCAGTGGCAATCCCTATGCGCCGGACAGCAGCGTGCCGATCCGCAGCCTGGCGCTGCGTTTCCTCCAGGCCAACGGCCAGCAGTGGCGGACCGGGATGAACAGCATGCCGGTGTTCCCGGTGGGCACTCCCGAAGCCTTCTATCAGTTGCAACAGGCCGGCTCCCCCGATCCGGCCACGGGCAAGCCGGACCCGAGCAAAGTGCCGGCATTCTTCGCCAGCCATCCCGAGGCGACGCCGTTCCTGCAATGGGTCAAGGGCGCCAAACCTTCGGCCAGCTATGCCAGTGAAAGCTACAACGGGATCAATGCCTTCTACCTGGTGGATGGCAGCGGCAAGCGCCAGGCAGTGCGCTGGGGGGTAGTGCCCGAGACCCGGGATGGGCCTGATGCAGGCAGTGCCCCGCAAGGCGCCGACTACCTGGAGCAGGACCTGGTTCGGCGCCTGGCCCAAGGGCCGCTGCGCTGGCGCTTGCAGATCACCCTGGCGGCGCCCGGCGACCCCACGGATGACGCCAGCAAGGCCTGGCCGGCGCAGCGGCCGGTAATCAACGCCGGGACCCTGGTGCTGCAAAGCACCCAGGCGCAGAACAGCGGCGAGTGTCGGGACATCAATTACGACCCGCTGATCCTGCCCAGCGGCATCCAGGCGTCCGACGACCCCCTGCTGGCAGCGCGCTCTGCGGCCTACGCCAGTTCCTACCTGCGTCGCACCAGCGAAGTCAGCCAATTGCCCGGCGCCCAGGAGCCACGTCCATGAATAGCCAACCTCGACATTTCGCTCCCCTGGCGCGCCTGCTGCACTGGCTGATGGCGTTGCTGATCATCGCCATGCTGTTCATCGGCGCCGGCATGGTGGCCTCGGTTTCCGCGCGTCATGAATGGCTGATCCACCTGCACAAGCCCCTGGGGATCGCCATCCTGCTGTTGGTGCTGGTGCGCCTCTGGGTGCGGTTTTACACCCGACAACCGCCGTTGCCGGCAGACCTGCCGGGCTGGCAGGTGCTGGCGGCCAAGGCCTCCCATGTGCTGCTGTACGCCTTGATGCTGAGCCTGCCGCTGCTGGGCTGGGGCATGATCTCGGCGGCCGGTGACCCGGTGATGCTCGGCAGTTCGCTGCAACTGCCGGCGATCCTGCCGGCCAATGCCCAGCTGTTTGCGGTGTTGCGCAAGGCCCATGGTTATCTGGCGTACCTGCTGTTTTTCACCGTGCTGCTGCATCTGGCCGCGGCGCTGTTCCATGGCTGGGTGCGTCGCGATGGTGTGCTGCAGAGCATGTTGCGCGGCCGCGGTTGATTGAACCCGGCGGCGCCGGGCTCAAGTGGCGCAACGCATCCTGGCCGCGGCTTTGCCCGGGGCCAGGCTCCACAGCCAGTAGATCAGCGCCACGCCGTTGATCCCGGCCCCCAGCAGGCAGACCCCGGTCCAGCCGGCCCAGGCATAGGTGGCGGTGGCGGCGATGGAGCCTGCGGCGCTGCCCAGGGAATAGAACAGCATGTAGCCGGCGGCCAGTCGGCTCTGCGCCTCGGGGCGCACGCTGTAGATCAGGCTCTGGCTGGTGACGTGCACGGCCTGCAGGCCCAGGTCGAAGCTGATTACCCCGAACAGCAGGGCCCACAGGGACGATTGAGTGAAGGCAATGGGCAGCCAGGACAGCAGCATCAGGCCCAGTGCCAGGCCGCTGGTCCACTGCGCCAGGCCGCGGTCGGCCAGGTGCCCGGCCCGTGCCGCGCCCAGGGCGCCTGCCGCGCCGGCGAGGCCGAACAGGCCGATCTCGGTGTGGGACAAGGACAGTGGCGGGGCACTTAATGGCAACACCAATGGCGTCCACAGCACGGTGCCGGCGGCGAAGATCAGCATCGCCAGCACCGCCCGGTCCCGCAGCACTTTTTCCTCCCTGAACAGTTGCAGCAGCGAACCGAGCAATTGCCCGTAACCCTGGGTGGCCTTGGGTTGCTCGCGGGTAGGCAGGGTTTTCCACAGGGCCAGGGCCACCAGCAGGGTCAGCCCGGCGGACAACAGATAGACCGAACGCCAGCCCGCCAGGTCGGCCATGGTCCCGGCCACGGTACGGGCCAGCAGGATGCCAACCACCACGCCGCTGGTGACCATGCCCACGGTTCGGCCGCGTTGCTCTGCCGGGGCCAGGTTGGCGGCGTAGGCCACCAGTACCTGGGTTACCACCGCCAGCAGGCCGATGCAGGCCATGCCCAGCAGCAGCCAGGCGCTGCTCGGGGCCAGGGCCACGGTGAGCAGGGCCAGCACCGAGAGCAGGGTCTGGGTCACGATCAGCCGTCGCCGGTTGTACAGGTCCCCCAGGGGCACCAGCAACAGCAGGCCCAGGCCATAGCCGACCTGGGTCAGGGTGATGACGATGCCTACGGTGGCCGGCGCCAGGTCGAAGGTATGAGCCATGGCATCCAGCAGTGGCTGGGCGTAGTAGACGTTACCCACCGCCAGACCGCAGGCGATGGCGAACAGCAGCACCACTTTAGTGGAAAGAGCAGGCGAGGCATGAGGGGAAGAATTGGCTGACATGTTGGGCTCCGAGTTTTGGTTTCATAATGAAACCAGTTGTACGGTAAAGATCGTGGTTTTATATTGCAACTACTTTCCTTTGGCCTGATCGGAGAATGCCCTACATGGTCAAGCGCACCAGCCTGCAAGATGCCGAGTGCCCGGTTGCCCGCTCACTGGACGCCATTGGCGACTGGTGGTCGCTGCTGATCGTGCGGGATGCCTTTGACGGAATCCGCCGTTTTGGCGAGTTCCAGCGCAACCTCGGCATGGCCAAGAACATCCTGGCCACACGCCTGCGGACCCTGGTGGAACATGGGGTGTTCGAGGTTGTCCCGGCGTCCGATGGCAGTGCCTACCAGGAGTACGTGCTGACGGAAAAGGGCAGGGGGCTGTTTCCCCTGATCATCGGCTTGCGCCAATGGGGCGAAGCGTTTTTCTACCAGGAAGGGGAAGCGCATTCACGGATGGTCGACCGGCAGACCGGGCAGCCGTTGCGCGCGCTGGAGCTGCGCTCGGCGGACGGGCGCTTGCTGGGGCCGGAGGATTGCCGGCGGGTGCCGGTCGGGGAGGGTGACTGAGGGCTGCGCAACGGGGGGCGCAGCCCTGAGTCGGGTTCAGCGCAGGTGATCCACCAGGTCGGCCAGGGTGCTCAGCACATCCTTGCCCAGTTGCATGGAGCGTTTGCCCGACCAGCCGGTGAGCGGGTTGGGGTTGTCATCGTGGTCCTTGAAGGGCATTTCCAGGGTCAGGGCCAGGCAGTCGTACTTTTCCCCGACGGCATTGCAGGCCAGGGCCATGTTGGCCTGGCCGGGTTTGTCCCGGGTGTAGCCGTGGGTGGTCTGGAAGTCCCGGGTCTGGCGTTTCAGGTGGCTGCGGAAATGCTCCTCGAGCTTCTCCAGTCGCGGGGTGTAGCCCGGGTTGCCTTCGCAGCCGGCGGTGAACACGTGGGGAATCTCTTCATCGCCGTGCACATCGAGAAACAGGTCGACGCCGTATTGTTCCATCTGCTGCTGGACGAACAGCACTTCCGGGCTGAGTTCCTGGCTGGCGGTCTGCCAGGCACGGTTCAGGTCCTGGCCCTGGGCGTTGGTACGCAAGTGGCCGTGGAATGCGCCGTCGGGGTTCATGTTCGGCACCAGGTACAGGTCGGCCTTGGCCAGTAGCGCGTTGAGCTCCGCATCATCGTGACGGAACAGGCGCTCGATCACGCCCTCCATGAACCATTCGGCCATGTGCTCACCGGGATGCTGCTGGGCGATGATCCAGATCTTGCGTTGGCCTGGCGCGCCGCTGCCTTTGCGCAGCAACTGGATGTCCCGGCCTTCGACGCTTTTACCCACGGCCAGCAACTCGGTGCCGGCCTTGGTCAGGGCCTGGTCGATCAGCCAGTCGTGGCGGCCACGGCTGTAGGGTTCGAAGTAGGCGAACCAGGCATGGGTCTGGGTGGCTTCCAGGTTGAAGCGCAAGGCGTCGCCTTCGAAGATCGTCGGTACGCGAAACCAGTTCACATGGTCGTAGGAGGCCACTGCCTGGTAGCCGGTCCAGGCTTTGTTGTAGGAGGACTGGCTGGCGTTGGTCAGGCGAAACCAGTGTTCCTGGCCGACATGCAGGCCGCTGACCTTGAAATGAAACCACTGGAAGTGCGGGCTGCGGGTATCCGGGCGGATGGCCAGCAGTGCCTGCAACGGGTTGCTGATATCCAGTACGTCGATGTTGCCACTGTCGAAATCAGCGCAAATATCAAAAGAAGTGTGATTGCCCACGGTCATAATCGATTCCTTATCAGGATTGTTATGAGCGCTACTCTACACAGAAGGGGGGGTAAAAGAAGGGGGGCGTCGTCCTTGACGCAGACGAAGCTTAGTGGCTATGCGATTGATTCTCAAGCGCTACTTTTTGATTTGCGAGGCTTTTACGACGGGCGTTTGCTTGCAAAAGGACATTCTTTTGCTATCATCGCCGCCATTATTTTTTGCGACACCTACAGTCTTCATTAGCCTGAAGCCAAGCCAGAAAAACTGGCAAAAAAAAGACCCGGCAAAAAGCCGGGTCAAAAACCGTGATTAGCCTGATGAGGAGATAATCCAAAGGTCCGACCTAAGGTCCTTTGGGCTATCGACTGATCTCGCGACCAGTTGCTTGCAATAATAATCATTATCATTTGCAAGTCAAATGTTTTTCCCCGCCTTCCGGAAAATATTTTTTCCACTTCCGTTTTTTCCCGTCGATGGCTTCACGTCCAGCCGTGCTCAGGGCTTCAGTTCGACTCAACGCGCTGGCTTTCCAGTGATTTGTCCACCAGGGCCTTGGCCAGATCGATCATGTGCACCACTGAAAACGCCAGGTCGCGATTGGCTCCCCGCAGATTGTCCGCTGCATCGTAGGCGGTGGCCGCTGCACAGCGCAGCAGGTCGGAAGCGTGGATCATGGCTTCCTCGCTGCTCAGGCTGCGCCTGATTTCGAAGAACTTCTCTTCCTTGTCTGACTCGGTAATGGCCGGCTTCAAGTAATAGTCCATTGCGCGTCGGGCAGCCTGGCTGTCCTTGAGTGAGCTTAATGTGGTCTCTGTATCGAGTTCCGGCACGTCCTTGCTGCTTGTGTTCATGAAGTGTTCTGCCCTGTCTGAGAAAGGAAATAGGGGTAGGCCGATGCTAATACACATTGTAATTGTGACGGGATTTCAAATACTACAAGTTGTGTGTTGAGGCTGGAAATACACAACGTATTGTTCGGCCCATGGACAAATGGATCGAGTTGGTCAAAGCCAACATGAAAGGCCGCAAGGTCACACAGGAAAAGCTCGCCGAGCGCCTGGGCATGTCTCAAGGGGGTATCGGTCACTGGTTGAGCAAGCGCCGCCAACCGAAGATCGAAGACATGAACCGGGTGCTGGAAGAGATCGGCATGGGCTTTCTCGAAGTGGCCCTGGTGGTCCGCGAGAAACCCTTGCTAGGAGACGATGGCGAGCCCCTGGCAGACGGGCCTGCGCTGCTCAACAAGTACAACCCGTACTTCCGATACCCGGTGAGCGATTGGCGGGTGGCCGGCGAAGTTCGCGAAGACGGGCAGCCTGCCTACGTGCCGGAGCGCTACGAGCTTTCCGACTATCAGGCCCGGGGCGCGGCATTCTGGCTGGTGGTGGTCGGCGACGCGATGATCGCTCCCAGCGGTCTGAGCATCAGCCAGGACATGCTGATCCTGGTGGACCCGGCGATTGGCGCCGAACCCGGGAAGTTGGTGGTTGTACAGTGTCCTGGTAGTGACGAGGCGATCTTCCGCAAGTTGGTGCAAGAGGGTGGTTTGCGTTACCTGGTTCCGCTCAATCCTACTTATCCGAAGATGCTCTACAGCGACAAGTGCCGGATTATTGGTGTAGTCGTACAAGCTACTGCGAAGTTTTAACTTTCCCTAGAAGCCCCTTCCTGCAAACAGGAAGGGGCTTTCTTACTTGGGAGTTATTCCAACTCCACCAATGCACTGCCTTCGCTGACCATTTCGCCTTCCTGGCAATACAGCGCCTTGATGACCCCGGCCTGGGGGGCACGAATGCTGTGCTCCATCTTCATGGCTTCCAGCACCACCAATTGCGTACCGGCCTCGACGCTTTGACCCGGGCTGACCAATATCCGAACGATGCTGCCATTCATCGGCGCAGTCAGCCCGCCTTGCTGGCTATGGCTGGCTTCGGCCGCGGCAATCGGGTCATAGGCGCTGACGGCATGTGTGTCGCCCTGCCAGTTCAGGTACAGGGTGTCGCCGCGGCGGATGGCCCGGTGCTCGCGGCGCAGTCCCTGTTGCTCTGTCCATAGGTGCTCGCCCTGCAGCTCAAAGGCCGCAGTGCGAGCGCCAAGGCTGATGGCCTGATCCTGGCCGGCGCAGCTCAGGTGCAGGCTGGTTTGCGCTGGCAGGCCGTTGCGCCAGCCGTTGATGGCGGACCATGGCGAGTCGGGATCATCGCTTCGTGTGCGTGGCGGCTGGCTCTGGCTGAAGGCGTGGGCGGCGGCTTGCCAGAAGTCTGCACTCAGCTCGCCTGCGGCTGGCAGCAACTGCTCCTGATAGCGAGGGATAAAGCCGGTATCCAGCTGCGCTTCGGCAAAGGCCGGGTGGGCAATGATGCGCCGCAGAAACGCCAGGTTGGTCTTCAGGCCACCGATGACGAACTCGTCCAGCATGCTCAGCAACCGCAGGCGCGCCTGCTCGCGGTCTTCGCCCCAGGCAATGAGCTTGCCCAGCATCGGGTCGTAGAAGGGCGAAACGCTGTCGCCTTCCTCGACACCGCTGTCCACCCGCCGACCGGGGCCTGCAACCGATTCGCGGTACAGCTCCAGGCGCCCGGTGGCCGGAAGAAAGTCGTTGGCCGGGTCTTCGGCATACAGCCGTACTTCGATCGCATGCCCGCGCAGTGGCACCTGCTCCTGGCTGATGGGCAGGGTTTCGCCGCGGGCCACGCGGATCTGCCAGGCCACCAGGTCCAGACCGGTGATGGCCTCGGTGACCGGGTGTTCCACCTGCAATCGGGTGTTCATCTCCATGAAGAAGAATTCGCCACGGGCATCCAGGAGAAACTCCACGGTGCCCGCGCCCACGTAGCCAATGGCCTGGGCCGCGCGCACCGCGGCTTCGCCCATGGCCTTGCGCAGTTCGGGGCTGAGGCCCGGGGCCGGAGCTTCCTCGACCACTTTCTGGTGGCGGCGCTGGATCGAACAGTCGCGTTCGTTGAGGTACAGGCAGTTGCCGTGCTGGTCGGCAAACACCTGGATCTCCACGTGCCGTGGCTTGAGCAGGTACTTTTCCACCAGCATCCGCGAATCGCCGAAGGACGACTGGGCTTCGCGCTGGGCCGAGGCCAGGGCTTCGGCTAGTTGGCTGACGTCCTCGACGACTTTCATGCCCTTGCCGCCACCGCCCGCGGTGGCCTTGAGCAGCACCGGGTAGCCGATGCGTTCGGCGGCATTGCGGAAGGTTTCCAGGTCCTGGGCTTCACCGTGGTAACCCGGAACCAGGGGCACCCCGGCGGTTTCCATCAGCGCCTTGGCTGCCGACTTGCTGCCCATGGCGTCGATGGCCGCGGCAGGCGGCCCGAGGAAAATCAGCCCGGCGGCTTCGATGGCTCGGGCAAAACCGGCGTTCTCCGAGAGAAACCCATACCCGGGATGGATGGCCTGGGCGCCGCTGGCCCGGGCGGCGGCAATCAGCTTGTCGATCTGCAGGTAGCTGTCGGCAGCCTTGCTGCCGCCCAGGTCCACGCGGATATCCGCTTCACGGCTGTGCCGGGCGTCGCGGTCGGTAGCGCTGTGCACGGCCACGGTGGTCAGGCCCAGGGCCTTGGCGGTGCGCATCACCCGGCAGGCGATCTCGCCGCGGTTGGCCACCAGCAGGGTGTCTAGAACAGGGGCGCTCATCAACGGGACTCCTTGGACGTGGTCTCGGACTGCCAGCTGGGCGGGCGTTTTTCCAGGAATGCCCGCAGGCCTTCCTGGCCTTCGGCGCTGACCCGGATGCGGGCGATGGCGTTTTCGCAATAGCGACGCAGGGCGGTGGTCAACGCACCGTTGCCCACTTCCCGCAGCAGGTCCTTGCTGGCGCGCATCGCCTGGGGACTGTTGAGCAGCAGATTGTCGACCCACTGCTGGACCTGTTGATCCAGCTCTGCGGCGGGATAGCTTTCTGCCAGGAGACCGATTTCCCGCGCCCGCTGGCCGCCAAAGCGTTCGGCGGTGAGGGCATAGCGGCGGGCAGCGCGTTCGCCGATGGCCTGGACCACGAACGGGCTGATGACCGCTGGTGCCAGGCCGATGCGCACTTCGGAGAGGCAGAACTGCGCCTCGTCACTGCCAATGGCCATGTCGCAGCAACTGATCAGGCCCAGGGCCCCGCCAAAGGCCGCGCCTTGCACCACCGCCAGGGTCGGGATCTTCAGCTTGGCCAGGTTGTACATCAGCTCCGCCAGTTCCCGGGCGTCGTCGAGGTTGGTGTGGTAGTCGAGCTCGGCCGATTGCTGCATCCAGGCCAGGTCGGCGCCGGCGCTGAAATGCCGGCCGCGCCCGCGCAGCAGCAGGAAGCGCAGGCTCGGGTCGCCCTGCACCTGATCCAGGGCGAGGATCAGTTCACGGATCATTTCGGCGTTGAAGGCGTTGTTCTTGTCTTCGCGGCTGAGCCACAGGGTGGCGAAGCCTCGAGGGTCACGCAGCAGTTCCAGGGTATTGAAGTCGCTCATGTTCTTCTCGCGCAGGATTACATGCGGAACACGCCGAAGCGGCTCTGTTCGATGGGGGCGTTGAGGGCCGCAGACAGGGCCAGGGCCAGTACGTCACGGGTTTGCGCCGGGTCGATGACGCCGTCATCCCAGAGCCGCGCGCTGGAGTAGTAGGGATGCCCTTGATGCTCGTACTGGTCGAGGATCGGCTGCTTGATCTGGGCTTCCTGGGCGGCGTCGAAGCTTTGCCCGCCGCGCTCGGCCTGTTCGCGCTTGACCTGCACCAGGACTCCGGCGGCCTGCTCGGCCCCCATCACGCCGATGCGCGCGTTGGGCCACATCCACAGGAAGCGCGGGTCATAGGCCCGGCCGCACATGCCGTAGTTGCCGGCACCGAAACTGCCGCCGATGATCACCGTGAACTTCGGTACCTGGGCGCAGGCCACTGCGGTCACCAGCTTGGCGCCGTGCTTGGCGATGCCGCCAGCCTCATATTTCTGCCCCACCATGAAACCGGTGATGTTCTGCAGGAACAGCAGCGGAATCCCGCGCTGGCAGGCCAGCTCGATGAAGTGCGCGCCTTTTTGCGCGGCTTCGGCGAAGAGGATGCCGTTGTTGGCGAGGATGGCCACCGGGTAGCCGTGCAGGTGGGCGAAGCCGCAGACCAGGGTGGTGCCGAATAGGGCCTTGAACTCATCGAATACCGAACCGTCCACCAGCCGGGCGATGACTTCACGTACATCGAACGGCTGCTTGGGATCGGCCGGGACCACGCCATAGAGTTCGTCGCGGGCATACAGCGGAGCGATCGGCGTGCGTTGTTGCAATTGGCCCTGTTTTTGCCAGTTGAGGTTGGCCACGCTGCGCCGGGCCAGGGCCAGGGCGTGTTCGTCGCTCTCGGCATAGTGGTCGGCGACCCCGGAAATCTTGCAATGCACATCGGCGCCGCCCAGGTCCTCGGCACTTACCACTTCGCCGGTAGCGGCTTTCACCAGGGGTGGGCCGGCGAGAAAGATAGTGGCTTGTTCACGGACCATGATGGCTTCGTCGGCCATGGCCGGAACATAGGCACCCCCGGCGGTGCAGGAGCCCATCACCACGGCGATCTGCGGGATGCCCTGGGCGCTCATGTTGGCCTGGTTGAAGAAGATCCGCCCGAAGTGCTCGCGGTCCGGGAACACTTCATCCTGGCGCGGCAGGTTGGCGCCGCCGGAGTCCACCAGGTAGATGCACGGCAGGCGGTTCTGCTGGGCGATGGTCTGCGCCCGCAGGTGCTTTTTCACCGTCAGCGGGTAATAGGAACCGCCTTTCACCGTGGCGTCGTTGGCCACGATCATGCATTCGACGCCTTCCACCCGGCCGATACCGGCAATCACGCCAGCGGCGGGTACGTCTTCGCCATAGACCTCATAGGCGGCCAGGGCGCTGATTTCCAGGAACGGCGAGCCGGGGTCGAGCAGGCGGTTGATGCGCTCGCGGGGCAGCAGCTTGCCTCGCGAAGTGTGGCGCTCCTGGGCCTTGGCGCCGCCGCCTTGCTGGACCTGGGCGAGCAGGCTGTGCAAGGCGTCGACCTGGGCCAGCATCGCCTCGCTGTTGGCCACGAACTCCGCCGAGCGCGGGTTGAGCTGGGTATGCAAGATAGCCATGGACAGCTCCGTTAGCGGGTTTCGTTGAACAGTTCGCGACCGATCAGCATGCGGCGGATCTCGCTGGTGCCGGCGCCGATCTCGTAGAGCTTGGCGTCGCGCAGCAGGCGGCCGGCGGGGAATTCATTGATGTAGCCGTTGCCGCCGAGGATCTGGATTGCGTCGAGGGCCATCTGGGTCGCGCGCTCGGCGCTGTAGAGGATCACTCCGGCGGCATCCTTGCGGGTGGTTTCGCCGCGCTCGCAGGCTTGGGCCACCGCATACAGGTAGGCGCGGCTGGCGTTGAGCTGGGTGTACATGTCGGCGATCTTGCCCTGGATCAGCTGGAATTCGCCGATGCTCTGGCCGAACTGCTTGCGGTCGTGGATGTAGGGCACCACCAGGTCCATGCAGGCCTGCATGATCCCGGTGGGGCCGCCGGAGAGCACCACGCGCTCGTAGTCGAGGCCGCTCATCAGCACTTTGACGCCACCATTGAGCACGCCGAGGATGTTTTCCTCCGGCACTTCCACGTCATCGAAGAACAGCTCGCAGGTGTTGGAGCCGCGCATGCCCAGCTTGTCGAACTTGTTGCTGCGGCTGAAGCCTTTCCAGTCGCGCTCGACGATGAACGCGGTGATGCCGTGGGGGCCTTTCTCCAGGTCGGTCTTGGCGTAGATCACGTAGGTGTTGGCATCGGGGCCGTTGGTGATCCAGGTCTTGCTGCCGTTGAGCACGAAATGGTCGCCGCGTTTGTCGGCCCGCAGCTTCATCGACACCACGTCGGAGCCGGCATTGGGTTCGCTCATGGCCAGGGCGCCGATGTGTTCGCCGCTGATCAGCTTGGGCAGGTATTTGCTCTTCTGTTCGTGGTTGCCGTTGCGGTTGATCTGGTTCACACAGAGGTTGGAGTGCGCGCCGTAGGACAGCGCCACCGAGGCCGAGCCGCGGCTGATCTCCTCCATGGCGACCACATGCGCCAGGTAACCCAGGCCGGCGCCACCGTATTCTTCCGCCACGGTGATGCCCAAGAGGCCCATGTCGCCGAATTTGCGCCACATGTCGGCGGGGAACAGGTTGTCGACATCGATCTGCGCTGCCCGGGGTGCCAGCTCCGCCTTGACGAAGGCCTGGACCTGTTGGCGCAGCATGTCGATGGTTTCACCGAGGGCGAAGTTCAGGGTCGGGTAACTCATGGCGGGGCACCTTCAAACTTGTTTTTATTGAGGGAACAGCATGTCGAGAGCGGCGCAGCCTGGCTCTCACCTTTACGTTAACGTAAACCTGCGACCGGTGGCTGTCAATCGCCCTTTACGTAAACGTCAACTTGCGCCAGAGTAGCGAGGCTTTCGATTGGAGCCAGGCTGTTTTGCACCTTTCGCCTGGCTCCTGCACACCCACTAATAAAGACAATAGGGGTCGTCATGGAACACTCGGGTTTCCAGCCGGATCGCAGTTACACCCGTGGTACGCAAGACCAGCCGCTGCTGGCGTTGACCATCGGCCAGGCTTTCGATAACACCGCCGCCGCCTATCCCCAGGGCGAGGCTCTGGTGGTGCGCCACCAGCAGCTGCGCTACACCTGGCAGCAACTGCGCGAGGCGGTCGACCTGCATGCCCGGGCGCTGCTGGCCCTGGGGCTCAAGACCGGCGATCGCCTGGGGATCTGGGCCCCCAACTGCGCCCAGTGGTGCATCGCCCAGTTCGCCAGCGCCAAGATCGGCGCGATTCTGGTGAACATCAATCCGGCCTACCGCAGTTCCGAGCTGGAGTATGTGCTCAGGCAGTCCGGCTGCCAGTGGCTGATCTGCGCCGGAGCCTTCAAGACGTCCGATTACCACGGCATGCTCCAGGGCCTGGTGCCCGAGCTGGCGGAACAGTCCATCGGCCAATTGCACAGCGAGCGGTTACCCGAGCTGCGCGGGGTGATCAGCCTGGATGCGCAGCCGCCGTCGGGTTTCCTGCCCTGGTCGCAGCTATCGGCGCTGGGGGCGGGGGCCACGGCCGAGCAGTTGCAGGCGCGCCAGGACAGCCTGGATTTCGACCAGCCGGTGAATATCCAGTACACCTCCGGCACCACCGGTTTCCCCAAGGGCGCGACCCTGAGCCACTACAACATCCTCAACAACGGTTACATGGTGGGGGAGAGCCTGGGCCTGACTGCTGCCGACCGGCTGGTGATCCCGGTGCCGCTGTACCACTGCTTCGGCATGGTCATGGGCAACCTGGGGTGCATCACCCACGGCACCACCATGATCTATCCCAATGACGCCTTTGACCCGCTGCTGACCTTGACTGCGGTGGCCGAAGAGCGCGCCACCGGCCTGTACGGCGTACCCACGATGTTTATCGCTGTGCTCGATCAGCCCCGCCGCAGCGAGTTCGACCTGTCGAGCCTGCGGACCGGGATCATGGCCGGGGCCACCTGCCCGATCGAAGTGATGCGCCGGGTGATCAGCGAAATGCACATGAGCGAAGTGCAGATCGCCTACGGCATGACCGAAACCAGCCCGGTGTCGCTGCAGACCGGGCCGGACGACGACCTGGAACTGCGGGTGACCACCGTGGGCCGGACCCAGCCGCACCTGGAGAGCAAGATCATCGACGAGGCCGGCAATGTGGTGCCCCGCGGCACCATCGGTGAGCTGTGCACCCGGGGCTACAGCGTCATGCTCGGTTACTGGAACAACCCTGAGGGCACCCGCGAGTCCATCGATCAGGCCGGCTGGATGCATACCGGTGACCTGGCCACCATGAACCAGCAGGGGTACGTGTGCATTGCCGGGCGCAACAAGGACATGATCATTCGCGGTGGCGAGAACATTTATCCGCGAGAGCTGGAAGAGTTCTTCTTCACCCATCCTGCGGTGGCCGATGTGCAGGTAATCGGCATCCCCTGCGACAGGTACGGCGAGGAGATCGTCGCCTGGATCAAGTTCCACCCCGGCCATTCGGCCAATGAGCTGGAGCTGCAGACCTGGTGCAAGGAGCGTATCGCGCACTTCAAGACGCCGCGTTACTTCAAGTTCGTTGAAGAGTTTCCCATGACCGTGACCGGTAAGATCCAGAAGTTCCGCATGCGCGAAATCAGCATCGAGGAGCTGCGTGAGCGCATGAACAAGGGGTGAACCCGGATGGAGCGTGCATCGGCGCCGGTGCACGCTTTATGGGCAGCAAAGAGGGATCGCAGAAAGCACAAAGGGGAGCCGAAGCTCCCCTTTAATTTTGTCGTTGCGTGCTCTTTTTTTATTATTGAGGGGCGGTCTATTGTTGTTTTTGGCAACCGTTGCCCTTTACTGCTGTTTTTGGCGATCCCCATCCGGGATCAAGAGCAAACGTATTTTTTTGAGCGCTGATTCAATGTGTCGCCAGGGCGATCCAACCAGTTCGGGAACTACCTCAGGGTAGTTTTATTGTTCTCTGACCGGTTGCGGGTGGCTCTTGCAAGCCCTCCTGCACAGTGCATCCTCTCCAAAAAAATCTGTTAGCTGCGTCTCTGCCGTGTTGTTTTTGTTATCTCAGAGTCGTTACGTCTTATTTTTATTAGGTTTGCTGCTTTTTATTCTTGTTATGCCATAGAGATAGCAGAAGCCGTGCCAACTTTTTAAAGTCATTTAAAATCAATGACTTGATAATTTTGTAGGACAATCTGTACCGCAACAAATTCGACAAACTGTTTCCGTGTTACTCGTTCCCGCCCCAGATCGGAGTGGCCGGTAACACCCGGCCGCACAATACCTCAGCTGGCGTTACGCGCCTTGGCCACGCGGGAGCCGGTGGGGCGCCCCAGCACGTTACAGATCTGCCGGCCGGCGTCGATCAGGCGGTCCATGTCGATACCGGTATGGATGCCCAGGCCATTGAGCAGGTAGAGCACGTCTTCGGTGGCGACGTTTCCGCTGGCGCCCTTGGCATAGGGGCAGCCGCCGAGGCCGGCGATGGAGCTGTCGAACACCGCGATGCCTTCCAGCAGGCTGGCGTAGACATTGGCCAGGGCCTGGCCGTAGGTGTCGTGGAAGTGCCCGGCGAGTTTTTCCCGTGGTACCTGGGCGCCCACCACCTCGAACATGCGCCGGGTGGCACCGGCGGTGCCGGTACCGATGGTGTCGCCCAGAGAGACCTCGTAACAGCCCATGTCATGCAGCTCGCGGGCGACCATGGCCACCTGTTCCGGGGCCACTTCACCTTCATAAGGGCAGCCCAGCACGCACGACACGTAACCGCGCACGCTGATGCCGTGCTGCTTGGCGGCGTCCATGATCGGCACGAAGCGTTCCAGGCTTTCGCTGATGGAGCAGTTGATGTTGCGCTGGGAGAAGGCTTGCGAGGCCGCGGCGAACACCGCCACTTCCTTGACCCCAGCCGCCAGGGCATCTTCGAACCCCCGCAGGTTGGGCGCCAGTGCGCCATAGACAACCCCGGGCTTGCGCTGGATACGGGCGAAGACCTCGGCTGAACCGGCCATCTGCGGCACCCATTTGGGAGACACGAAACTGCCGACTTCTATGTAGCCCAGGCCGGCGGCGGTGAGGGCATCCACCAATTGCACCTTGTCTTCGACGCTGATGGGCTGGGCTTCGTTCTGCAGGCCGTCGCGGGGGCCGACTTCGATCAGGCGTACATGGCTGGGGAGTGACATAGAGGTTCACCTTCTTATAGGGAGTGGCGGATACCGGCGCCCGGGCGCAGGTGTGCCGATGATTATCGGGCGGTGCTTTTCTGGTTCAGGATGGTCTGCTCCAGCGCCTGGGTGCAGCGCTCTTCGGCGGTGTCCAGTTCCAGCTTCATCTGTTCGATGTCGAGCAATTGCTGTTCGAGCTGTTCGCGACGCTCGGCGATTTTCGCCAGCATGCTGTGCAGCTGCTTCAGGTTGCCGCTGCTCGGGTCGTAGAGCTCGATCAGTTCGCGGCACTCGGCCAGGGAAAAGCCGATGCGCTTGCCCCGCAGGATAAGTTTCAGGCTGACCTTGTCCCGGGGCGAATAGATGCGCTCCTGGCCACGGCGTTCGGGAGCCAGCAGGCCCTGCTCTTCATAGAAGCGGATGGCCCGGGTGGTGATGTCGAGCTCGCGGGCGAGGTCGGAAATGCTGTAGGTCTGGCTGCTCATGGAGGCGCTCAAGAGGGGGCTTGGCGCTAAGCTAAAGGCAGGTTGACGTATACGTCAAGCAGTCCGAGCCGATCCCGTTCGCCGGCAAGCCGGCTCCTGCAGTGAGGGCTTGCCGGCGAAAGGGCTCAGGCGGTCTGCTGGTCGAGCTTCTTTTCGTAGGCCGTGACCTGCTGGCAGAGCTCGATCATCTGCTCGCGCATCCAGCGGTTGGCCGGGTCCTGGTCGGTGCTCTCGTGCCAGTACAGGTGGGTTTCCACCGGCGGGACATCATTGACCGGCAGGTTGAACGCGTGCAGTTCATGGCGACGGGCAAAGCGCTCCGGTACGGTCATCACCATGTCGGTCTGCTGCAGCACCTGGGAAGCCATCAGGTAATGCTGGGAGCGCAGGGCGATCTTGCGCTGGATACCCATCTTGCCCAGGGCCAGGTCGACATGCCCGAGGCCGCTGCGGCGGCTGGAGATATGGATGTGGGTCAGGGACAGGTAATCGTCCAGGCTGAATTTTTCCTTGCCCGCCAGCGGGTGGCCCTTGCGCATGGCGCACACATAGCGGTCTTCCATCAGCTTGACGTGACGCACCTGGGGGTCGGTATTGAGCGGTGCGTCAACGGCAAAGTCCAGGCGCCCGGCTGCCAGCTCCTTGGTGGTTTCCCGACGCTTGGAGAGAAAGCTTTCGATGATCACCGCCGGCGCCAGGCGCCGCAGGCGCTGGAACAGTGGGGGCAGGATCACCGCTTCGGTGAGGTCGGTCATGCTGATGCGGTAGGTCTTGACCGCTTGCAGGGGGTTGAAAATGCGACTTTCCTGGACCGAAACCCGCAGCAGCGACAGGGCATTGCGCACCGGCCCGATGATGTTCTGCGCCATGGGCGTGGGCACCATGCCCTGGGCGGTACGCACGAAGAGCGGGTCGTTGAAGGTCTCGCGCAGGCGTGCCAGGGCGTTGGATACCGCCGGTTGGGTGATGCCGACGATCTGCCCTGCACGGGTCAGGTTGGCTTCGGTGTAGATCGCATCGAAAACGATGAAGAGGTTGAGATCGACCTTGCTCAGATTCATTGCGCTGCACTCTTATTGTTAGGGCCTGTGGGAGGGCTCGGAAGCCTGTCGGATCAGCCGATCATATATCGGTGATGAATGTTAATACACGCCGAGAATAGGCTAGGTAAATTTTCGTAGCTGATCTAGCATCGATTTCAGTCCTCCAACACCCGATCGTCACAAAGGTAGAGCTGCCCATGGAATTCGCCTATTCCCCCAAGGTTCAGGAACTGCGTGAGCGTGTCACCGCGTTCATGGATGCCTATGTTTATCCGGCTGAAGCGGTCTTCGAGCGTCAGGTTGCCGAAGGCGATCGCTGGCAGCCGACCGCCATCATGGAAGAGCTGAAACTCAAGGCCAAGGAGGCCGGGCTATGGAATTTGTTTCTGCCTGAGTCGGAGTTGGGGGCAGGCCTGACCAACCTTGAGTACGCGCCGCTGGCGGAAATCATGGGGCGGTCGTTGTTGGGCCCGGAACCCTTCAACTGCTCGGCACCGGATACCGGCAACATGGAAGTGCTGGTGCGCTACGCCAACGAAGAGCAGAAACAGCGCTGGCTGGAGCCATTGCTGCGCGGCGAGATCCGTTCCGCGTTCGCCATGACCGAGCCGGACGTGGCGTCCTCCGATGCCACCAACATGGCGGCCCGTGCGGTACGCGACGGCGACCAGTGGCTGATCAACGGCAAGAAATGGTGGACCTCGGGCGCCTGCGACCCACGCTGCAAGATCCTGATCTTCATGGGCCTGAGCAACCCGGATGCGCCGCGCCATCAACAGCACTCGATGATCCTGGTGCCGGTGGATACCCCCGGGGTGAAGATTGTTCGCCCGTTGCCGGTGTTCGGCTACGACGACGCACCCCATGGCCACGCCGAAGTGCTGTTCGACAGTGTCCGGGTGCCCTACGAGAACGTGCTGCTGGGTGAGGGCCGTGGTTTCGAGATTGCCCAGGGCCGCCTTGGCCCGGGCCGGATCCACCACTGCATGCGTTCCATCGGCATGGCGGAGCGGGCGCTGGAACTGATGTGCAAGCGTTCGGTGAACCGTACTGCCTTTGGCAAGCCGCTGGCGCGCCTGGGGGGCAACATCGACAAGATCGCCGACTCGCGGATGGAGATCGACATGGCCCGGCTGCTGACGCTGAAGGCCGCGTACATGATGGACACCGTGGGCAACAAGGTGGCCAAGAGCGAGATTGCCCAGATCAAGGTCGTGGCGCCGAACGTGGCCCTGCGGGTGATCGACCGGGCGATCCAGATCCACGGCGGGGCCGGGGTCTCCAACGACTTCCCGCTGGCCTACATGTATGCGATGCAGCGTACCTTGCGCCTGGCCGACGGCCCGGATGAGGTGCACCGCGCGGCGATCGGCAAGTATGAAATCGGCAAGTATGTACCCAAGGAGCTGATGCGCAGCGGGCATTGAGGGCGATGCGGCCGGCCTGTCGAAAGGCCGGCCGCTGTGAGTTCAGTACACCCAGACCTCCACGCGGCGGTTCTTGATCCGCCCTTCGTCGGCACTGTTGGCCGCTACCGGCAGCTCGGCGCCAAAGCCGCGAATCTCGCGAAACACCACGCCGCTCTTCACCAGTTCCCGGCGTACCGCCATGGCCCGCAGTTTGGACAGCAGGGCCGCGCGGGCCGGATCGTTCTTGGCGTCACCGAAGCCGGCCAGGGTCACCTGGCGGTTCATCTTGCCGTGCTGGCGCAGGTAATCCAGTACCCGATTGAGGTCCTGGCGGGCCTTGTTGTCCAGGCTGGCGCTGCCTTCCTCAAAACGAAAGTTGACCGTCAGGCGCTGCGCCTGGCGGGTGAGCGCCTGATAAGCCTCCGGCATCTGCGGGCCGGGAGCGACACGCATGGCCTGCACGGTCTGGGCGATAAAACCGTTGGCGGCGACGATGGCCTGGCCCTTGCTGCCCTGGGCAAAGCTCACCAGGGCATCGGCCCAGGGGTTCTGCCCATTGGGCGGCAGGTACAGATACAGGCGCCGTGACAGCGGGTAATCCTCGGTGGCGATCAGGCTGTTGAGCGGCAGCATCGGCTGTGAGTCGCCGTCGACAATGGCCACCGCCTTGGCCTGGCGCACATAGGGCAGGCCGATGAAACCTATGCCCTGGGGGTCATGGCTGACTGCGTCGGACAACTGCTCGCTGGATTCGAAACGTTTTGCGCCGGGGCCCAGGGTCTTGCCGCGACGGCTGAGTACCAGCTCCTTGAAGGTGTCGTAGGTGCCGGACTGGTCATCCCGGGCATAGAGATGTACCGCGCCGCCAATGCCACCCAGTTCTTCCCAGGTCCTGGCTTCGCCGCTGAACAGCCGGGCCAGTTGCTCGGTGTTCAGTTGGTTCAGCGGGTTGTGCGGATGCAGGATGATTGCCAGCCCGTCGATGGCGATCACCTGTTCGGCGCTGGGGCTTTTCAGGTCCCCCAGGCTTTCAAGGTCCACCAGCTCGCTGTCCTTGATCGGCCGTGAAGCGGCGGCCAGGTCGGCCCGGGCGGTTTTCAGAGCGGCAAAGCCGGTACTCGAACCGTGGGCGGCCACTTCCACCCGCACCGCTCGGCCCTGGGCGGTTTGCCCCACCACCTGTTGTTCATTGTCTTTGCCACTGGCGGTGATCCTGATATCGCGCAGGCCCTGTTCTTCCATCAGGCCCTTGACCAGGGCCGGGCCCAGCCGGGCGCCGATGGTATTGGAGCCTTGGATGCGCAGGACGGGCGCATTGTCCGGGGCTGGGGGCAGGGCGGCGAATACCGACCAGGGCAGGGCGTAGCAAACGAAACCGATCAGAAACAGGCTGATGGTCCGGCACCAGATATCTCGTTCGCTGACGGTGGAAGCGCGGGGCATGGCGGCACTGGCCTTCTATATAGAGGGAGGAGGTAAGTGCTGGGGACATTAAGTCAGGGAGGTGACAGGGATGTGACGGACGGGGCTATTTGCAGAGAAATGGCGAAAGTCCTACATCATAAATAGCTGTTTTCTCTAGATTTTTTGAGATTTGTCCTAAAGACCAACCTCGGAACGACGCGTAGAGTGGGCAACTTTGTCTGGCGGGGATTGGGGCGACTGCCAACGCGTCATCCCCCGCGGATGCCTCGGCAGTGTTGAGCTGCTATTTCGTAGTGTGCAAAGGAGTTACAAATGAGTGCCTGGTTCGAGCTGAAGCAGTATGGCAGTGGTGCATGCAGATTCTTGCTGAAGACAAAGGAGGCGCAGACCATGCTTCAAAGCGACCGCTACCCTTGCCGGGACAGTGCCGAGGCGGCTCTCGGCCTGTTCCGCGCACACTGCGCTTCCCCGGAACGCTACGTCAAGAAAATTTCGTCGGGCGGCAAACCTTTTTTCAAGCTCAAGTCCGGTAAGGAAGTGATTCTGGTCAGCCACTTGTACGATTCGGAAGCCACCCTCGAGAGCGCCATCAGCGCTATCGCCAGTGCCGGTACCACGGAGCGGGTCGAGCACATACAGCTGTAACCGCAAAAAAAAGCCCATCGGCAGATGGGCTTTTTTGTGCCTGTGGATCAGCCCAGTTCGAGCCAGATCGGCGCATGGTCCGAAGGTTTTTCCATGCCCCGCAGTTCATAGTCGACCCCAGCGTCCTTGACCCGTGGCAACAACCCCTGGGAAGCCATGATCAGGTCGATGCGCAGGCCGCGCTTGGGTTCATCCTCGAAGCCGCGGCTGCGGTAGTCGAACCAGCTGAAGCGGTCGTTCACCTCGGGGTTCAGGTGACGAAAGCTGTCCACCAGGCCCCAGTTCTTCAGGCGGGCCATCCACTCGCGCTCTTCCGGCAGGAAGCTGCACTTGCCGGTCTTCAGCCAGCGCTTGGCGTTCTCGGCGCCGATGCCAATGTCGCAATCTTCCGGGGAAATGTTCACATCGCCCATCACCACCAGGGGCTGGTCATTGCTGAAACGGCTTTCCAGCAGGTGCTGCAGATCCTGGTAGAAGCGCTCTTTGGCCGGGAATTTGGTGGGATGGTCGCGGCTTTCGCCCTGGGGGAAGTAGCCGTTCATGATGGTCACCGGGGTGCCGTTGGCATCGGCGAAGGTGCCCCAGATAAAGCGCCGCTGGGCGTCCTCGTCGTCACCTTCAAAGCCTTTATGCAGGGCCAACGGTGCCTGGCGCGAGAGCAGGGCTACGCCGTAATGGCCTTTCTGGCCGTGGTAATGCACGTGGTAGCCCAGGGCCTGGATGTCGGCAAGGGGGAACTGTTCGTCGGCGACCTTGGTTTCCTGCAGGCCGATCACGTCCGGCTGGTGTTTGTCGATCAGCGCCGCCAGCTGATGGGGGCGGGCACGCAGCCCGTTGATATTGAACGAGACGATTTTCATGGTCGGCGGTCCTGGCAAAACAGCGATGCTAGCTGACAACGCCCGGGCCGGCCAGCGTGGCGGCGTGGCGGATGCGCTGCTAATGTCCCAGGGGCGCGGGAACGATCAGCGGCGCGCAGGGCTCGTACTAACAAGAACGCGGCCATTTGAGCCGGGTCCAGGGGAGAGTGACCGTCATGCCTGATTCCTCCAATGTCATCGCCGATATTCACCAGCTCGACAGCGGCTATTCCCGCGAAGCGCGGTCGCTGCTGTACCAGGCCTACCGCCATGAGCCGACCTTCGGCTTCATTTTCGAAGCCGATCGCCCCGGCTACGAACAGCGGGTACGAGCCACAGTGCGCGAATTGGTGAAGCAGCATTTTCTTCAGGACCTGCCGGCCATCGGCCTGCTGGTCAATGACCGGCTGATCGGTATCGCCCTGATCGCGCCGCCGCAACGGCGCCTGGGCATCACCGAAAGTTGGGCCTGGCGCCTGCGTATGGTGCTCAGCACCGGGTTTCGCTGCACCCAGCGCTATCTGGAGTATCACCAGGCGGTGCAGGCCTGCCTGCCCAATGATGCGGTGCATGTGCTGCCGCTGCTGGGGGTACATCCGCAGTTTCAGGGCCAGCATTTCGGCGAGCAATTGCTGGCGGCGGTGCACAACTGGTGCGCCGTGGACGAGCATTCCCAGGGTGTGGTGCTGGACACCGGCAATCCGCGTTACCTGGAGTTCTACAAGCGTCAGGGCTATGAAGAGATCGGTGAGATTGCGGTGGGGCCGGTGCGTGAGCATGTATTTTTTCACCCCAACCCGCAGCACTTACAAAGAGCAACAGCCTGATATAGAACTTTCCGTGCACCTGAGCGCTCTATCGCCCTCCCAAGCTCGTGATAGCATCCGCGCCTATGAAGTTTCCAGGAAGATTTACCAGCGGCTTTTTGCTGTTGTTCACAAGCTGTGCGGCGCTGGCGCAGAGCGAATTGGATGTCAGGGTCAAGCCCGCCAATGACGAGTTGAAGGCCAATGTGGAGGGTTACATTGGCAGTGTCGGCGATCGCGATGAAGAAGCCTTGCTGCGGTTCAGCCGGGGCGCCGAGGAGCAGGCGAAGAAAGCCGCCCAGGCCCTGGGCTACTACCAACCGCATATCCAGAGTGAGGTGCGTGGCGGTGACAAACCGCGCCTGACGTTGCGGATCGACCCCGGCGAACCGGTGCACCTGCGCAACGTGACAGTCCGGGTCGAAGGCCCGGCGGCCTCCCTCAAGTCGTTTCGCCTTCCCGACGGCGACCAGCTCAAGCCTGGTGCCGTGCTCAATCATGGCCATTACGAAGACGCCAAGCGCCTGATCCAGAACCAGGCTTCGCGCTATGGCTTTTTCAGCGGGCGCTTTACCCAGCAGAAACTGTCGGTGGACCCCCAGGCAGGTGTCGCGGACATCGACCTGGTCTATGACAGCGGCCCGCGCTACGCGCTGGGCAAGGTCAGCTTTAGCGGCGACTCCCTGTTCGATGAAGACCTGTTGCGGCGCATGGTGCCGTTCAAGGCCGGCGCGCCCTATGACTCCGAACTGATTGCCGAACTCAACCAGGCCCTGCAGTCGAGCGGCTACTTCGAGGGCGTGCGGGTGGACGCCGCGCCTACTGCCGCCGAGCACGAGGTGATTCCGGTGGCGGTCCAGCTGGAAACCCGCAAGCCCCGGACCATGGGCCTCGGCCTCGGCTATTCCACCGACGTAGGGCCGCGGGTCAAGGCCAACTGGACCCGGCACTGGGTCAACCCCCAGGGCCACAGTTACGGCTGGGAGGCGGAAGTTTCTGCCCCGCGGCAGAACGTCGGCCTGTGGTACGACATTCCCCTGGACCCGCCTCTGACCGACAAGCTGCGGTTCGCCGGTGGTTACCAGAATGAAGAGATTGCCGGCACCGATACCCTGAGTAAGTTGCTCACCATCGGTCCCGAGTGGCACAGCAAGTTGCCCAGCGGCTGGCAGCGGGTGCTGTCGCTGAAGTATCAGCGAGAGGAATATCGCCTCGGGGACGACTCGGGCCTGAGTAATCTGCTGATGCCTGGCCTGACTTATTCCTACCTGCGCAGCGACAATCGCATCGACCCGCATAACGGCTATCGCATTCAGTTCGATACCAAGCTGGCCAAGGAAGGGGTCGGTTCCGACACCAACCTGCTGTATGGCACGGTGCTGCTCAAGGGCCTGACCACGGTCTGGGACAACCACCGCTTTCTCGGGCGAGTGCAGTTCGGTGGCAGTGCCACCAATGGCTACAAGTCGATTCCGCCGTCCTTGCGCTTCTTTGCCGGTGGCGACCAGAGCGTTCGGGGCTACGACTATCAGACCCTGTCACCGGAAAACTCCGAAGGCGATCGCATCGGCGGCCGCTACATGGTGGCCGGTAGCGTCGAGTACCAGTATTCGATCGCCGAGAAATGGCGGATCGCGACCTTTGTCGACCAGGGCAACTCTTTCAACAAGCTGGAGCTGCCTAACCTCAAGACCGGGGTGGGCGTCGGCGTACGCTGGGTTTCGCCAGTGGGACCGATCCGGGTCGACCTGGCCCACGCGATGAATGACGACGGCGGTATTCGTTTGCACTTTTCCATGGGGCCAGAGCTTTGAAGCGTGGTTTGAAGATAACGCTGCTGGCGATTGTTGCGCTGGTGATCCTGATCATTCTGGCCTTGGCCAGCGTACTCGGAACCCAGGCTGGCAGCCGCTGGGCCCTGGCGCGAGTGCCGGGGCTGACCCTGGACAATTTCGAGGGCCGCCTTGGCGGGCACTGGAGCGCCGATCATTTGCTCTGGCAACAGGAGGGCAACCGGGTCGAGCTCAACGCCGTGCAGTTCACCTGGTCGCCCGGCTGCCTGCTGCGCATGACCCTGTGCATCGAGCAGTTGGAAGCCGATCAGGTCAGCCTGCTGTTCCCTCCGAGCGGCGAAACCGAAACCAGTTCGGAGCCCATCAGCCTGCCGGAACTGAAGCTGCCGTTGGCCATCGAGTTGGGGCAAGTGCGTGTGGGCAGCCTGCTGTTCAATGGCAGTGAAGAACTCAAGACCCTGCAGCTGGCGGCGCACTGGACTGCCCAAGGCCTGCAGATCGACTCTTTGCACCTAAAGCGCGATGACCTGAGTCTGGACCTTTCCGGGCTGCTGCAACCCAGTGGCGACTGGCCCCTGACCGCCCAGGGCAACCTCGGCTTGCCCGCTCCCGGCGGTGGTCCCTGGTCCCTGGCGTTGAAGGTTGAAGGCGACCTGCTCAAGACTCTGCAGCTCAATGCCGACAGCAGTGGCTACCTGCAAGGGCAATTGAGCGGCCAGTTGCAGCCCCTGGTGGAGAACCTGCCGGCCCAGGTGCGCATCACTGCCGACGGGTTCAAGGCCAGCGCCGATCTGCCGGACACCCTGCAACTGGATCAGCTGGAACTGACTGGCCAGGGCGACCTGAAAAGCGGCTACCAGCTCGCCGGCAAGGCCAGCCTGCCGGCGGAGCAGGGCCCGGTGGCCCTGTTGCTGCAAGGCAAGGTCGACGCCAAGGGCGCACAGATTGCCGCTCTGGACCTGAGCGCCAACGACAAGCAACACCTCAAGCTCAGTGGGCAACTGGACTGGAGCGAAGGTTTCGCCGCCGAGGCCAAGCTGGCCTGGCTGGACTTCCCCTGGCACCGCCTGTATCCGCTGATTGACGAGCCGGCGGTGCGGGTCCGCAGTTTTGATGCCGAAGTGGCTTACCGTGACGGTAACTACCTGGGCAACTTCAAGGGCGACCTGGACGGCCCGGCAGGCGCGTTCAGCCTGAGCAGCCCGTTCAGCGGCGACCTGACGAAAATCTATCTGCCGCAGTTCAAGCTGGCGGCGGGCCAGGGCAAGGCCGAGGGCCACCTGAACCTGCAGTTCGCCGACGGCATTGCCTGGGATACCGCCCTGGATCTGTCGGCCATCAACCCCGCGTACTGGGTGGCGGAGCTGCCCGGAACCCTGGCCGGCCCCCTGCGCAGCCAAGGCGAAATGAAGAACCAGCAACTCAAGCTCAATGCCAACCTCGACCTCAAGGGACGCTTACGCGGACAGCCGGCGGTTCTCCAGGCCAAGGCCGACGGAGCGGGCGAGCAATGGACCCTGGGCGCGCTGGACATCCGCCTGGGAGACAACCGGATCAACGGCTCCGGCAGCCTGCAACAGAAGATCGCCGGCCAGCTGGAGATCAAGATGCCGCGCCTGGGTCAGCTCTGGCCCGAGTTGCGTGGGCAGCTCAACGGTCGGCTGGACCTGGCCGGCACCCTCAAGGCGCCACAGGGCAAGCTGGACCTGGCCGGGCAGCAACTGGCCTTTGCCGAAAACCGCCTGCAGAACCTCAAGTTGGACGCCACTCTGGATGGTGCGCAAAAGGCCCAGGTGGACCTCAAGGGCAGCGGGATTCAACTGGGCGACACGCAGTTGGGGACCCTGACCCTGGCCGGCCAGGGCGACATCAAGAAACAGAAACTGCAACTGGACCTGCAAGGACCGCTGTTGAAACTGGCCCTGGGCCTGGATGGCGTCCTGGACCAGGGCAACTGGCGCGGGCGCCTGGCCAGCGGTGATGTACAGACCGGCGGCCAGGATTGGAAGCTGCAGAACCCGGCCCGGCTTGAGCGGCTGGCCAACGGCACGCTGAACTTCGGTGCCCACTGCTGGGCCAGCGGCGATGCCAGCCTGTGCGGTGAAGACCAGCGGCTGATGCCGGACCCGAAACTGCGTTATCACCTCAAGCGTTTCCCCCTAGACAGCCTGGCGCAGTGGCTGCCCAAGGATTTCGCCTGGAAGGGCATGCTCAATGCCGATGTGCAGCTGGACTTGCCGGCCAGCGGGCCCCAGGGCCAGATCATGCTGGACGCCAGCGGTGGCACCCTGCGGGTCAAGGAAAAGGACCAGTGGCTGGATTTCCCCTATCAGGCGTTGAAGCTCAATACCCGCCTCACCCCGCGGCGCATCGACACGCAGTTGCAGTTCGACGGCGGCAAACTGGGTGAGCTGATGCTCCAGGCGCAGATCAATCCGTTGCCGAAAAGCAAACCGCTGTCCGGTGATTTCCGCCTCAGTGGCCTGGATCTGTCCGTGGCGCGGCCGTTCGTGCCCATGGTGGAAAAGCTCAGCGGCAGCCTCAATGGCAGCGGTCGTTTGTCTGGCGGCCTGCTGGCGCCTCAGGTCAACGGCAACGTGCAGTTGTCCGGGGGCGAGGTGTCCGGCTCCGAGTTGCCCATCAGCCTTGAAGACCTGCAACTGAGCGCGCAGATCGCTGGCGAGAGCGTGCAGCTCAACGGCGGCTGGAAAAGCGGCAAGGCCGGGCAGGGCAGCCTCAATGGCAACATCGCTTGGGGCCGGGCGCTATTGGTGGACCTGAGCCTCAAGGGCACCCAACTGCCGGTGACGGTGGAGCCCTATGCAGCGCTGGAGGTGGCGCCGGACCTGAAGATCTCGCTGCAGGAAGACAAGCTGGCGATTGCCGGCAAGGTGCTGATCCCCAAGGGCCAGATCACCGTGCGCGAATTGCCGCCCTCGACGGTCAAGGTCTCCGACGACACGGTGATCGTCGGCCAGCAGACCGACGACGGCAAAAAGCCCATGGCCATGGCTATGAACATCGATGTGGAGGTGGGCCAGGACAAGCTGGCCTTCAGCGGTTTCGGCCTGACTGCCAACCTGCAGGGGCACGTGCACATTGGTGACAACATGGATACCCGCGGTGAGCTGTGGCTCAACGACGGCCGCTATCGGGCCTACGGCCAGCGCTTGACCGTGCGTCGTGCGCGGCTGCTGTTTGCCGGCCCCATCGACCAGCCTTACCTGGACATCGAGGCCGTGCGCCAGACTGACGACGTGATTGCCGGCATCCGCCTGAGCGGCAGCGCCGAGCAACCGGCGACGCAGATCTTTTCGGAGCCGGCCATGAGCCAGGAGCAGGCGCTGTCCTATCTGGTCCTGGGGCGCCCGCTGACATCCACCGGTGAAGACAACAACATGCTGGCCCAGGCGGCTCTCGGGCTGGGGCTGATGGGCAGCTCGGAACTGACTGGCGGCATTGCCAAGAATCTGGGCATTCAGGACTTCCAACTCGATACCCAGGGCAGCGGCAACAACACCAGCGTGGTGGCCAGCGGCGCCATTTCCGAAAGGCTCAGCCTGCGCTATGGCGTCGGGGTCTTTGAGCCGGCCAGTACCATCGCTCTGCGTTACAAGCTGAGCAAGAAGGTCTATCTGGAAGCGGCGAGCGGTTTCGCCAGCTCCCTGGATATCTTTTACAAGCGCGATTTCTGAGGAATCAGGGGCGGCACACCAGTGTCGCCCGCTCATAGTTCAGCGCGGTGTTGCGTTCGGGCAACGCATAAGGCGCTTCACAGCGCTGGCCCTGCCAGTTGATGGTCAGGGTACCGGCGTCGGCTTCAACCAGCGCCAGAGCCTTGCCACCAGGGTCAGAGATCGCCAACTGTTTGCCGGCGCTGTCTTCGAGCGACGCACCAAACGGAATCGGCTGGTGTCGGGCGTCGAACAGCGCGAACTGCACTCGCCGTCCGGTCTTGCTGATGTAACGCGCCAGCACCACGGCACCACGACGTGGCACCACTTGCCGGGTCGCGCTGTCGATCTCGATATCGGCGCCCAGGTCTCGAGTGTCGAGGTTGATCCAGTTCACGCGATAGGGCTGCGCATTGGGGACCACGGCGAAGCCGTTGCTGCCGGTCCTGGCTCCGGAGAAGCTGCCGATTTTCACCCCTTCCACGCCTTCGACCTGCGCCAGCGCGAACGTCTCGCCCACGGTCTGTCCCAGGTTGATCCCGCCGCCATGGCCGACGATCGAGCCTGACAGGTTAAGGTTTTGCGAGTTGTAGCCGCGCCCCTGGCTGTAGCCGGCACTGATATCCATTACCGAGGTGCGGGTACTGAGGTTGACCGAGCCTGAGCTGCCTCCAGTGCTGCTGTTGCCGGCTTGCACCGAGTAATAGGTGTCGCTGTCTTGCGACAGATAGCCGTTGATTCCCATTTGCGTGGTGTCGCCGGACTTCTGCGTGCTGGCCGAGACGAAGGCGCGGGGTGCACGAGGCTTGGAGCCCAGCGGGAACGATACGGACAGGTTCACCAGCGTGTCATTGTTCGCCGGCCCGTAGTTGCCGACATCCTTGGAGTAGGTGGCGCCGAGGTTGTAGCTCACATCGCCCCAATAGTTGCTGTAACCCGCCGACAGGCTTTGCGAACCACCGCGTCCCCAGTAACGCTGGTCGCTGGCGTTGATGTAGATGCTGCCGTATCGCTGGTTTCGGCCCAGGCTCTGGTTGACGGTCAGGTCGGTACGGGTTTTCGAGTTGCCGATACGCTTGTGACCGTCGTTGCTCAGTTCCTCGACGTGCTCGGTGAGGGTGCGATAGCCCTCGGTCGAGTAGCGATAGGCGGCGAGGGTGAAGTTGGTGTCGGTGCCGGTGAACGTCTTCGCATACAGGGCGCGCAGGCTGTTGCCGGTGATGGTTGCGCCGAAAGTGCTGCTCACGGAGTGGGTCAAGTCCAGTGAGACGGCACCGATAGTCGTATTGCGGCCAGCTCCGACGGACAGCGCCTTGAAGTTTTCCGAGGCCTGCACCCCGACGATCCCGGACAAGTTACTGCTGATGCCGTACGCCAGGGTGCTGCTGAAAAATTGTGGTGACTGCTGGTCATCGCTGTTGCTGTTGTACTGGCCGGCCGAGACGCTGTACTTCAACTGGCCCTCACGGACCATGATCGGCAGGCTGGAAAATGCCTGCACCGTCACCCGGCGGCGACCATCGGCTTCGATAATCGTCACTTCCAGGTCGCCGTTGGAGCCGCTGGGGTAGATATCGCTGATTTCGAACGGCCCCGGCGGCACATTGGCGGTGTAGAGAAGGTAGCTGTCCTGGCGGATCTCCACGGTGGCGCTGGACTGCGCAATGCCGCGAATGATCGGCGCATAACCGCGCTCGCTGTCGGCACGCATGCCGTCGTCGGACGCCAACTTCAGGCCGCGATAGCGCACGCTGTCGAACAGGTCGGCATCTGAAAAGATATCCCCGGCGCTGAACTGGCCTTTCAGGGCAGTCACGTCATGTTGCAGATAGCTGCGGTTACTTTTGAATGTGCTAGGGCGGCCGGTGCTGCTGTTGAAGTTCGATTCGTTACGCAAGCGCCAGGCGCCGAGGTTGATGCCGTTGCGCAGGCCGACGTTGTTGGACAGGGTGCTTTCACCCTGAGTGCCGTTGCGGCTGCTGCTCAACTGATAGTTGATGAACGCGGCGGGAACGCCTTCGTCCCACAGGGCCGGGTCGACATAACCACGTCGGCCACGCGCCATGGCGCTTTGCGGGACACTGACCATCAAGCGCAGACGGGGCACGTCGTAACGCACGCTGGCGTGATCGATCAAGGCGGGCAGGTCCAGGCAGGTGTCGGGATCTTCGCTGCTCAGTTTGCCGCTGGCCTGCAGCTTGCCGATGTCGACCCCCAATTGCTGCACCATCTCCAGAGTCAGGCAGGCCTCGACCTTGTTCGTGCCGGGAGGGCGACGAAAATCGATGTCGCGGCGCCCGACCAGCGTCTCGTTGCCGTACAGGTCCACCCGATAGATGCCGGGCAGCACGCGGCTGCTGGCGAGCAGTGATTGCAGATCGACAGAAGACGTTGCGCCTTGCAGAAACGAGGTATTGAACTGTTCTTCGTCATCGGCAAGGCAGGTGCAGCTGAAAACCAGGGCAATCGAAAACGGCGCCCATCCGTCGCGCTTGAGTAAAAACATTCAGGAACCCTATATCACCTCCGATACGAACTAACGGAGCGAAGAGAAATACAGTGGAAGTGCAGCCGTCACAGCGGCACGTAAGTTATGGGGTTTGTTTATTCAAACTGGCTCGGGTATCAGCACTGTTGGTAAGTTGCGCGCCATAATGATCTTGTGCGCCATAGTCATTAATACTGCTAAATGAAAGGCGGGCTGTATTGGCGTTGTGAAGTTGTTTAAGGGGGAAGCTTTTTTGTTCGCCGGGGGCAATCATCATCGAATCGAAGGGGTGTTCACTGATGGTGCCGGATTGAAGTGTGATATCTGCAATCGACACGTGATACCGGCCTGGGTTATTCACCACCAACAAGCTCTTGCCGGCTTGTTCTGTCAGCCGCCAGGTCAGTTCGCTCGGTGCCAGATAGGCGTTGCTTTTCAGGCCTGCCGGGCGGAAGAACACCTTGATGCGCTGGCGTACGGCCAGTTGCAACGTGTTCTCGGATTTCGCCGCTTTAGGGATCTCTTGCACATTGAGCCACACCACCGACTCGCGGTCGGTCGGCATGCCCGCGCCTTCGTAGATCACCCGCAATATTTGCTGTTCGTCGCCGCTGACGCGCACCAGGGGCGGCGTCACAGCAAAGGGTACGGCTGCGGTTTCGCTGGAGTCGGTGTCGATCCACGACTGGATCAACACATCTTCACCGCTGTTACGCACGGTGATTCCGGCCTCCTTGTGCTGGCCGTCGAAAATCAGACGGGTGCTGCTCAAGGAAATCCCGGCCATGGCCTGATTGACCACGAACAGGCCCAGCAGGCCTGCACAAAAGGACAGTGAGTGACGATAAAACATGAGGGCTACCGCGCAATTTAATGAGGGCGCAGGGCCGAACGGCCCCGCACCAGGCTTGTGTGTTCGCGCGGGTTATTCGTATTGCAGCGTGAACGGCAGGGTGGCGTCGCCACGACCGGCAACAGCCAGTTTCGGATCGACGGTGGTTACGTAGGCTGCGGAGAATTTGAGGGTGGCGTTGCTGTCTTGCAGAGTGTTTTCGATTTTTGCGGTGCTCGGCGAGCTGAGGTCGATCACGGCGCCATTGGAATCAAGCAGCGCAATGCCGATACCTTTCGCAGCCCCCAGGCCATCGATCAGGCGCAGCACCTTGGTGCCGGGTTCAATGCCCGAACCTGCGCCCCTGGTTGGTTCGAAGATCATCGCGACCTTGGTTCCAGCGTTGCAGTTGATCTTCATGTCGAAGTTCTCGGCGCTCAGGGTGCCGTTGCCTTTAGGTGCAGTGGCGGTGCCCATGTCCTTGATCGAAACTTCGCCCATGGCGACTGAAATGGTCTTGTTGCTTCCGGCGCCTTCAACCGAACAGGCATCGTTGTTGATGGTACCGGTGAAGTTGATAGTGCCGCTGCCAGCCTTGGTTGGTGTAACCGGATCGGCTGCCAGAGCATTTCCGGTAGCGGCAATGATCGAAAGGGCGAGAAGTGCGCGAGTCATCTTTTTCATGTTGTTTTCCAATAGGTGGTATTAAAGCAACAACACGATATAACACGCACTTTTGATGGGACATCAGACGATTCCTAGAAGTCGTGTATAAGTGGATTTTTTGGAGCTGTTAGTTGAACAAGTTTCGCTCTAAGCAGTAAGCCGACAAGTCCTGGTCGCTGCTGACTTCAAGTTTGCGCATGGCCGATATCTTCTGAGTGCTTATTGTCTTGGCACTTCTGTTCAGACTCCGGGCAATCTCGCTAACGGCCATTCCCGAAACAAACAAACGCAAGATTTTGTGCTCCTTGGGCGACAGGCGAGTAAAGCGCTCGTCGAGGCCGGCATTGTTGGTGATCACCGAGGTCGGCGGTGGGCCGCTGCTGCGCACCGGCTTGCCCCGGGCAATGGCCTTGAGCGCCGTTTCGATTTCGTTATGCAGCTGGTTTTTCTGGATGATGGCCTGCACCCCGAGCTCTTGCAGGCGCGTCAGGATCAGCGGGTTGGAAATCATCGTCAGCACCAGCATCCGCACGTCGGGGAAGTGCCGCGTCAGGTATTCCATCAGTTTCAGACCATCGCCGTAGGTCGAGTCGCCGGGCATGTTGAAATCGGTGATGACCAGATTCACCTGGCGGGTTTCGAGCAGGTTGATCAGCTCGCTGGAGCAAACGGCTTCGCCCACCACGCGAAAGCACTGGCCGCGCTCAACCAGCTCTCGCACCCCCACCAGGACGATGGGGTGGTCATCGGCAATGGCAACCTTGAGGGTTTCCATGGCTGATTATCCGCAGTGAAATTATTCAAGGGTGTCCAGCAGGTCTTTCAATCGAGCCAGCTTCTGGCGCACCTCCAGGTCCAGTGCGTGGGTCACGCTCAGGCCGTTCAGGCGGCACTCCAGTTCGACGAAGGTTGTGGCCAGTTCTTCGAGCTGTACCGCACCCAATGCACCGGCCATGCTGTGCAGCTGTTGCGCCACGCGATGGGCATCGGCGTTGTCCAATGCCGTCAGCGTGGTCTGCATGTCCTGGCGCAGCGTCGTGACAAACAGTTCGCGCATTTTCGGTGACAGCTTTAGAGGGGCAACGCTGGTCGCCGGCAGGGCGATTTTGCAATGTCTTTCCAGGTGCGCGCGCAGGGTGGCGAGGTTCAGTGGCTTGACCATCCAGGCGTTCATGCCGACGTCGGCGCAGCGCTCGCCTTCTTCGCGCAAGGCGTTGGCGGTGACGCCGATAATCGGCAGCGTCTGATCCTGAAGCCGTAACGCCGTGGCCAATTGGTAGCCGTTCATGACCGGCATGTTGACGTCGGTCAGCAGCAGATCGAAGCGTCCGGGCGACCACTGCGCCAGGGCCAGCTCGCCATTGGCCGCGACGACCACCGAGCAGCCCAGCACTTCCAGTTGCTCCTTGATGATCGCCGAGTTGATCACATTGTCTTCCGCCACCAGCACTTGCAGATTCAACTGCCGGGGCTTTTCCGGCGACGAAGGTTGGCTGTCGGCGCTGACGCCGTGCTGGGCCTGGTAAATCGCCCAGGCGATCGCGCGGACATCATGGGCGTCGACTTCTCGGTCGGTACCGCGCAATTGCGCAGGGTTGGGGCCATCCGCCCTGGCGACGACCTTCGGACCGGGCCAGGCCGCGGTATCGGCCAGGGGGGAAAGCTCTACCAGCAGTGCCGATGACGCCGGTGTATCGGGCCTCAGCGGGTGGCAGTCGAGGCCAAAACGCTTGAGCCAGGCGATCAGGTTTTGTGCCTGCTCAGTGACCTGCGCACGCACATAGACGATGCTGCTGCCGGGGTTGAACACAGGGCAACCGGCCAGCTCACCGGGTGCGTGTTCCAGTGCGAGTTGAAGGGTGAAACTGCTGCCGAGCCCGGGCTCGCTGACTAGGTTCAACTGGCCCTCCATCAACTCGCACAGCCATTTGCAAATGGCCAGTCCCAATCCGGCACCGGCCTGTTCAGTGGCATCGTTGACCTGATAGAAAGGGTCGAACAGTTGTTGCTGTTGCGCCAGGGAAATTCCTCCTCCCGAATCGCTGACCTGCCACTGCACGTGGGCGCGGCCATCGTCGCTTTCCAGCAACTGAACCCGCAGCACCACGCGACCGTTATCGGTGAACTTGATGGCGTTGCTCAGCAGGTTGTTGAGGATCTGGCGAATCCGTATCGGGTCACCGCGCAACCGGTCCGGCAGCGCCGGGTCGATGCAGGCATAGAGCAGCAGGCCCTTGGATCGGGCGAAGGCGCTGTAGGTGCGCACGGTGTCTTCGGTCAGTTGCAGCGGGCAGAAATCCTGAAGTTCGAGGGTCATCTGTCCGGCTTCGATTTTCGACACATCCAGCACATCGCTGATCAGTTGGAACAACGTGGCGGAGGAGCGCTGGATGGTGTGCAGGTAATCCTGCTGGCGCGGGGCGAGCGAGGTCAGGCCGAGCAGCTCCAGAGTTCCCAGCACGCCGTACAGGGGAGTGCGGATCTCGTGGCTCATGGTAGCGAGGAAGCGGCTCTTGGCCTGGTTTGCCGAGTCGGCGGCCTGGCGCGCTTCTTCCAGCGCCGCCGCATCTTCGACATGCCGGGTCACGTCATGCAACGCACATAACCAGGCGTCCTGGCCCTGATAGCGGGTGGGCACAAAGGCGACGTGCAGGTGGCGCCCATTGATTTCAAGATCGGCGTGACCGGGGCCCGTAAGGGGCGTGAGCAAGCTCATCAACCGGCCGTTGTCGTGCCATTGCTGGGCGCGCTGGTTTTCCAGCAGTACGTGGTGATCGCTGTGGCGAATCACGCACAGGCCGGTCGGCGCCGTATCGATCACCGTGCGGCTGAACGCCTCGCTTTCGGCGATGCTGGCGTGCGCCCTCTGCGCGGGCAGGATGACCCGGGCCTGGTACCAGCGATTGACCGCCCGACTGCAACCGAGCAGCGCAAGCACCAGAGCAACCAGGCACAGCAATGGCCACAGCGCGTAGTCGAGGAAACTGCGCAGGCTGATGACGTAGATCGCCGTCCAGTGTTGCTCCCCGGGGCTGCTCAGTTTGAACACCAGGCCGTCGCGGTTGAAATTCACCCCTTCATCCAGCACCTGGCCGGGTTTCAGAGCACCGGTCAATACCACGCCACGGGGGGTGATCAAGGTGAAGTCATCGTAGATCGACCACTGCATCAGCCGTTCGATGTTGTTGACCTGGGACAGGTTCATCAGCGAGCCCAGTACCACCCAGGTATCGGCGCCCTCGACGGTCAATGCGGTTTTCGCCAGGTTGATACTCACGTAAGCCAGCAGGGTGGGCGCGCTCTTGTCGTCCTCGGAAGAGACATAGGGTTCCCAGCGCACCTGAAGATCTGGCAATGGCGAGTTGTGCCCGCGCAGGCGTTTGTTCACCTGGGTCATCACATCGACCAGATGGCCCGTCTGCATCGGTAACTGCCCCGTACCGCGCAAACGCCCGACGGAGGGTACGGCCAGGTCAAAATTGTCGGGGCCATTGATCAGGACAACCTGCGGAGACTGATAGTGCGAGGCCGACCAGAACGCACTGTAATAGGCCGCCAGATGGGTACCCAGCGCAAAGATTTTCGGGTATTGGCTGGGGGCAATCCTGTCCGTATTGATCTTCAAGCTATAGGGCAGCGAAAACGGCAGGCCGCGGCCTTCGTAAATGTTCGGCCCTTCATCGGGCAGGGGTTTTTGTGAGTAGGGCGGCAACATGGCATTGGGCAGCCGTTCGCCCTTGGCGCTTTCCCGGGCAATATCCTGCAGGAACACTTCCTGTTCGTGGACATTCTCCATCAGCCGGGCAAAGTGAAATTGCAAGGTTTCGCGCCGCTCTTCGATCATGCGCGTCACCCCCACATAGCTGATACCCAGCAACAGCAACACCAGGGCGCCGAGCACCAGCAGGCTCTTGTTCAGGCGCGATGAACTGCTGGCGAGTTTCTCCAGAAAGGCGTTGGGATGTGGCATTAGAGGGCCTGGGCAGCAGTGATGGGAGAGCCGTTGGACACAGTGACCTCGATGGCAAGTGACAGCCGTCAACGCCCGCTTGCGCATGAGTACGCTTGCGCCGGCCCGCCATGGGCAGCAACTGCTGGAATTGATCCGAAGGCACTGCGGGGGAGACCAGGACGGCCTGAACCTGAGTGCAGTCGATTTTACGCAACATAGCAAGTTCTTGCGTGGTTTCCGCGCCCTCGGCCAGCAGCGTCAGATCCGACTGTCGATCCAGGCTGGCAATGCTGGTCAGCGCCTGCGCCGGCTCCTGGTTGGCGTTCTAGCCCTACATCTGCGTGCGGTCGATCTTCGAGCTGGTACAGGGGGCTGATACCAGGTTCAAGGACGAACTGCGGTCCTTGCCGACATCATCCTGGGACGGGTCAGGCGCTTTGATTCGTGAAGGCAGGCCGCGGAGTAGAAATTGCCGATGTCATCCAGCATCTAGCACTTCTTCAATTCATTGCTGGCCGGCGTTTGACCGAGCCACAGGCGGAGCTCTTCATCGGATACCGGCCAATCTGTTTTGGTTTTGCGGGTGGCCGACGGGTACAGGCTTTCAGCCGGGCTTTGCGGGTGGTGAAAATGGTATGCACTTTGGCGATCGCGCTGCTCATGTAGCTGCGCCGCTGGGGCGCTTCGTTGTTGAAGGTAAACAACAGGAAGCGCTGGAGACCGCCCAGAATGCCCCACAGCAGCACCAAGGCAAAGGTGCCTAGCAGGTACCGTACAGCATGGGGTGTAGAGCTGATCGGGCGAAGGTAGTTCTTCAATCTCATCCCGGCACTATTGAGACGGCCAGAGGCCGGGAAAAGCAGATGAACCTTATTACCGGCAGGCAGTAGATCGTTACAGGTAGTTCACGATGAAGGTGACTTCGGTGTTGGCACTGCCGGCCTTGAGTTCACTTGTCTCCAGGCGGTAATACGTGGCCGACAAGGGAATCTTGAAGCTGGTGCCGGTGGTGGTGAACGCGTCGAACGGGTAGGTGGTATCCAGTGCCATCGGTTGCCCGAGGTCATTCATCAGTTGCAGGCCAATGCCTTTAGCGGTGGAGCTGCCGTTGAGCGCGACGATGCCTTTTTTGGCGTCGATGACCGGGGTGTTGGCCTTGAGCGAGTAGGTGACTTTCTTGATGCCGGTCTGGCACTGGTTCAAGCCGATGTCGAAGTGCACCGTGCGAGGTTTCGCTCCCGCCTCGGCAAACTCGTTGAGTTGATAGTCATCGCCCATGGCGACTGGTACGGACGGGGTCTGGCAGGAGGCCGCATTCAACACCAGAGCATTGCTCAGGTTGAATTTGTTCAGGATCAGCTCACCAGATCGCAGATCGCCCAGATTGCCGGCATCAATCCTGACTTGCGATGCCAGTGGGCCTGACTTGACGATTTCCAGCCGGATTGCGCCGGATACCACGCTGTAGCTTTTCGGGCTGATTGCAAACAGGGAAGGCTCATAGCGACTTAGCATATCCATCCAGATACGGAACGAGAGGCCGGTCTTGCCCAAGGGGAAGGTCGTTACGGTGCTGGTTGGGGTGCCAAGCGCGGGATTGACTGCCACGCCGTATTGCGAGGTCGCATTGCACGACCAACTGTGCGAGAGAGATTGCTGTGCGGTGTCCTGGTAGACCACTGTGCCATCGGGCGTGTCGGCCGGGATTGTCAGGCCACCATTGGCGAGGCTTGCGCCGAAGTTGAGGGTTTGTGTGGTGGTGGCACCGAGGAACGTGCAATTCGCTGCCATCGCCTCCAACGAGCAAACCAGTAAAGTCGCCGCAACAACGGTGAGCAAGGGGTGGTGCGGTTTTAATCGCTTCATGAACAGGGCTATACGTGTCGGCCAAGGAGCGCGGTACGTTAAACACGCTGCCTGCCGAGGGATATCAGGCGATTCCTATATGACCTTGCCGCGATCCGCAGATAAGGGGCGTATTAGGCTTGCCAGCCCCTGAAAACCTTGCTGGTTGCCGCTGCTGGATTTTGCCTGAGTGATCACCAGCCCCAGGTTCTGGATAGCGGCGCCGACGCGTGTGCCCGTTGTCTCGATGAATCCTGATTGTCGCTACACCTGGGTTGTACCCGTCGCCAGCAGGTTGGCGATGACGCCCGCCTGTTCAACATAAAGACCCAGTCCATTGGTCAACTAATTACAAAGCAACCTAACTATTGCGTTGACATTCGCTGCCTAGGCAGTAACATCTCGACATATATTCACTGCCTAGGCAGTTATTAGGTGAGCACATGAAGCATTTCACCCCGGACGAATTCAAAACCTGCCATCTCGGCCTGTTGCTGGGCCGCGCCGCATTGCTCAAGGACCGGATCATCGACACCCACATGGAACCCCACGGCATCACTGCCGCGCAGTTCAAAGTGTTGATCATCATGGCCCAGTTCGGCGTCGATACCCCGGCCGAGCTGTGCCGGCACCTGTCGCTGGACAGCGGTTCGATGACACGCATGCTCGATCGTCTGGAGCAGAAGGGCTTCCTGGCTCGCCAACGCAGCGAAGGTGATCGCCGCCAAGTGCAACTGACCCTGACCGAACAGGGCCAGCAGTTGACGGATCGTCTGCCGCAGATCGGCGCCGACGCGATGAATGAACTGGCTGGCGCGATCTCCCCGGACGAGTTGAAGACCCTGGAATACATCCTCAAGAAAATCCTGCTGGCCGCCGGTGACCCGATCACCATCCAGCGCTTAGGTGAACACAATGAGCAGTAAAACCTTGCGCAGCAGCCTGACGCTGGTGCTGTCGGCGATGATCCTTGCCGGATGCGCCAATTACAGCGGCCTCGATACCCAAGGCAAAAATCTCGACGCGAAAAGCCTGAAGGCCGGCCAATCCCTCAACGGTGTGACCCTGTCGCCTGCGGCATGGCCGAAAAGCGACTGGTGGACCAGCCTTGGCGATCCACAGCTCGACGGTCTGATCCGCGAAGCCCTGCGCGACAGTCCGGACATGCAGATCGCCGCCGCCCGCGCCCATCAGGCCAGCGCCGCCGCGTATGCCGCCGATGCCGAACGCTATCCGACCCTCGACGCCAGCGCCGGCATCAGCCGTTCGCGCCTGGCCAAGGATCAGGATCCGCTGGGGCAGGGCGATGCCTACGCCACCGTGCGTAACATCAGCGCCGGCTTCAATTACAACTTCGACCTGTGGGGCGGCCAGCGTGATGCCTGGGAAGCCGCACTCGGCCAGGCTCGTGCTGCTGAAGTCGACCGTCAGGCCGCGCAATTGACCCTCGCCGCCGATGTGGCCCGGGCCTACAGCGATCTGGGGCAGGCGCACATCGTCTATGACCTGGCCAGCGACGATCTCAAGCGCACCAGGCAAATGCTCGATCTGAGCCAGCGTCGCTTGAGCGCCGGGATCGACAGCCAGTACCAGCTCCAGCAAACCCAGAGCCTGGAAGCCAGTTCCGAAGCCAGCCTGATCGACGCCGAAAAACGCCTGAGCAGTGCGAAAATCGCCCTGGCCGTGCTGCTCGGCAAAGGCCCGGATCGCGGCAGTGAAATCGCCCGGCCCAAAGTATTGCAAGCCAGCGCCGTGGCAGTGCCCTCGGTTCTTCCGGCAGAGCTGCTTGGCCGCCGCCCGGACCTGGTCGCCGCCCGCTGGCGTGTAGAGGCCGCGAGCAAAGACATCGATTCGGCGAAAACCCGCTTCTATCCCAACCTGAACCTTACGGCGTCCGCCGGTGCCGAATCCTTGTTGGGTGACGCAATGTTTGGTTCGGCCAGTCGCTTCTTCAGCATCGCCCCGACCATTTCGCTACCCATCTTCGATGGCGGGCGCCTGCGCGCCAACCTCGATTCGCGTGACGCCGATTACGATCTGGCGGTGGCGCAGTACAACAAAAGCCTGGTGAAAGCGCTGGGTGATGTCAGCGACACGATCAACCAGTTGCGTGACATCGGCCGGCAAATCGGCGCGCAACAGCACGCCACCGATATTGCTCAGGATTCCTATAACACCGTGGTCCAGCGTTACGGTTCCGGCATCGGCAACTACCTGGACGTGCTCAGCATCGAGCAGCAACTGCTGCAGGCCCAACGTCAGTTGGCCAACCTCAATGCCGAGCAGATCGATCTGTCGATTCAACTGATGCAAGCGCTGGGCGGGGGCTTTCAGGGCGAGACCCTGAGCGCAGCCAACGCCATTCCAGCCACGCCGCACAACTAATTCAGGTATTTGTCATGGCCACTGCCGAAAACACCCAAGCTCAAGACAACTCGCAAGACACCGGCAATCCGCGCAAGCGCAAAGTGATGCTGCTGGTGCTGGCCATCGTTGTGGCCCTCACCGGTGCCGGTGTCTGGGCTTATCACGAATTCATCGGGCGCTGGAATGAGAGCACCGATGACGCCTACGTCAACGGCAACGTCGTTGAAATCACTCCGCTGGTGACCGGTACCGTGGTCAGCATCGGCGCCGACGATGGTGACCTGGTCCACGAAGGTCAGGTGCTGATCAACTTCGACCCCAACGATGCCGAAGTCGGTCTGCAAAGTGCCCAGGCGAAACTGGCGCGTACCGTGCGTCAGGTTCGCGGCCTGTACAGCAATGTCGACGGCATGAAAGCCCAGGTCAACGCGCAACAGGCCGAAGTGCAGAAGGCTCAGGACAACTTCAACCGCCGGAAAAACCTTGCCGCTGGCGGCGCGATCTCCCAGGAAGAACTGTCCCACGCCCGCGACGACCTGACCTCGGCGCAAAACGCCCTGGCCAACGCCAAGCAGCAGTTGAAAACCACCAGTGCGCTGGTCGATGACACCGTGGTCTCGTCGCACCCGGACGTGATGTCGGCGGCTGCGGATCTGCGCCAGGCCTACCTGACCAATGCGCGCAGCACCCTGATCGCGCCGGTCACCGGTTACGTTGCCAAACGCACCGTGCAGCTCGGCCAGCGAGTGCAACCGGGTACGGCGTTGATGGCGGTGATCCCGCTGGATCAACTGTGGATCGATGCCAACTTCAAGGAAACCCAACTGCGTGACATGCGCATCGGCCAGCCCGTGGACATCGAGTCCGACATCTACGGCAGCAGCGTGAAATACAGTGGCACCGTCGACAGCCTCGGCGCCGGCACCGGCAGCGCGTTTGCTCTGTTGCCCGCGCAAAACGCCACCGGCAACTGGATCAAGATCGTGCAGCGTGTGCCGGTGCGGATTCACATCAATGCCGAAGAGCTGGCCAAGCACCCACTGCGGGTTGGGCTGTCGACCAATGTTGAAGTGAACCTGCATGACCAGAGCGGCCCGGTACTGGCGCAGCAACCGCAGCAAAAGGCCTCGTTCAGCACCAACGTCTACGACCGGCAGTTGGCCGAAGCCGATGCGATGATCGCTCAGCTGATCCATGACAACAGCGCTGTGGTCAGCAAAACCGCGCAACGCTGATTCGCCACTGACCCTGTGGGTGCGAGCATGCTCGCCCCACAGGGGCGCAGCGCCACCCCGGTTCCAAAGGATTCGCGATGAGCAATAACGCTTCTTTCACGCCGCCCAGCCTGTTGCTCAGCACCATCGGCCTGTCGCTGGCGACCTTCATGCAGGTGCTCGACACCACCATCGCCAACGTGGCGTTGCCGACGATTTCCGGCAACCTTGGTGTGAGTTCGGAGCAGGGCACGTGGGTGATTACCTCGTTTGCCGTGAGCAATGCGATTGCGTTGCCGCTGACCGGCTGGCTCAGCCGGCGCTTTGGCGAGGTAAAACTGTTTCTCTGGGCGACGATGCTGTTTGTGCTGGCCTCGTTTCTCTGCGGCATCTCGACCTCGATGCCTGAGCTGATCGGCTTTCGTGTGCTGCAAGGCCTGGTGGCCGGGCCGTTGTACCCAATGACGCAAACCCTGTTGATCGCCGTTTATCCACCCGCCAGGCGCGGCATGGCCCTGGCATTGCTGGCAATGGTCACGGTAGTGGCGCCGATTGCTGGTCCCATTCTTGGCGGCTGGATCACCGACAGCTACAGCTGGCCGTGGATTTTCTTCATCAACGTTCCGATCGGCATTTTTGCGGTAATGGTGGTGCGTTCGCAGCTGGCCAAGCGCCCGGTGGTCACCAGCCGTCAGCCGATGGACTACGTCGGGCTGATTTCGCTGGTCATTGGCGTCGGCGCGTTGCAGGTGATCCTCGACAAGGGCAATGACCTGGACTGGTTCGAGTCGAACTTCATCATCATCGGTGCGGCGATTTCGGTGATCGCGCTGGCGGTGTTCATCATCTGGGAAATGACCGACCAGCATCCGGTGGTCAACCTGCGGCTGTTCGCGCACCGCAACTTCAGCATTGGCACGATAGTGCTGGTGCTGGGTTACGCCGGGTTCTTCGGTATTAACCTGATCCTGCCGCAATGGTTGCAGACCCAGATGGGCTACACCGCGACATGGGCGGGGCTGGCGGTGGCACCGATCGGCATCCTGCCGGTGCTGTTGTCACCCTTTGTCGGCAAGTACGCGAACAAGTTCGACCTGCGCCTGCTGGCAGGGCTGGCATTCCTGGCCATTGGCCTGAGCTGCTTCATGCGTGCCGGTTTCACCAATGAAGTGGACTTCCAGCACATCGCCCTGGTGCAACTGTTCATGGGCATCGGCGTGGCGCTGTTCTTCATGCCGACCCTGAGCATCCTGATGTCCGACCTGCCACCGCACCAGATCGCCGACGGCGCTGGCCTGGCAACCTTCCTGCGGACTCTGGGGGGTAGTTTTGCGGCGTCGCTGACCACCTGGATCTGGATTCGCCGGGCAGACCAGCATCACGCTTACATGAGCGAAAGCATGAGCATCTTCGACCCGGTCACCCGGGATGCGCTGAGCAATCTCGGAGGCGCGAGCACCAAGGCTTACGCGCAGCTGGATCAAGTCCTGACCAGCCAGGCATACATGCTCTCGACCGTGGACTACTTCACCTTGCTGGGCTGGGGCTTCATGGGCCTGATTCTGCTGGTCTGGCTGGCCAAGCCGCCATTCGCTGCCAAGGCCGGCCCAGCCGCGGCGGGGCATTGATGCCCTTCGTCGCAGGCGCAGGCGTCCGAAAGGGCCATGCAAGGCTTGCTGGCCCCTTCGCCGGCAAGCCGGCTCCTACGGCAGCGAGGGCGTCCGTTCAGGGCGAACCGGGCAGCGCCAGTTGCGTCGGTACGAAATCGAACGCCGCCAGTTGGAAACCCTGCTCATCCACCTGCAGCGCCCAGCCCTGACGGTCCCAGTCCCCCAGCACAATGCGCTTGGCGGCTTGTTCGCCGATCTGCAGCTTGTGGATCGCCGGGCGATGGGTGTGGCCGTGAACCAGGGTGCGCACCCCGTGTTCCTGCATGACCTGCGGTACCTGGTCCGGGGTCACATCGACAATGTCGTTGGCCTTCATGCGGGTCTGGGCCCGGCTTTCGTTGCGCAGCTTGCGCGCCAGCTTGCGCCGGGTGCCCAGGGGCAGGTGGCGCAGAATCCACAGGCTCAGCGGGTTGCGCAGGTAGCGGCGCATACGCATGTAGGCTTCGTCACGGGTGCACAGGCTGTCACCGTGCATCAGCAATACCGGCTCGCCGTAGAAGTCGACGACGCTGGGATCCTTGAGCAGGGTGGCACCGGCCGCCTTGCAGAAGGCCTTGCCGAGCATGAAGTCGCGATTGCCATGCATCAGGAAGATCTGCGTGCCGCTGTCGCTGAGCTCGCGCAATGCCTGGCAAATGGAAAGCTGGTAGGGGGTCATGGCATCGTCGCCGATCCATACCTCGAAAAAGTCCCCGAGGATGTACAGCGCCTCGGCGGCGCGGGCGCGCCCACCGAGTAATTCCAGAAACGCCCGGGTGATGTCCGGGCGCTCCTCTTCCAGATGCAGATCTGAAATCAGCAGTATCACTCAATGATCTCGGCTTTCTCGATGATCACGTCGTCTGCGGGTACGTCCTGGTGGCCGGACTTCATGGTGGTGGCCACGCCCTTGATCTTGTCGACCACCTCGGTGCCGGCGATCACTTTGCCGAATACGGCGTAGCCCCAGCCCTGCACGGTCTTGCCGCTGTGGTTGAGGAAGCTGTTGTCGGCAACGTTGATGAAGAACTGCGCGGAAGCCGAATGCGGCTCCATGGTGCGGGCCATGGCAACGGTGTACTTGTCGTTGGAAAGGCCGTTGTCAGCTTCGTTCTGGATGCTTGGACGCTTGTCTTTCTTTTCTTTCATGCCAGGTTCGAAGCCGCCGCCCTGGATCATGAAGTTACCGATGACGCGGTGAAAAACGGTGTTTTCATAGTGACCGGCTTTCACGTATTCGACGAAGTTGGCCACGGTCAACGGGGCTTTCTCGGCGTTCAGTTCCAGCACGATCTCGCCGTGGTTGGTGGTCAGTTTGACTTGGGTCATGGTCGGTACTCTTTATAAGGAGAAGCGTTTTCAAGAAAATCCTGGGTATCGGGACGCGTGGGCAGCCCGGACCGGTTTGGCCATCTTGCAGCCAAGGAGCGCAGTTTAGCGTGACAGCCACGAATTTCGAGGCTGTTTTTTCACCGGCCTGCCATTAATAGCCGCAGTTTTAAAGCTGCGCTCTGTCAGGTACTTGACAGCATCGGCTATGATATCCGTTTTGATTTGTCAGGCCGCACCCGGCCACGCACTTGTACGTTCAAGGATCCTATGAGCAAGCCCACTGTCGACCCTACCTCGAATTCCAAGACTGGACCGGCCGTACCGGTCAACTTCCTGCGCCCGATCATCCAGGCGGACCTGGACTCGGGTAAGCACACACAGATCGTGACCCGCTTCCCTCCGGAGCCCAATGGTTACCTGCACATCGGTCACGCCAAGTCGATCTGCGTGAACTTCGGTCTGGCCCAGGAATTCGGTGGCGTCACGCACCTGCGTTTCGACGACACCAACCCGGCCAAGGAAGACCAGGAATACATCGACGCCATTGAAAGCGACGTCAAGTGGCTGGGTTTTGAGTGGTCCGGCGAAGTGCGTTATGCCTCGCAGTACTTCGACCAGTTGCACGACTGGGCCGTGGAACTGATCAAGGCGGGCAAGGCCTATGTCTGCGACCTGACCCCTGACCAGGCCAAGGAATACCGCGGCAGCCTCACCGAGCCAGGCAAGAACAGCCCGTTCCGCGATCGCTCGGTGGAAGAGAACCTGGACTGGTTCGCCCGCATGCGCGCCGGCGAGTTCCCGGACGGCGCCCGCGTGCTGCGGGCCAAGATCGACATGGCCTCGCCGAACATGAACCTGCGCGACCCGATCATGTATCGCATCCGTCACGCTCACCACCACCAGACCGGTGACAAGTGGTGCATCTACCCCAACTACGACTTCACCCACGGCCAGTCGGACGCCATCGAAGGCATCACCCACTCGATCTGCACCCTGGAGTTCGAAAGCCACCGTCCGCTGTACGAGTGGTTCCTCGAGCACCTGCCGGTGCCCGCGCACCCGCGCCAGTACGAGTTCAGCCGCCTGAACCTGAACTACACCATCACCAGCAAGCGCAAGCTCAAGCAACTGGTGGACGAGAAGCACGTGAATGGTTGGGACGACCCGCGCATGTCGACCCTGTCGGGCTTCCGCCGCCGCGGCTACACCCCGGCATCGATCCGCAATTTCTGCGAGATGGTTGGCACCAACCGCTCCGACGGTGTGGTCGATTACGGCATGCTGGAATTCAGCATCCGTCAGGACCTCGACGCGAATGCCCCGCGTGCCATGTGCGTGCTGCGTCCGTTGAAAGTCGTGATCACCAACTACCCGGAAGGCCAGGTCGAGAACCTCGAACTGCCGCGTCATCCGCAGAAAGAAGAACTCGGCGTGCGCCAGCTGCCGTTCGCCCGTGAAATCTACATCGACCGTGACGACTTCATGGAAGAGCCGCCAAAGGGCTACAAGCGCCTGGAGCCGAACGGCGAAGTGCGCCTGCGTGGCAGCTACGTGATCCGTGCCGATGAAGCGATCAAGGACGCCGAGGGCAATATCGTCGAGCTGCGTTGCTCCTACGACCCGGACACCCTGGGCAAGAACCCTGAAGGCCGCAAGGTCAAGGGCGTGGTCCACTGGGTGCCGGCTGCCGCCAGCGTCGAGTGCGAAGTGCGTTTGTACGATCGTCTGTTCCGTTCTCCGAACCCGGAGAAGGCCGAGGACAGCGCGAGTTTCCTGGACAACATCAACCCTGACTCCCTGCAAGTGCTCACTGGTTGTCGTGCCGAACCCTCGCTGGGCAACGCACAGCCGGAAGACCGTTTCCAGTTCGAGCGCGAAGGCTACTTCTGCGCGGATATCAAGGACTCGAAACCAGGCGCTCCGGTATTCAACCGTACTGTGACCCTGCGCGACTCCTGGGGTCAGTGATTCAGTCAAGGAACTAACGTGCTAACGATCTACAACACGCTCACCAAGAGCAAAGAAGTCTTCAAGCCGCTGGATGGCAACAAGGTGCGCATGTACGTGTGCGGCATGACCGTGTACGACTACTGCCACCTGGGGCACGGCCGCAGCATGGTGGCCTTCGACCTGATTACCCGCTGGCTGCGTTTCAGCGGGTATGACTTGACCTATGTGCGCAACATCACGGATATCGACGACAAGATCATCAATCGTGCCAATGAGAACGGCGAGGCCTTCGAGGCCCTGACCGAGCGCATGATCGCGGCGATGCACGAGGACGAGGCGCGGCTGAACATCAAGAAGCCGGACATGGAACCGCGCGCCACCGACCATATCCCCGGCATGCACGCGATGATCCAGACCCTGATCGACAAGGGCTACGCCTACGCTCCGGGCAATGGCGACGTGTACTACCGCGTCGGCAAGTTCATGGGCTACGGCAAGCTGTCGCGCAAGAAGATCGAAGACCTGCGCATCGGCGCGCGGATCGAAGTCGACGAGTCGAAACAGGACCCGCTGGACTTCGTCCTGTGGAAAGCCGCCAAGCCGGGTGAGCCGAGCTGGCCATCGCCTTGGGGTGACGGGCGTCCGGGCTGGCACATCGAGTGCTCGGTGATGTCCACCTGCTGCCTGGGCGAGACCTTCGACATTCATGGCGGCGGCAGCGACCTGGAGTTCCCGCACCACGAGAACGAGATCGCCCAGAGCGAGGCGGCTACCGGCAAGACCTACGCCAACGCCTGGATGCACTGCGGCATGATCCGCATCAATGGCGAGAAGATGTCCAAGTCCTTGAACAACTTCTTCACCATTCGCGACGTGCTCGACAAGTACCATCCGGAAGTGGTGCGTTACCTGCTGGTGGCCAGCCACTACCGCAGCGCCATCAACTACTCGGAAGACAACCTCAAGGACGCCAAGGGCGCCCTGGAGCGTTTCTACCATGCACTCAAGGGCCTGCCGAAAGTGGCGCCGGCCGGTGGCGAAGCCTTCGTCGAGCGTTTCACCCAGGTGATGAACGACGACTTCGGTACTCCGGAAGCCTGTGCCGTGCTGTTCGAGATGGTGCGCGAGATCAACCGCCTGCGTGAGAGCGATATCGATGCGGCGGCCGGTCTGGCAGCCCGCTTGAAGGAACTGGCCAGTGTGCTGGGCGTGCTGCAACTGGAGGCCGACGACTTCCTGCAGGCCGGTGCCGAAGGTCGGGTCGATGCGGCAGAAGTCGAGGCGCTGATCCAGGCCCGCCTGGCGGCCCGTGCCAACAAGGATTGGGCAGAGTCCGATCGGATCCGCGACCAGATCACCGCCATGGGCGTGATCCTGGAAGACGGCAAGGGCGGTACGACCTGGCGCCTGGCTGACTGAGCCTGCGTTCGCTGCAACAAGAAACCCGCCTGGTGCGGGTTTTTTGTTGCCCTTCGAACAGTGCAGGATCAGGCCAGCGAGGCGAGGCGCTCCACTGTATCGGGGTAGCGCTCCACCAGGCGTATCAAGGTCGTGGCCTGGGCGTTGGGTATGGCGCGGCCCTGTTCCCAGTTCTCCAGGGTGCGGGTGTTGGTGCGCAGGTACATGGCGAACACCGAGCGCGAGAGGTTGAGTTGCTGGCGGATGTTCATCACCTCGGCGGCGGTGATGGGGGGCAGCTTGTCGAGTTTCACTTTATGGCTGCGCAGGGTGATCTTGCCCTGGCGTTCCTGGGTGAGGGCGTCGATGCCTTCAACCAGTTCGGAAAAGATGTCACGTTTGGTCATGTCTTCTGGCCTCGATTTCACGTTCCAGCAGTTGTTTGAGCTGTTGTCGCTGCTGCGGTAGCAGGTCGTCCATCTGCTCCTTGTCGAACAGGGTGAAGAGCCAGAACTGTGCTCCTCCGGACCACCAGTAATAAATCACTCTCAGCCCGCCACGCCTGCCCTTATTGCGTCGCTCATCGATGAAACGCATCTTGCGCAAGCCGCCAGTGCCCTGAATCAGAACACCCGCGTGCGGGTGGCGCAGCAACTCGATCTGCAGTTCGCAGAACAACTCGTCGTCAAGGAAGTCCTTTCGGTATCGCGCAAATGCCGGTAGTTCAATAAACAGAGCATTCATTTCATACGCTTCCTGCGTATAGAGTGGGTGGAGATACAGCTTTGGTCAAGGCCCGCTGGGCGCCGCGTTTGATCTGGCAGCAGTCTATGCCTGCGGCAGCGGGCTGAATGTCGGACCGGGCCGACGTGGCAGGAAGGGCGATTCCGAGTTTTGCTGGGAAGAGGGGAGGGCAGGGCCCTGAAATGCAAAACGGCACCCGAAGGTGCCGTTCTGTGTGTTGCGCTGAAGCTTAAGCGATCAACCTGCCAGGCCCGAATGCTGGACCAGGGTCAGCAGCGGCTGTGGGTATACGCCGAGGAAGAACGCCAGGACCGCGATGGCCAGCAGCATGACGCCACCGGCTTTCTGTTCCCAGTGCAGTTGGGCATCGACGCGACGCAGGTTCGGCTCGATCAGGTACAGGGTGACCATCACTCGCAGGTAGTAGAAGACGCCGATGGCGCTGCCCATGACCAAGGAACCGACCAGCCACCATTGGTGCGCTTCGACACCGGTAGCGATGATGTAGAACTTGCCGATGAAGCCCGCGGTCAGCGGGATACCGGCCAGGGACAGCATCATCACGGTGAGGACGGCGGTCAGGTACGGACGGCGCCAGAACAGGCCGCGGTACTCGTACAGGGCGTCGGCATCACGGCCTTTGTACGGCGAAGACATCAGGGTGATCACACCGAAGGCGCCAAGGCTGGTGATCACGTAGGTGACCAGGTACACGCCGATGGCTTCCATGGCCAGGCCCTTGCTGGCCACCAGGGCGATCAGCAGGTAGCCGAAGTGGGCGATGGACGAGTAACCCAGCAGACGCTTGAGGTTGCTCTGGGTCAGCGCCAACAGGTTGCCCACCAGGATCGAGGCAATGGCGATCACGGTCAGCACGTTGCTCAGGACACCGCTGCTGGCCACTGGCGACAGCTGGAACAGACGCACCAGTACCGCGAACACCGCCACCTTGCTGGCGGTGGCCAGGAAGGCGGCGACCGGGGCCGGGGCGCCTTCGTAGACGTCAGGAGTCCACAGGTGGAAAGGCACCAGCGACAGCTTGAAGGCCAGGCCGATCAGCATCATGCCCAGGCCCAGTTGCGCCAGCGGGCTTGGCAGGCCGGTGGCGGCCAGGGCCTGGCCGATACCGCTGAAGCTCAGGCTGCCGGCTTCTGCGTAGAGCAGGGCCATGCCGAACAACAGGAAGCCCGAACCGGCTGCCGACAGCACCATGTACTTGATGCCGGCTTCCAGGGAGCGCTTGTTGAAGAAGGCATAGGCCACCAGGCCGTAGACCGGTACCGAGAGCAGTTCCAGGCCGATGAACAGGCCGGCCAGGTTCTGCGCGCTGACCAGTACCAGGCCACCAGCGGCGGCCAGCAGGATCAGCAGGTACAGCTCTTCACGGTTGCCCGGGTAACCGCTGCTGCCATCGCCCAGGTAGGCGTGGGCCAGGGTGACGCAGGCCAGGGTGGCCACCAGGATCAGGGCCATGTACAGGCAGGCGAACTGGTCGATCTGCAACAGCGGGGTGACCGCCAGCGGTGCCACTTTCAGCACCGGGAAGATCGACAGCAATGCCAGGTTCAGACCTGCCACCGACAGCAGGAAGGTCTGGGCGTGGTTGCGCCGCCAGGCGATCGCCAACATCACCACCACAAGGGTGGCGCTGGTGATCAGCAGCGGCGCCAGGGCTATAAAGTGTTGAATCGTAAAGTCCATAGCGCTCTTACCGGGCCGAAGCGAGTTGAGTGAAGGCGGTGCTGAGCCATTGCTGCACGCCATGCATGGTGGCGGCAGAGGTATCGAGGAACGGTTGCGGGTAAACGCCGATGTAGATCAGCAGTACCGCCAGCCCCAGCACCATGATCAGTTCGCGAGCATCCATTCCGTGCAGTACCGCGTCCGACTTGGACGGGCCGAAGTAGGCACGGTGGATCATGATCAGCGAGTAGACCGAGCCGAACACCAGGCCCGAAGTCGCGATCGCGGTGATCCATGGAGCGCTGACGAAGGTGCCGATCAGGATCAGGAACTCGCCGACGAAGTTGCCGGTGCCCGGCAGGCCCAGGGAGGCGGCTGCGAAGAACAGGCTGATGGCCGGCAGGTAGGCGATACGCGACCACAGGCCGCCCATTTCACGCATGTCGCGGGTATGGGTGCGCTCGTATAGCTGGCCGCTGAGGATAAACAGCGCGGCTGCCGAAACACCGTGGGCCAGCATCTGGATCACCGCGCCCTGCAGGGCCTGCTGGCTGCCGGAGTAGATCCCGATCAGCACGAAGCCCATGTGGGAAACGCTGGAGAAGGCGATCAGGCGCTTGATGTCGGTCTGGGCGAAGGCCAGGAAGGCACCGTAGAAGATCCCGACCAGACCCAGGGTCATGGCGATCGGTGCGAACTCTGCCGAGGCGTTGGGGAACAGTGGCAGGGCGAAACGCAGCAGGCCGTAGGCCGCCGTCTTCAGCAGGATGCCCGCCAGGTCCACGGAACCGGCGGTCGGTGCCTGGGCGTGAGCGTCAGGCAGCCAGGAGTGGAATGGCACCACGGGCAGCTTCACCGCGAAGGCGATGAAGAAGCCGAGCATCAGGATGTACTCGGTGGCAGTGGACATCTTGGTTTTCAGCAACTGGGCGTAATCGAAGGTGATAACCCCGGTGTTGTTGAAGTTCACCAGCACCAGGCCCAGGATCGCCACCAGCATGATCAGGCCGGAAGCCTGAGTGAAGATGAAGAACTTGGTCGCTGCGTAGATCCGGGTTTTCTTGCCGTCTGCCGAGCTGTGACCCCAGAGCGCGATGAGGAAGTACATCGGCACCAGCATCATTTCCCAGAAGAAGAAGAACATGAACAGGTCCAGCGCCAGGAACACGCCGACCACGCCGCCCAGGATCCACATCAGGTTCAGGTGGAAGAAGCCCACGTGGCGCTGGATCTCTTTCCAGGAGCAGAGTACCGAGAGGATACCCAGCAGGCCGGTCAGCAGGATCATCAGCAGCGACAGGCCGTCCAGCGCCAGGTGCACGTTGATGCCGAAGCGCTCGATCCACTGGTGCTTGAACTCCAGGGCCCAAGTCGGATCGACGCCAGGCGCCGGAGCATATGAATAGTTACCGTGGGCCCACAGCCAGAGGCCGAGGGCGAGTTCCAGGGTCATGGTCAACAGCGCAATCCAGCGGGGGAGGGTGGCGCCGAAGCGCTCACCCAGCCAGCACAGCAGGCCGCCGATGAAGGGGATCAGGATTAGCCAAGGCAGAATCATGACGGGCTCAATTCCTTTCGCAAGTTCGCAAGGTTCATATCAGACCGCTACCAGCACAATGGCGCCGATGACCAGCACGGCACCGGCTGCCATCGAGGCGGCGTACCAACGCAGTTGACCGGTCTCGGTACGGCTCAGGGAGGTGTGACCCCCTTTGGCCATACGCGGTATCAAACCGATGGTCTGATCGAGCGGGTCCTTGCGCAGTACGTGGCTGATGGCCAGGTATGGCTTGACGAACAGTTTGTCGTAGATCCAGTCGAAGCCCCAGGCGGCGAACCACCAGGCCGAGAGCAGACGCCCGATGCCGCTGTTGGCGATGGCGGTCACAACGCGACGCTTGCCAAGGAACAACAGGGCGGCCAGCAGGATACCGGCCAGGGCGATGGCGCCCGAGGCGATTTCCAGGCTGTGCTTGGCTTCGCCACCGGCATGGCCGACGCTTTGCGGCAGCACGCCATGCAGGGGCGGGGTGATCATCGCGCCGATCCCGGTGGACAGCACGATCAGTACCACCAGCGGCAGCCAGTGGGAGATCCCGTGGCCGGCGTGGGCTTCGGTCTTGGCTTCACCGTGGAAGGTGATGAAGATCAGGCGGAAGGTGTACAGCGAGGTCATGAACGCACCCACCAGGCCGGCGTACAGCAGGCCATGGTTGCCGCTGGCGAAGGCTTCCCAGAGGATCTCGTCCTTGGAGTAGAAGCCTGCGGTCACCAGAGGCAGGGCCGCCAGGGCCGCGCCGCCGACGATGAAGCTGGCGTAGGCCAGAGGCAGTTTCTTCCACAGGCCGCCCATCTTGAAGATGTTCTGCTCGTGGTGGCAGGCAACGATCACCGCACCGGAAGCAAGGAACAGCAGGGCCTTGAAGAAGGCGTGGGTCATCAGGTGGAAGATCGCGCCGTCCCAGGCGCCAACGCCCAGGGCCAGGAACATGTAGCCGATCTGGCTCATGGTGGAGTAGGCGAGGATCCGCTTGATGTCGGTCTGCACCAGCGCGGCGAAACCGGCCAATACCAGGGTCACGCCGCCGACCAGGCCCACCAGGTGCAGGATTTCCGGCGCCAGGGTGAACAGGCCGTGGGTACGGGCGATCAGGTAGACGCCGGCGGTGACCATGGTTGCGGCGTGGATCAGTGCCGAAACCGGGGTCGGGCCGGCCATCGCGTCCGCCAGCCAGGTCTGCAGTGGCAACTGGGCAGATTTACCCACGGCGCCACCCAGCAGCATCAGGGTTGCCAGGGTGATCCAGAAGTCGCCGGCCTGGAATTTCTGCGGGGCCAGCACCAGCAGTTCCTGGACGTTCAGCGTGCCCACCTGTTGGAACAGGATGAACAGGCCGATGGCCATGAACACGTCGCCGATACGGGTGACGATGAAGGCCTTGAGTGCGGCGTTACCGTTGTTGCGGTTGCTGTAGTAGAAACCGATCAACAGGTAGGAGCACAGGCCCACGCCTTCCCAGCCGAAGTACAGGAACAGCAGGTTATCGCCCAGTACCAGGAACAGCATGCTGGCGATAAACAGGTTGGTGTAGGCGAAGAAGCGCGAGTAGCCGGCTTCACCACGCATGTACCAGGACGCGAACAAGTGGATCAAAAAGCCCACGCCCACCACCACACCCAGCATGGTCACGGACAGACCATCCAGGTACAGGGCGAAGTTCGGCGCGAAACCGTCCACCGACATCCACTGCCACAGCACCTGGGTGTAGTGGCCACCCTCGGGCGGTGCGACGTTGAATTGCCAGATCACGTAGGCAGCAACGATGGCCGACAGGCCAATGGAGCCGACACCGATCAGGGCCGAGAGGTTTTCCGAGAGGCGTCCACGGGAGAACGACAGCAGCAGGAAACCGATCAGGGGGAATACGAAAGTCAGAAAGAGAAGGTTCATCCGCGCATCTCGCTGGCTGCATCGATATCGAGAGTGTGGAAGCGGCGGTACAGCTGCAGCAGGATCGCCAGGCCGATACTGGCCTCGGCGGCTGCCAGGCTGATCACCAGGATGAACATCACTTGTCCATCCGGCTGCGCCCAGCGGGCGCCAGCAACGATGAAGGCCAGTGCAGAGGCGTTCATCATCACTTCCAGGCTCATCAACACGAAGAGGATGTTACGGCGGACCATCAGGCCGACCAGACCGAGGCAGAACAGGATGCCGGCAACCGCCAGGCCATGTTCCATCGGGATAGTACCGAGAGAGATAGTAGGCATCGTATTACTCCTTCGCCTCGTTGCGGCCCAAGTGGAACGCCGTGACGGCCGCGGCAAGCAGCAGCATCGAGGCGAGTTCGACCACCAGCAGGTAAGGGCCGAACAGGCTGATGCCCACGGCCTTGGCGCTGACGGTGGTTTGACCGATACCGGCACCGCTCTGATGGCTGAACAGTACGTACAGCAGTTCAGCCAGCAGCAGCGCGGCCAGGATGACCGGGCCGATCCAGATGCCGGGCGTGAGCCAGATGCGCTCTTGCTGAGCCGCGGCCGGGCCGAGGTTCAGCATCATCACCACGAACACGAACAGCACCATGATGGCACCGGCGTAGGCGATCACTTCCAGGGCACCGGCGAACGGCGCGCCAAGGCTGAAGAAGGTCATGGCCACGGCGATCAGCGAAATGATCAGGTAGAGCAGGGCGTGCACAGGGTTGGTGTTGGTGACCACGCGGAGTGTGGAGACAACCGCAACACCTGACGCGAAATAGAAAGCGAATTCCATCTTTCTTCCTTAAGGCAGCAAGCTCTTCACGTTGATCGGCTCGGCTTCATTCTGCGCGGAGCCTTTTGGCTTACCGGCAATGGCCATACCTGCAACACGATAGAAGTTGTAATCAGGGTTCTTTCCGGGACCGGAGATCAGCAGATCTTCTTTCTCGTAAACCAGGTCCTGACGTTTGAACTCGGCCATCTCGAAATCCGGTGTCAGCTGGATCGCGGTGGTCGGGCAGGCTTCCTCGCAGAGGCCACAGAAAATGCAGCGCGAGAAGTTGATGCGGAAGAAGTCCGGGTACCAGCGACCGTCTTCGGTTTCAGCTTTCTGCAGCGAGATGCAACCCACGGGGCAGGCCACGGCGCACAAGTTGCAGGCTACGCAACGCTCTTCGCCATCGGGGTCGCGGGTCAGGACGATGCGGCCACGGTAGCGTGGAGGCAGGTAGACCGGCTCTTCCGGGTATTGCAAGGTGTCGCGCTTGCGAAAGCCATGGCCGAAGACCATGACCAGGCTGCGCAACTGGGTACCAGTACCCTTAACGATGTCGCCAATATATTTGAACATGGGTCAAATCCTCACTGAACCGCAACCGCAGGTGTGTTCCACAACACAACCGCAGCGGTTATCAGCAAATTGATCAGGGTCAGTGGCAGGCAGAATTTCCAGCTGAAGTCCATCACCTGGTCATAACGCGGACGCGGGATGGAAGCGCGCAGCAGGATGAACAGCATGATGAAGAACGCGGTCTTCAGTGCGAACCAGACGAAGGACAGTTGCGGCAGGATGCCGAACGGACCGTGCCAGCCACCGAAGAACAGGGTGACCAGCAGCGCCGAGATCAGGATGATGCCGATGTATTCACCGACGAAGAACATGCCCCATTTCATACCGGCGTATTCGATGTGGTAGCCGTCGGCCAGTTCCTGCTCCGCTTCCGGCTGGTCGAAGGGGTGACGGTGAGTCACGGCCACGCCAGCGATGAAGAAGGTACAGAAGCCGAAGAACTGCGGAATGATGAACCACAGGTTCTGCGCCTGGTACTCGACGATGTCGCGCATGTTGAACGAGCCGACCTGTACCACGATGCCCATCAGGGCCAGGCCCATGAACACTTCGTAGGACACGGTCTGCGCCGAGGCACGCAAGCTGCCGAGCAGGGCGAACTTGTTGTTGCTCGACCAGCCGGCGAACAGTACCGCGTAGACCGACAGACCGGCCATGGCGAAGAAGAACAGCAGGCCGATGTTCAGATCCGCCACGCCCCAGGTCGGGGTGATCGGGATGATCGCGAAGGCGATCAGCAGGGCGGACATGGCCACCACCGGTGCCAGGGTGAAGATCACCTTGTCGGCAAACGGTGGAGTCCAGTCTTCCTTGAAGAACATCTTCAGCATGTCGGCTGCGATCTGGAACATGCCGAACGGGCCAACACGGTTCGGACCGTAACGGTCCTGCCACCAGCCCAGCAGGCGACGTTCGACGAAGCTCAGCAGCGCACCGGCGATCACTACGGCCAGCAGGATGACGATGGCCTTGACGACCGTCAGGATCACGTCGATCACTTCAGGGGTAAACCAACTCATTGTGCCGCCTCCTGCAGACCATCAACGGAAATGCCTGCGATTGCCGGAGGAATACCCGCCAGGCCGGCAGGCAGGCCCACCAGGCCAGCACCCAGCTCTTCGTTGATGCGCAGCGGCAGACGCAGGGTCTGGCCAGCCACGTTCACCGCGAGCAGGGCACCGTCGTTGACACCCAGGCGATCCGCTTCGGATTTGGCCAGAGCAACGTACGGAGCCGGGATGCGCTCCTGCACCGGAGCGGCTTTCGAAGAGTTTTCCTCGCTGCCGAACAGGTGGTAGAACGGCACGGCCTGCCAGGTGCCCGGGGCCGGGGAGAAGGCTCGCGGCACGCTGGCGAACCAGTTGAGGCGGTCGCCCTGGGTTTCGATCAGGCGAGTGCCCGGGTCACCGGCGCGCAGGTGGCCACCGACTTCGTCCTGGAACTTGTTCCAGGCCTGTGGCGAGTTCCAGCCCGGCGACCAGGCGAACGGCACTTGCGAGCGCGGTTCGGCGGAGCCCGAGTAACCTTCCATGGAGTAGGCGAAGGCGGTATCCGGGTCTTGCGAGGTACGTGGCTCGTGCACGCTCTGGTTGGCGCGCATGGCGGTACGGCCACTGTAGCGCAGCGGTTCGCGAGCCAGTTTCAGGCCCTTGATGCGGAACGCGGCGGATGGCGCGGCGTCAACGATGCTGGCCAGTTGCGGGGTGCTCGCGGCGCAGGCAGCGGTCACGTGGTCCAGCTGGGTCCAGTCCACCGGCTGGTTCAGCAAGGTACTGCGCAGGGCATGCAGCCAGCGCCAACCTTCGTGAACCATGATGCTGGCGTCCAGGTAGGTTGGATCGAAGACCTGGAAGAAGCGCTGGGCGCGACCTTCCTGGCTGATCAGGGTGCCGTCGCCTTCGGCGAAGCTGGCCGCCGACAGCACTAGGTGTGCACGCTCAAGGGTAGCGGTCTGTTGATGATCGGCAACGATCACCACCTTCGCTGCGTTCAGTGCGGCATCCACCTTGGCTGCATCGGTGCGGGTGTACAGGTCGTTTTCCAGCACCACGATGGCGTCGGCCTTACCGTCGATCACCGCCTGCAGGGCGGCGTCCACGGATTCGCCACCAAGCATGGCCAGGCCGAGGCTGTTGGCCTCTGGCACGATCAGACTGATGGAGCCGGCTTTCTCGCGCAGCTTCAAGGCTTTGGCGATGTTCGCCGCCGCTTCGATCAGTGCCTTGGAGCCCAGGGAGGTACCGGAAATGATCAGTGGACGCTTGGCCGCCAGCAGAGCGTCGGCAATGCGTTTGGCCAGTTCCAGGGCTTCACTGTCCAGGCCTTCCACGGCAGGGGCACTGGCGTCGATGGCGTGGGCCACGGCGAAACCGATGCGCGCCAGGTCGTCTGGAGCGGCGTGTACACACTCCTCGGCCACGTCGTCGAGCTTGGTTTCAGCCAGGCTGGCGATGAACAGCGGGTTCAGCGCGTGCTGGCCGATGTTCTTCACCGCAGCGTCGAGCCAAGGCTGGACGCGCATGGCATCGGCCATTTCCTCGGCCTTGCCCTTGACCGACTGGCGCAGGGCCAGGGCCATGCGTGCGGCGGTCTGGGTCAGGTCTTCGCCGAGGACGAAGATGGCATCGTGGTCTTCGATGTCGCGCATGTTCGGAACCGGCAGCGGGCTGTCGTTCAGAACCTGCAGAACCAGGCGGATGCGCTCCAGCTCGGAGGCTTCGATACCGGAGTAGAAGTGCTCGGCACCTACCAGCTCACGCAGCGCGTAGTTGCTTTCCAGGCTGGCGCGGGGCGAACCGATACCGACGATGTTACGGCCGCGCAGCAGGTCTGCGGCCTGATCCAGTGCCTGGTCCAGGGTCAGCTTGGTGCCATCGGCCAGGCGTGGCTGGCGTGGACGGTCCTTGCGGTTGACGTAGCCATAGCCGAAGCGGCCGCGGTCGCAGAGGAAATACTGGTTCACCGAACCGTTGTAGCGGTTCTCGATGCGGCGCAGCTCGCCGTAGCGCTCGCCCGGGGAGATGTTGCAACCGCTGGAGCAGCCATGGCAGATGCTCGGCGAGAACTGCATATCCCACTTGCGGTTGTAGCGCTCGGAGTGAGTCTTGTCGGTGAACACGCCGGTCGGGCAGACCTCGGTGAGGTTGCCGGAGAACTCGCTTTCCAGGGTGCCGTCTTCAACGCGACCGAAGTACACGTTGTCGTGGGCGCCGTAGACGCCCAGGTCGGTGCCGCCGGCGTAGTCCTTGTAGAAGCGCACGCAGCGATAGCAGGCGATGCAGCGGTTCATCTCGTGGGAAATGAACGGGCCGAGGTCCTGGTTCTGGTGGGTACGCTTGGTGAAGCGATAACGGCGCTCGTTGTGGCCGGTCATCACCGTCATGTCCTGCAGGTGGCAGTGACCGCCTTCCTCACAGACCGGGCAGTCGTGGGGATGGTTGGTCATCAGCCACTCGACGACACTGGCGCGGAACGCCTTGGATTCTTCATCGTCGATGGAGATCCAGGTGTTGTCGGTGGCCGGGGTCATGCAGGACATGACGATACGACCACGGGTGTCGTTCTCGTCGGTGTACTGCTTGACCGCGCACTGGCGACAGGCACCGACGCTACCGAGAGCGGGGTGCCAGCAGAAATAAGGGATGTCGAGGCCTAGTGACAGACAAGCCTGTAACAGGTTGTCCGCCCCATCGACTTCGAGCGCTTTGCCGTCTACGTGGATAGTGGCCATGGTTCAAAGTTCTTCGTTGGCCCGGTGTCAGCGGGCGTGGCTAATGGAATCTTGTTATGCGTGCGAATCAACACAGCCGTTCACGGCGTCATCGCACGTCGAGCGCAGGGCACGGACCCGGCGCCCTCATTTAAGCGTTACGCGCCGACTACGATCGGTCGGGCCAGAGGCGGGACGGCGGCGCTGGTGGGCGCGATGCCGGCTTCGAACTCTGGACGGAAATACTTGATGGCGCTGCCCAAAGGCTCCACGGCACCCGGTGCGTGAGCACAGAAGGTCTTGCCCGGGCCGAGGAAACCCACCAGGCCCAGCAGGGTCTCGATGTCCCCTTGCTGGCCCTGGCCTTTTTCCAGGGCCATCAGCAGCTTGACGCTCCAGGGCAGGCCGTCGCGGCACGGTGTGCAGAAGCCGCAGGACTCGCGGGCGAAGAACTGCTCCATGTTGCGCAGCAGGGACACCATGTTGATGCTGTCGTCCACCGCCATGGCCAGGCCGGTACCCATGCGGGTGCCCACTTTGGCGATGCCGCCGGCATACATCTGGGCGTCCAGGTGCTCGGGCAACAGGAAGCCGGTACCGGCGCCGCCTGGCTGCCAGCATTTGAGCTTGAAGCCGTCGCGCATGCCGCCGGCGTAGTCTTCGAACAGCTCGCGCGCGGTCACGCCGAAGGGCAGCTCCCACAGGCCGGGGTTCTTCACCTTGCCGGAGAAGCCCATCAGCTTGGTGCCGTGGTCTTCGCTGCCTTCGCGGGCCAGGGATTTGTACCATTCCACGCCGTCGCCGATGATCGCCGGCACGTTGCACAGGGTCTCGACGTTGTTCACGCAGGTCGGCTTGCCCCACACGCCCACGGCGGCAGGGAAGGGCGGCTTGGAGCGCGGGTTGGCGCGACGGCCTTCCAGGGAGTTGATCAGTGCGGTTTCTTCACCGCAGATGTAACGCCCGGCGCCGGTGTGGACGAACAGCTCGAAATCGAAGCCGCTGCCCAGGATGTTCTTGCCCAGAAGGCCTGCGGCCTTGGCTTCTTCCACGGCACGACGCAGGTGCTTGGCGGCGGTGGTGTACTCGCCCCGCAGGAAGATGTAGCCGCGGTAGGTCTTGAGTGCGCGAGCACTGATCAGCATGCCTTCGATCAGCAGATGGGGCAGTTGCTCCATCAGCATGCGGTCCTTCCAGGTGTTGGGCTCCATTTCGTCCGCGTTGCACAGCAGGTAGCGGATGTTCATGGATTCGTCTTTGGGCATCAGGCCCCACTTCACACCGGTGGGGAAGCCCGCACCGCCGCGACCCTTGAGGCCGGCATCCTTGACGGTCTGCACGATGTCGTCCTGGGACAGGTCGGCGAAGGCCTTGCGGGCCGCCGCGTAACCGTTCTTGGCCTGGTACTCGTCGAACCAGACCGGCTCGCCGTCGTCGCGCAGGCGCCAGGTCAGGGGATGGGTTTCTGCGGTGCGCGCAATGCGGTTCGCAGGACCGAAAGAGGTCAGGGTCATACGTAGCCCTCCAACAGTTTGGCCACGCCAGCAGGCTGCACGTCGCCGAAAGTGTCGTCGTCGATCATCAGCGCCGGTGCCTTGTCGCAGTTGCCCAGGCAGCACACCGGCAGCAGGGTGAAGCGGCCGTCGGCGGTGGTCTGGCCGAGGCCGATGCCCAGCTCGCTCTGGATCTGGCTGACCACGGACTCGTGGCCGCCGATGTAGCAGACCATGCTGTCGCAGACGCGAATGATGTGGCGGCCCACTGGCTGGCGGAAGATCTGGCTGTAGAACGTCGCCACGCCTTCAACGTCGCTGGCGGGAATGCCGAGGATCTCGCCGATGGCGTAGACCGCGCCGTCAGGCACCCAGCCACGTTCCTTCTGGACGATCTTCAGGGCTTCGATGGACGCCGCGCGCGGGTCCTCGTAGTGATGCATCTCGTGCTCGATGGCCGAGCGCTCGGTTTCGCTCAGGGCGAAACGGTCTGTCTGGATAAGCGTGCTGTTCATGCTTAGCGGTCCACGTCGGCCATAACGAAGTCGATACTACCCAGGTACGCGATCAAGTCCGCGACCATGCTGCCGCGGATCACCGAAGGGATCTGCTGCAGGTGGGCGAAGCTTGGGGTACGGATCCGGGTGCGGTAGCTCATGGTGCCGCCATCGCTCGTCAGGTAATAACTGTTGATGCCCTTGGTCGCTTCGATCATCTGGAAGGATTCGTTGGCCGGCATCACCGGGCCCCACGAAACTTGCAGGAAGTGCGTGATCAAGGTTTCGATGTGCTGCAGGGTGCGCTCTTTGGGTGGCGGCGTGGTCAGCGGGTGATCCGCCTTGTACGGGCCTTCCGGCATGTTGCGCAGGCACTGGTCGATGATCTTGATGCTCTGGCGCATTTCCTCGACGCGAACCATGCAGCGGTCATAGGCGTCACCGTTGGCGGCCAGCGGGACTTCGAACTCGAAGTTCTCGTAGCCGGAGTACGGACGGGCCTTGCGCAGGTCGAAATCGCAACCGGTGGAGCGCAGGCCGGCACCGGTGACGCCCCATTCCAGGGCTTCCTTGGTGTTGTAGGCGGCAACGCCGATGGTCCGGCCCTTGAGGATGCTGTTCTGCAGGGCAGCCTTGGTGTATTCGTCGAGGCGCTTGGGCAGCCATTCGACGAAGTCCTTGACCAGCTTCTCCCAGCCACGCGGCAGGTCGTGGGCGACGCCACCGATGCGGTACCAGGCCGGGTGCAGGCGGAAGCCGGTGATGGCTTCGATCACCGTGTAGGCGCGCTGACGGTCGGTGAAGGTGAAGAACACCGGGGTCATGGCGCCGACGTCCTGGATGTAGGTGCCCAGGAACAGCAGGTGGCTGGTGATCCGGAAGAACTCGGCCATCATGATGCGGATGACGTCGACCTTCTCCGGCACCTTGATGCCGGCCAGTTTCTCGACCGAAAGCACGTACGGCAGGTTGTTCATCACCCCGCCGAGGTAGTCGATACGGTCGGTGTAAGGGATGAAGCTGTGCCAGGACTGACGCTCGGCCATCTTCTCGGCACCACGGTGGTGGTAGCCGATGTCCGGTACGCAGTCGACGATCTCTTCACCGTCCAGCTGCAGGATGATGCGGAAGGCACCGTGGGCCGAAGGGTGGTTCGGGCCCAGGTTGAGGAACATGTAGTCCTCGTTGGCACCGGAACGCTTCATGCCCCAGTCTTCCGGACGGAAGCGCGCGGCTTCTTCTTCCAGCTGCTGCTTGGCCAGGTTCAGGCTGAACGGGTCGAACTCGGTGGCGCGGGCCGGGAAGTCCTTGCGCAGCGGGTGACCTTCCCAGGTCGGCGGCATCATGATGCGCGACAGGTGAGGGTGGCCGGCAAAGTCGATGCCGAACATGTCCCAGACTTCACGCTCGTACCAGTTGGCGTTAGGCCAGATACCGGTCACGGTGGGCAGGCTGAGGTCGCCTTCGGACAGGGCCACCTTGATCATCACGTCGCTGTTACGTTCGATCGACAGCAAGTGGTAGAACACGCTGAAGTCGGCACCTGGCAGGCCCTGGCGCTTGGTGCGCAGGCGCTCGTCCACGCCGTGCAGGTCATAGAGCATGACGTACGGCTTGGGCAGGTTGCGCAGGAAGGTCAGGACTTCAACGAGCTTGGAGCGGGTAACCCACAGCACCGGCATGCCGGTGCGGGTGGCTTGGGCGGTGAACGCCTCAGGGCCAAAACGGTTATTGAGTTCGACGACCACATCCTGGTCGTCAGCCTTATAAGGCGGGATGTACAGAGCACTGCCTGTAGTCATGGTTTTTTATCGCTTTCGGTCAACGTAAAGAGTGAAGCCAGGTTCGTTTCTTTGTAAGAACAGAACTGGATCAGACTTCGTCAGGGCTGCGCAGGTTGGTGACCTGTATACGCTGTTCGCGGCGCTGTTCCTTTTGCGACGGCATCTCGGCGCGATACACGCCTTGGTCGCCGACGACCCAGGAAAGTGGGCGACGCTCCTGGCCAATGGATTCCTGCAAGAGCATCAGGCCTTGCAGGAACGCTTCGGGGCGGGGCGGGCAGCCAGGTACGTAGACGTCCACGGGCAGGAACTTGTCCACCCCCTGGACTACCGAGTAGATGTCGTACATGCCGCCGGAGTTGGCGCACGAACCCATGGAGATAACCCATTTCGGCTCGAGCATTTGCTCATAGAGACGCTGGATGATCGGCGCCATCTTGATGAAGCAGGTCCCGGCGATAACCATGAAGTCCGCCTGACGCGGCGATGCCCGGATAACCTCGGCGCCAAAGCGCGCGATGTCGTGGGGCGCCGTGAAGGCGGTGGTCATTTCCACGTAGCAGCAGGATAGGCCGAAGTTGTACGGCCACAGGGAGTTCTTACGCCCCCAGTTGACCGCGCCGCTCAGCACGTCTTCGAGCTTGCCCATGAAGATGTTTTTGTGGACCTGATCCTCTAACGGATCGGAAACGGTTTCCCGTTCGCCGATCGGATACTGATCGTTAGGAGCATCGGGGTCGATCCGGGTGAGATTGTATTGCATCGCCAAAGCCTCATTGTTTTAGCTTCGCCTGCCGCTTACGACGACCTTCCGGAGCCCAGTCAAGAGCCCCCACCCGCCAAAGGTAGACAAGACCTGCCAACAGAATTGCTATGAAAACGAGAGCTTCGACGAATCCGGTCCAGCCGCTTTCGCGGACGGACACAGACCAGGCAAAGAGAAAGAGGGCTTCGATATCGAAGATCACGAAGAGCATCGCGACCAGATAGAATTTGGCTGAGAGCCGCAAGCGGGCGCCACCGGTAGGTAGCATGCCGGACTCGAACGGTTCGTTTTTGCTGCGGCCCCAGGCTTTTGACCCGAGGAGGCTGGAGACGCCGAGCATGAAGGCGCAAAGGCCGACAACGCCCAGAAGGAAAATGGCAAAGCCCCAGTTGTGGGCCATGAGTCCTGTCGCTTCGGGCATGCTGGTAATCCTTAACAGAGAGCAAGAGTCTCTGAGCTTGATAAAGAAATAAAGCAGTGACGATATGTCGCAGCGCAATCAATCGCGCTGATTTTATGGCTAAACACCGGGCAAGTAAAATTTCTAAAGCGAAATTGTTTATCGTAATAAGGACATAGCTCACCCCGGTAGCCCCGTAAGCCGCGGCCTGCGGGCATTAGGGGAGGTTTTGTTAATTATGTTTTGTAGCTGCTGTAACGAAAGTTACAACCGCTAAATGATAATCAATATTGTTTAGAGGCTGTTTTAATCTGCTTTCCTTCGGGGAGTGGGAAAGTTGCTTGTTATATCCCTGTTACTGCAAGTAGCAGGGGCGCACCTTTTAACCTCTTTCGCCCTTGCTAACACCGCCCTGGATCAATGTTTGGCCAGCTTTTTTGCAGGGGCGGGCATGGCGAGGTTTTTGAGGAGGGCGCGCAGGGTAGAGGTTCGCTGGCAAGCCGGCTCCTACAGGAGGGGTGGGCAAAAAAAACGCCCCGAACCAGTCGGGGCGTCAGCTGTACAGCAATGCAGTTGTTTTTACCGGGTCTGCATTGGCCGCTCGATCAAGCCGTGAGGCCTAAATCAGTGGAACTGTTCTTCTTCGGTGGAGCCGGTCAGCGCGGTTACCGAGGACGAGCCACCCTGGATCACGGTGGTCATGTCGTCGAAGTAGCCGGTGCCCACTTCCTGCTGGTGAGCCACGAAGGTGTAGCCCTTGGCGGCGTCGGCGAACTCTTGCTCTTGCAGTTTCACGTAGGCGGTCATGTCGTTGCGGGCGTAGTCGTGCGCCAGGTTGAACATGCTGTGCCACATGTTGTGGATGCCGGCCAGGGTGATGAACTGGTGCTTGTAGCCCATGGCGGACAGTTCGCGCTGGAACTTGGCGATGGTCGCGTCGTCCAGGTTCTTCTTCCAGTTGAAGGAAGGCGAGCAGTTGTACGACAGGATCTGGTCCGGGTATTCCTTCTTGATCGCCTCGGCGAAGCGACGGGCTTCGTCCAGGTCCGGCTTGGCGGTTTCGCACCAGATCAGGTCGGCGTACGGAGCGTAAGCCAGGCCGCGGGCGATTGCCTGGTCCAGGCCGGCTTTCACTTTGTAGAAGCCTTCCTGGGTGCGGGTGCCAGTCACGAATGGCTGGTCGTATGGGTCGCAGTCGGAAGTCAACAGGTCGGCAGCGTTGGCGTCGGTACGGGCCAGGATGATGGTCGGTACACCGGCAACGTCGGCCGCCAGACGGGCAGCGGTCAGCTTCTGTACGGCTTCCTGGGTTGGCACCAGTACCTTGCCGCCCATGTGGCCGCACTTCTTCACGGAAGCCAGCTGATCTTCGAAGTGAACGCCTGCGGCGCCTGCTTCGATCATGCTCTTCATCAGCTCGTAGGCGTTCAGCACGCCGCCGAAACCGGCTTCAGCGTCGGCCACGATCGGTGCGAAGTAGTCGATGTAGCCGTCGTCGCCCGGGTTCTTGCCGGCTTTCCACTGGATCTGGTCGGCGCGACGGAACGAGTTGTTGATGCGCTTGACCACGGTTGGAACCGAGTCCACCGGGTACAGCGACTGGTCGGGGTACATGGATTCGGCGGAGTTGTTGTCCGCAGCCACTTGCCAGCCCGACAGGTAGATCGCCTGGATACCGGCTTTAACCTGTTGTACAGCCTGGCCGCCGGTCAGGGCGCCCATGCAGTTGACGAAATCTTTATCAGGACGGAAGGACGGCTTGGCACCTTGGGTGACCAGGTTCCAGAGCTTCTCGGCGCCCATGCGTGCCAGGGTGTGCTCGGGTTGAACCGAGCCACGCAGACGGACCACGTCGGCAGCGGAGTAGGTGCGAGTCACGCCTTTCCAGCGCGGGTTTTCAGCCCAGTCTTTTTCAAGGGCTGCAATTTGCTGTTCGCGTGTCAGTGCCATGGAGATAAACCTCGTCGCGTCTTGTGTAAAAAGTCGTTCTTGGTTGGAGAATTCCGGCTCCGCCGATCACGCGTCATAACGCTGCGTAAAAGGCTGCTCGCTGACCAGGAAGCTTATGGCGGTCAAGTCGGGTCTGGCGGGGATGGCGACGGGTGAACGATGGGCTCGAGGGGAAAGTGAGCAGGTGAAGGCGAGCTGCGGGGCGCATGCCGGCGTCGTGGGCCTTGGTGCGTTCCATCAGTGTGTTGCCGATCTACCTAATTACGCTTCCGTCCCTCGGGACAACTTCGTTCCAGTCGCAATCTCGTCAAACACACCTTGTGGGCGGTACAGACACGAATCGGCTCAGGTGGGTAGGTTAGAGCGGCGATCCGAAGGCCCTTGCCAGGGCCCCTGATTAGCGGGAGCGAGGCCATCATGCCCGCGGTTTTTTGGCTCGTCAAATGTTTTGTAGTGCTTTTTTTGCGGCACTACATCTTTGGTCTAATACGACTAATCAGTCAGTTTTTGGTGCTTTAGTCCAAAGCATCGACCTTGACCCGCAAGGTCATGTCGTCCCGGCCTTGAGTCGAGTAGCTGCGGCCCGGGCCCTGTTTATCGGCCTGGGTCTGGCGATTGACTCCGGCCAGGGTGATCCATTCGCCCAGGCGCCCACTGACAGTTGTGTCGGTGCTTTGCACGTTCACTACATCGGGACGTTCCTGGCTCATGCGGTCACGGTTGGTGCTGATGCTCAGGTGCACGGTTTCACCGGTAACGCTGGCGGTGACATAGAAGCCCTGGGTGACGTTGCGGTACTGGGTCTGGTTCTGCAGGCGCCCGTAGGGGTCGGTCTGGGTGGTGGTCAACGGCACGCTCTGGCCGACCTGGATCAGCGCTGGCACGCCTTCGCTGGCCTGGATCTGCTGGATACCGCCGTCGCGGCTCTCGGTGCTGCGGTTGATGATCCGCGTCTGCGGTACGCCGTTGACCGAATAGCCCTGGTTGTCCTGAAGGTTGTTTTCGTTGGTGTCGACGGTGATCAGCAGGCGTTTGGCCGCGGTGTCCAGTTGGGCGATAAAGGCTCGCAGTTCGGCGATCTTGCCCGGCTCGGCGTTGACGATCAGCTGGTTGCCATAGGCGCTGACCTTGCCGTCCTTGCCGAGGAAGTTCTGCGCCACCGGCAGCAGGTCGGCACTGGTGCGGTTGTTGAGGGGCACGATCTCGGTGGCGGCCATGACCGAACAGCTGAAGGTCAGCAGCAGCGTCGTGAGCAGGGTGCGTAGGGACATATCCGTTATCTCCGCGAGTAGCTGGCGTAAAGCCTTGAGTTTGACACTTTGTCGGCTTTGGGTGGGGCAAGTTGAATCGCGCACGGCAAAACGCCCCGGCATCCTGGTCTCCAGCTTAGTTGCCGGAGGAGGGATGGCGGGGCGTTTTGGCTGGCCGTTGCCGCGAGCGGTGTGTCGGTCAGGCGCCGCGAACCATGTCGACGTGGGGAATGCCCGCTTCGAGGAACTCCTCGCTGACGATGGAGAAGCCCAGGCGCTCATAGAACGCCGTGGCCTGGACCTGGGCGCTGAGCATCTGCTGCTTCAGGCCGCGCTTTTCGGCTTCATCGATCACCGCGCGCATCAGCGCGTCGCCAACCTTCAGGCCGCGCCAGTCCTTGAGCACCGAAACCCGGCCCACATGGCCGTCGGGCAGTAGGCGCGCGGTGCCGATGGGGAAGTCGCCCTCGAAGGCCAGGAAGTGCACGGCGCTGTCGTCGTCGGCATCCCACTCCAGTTCGGGCGGCACCGATTGCTCGGCAATGAATACGGCTTCACGGATGCGCCGGATCTCGGCGTTGTCCTTTTGCCAGTCTGCGACACGTACGTGAATCTTATTCATCGGCAAACCCCAGGCTCCCTTGCTTGACCAGTTCACACAACAGGCCGCGCCCATCGTCATCCGCCAGCCACTGGCCGAGGTTGTCGATATGCAGGGCATCGGCGGCGCAAATCATTTTCAGCAGTTCGCGCAGCTTACCGGGAAGCAGGCGGCTTTGGCCGCTGGCGAACAGTAGCAGGTCTTCATCCACTTCCGACCAGGCCAGGCGCGCGCTCGGGTTGCGGATCAGGATCGCGCCCTGTTCCAGGCTGCCCAGCAGGTCTTCTTCTTCCAGTTCGGGTCCGGTCACCAGTTCCGGGTAGCGTGGTTCGGTCATGAACTGGCCGAACCAGGTCAGCAGCAGGCGTTCATCGCTCATGTGCTCGGCCAGCAGGCCCTTGAGCCGGTCGAGGGCGTCCTGCTGGATCTGGTGCGGGTCGCTGGCCGGCTGCACGTCGGCGTCGGTGTAGCGGTCTTCGTCCGGCAGGAACTGGCCGAGGAAGTCGGTGAAGTGGGTCAGGACTTCGGCGGCGCTCGGGGCGCGGAAACCGACCGAATAGGTCATGCAATCGTTCACCGCAACGCCATAGTGGGCCAGGCGCGGTGGCAGATAGAGCATGTCGCCGGGCTCCAGGACCCAGCTTTCGGTTTCTTCGAACTCGGCGAGGATGCGCAGGTCCGCGTGTTGCAGCAGCGGGCTTTCGGAGTCGCACATCTGGCCGATCTTCCAGTTGCGCTTACCAAAGCCTTGCAGCAGGAACACGTCGTAGTTGTCGAAGTGCGGGCCGACGTTACCGCCAGGTGCGGCGAAGCTGATCATCACGTCATCGATGCGCCAGCTCGGCAGGAAGCGGAAGTGCTCCAGCAGCTCGGCGACTTCCGGGACGAACTGGTCCACGGCCTGGACCAGCAGGGTCCAGTCGCGTTCCGGCAGCTTGCTGAACTCGTCTTCGGCGAAGGGCCCGCGGCGCAGTTCCCATGGGCGCTCGCCGTTTTCGATCACCAGGCGCGATTCGACTTCTTCTTCCAGGGCCAGGCCGGCCAGTTCGTCAGGTTCGATCGGGCTTTCGAAGTCAGGCAGGGCCTGACGGATCAGCAGGGGTTTCTTCTGCCAGTAGTCACGCAGAAATTCCCGTGCAGTGATGCCGCCCAGAAGTTGAAGAGGAATATCAGGATTCATGTGTAACCTATTGAAAAAGTGTACTTTTCTAGCAGGAATAAAAACGCCCGGCGCGGCCGGGCGTCAAAAGGTCGAGCAATCGGTCAGATGCGCTTGGCCTGGGCTGCGGCATTACCGATGTAGCTGGCCGGGGTGAGCTGTTTCAGCTCGGCCTTGGCCGCGGCGGGCATGTCCAGCCCGTCGATGAAAGTCTGCAGCGCTTCTGGGCTGATGCCCTTGCCGCGCGTCAGTTCCTTGAGCTTTTCGTAGGGGTTTTCGATGTTGTAGCGGCGCATCACGGTCTGGATCGGCTCGGCCAGGACTTCCCAGCAGGCGTCCAGGTCTTCGGCGATTTTCTGGGCGTTGAGCTCCAGTTTGCTGATGCCCTTGAGGCTGGCCTCGTAGGCAATCACGCTGTGAGCAAAGCCCACGCCCAGGTTGCGCAATACGGTGGAGTCAGTCAGGTCGCGCTGCCAGCGGGAGATCGGCAGCTTGCTTGCCAGGTGCTGGAACAGTGCGTTGGCGATGCCCAGGTTGCCTTCGGAGTTTTCGAAGTCGATCGGGTTGACCTTGTGCGGCATGGTCGAGGAACCGATTTCGCCGGCAATGGTGCGCTGCTTGAAGTAGCCCAGGGAGATGTAGCCCCAGATATCGCGATCGAAGTCGATCAGGATGGTGTTGAAGCGGGCGATGGCGTCGAACAGCTCGGCGATGTAGTCGTGCGGCTCGATCTGCGTGGTGTAGGGGTTGAAGGCCAGGCCCAGCTCGTCTTCGATGAAGGCGCGGGCGTTGGCTTCCCAGTCGATGTCCGGGTAGGCCGAGAGGTGGGCGTTGTAGTTGCCCACGGCGCCGTTGATCTTGCCCAGCAGCGGCACGGCAGCGACCTGGGCGATCTGGCGCTCCAGGCGGTACACGACGTTGGCCAGCTCCTTGCCCAGGGTGGTCGGCGAGGCCGGCTGGCCGTGGGTGCGCGACAGCATCGGCACTTCAGCGAAACGGATCGCCAGTTCGCGGATGGCGTTGGCGGTCTGGCGCATCAGCGGCAGCATCACTTCATCACGGCCTTCGCGCAGCATCAGGGCGTGGGACAGGTTGTTGATGTCCTCGCTGGTGCAGGCGAAGTGGATGAACTCACTGACGTTGGCCAGTTCAGGCAACTTGGCAGCTTGCTCCTTGAGCAGGTACTCGATGGCCTTGACGTCGTGGTTGGTGGTGCGCTCGATCTCTTTGACGCGCTCGGCGTGCTCCAGCGAGAAGTTCTCTGCCAGGGCATTGAGCACGGCGTTGGCTTCGGCGGAGAACGCCGGCACTTCGCTGATGGCGCTATGGGCGGCCAGGCGCTGGAGCCAGCGCACTTCAACGAGGACGCGAGCACGGATCAGGCCGTATTCGCTGAAAATGGGGCGCAGGGCCTGGGTTTTGCCGGCGTAGCGGCCGTCAACAGGGGAAACCGCAGTGAGCGAAGAGAGCTGCATGGGGTGTTCTCGGACAGTCGGGCAACGAAATGGGGCGCGTATCATACATGAAAATATCCGCCGGTCCGTTGCCAACTGACCAGCGTCTTACGCGCAGCTCTTGAAAAATCAGGCGCAGCTCAGCTGCTGCGCATCAACGGATAAAGCTCTTTGAGCAATTTGCGCCGGCTGATCACCAGTTGCCACCGATGGCCGCCCAGCTGTCGCCACAGGCGTGCCGAGCGGATGCCGGCCAGCAGCAGGGCGCGGATCTTCGAGGCATTGCTGGGCTGCTGCAGGTTGCGCATGTCGCCGTGCACCTGAATGCGCTGGCGCAGGGTGCTCAGGGTGTCCTGGTACAGCCCGCCGCACGCGGCGATGACGTTTTCGTGAGCTGGACCGAAATGTTCTACCTGGGACTGGATCTGCGGCAGGCGTTTGCCGATGGTCTCCAGCAGGTCGTCGCGCTTGGCCAGCTGGCGCTCCAGGCCGAGCATCGACAAAGCGTAGCGCAGCGGTTCGCGCTGCAGGGTGCTGGGGTCGCGCTCCAGGGCGCCAATCAGGGCCCGGTAACCCTCGCGCAGGTTGATGTCGTCGCCGCCGTAGACTTCCAGGGTGTCTTTCGGGTCGCGGATCAGCAGGCTGCCGAGCATGCAGCTCAAGGCCGCCTCGCTGACCTGGCCGGTCTTGGCGATCCGGTCCACCAGTACGGCGGCCAGGAATACACCGCCCAGCGCCGTCAGTTGTTCCTGAATCGGGCTCATGGACGGGCGTCCTTGCTGCTCCAGGGTTCGGCCACTTCGATCACGCCGCCACCGAGGCAGATCTCGCCGTCGTAGAACACCACGGACTGGCCGGGAGTGACGGCGCGCTGTGGGTCGTCGAAGGTGGCGCGGTAGCCGTTGGCGGTCTTTTCCAGGGTGCAGGGCTGGTCGCTCTGGCGGTAGCGTACCTTGGCGGTCAGGCGTCGCGGCTGGCTCAGGTCGATGGGGTTGACCCAATAGATGTCGGAGGCCAGCAGGGCGCGGGAGAACAGCCAGGGGTGATCATTGCCCTGGCCCACGATCAGCTCGTTGTGCTCCAGGTCCTTGATCAGCACGTACCACGGCTCTTCGCCGGCGTCTTTCAGGCCGCCGATGCCCAGGCCCTGGCGCTGGCCGATGGTGTGGTACATCAAGCCGTGATGGCGGCCGATGACTTCACCTTCGGTGGTCTTGATCTCGCCGGGCTGGGCCGGCAGGTATTGCTTGAGGAAGTCGCTGAAGCGCCGCTCACCGATAAAGCAGATGCCGGTGGAGTCTTTCTTCTTCGCCGTGGCCAGGTCGTGTTTTTCGGCAATGGCGCGCACTTCGGGCTTTTCCAGCTCGCCTACCGGGAACAGGGTCTTGGCGATCTGCTCGCCGCCAACGGCGTGGAGGAAGTAGCTCTGGTCCTTGTTCGGGTCCAGGCCCTTGAGCAGTTCGGTGCGGCCGTCGATGTCGCGGCGGCGCACATAGTGGCCGGTGGCGATCAGGTCGGCGCCGAGCATCATGGCGTAGTCGAGGAAGGCCTTGAACTTGATTTCGCGGTTGCAGAGGATATCCGGGTTCGGCGTGCGGCCGGCCTTGTATTCGGCCAGGAAGTGCTCGAACACGTTGTCCCAGTATTCGGCGGCGAAGTTGGCGGTGTGCAGCTTGATGCCAATCTTGTCGCACACGGCCTGGGCGTCGGCCAGGTCGTCCATGGCGGTGCAGTATTCGGTTCCGTCGTCTTCCTCCCAGTTCTTCATGAACAGGCCTTCCACCTGGTAACCCTGCTCCATCAGCAGGAGGGCGGAAACGGAAGAATCCACGCCGCCGGACATGCCGACAATGACGCGCTTCTTTTGGTTATCAGAAGGGGCTGGATCACGCATAGGAATTCAACGGGTGTCTTGAAAAAGGACGCGATTCTAACAGGCTGAGGCCTGCAAGGCTAAAACTGCGGTTAAAGCATTGGTCGGATCAGTGCCAGGCTGTGCAACTGGCCATCCAGGTAATCGTCCAGGCACTGCAGGATCAGCTCGCTGCGCCAGTTGGCCCGTTGCTCCAGCAGTTGCTCGCGGCTCAGCCAGCGCGGGCCGATGATGCCGTCATCCAACTGATAGTCCGGATGATGGCGCAGTGGCTTGGCGGCAAAGCACACGCGCTGGTAGGTCACGCCGTTGCTGGGGGCGGTGTAGAGGTAGATGCCGACTACGCCGGTCAACTCCACATCCCAGCCGGTTTCCTCCAGGGTTTCGCGTACGGCCGCCTGGAGCAGGCTTTCATTGGCGTCCAGGTGCCCGGCGGGCTGGTTGAGCACGGCTTGTTCGCCCTGGTATTCCTCGACGAACAGGAAGCGGCCCTGGTCCTCGACGATGGTGGCGACAGTAATATGCGGTTGCCATTCCATAAAGGCACTCCTTTATAAAGGGTGAGCATTGTAGGAGCCGGCTTGCCGGCGAAGCGAGCGCTGTCTTTTTCGCCGACAGGCCGGTTGCTGCGGACTCCAGAAGCACAAACCCCGGCGCGGGGCCGGGGTTTGTGTGTTCGCTCGTGCTTACACCAGCGCAGCGATGGCCGCGTTGAGGGTGGCGCTCGGGCGCATGGCCTGGCTCACCAGCTCGGGGTTGGCGCTGTAGTAGCCACCGATGTCCACGGGCTTGCCCTGTACGGCGTTGAGCTCGGCGACGATGGTCGCTTCGTTCTCGGTCAGGGTCTTGGCCAGGGTGCTGAACTGCGCTTGCAGGGCAGCGTCCTCGGTCTGGGCGGCCAGGGCTTGAGCCCAGTACAGCGCCAGGTAGAAGTGGCTGCCGCGGTTGTCGATGTTGCCGACCTTGCGCGATGGCGACTTGTTGTTGTCGAGGAACTGGCCGGTCGCCTGGTCCAGGGTCTTGGCCAGCACCAGGGCTTTCGGGTTGTTGTAGGTGTTGCCCAGGTGCTCCAGGGAGGCTGCCAGGGCCAGGAACTCACCCAGGGAGTCCCAGCGCAGGAAGTTCTCTTCCAGCAGCTGCTGTACGTGTTTGGGAGCCGAACCGCCGGCGCCGGTTTCGAACAGGCCGCCACCGTTCATCAGCGGCACGATCGACAGCATCTTGGCGCTGGTGCCCAGTTCCATGATCGGGAACAGGTCGGTCAGGTAGTCGCGCAGTACGTTGCCGGTCACCGAGATGGTGTCCTTGCCGTCGCGGGTGCGGGCCAGGGTGAACTTCATGGCTTCAACCGGGGACATGATGCGGATGTCCAGGTCGCTGGTGTCGTGATCCTTCAGGTAGGCCTGAACTTTCTCGATCATCACGCCGTCGTGGGCACGCATCGGGTCCAGCCAGAAAATGGCCGGAGTGCTGCTGGCACGAGCACGGTTGACCGCCAGTTTGACCCAGTCCTGGATCGGCGCGTCTTTGGTCTGGCACATGCGGAAGATGTCGCCGGCTTCGACTTTCTGCTCCAGCAGCAGGCTGCCTTTGCTGTCGGTGACGCGAACCACGCCGTCAGCCTTGATTTCGAAAGTCTTGTCGTGGGAGCCATATTCTTCGGCTTTTTTCGCCATCAGGCCAACGTTCGGCACGCTGCCCATGGTGGTCGGATCGAACGCGCCATTGGCTTTGCAGTCTTCGATCACGGCCTGGTAGATAGTGGCGTAGCAACGGTCCGGGATCACGGCCTTGGTGTCGTGCAGCTGGCCGTCGGTGCCCCACATCTTGCCAGAGTCACGGATCATGGCAGGCATCGAGGCGTCGACGATCACGTCGCTCGGCACGTGCAGGTTGGTGATGCCTTTGTCGGAGTTGACCATGGCCAGGGCAGGGCGGGCAGCGTAGACGGCCTGGATGTCGGCTTCGATCGCAGCTTGCTGGTCGGCCGGCAGCGCCTTGATGCGGGCGTACAGGTCGCCGATGCCGTTGTTCAGGTTGAAGCCGATTTCCTGCAGCACGGTGGCGTGCTTGCTCAGGGCATCCTGATAGAACTCGGCAACGATCTGGCCGAACATGATCGGGTCGGAGACCTTCATCATGGTGGCCTTGAGGTGTACCGAGAGCAGTACGCCTTGCTTCTTGGCGTCTTCGATTTCAGCGGCGATGAAGGCGCGCAGGGCCTTTTTGCTCATTACGGCGCAGTCGAGGATCTCGCCGGCTTGCACGGCGGTCTTTTCCTTCAGGACGGTGGCAGTGCCGTCCAGGGCGATCAGTTCGATCTTGACGCTGTCGGCTGCTTCGATCAGGGCGGCTTTTTCGCTGCCGTAGAAGTCGCCGTTGCTCATGTGGGCAACGTGGGACTTGGAGTCCTTGGCCCAGGCGCCCATCTTGTGCGGGTGCTTGCGCGCATAGTTCTTCACCGACAGCGGAGCGCGGCGGTCGGAGTTGCCTTCACGCAGGACCGGGTTCACGGCGCTGCCCTTGACCTTGTCGTAACGCGCCTTGGCGTCTTTGTCGGCGTCGCAGGTCACGGTTTCTGGGTAGTCCGGCAGCGCATAGCCCTGGGCCTGCAGCTCTTTGATCGCGGCTTGCAGTTGCGGGACCGAGGCGCTGATGTTCGGCAGCTTGATGATGTTGGCTTCTGGGGTGACCGCCAGCTCGCCCAGTTCGGCAAGGTGGTCCGGCACCGCTTTGGTACCCAACTGCTCAGGGAAGCTGGCGAGGATGCGGCCGGCCAGGGAGATGTCGCGGGTTTCCACGGCGATATCAGCCGAAGCGGTGAAGGCTTCTACGATAGGCAGCAGGGAATAGGTGGCGAGGGCCGGGGCTTCGTCGGTGAAGGTGTAGATGATCTTCGAGCGGGTGGGCATATTCGGATTAACTCTCTTCTTTGCTAAAGCGTGCGCAGAAACTCGAGGTGCGCCGGGTAAGCGCTTTCGTTCAAAGGTCATCCATGAGCCGAATGTCGAGGTTTCTTCGCGGTGATGTTGGGTGCATCAGTCGAGCGTCAAGCGGGTGGGCTGCGGTAACAACCCGGCTTTGGGCGGCCATTCTCGGCTTGTTTTGTCGGTAGCAGAGCGTTCGGCCGTCGTGACTCTGTGGTCAGCGGCGGCATTATACATAGGTAGCTAGCAAAACGCCGATGCTTCATAGGCGCCCGTTCTCGTCCATTGGTCTAAAGGTCGCAGGCAGGGTGCAGGCGTAGAGTCGCTCGGGGTGCTTTACTTTGGCACTTTTCCCTTTGCTTTCAGGCTTGTAGGCCGCGAACTGTGCAGCTTTCACGGCATATGGGTGGAACATGAGGTTCCCGTCCAGATTCAACTGGGGTACGCTCGAACGCAGCCAGATGTTCAATCCACACAACGGAGTTCAGCATGGGATACAAGAAGATTCAGGTTCCAGCAGTCGGCGACAAAATCACCGTCAACGCAGACCATTCTCTCAATGTTCCTAACAACCCGATTATTCCTTTCATCGAAGGCGACGGTATTGGTGTTGATATCAGCCCGGTCATGATCAAGGTTGTCGATGCTGCGGTTAAGAAGGCTTACGGCGGCGAACGCAAGATTTCCTGGATGGAAGTGTATGCCGGGGAAAAAGCGACTCAAGTGTACGACCAGGACACCTGGCTTCCTCAGGAAACCCTGGACGCAGTGAAGGATTACGTGGTTTCCATCAAGGGCCCGCTGACCACTCCGGTCGGTGGTGGCATCCGTTCCCTGAACGTGGCCCTGCGTCAGCAACTCGATCTTTATGTATGCCTGCGCCCTGTGCGCTGGTTCGAAGGCGTGCCCAGCCCGGTGAAGAAGCCGGGTGACGTGGACATGACCATCTTCCGTGAAAACTCCGAAGACATTTACGCCGGCATCGAGTGGAAAGCCGGCTCGGCAGAAGCCACCAAGGTCATCAAGTTCCTCAAGGAGGAAATGGGTGTCACCAAGATCCGTTTCGACGAAAACTGCGGCATCGGCGTCAAGCCGGTTTCCCTGCAGGGCACCAAGCGTCTGGCGCGCAAGGCGCTGCAATATGTAGTGGATAACGACCGCGACTCGCTGACCATCGTGCACAAAGGCAACATCATGAAGTTCACCGAAGGTGCCTTCAAGGAATGGGCCTACGAAGTGGCGGCCGAAGAGTTCGGCGCGACCCTGCTGGACGGCGGTCCCTGGATGCAGTTCAAGAACCCGAAAACCGGCAAGAACGTCATCGTCAAGGATGCCATCGCCGACGCCATGCTCCAGCAGATCCTGCTGCGCCCGGCCGAATACGATGTGATCGCGACCCTCAACCTCAACGGTGACTACCTGTCCGACGCCCTGGCGGCGGAAGTGGGCGGCATCGGCATTGCACCAGGCGCCAACCTGTCCGATACCGTGGCCATGTTCGAAGCCACCCACGGTACCGCGCCCAAGTATGCCGGCAAGGACCAGGTCAACCCGGGTTCGCTGATCCTCTCCGCAGAGATGATGTTGCGCCACATGGGCTGGACCGAAGCGGCCGACCTGATCATCAAGGGCACCAATGGCGCAATCTCGGCCAAGACCGTGACCTATGACTTCGAACGCCTGATGGACGGCGCAACCCTGCTGTCTTCCTCGGCCTTCGGCGATGCGCTGATCTCGCACATGTAAGCTGTACGGCGCCCAAAGCAAACCGGCCGACTCAATCCCTTGAGTCGGCCGGTTTTTTTATGACTGGATGTTGGTTGGATCAGCTCAGGGCACTTTCGGGCTGGGCCTCGGCGGTGACGATTTCGCCGGGCACCTTCAACGCGCTGATTTTGATCGCATGCAGGCCCTTGGGCCCTTGGATGATCTCGAAGCTCACAGCCTGTCCGGCTTTCAAGGTCTTGTAGCCATCCATATCGATGGCCGAGTAATGGGCAAACAGATCGTCAGTCTTGCCCTCCTCATTAATAAAGCCATAACCCTTGGCGTTGTTGAACCACTTGACCTTACCGCTAGCCATACTCATATCCCTCTGCAACAGACTCCATCACTGGAGTATCATCCAGTTCATCCGCCGCCAAGCTTGGTAAAAAGGTTGACGCCGCGGACGTTTATTACCCAATGTGGGCCCTATTGGTTGTAACACCGTTTTGCCGATAGTCAAGTTGACCCGGCGGTCGGAGTTGAAATCCTTCCAGGGCGCCCCCACCACTGTATTTGCACAACTGACGAACCTTTCTTTCCATGCATGCAATCAGCCAGATTCGACTAACATTCAATCAGGATCGCCCGGACTTGCACGACGACGATTCCGCTGGCTTGGCAGTACAGGAGGCTAAGCCTGCTCTCCAGGCGCCGCCGATGTACAAGGTGGTTTTGTTCAACGATGACTACACGCCGATGGATTTCGTCGTCGAAGTGCTCGAGATGTTTTTTAACCTGAATCGCGAGCTGGCGACCAAGGTCATGCTGGCCGTCCATACCGAAGGGCGGGCAGTGTGTGGATTGTTTACCCGCGACATCGCCGAGACCAAGGCCATGCAGGTCAACCAGTACGCCCGGGAAAGCCAGCATCCGCTACTCTGTGAAATCGAGAAGGACGGTTAACGCCGACCACTTGGGTATGAGGTGAAGCTATGTTAAACCGCGAGCTCGAAGTCACCCTCAATCTCGCCTTCAAGGAGGCCCGTTCGAAGCGTCATGAGTTCATGACCGTCGAGCATCTCCTGTTGGCTCTTTTGGATAATGAGGCCGCCGCCACCGTTTTACGTGCCTGCGGAGCAAACCTCGACAAACTCAAGCACGACCTGCAGGAGTTCATCGACTCCACAACGCCGCTGATTCCCGTGCACGACGAGGATCGCGAAACTCAGCCAACCCTGGGTTTCCAGCGTGTATTGCAACGTGCTGTCTTTCACGTACAGAGCTCGGGCAAGCGTGAAGTCACCGGTGCCAATGTGCTGGTGGCAATCTTCAGTGAGCAAGAGAGCCAGGCGGTGTTCCTGCTGAAACAGCAGAGCGTTGCCCGTATCGACGTGGTCAACTACATCGCCCATGGCATCTCCAAGGTGCCCGGGCATGGCGATCATTCTGAAGGTGAGCAGGATATGCAGGACGAAGAGGGTGGTGAGTCGTCTTCTTCGGGCAATCCTCTGGATGCCTATGCCAGCAACCTCAATGAGCTGGCCCGTCAGGGCCGCATTGATCCGTTGGTAGGGCGCGAGCAGGAAGTCGAGCGCGTAGCGCAGATCCTGGCGCGCCGGCGCAAGAACAACCCGCTGCTGGTGGGTGAGGCAGGCGTGGGCAAGACCGCGATTGCCGAGGGCCTGGCCAAGCGCATCGTCGACAATCAAGTGCCGGACCTGCTGGTCAACAGCGTCGTCTACTCGCTGGATCTCGGGGCGTTGCTGGCCGGTACCAAATACCGCGGCGATTTCGAGAAGCGCTTCAAGGCGCTGCTGGGCGAACTGAAAAAACGCCCTCAGGCGATCCTGTTCATCGACGAAATCCACACCATCATCGGTGCCGGTGCGGCCTCCGGTGGGGTGATGGACGCCTCGAACCTGCTCAAGCCGCTGCTGTCCTCGGGTGATATCCGTTGCATCGGCTCGACTACCTTCCAGGAGTTCCGTGGCATTTTCGAGAAGGACCGGGCCTTGGCGCGGCGCTTCCAGAAAGTCGATGTGTCCGAGCCCTCGGTTGAAGACACCATTGGCATCCTGCGCGGCCTCAAGGGGCGTTTCGAGCAGCATCACAGTATCGAATACAGTGATGAAGCCCTGCGTGCCGCTGCAGAATTGGCCTCTCGCTATATCAATGACCGGCATATGCCGGACAAGGCCATCGACGTCATCGACGAGGCAGGAGCCTATCAGCGCCTGCAGCCGGCGGAGAAGCGCGTGAAGCGCATCGAAGTGGCCCAGGTCGAAGACATCGTGGCGAAAATCGCGCGGATTCCACCAAAACACGTCACCAGTTCCGATAAAGAGCTGCTGCGCAATCTCGAGCGCGATCTCAAGCTGACGGTGTTTGGCCAGGATGCGGCGATCGATTCGCTGTCCACCGCGATCAAGCTGTCCCGTGCAGGCCTGAAATCGCCGGACAAACCGGTCGGTTCCTTCCTGTTCGCCGGTCCTACCGGTGTCGGCAAGACCGAAGCGGCGCGGCAGTTGGCCAAGGCCATGGGGATCGAGCTGGTACGCTTCGACATGTCCGAGTACATGGAGCGGCACACCGTCTCGCGCTTGATTGGTGCGCCTCCCGGCTATGTCGGTTTCGACCAGGGTGGCTTGCTGACCGAGGCCATCACCAAGCAGCCGCATTGCGTATTGCTGCTCGATGAAATCGAGAAGGCCCACCCGGAAGTCTTCAACCTGCTGCTGCAGGTGATGGACCACGGGACCCTGACCGACAACAACGGGCGCAAGGCGGATTTCCGCAATGTGATCGTCATCATGACCACCAACGCCGGTGCTGAAACCGCGGCGCGAGCCTCCATCGGCTTCACGCATCAGGATCACTCTTCCGATGCCATGGAAGTGATCAAGAAGAGCTTCACGCCGGAGTTCCGCAACCGTCTGGACACCATTATCCAGTTCGGTCGCCTGAGCCACGAAGTGATCAAGAGCGTGGTGGACAAGTTCCTTACCGAGCTTCAGGCGCAGCTGGAAGACAAGCGCGTGCAGCTGGAAGTGACCGATGCCGCTCGCAGCTGGCTGGCCGCCGGTGGTTACGACGTGACCATGGGCGCCCGTCCGATGGCGCGCTTGATCCAGGACAAGATCAAGCGTCCCTTGGCCGAGGAGATCCTGTTTGGCGAGCTGTCCGACCATGGCGGTGTGGTCCACATCGACATCAAGGATGGCGAGCTGACCTTCGATTTCGAGACCACGGCGGAAATGGCTTGATCGCCGCATAACACAGCAGTACAGCCAAAGGCACCGGGAGGTGCCTTTGTGCTATCTGGCGTTTGAAACGTTTTTTTGCAGACGAACAAAAACGCCCGGCATAACCGGGCGTCTTGTATTGACTTGCTTAGCGAGCGCGGTAAGTGATGCGCCCTTTGCTCAAGTCATAGGGCGTCAGCTCGACGCGCACTTTGTCACCGGTAAGAATACGAATGTAGTTCTTGCGCATCTTGCCGGAAATATGCGCGGTTACGACGTGCCCATTTTCCAACTCCACACGAAACATGGTGTTGGGCAGGGTGTCGACGACAGTGCCTTCCATTTCGAAGCTGTCTTCTTTCGACATGCAGTAAAGCCCTCGGTGTCCAATGAATGGCCCGGTGCAACTGCGCCAGGCAAAAGCGGCGTGCATTGTGCCCGAAAAGTGGGGTTTAAGCCAAGACCTTCTAGTTGAGGATCACCCATCTCTGGTTAACCAGCAGCTCTATGGGGCGATATTGGGTCTTGTAGTTCATCTTTTTGCAGTTCTTGATCCAGTAGCCGAGGTACACCGCATCTAGCCCGAGGCGCAGGGTTTCGCCGATTTGCCAAAGGATCGCAAAGCGCCCGAGGCTGCGGCGCTCTTCGTCGGGTTCATAGAAGGTGTAGACCGCCGACAGGCCATTGGGCAGCAGGTCGGTGACCGCCACGGCCAGCAGGCGGCCGTCCAGGCGGAACTCGTAGAAGCGCGAGAAGGGCAGGTCTCGAACCAGGAAGGTCGAGAACTGGTCGCGGCTTGGGGGAAACATGTCGCCATCGGCGTGGCGTTGCTCGATGTAGCGCTGGTAGAGGTCGAAATACTCTTCGCTGAAGCAGGGTTTGGCCGCGTGTACGGTCAGGTCGCTGTTGCGTTTTAGAATGCGCTTTTGCTGGCGGCTGGGCAGGAACTGTGTAGCAGGAATGCGCGCCGGCACGCAGGCGTTGCAGTTCTGGCAGTGGGGGCGATACAGATGATCGCCGCTGCGCCGAAAGCCCATTTCCGACAGATCCGCGTAGACATGCACGTCCATGGGCTGGCTGGGATCGAGGAACAGAGTGGTCGCCTGTTCGTCGGGCAGGTAGCTGCAAGAGTGGGGTTGGGTGGCATAGAACTTCAGGCGCGCCAACTCGGTCATGAGTCAACCCTCGGAATAAGCTTTGCAATTAAGTGTAAGCCACCCCCGGCAAACCCGCCTAGGAAACCCATATGGCGCGGCTCGGCAGGTCCAGGTGGTGTTTCAGGTAATTCGCGAACTCTGGCCGGGAAATGGATCGGGCGCCGAGGCTGTGCAGGTGTTCGGTGGGCATCTGGCAGTCGATCAGCACAAATCCCCACGCCTTCAAGCGTTCCACCAGAGTGGCAAAGCCGAATTTCGAGGCATTGTCGGCGCGGCTGAACATCGACTCGCCGAAAAACAGCTGCCCCATGGCCAGTCCATACAAGCCGCCCACCAGCACTCCCTGATCCCAGACTTCCACCGAATGGGCGTAGCCGCGTTGATGCAGTTGCAGGTAGGCGCGTTGCATCGCTTCGCTGATCCAGGTGCCGTCGGCATAGGCGCGAGGCGCTGCACAGGCGCTGATGACTGCGGCAAAGTCCCGATCGAAGGTCACCTGATAGCGTTGTTTGCGCAACAGTTTGCCCAGGCTGCGGGAGACATGCAGTTCGTCCGGGAATAACACTGTGCGCGGATCGGGGGACCACCAGAGAATCGGCTGGCCTTCGGAAAACCAGGGAAAGCAGCCGTGACGATAGGCCTGGATCAGGCGGTCGGCAGACAAGTCTCCGCCCGCGGCCAGCAAGCCATTGGGCTCGCGCATGGCCTTTTCCAGCGGCGGGAAGTCGAGTGTGTTGCGTTGTAACCAGGTCAGCATGGTATCCAGACTTGCGGCAGGGGAGGGCGGTGGCGAGCCATTGCGGGCCCGCCACAAGCGTAGGGCGAGGGCTTAGTTGTCGTCGAGGAATTTTTCCGCATCCAGCGCTGCCATGCAGCCGGCGCCGGCCGAAGTGATGGCCTGGCGATAGACGTGGTCGGCCACGTCGCCGGCGGCAAATACGCCCTGGATGCCGGTGGCCGTGGCATTGCCTTCGCTGCCGCCACGCACCAGCAGGTAGCCGTCGCGCATCTCCAGTTGGCCCTGGAACAGATCGGTATTGGGCTTGTGGCCGATGGCGATAAACACCCCGGCCAGTGCCAGATCCTTGGTTTCTCCGCTGTGGCTGTCCTTGAGGCGGGCGCCGGTCACGCCGCTGGCATCGCCCAGCACTTCCTCCAGGTGCTGGTTCCAGTGCAGGCGGATATTGCCATTGGCGGCCTTGTCGAACAGCTTGTCCTGGAGAATCTTCTCGGCCCGCAGCTTGTCGCGGCGATGCACCAGGTGCACTTCTTTGGCGATGTTCGACAGGTACAGTGCTTCCTCCACGGCGGTGTTGCCGCCGCCCACCACGGCCACCACCTGATTGCGGTAGAAGAAGCCATCGCAGGTGGCGCAGGCGGAAACCCCCTTGCCGGCAAAGGCTTCTTCGGAGGGCAGGCCCAGGTATTGCGCCGAGGCGCCGGTGGCGATGATCAGCGCGTCGCAACTGTAGGTGCCGCTGTCGCCGATGAGGATAAACGGCCGCTGCTGCAACTGTGCGGTGTGGATGTGGTCATAGACGATCTCGGTGTCGAAGCGTTCGGCGTGTCTCTGCATCCGCTCCATCAGCACCGGGCCGGTCAAGCCTTCGACATCGCCGGGCCAGTTGTCGACTTCGGTGGTGGTGGTCAGTTGGCCGCCGGCTTGCAAACCGGTGATCACCGTCGGTTTGAGGTTGGCCCGAGCGGCATAGACGGCAGCGCTGTAACCGGCAGGGCCAGAGCCCAGAATGATCAGGCGTGAATGCTTCGCATCGTTCATAAAAACACCTCATAAGCCTTTGTCACAAAAGAGAATGCATGCTCCAATTGAACAGTGCGTAACAGGCCGTTGACTATCCTGGTCGGAGGGTTCCGACGTGGCATGGCGTGAACAAACCCGTACAATACGACGCTGTACCGGGTTTATTCAGAATTGCACTGTTTCAGAAGCAAGGGGCAGAGTGTTAAAAGTAGCCCCAGTTACGCCGGTCAACTTTATTTACCTGCTCGGATTGAGCAGTATCTTGTAGTCAATCACCCGTTGGACGCGCCCTTGGCGCAGGAAAAGACGCGTTTTGAAGAAATCCACCGCAGCACCTAAACCTGTTGTTCCGCTCTGGCGTCAACAATTGCACTACCGGCTCAAGGAAGGTGCGTTGATCGCCATTGGCGCCCTGTGCCTGTTCTTGATGATGGCACTTCTGACCTATGGGAAAGATGATCCGGGCTGGAGTCATAACAGCAAGATTGAAGACGTGCAGAACTTCGGTGGCCCGGCCGGTTCCTACAGCGCCGATATCCTGTTTATGGTGTTGGGTTACTTCGCCTATATCTTCCCGCTGCTGTTGGCGATCAAGACGTACCAGATCTTCCGCCAGCGCCATGAGCCCTGGCAGTGGAGCGGCTGGCTGTTTTCCTGGCGGCTGATCGGCCTGGTGTTCCTGGTGCTGTCGGGCGCCGCGCTGGCCCATATCCATTTCCATGCCGCCACGGGCCTGCCGGCCGGTGCCGGTGGCGCCCTGGGCGAAAGCCTGGGCGACCTGGCCAAGAATGCCCTGAACGTGCAGGGCAGCACCCTGATGTTCATTGCCCTGTTCCTGTTCGGCCTGACGGTGTTCACCGACCTGTCGTGGTTCAAGGTGATGGACGTGACCGGCAAGATCACCCTCGACCTGTTCGAACTGTTCCAGGGCGCCGCCAACCGCTGGTGGGATGCGCGCGTGGAGCGCAAGCAACTGGTGGCGCAATTGCGCGAAGTGGATGCCCGGGTCGATGAAGTCGTGACCCCGAACGTGGCCGACAAGCGCGAGCAGGCCAAGGTCAAGGAGCGCCTTATCGAGCGCGAGCAGGCCCTGAGCAAGCACATGTCCGAGCGCGAAAAGCAGGTGCCGCCAGTGATCACGCCGATCGCCACCAAGGCGCCGGAGCCCAGCAAGCGCGTGCAGAAAGAGAAACAGGTGCCGCTGTTCGTCGACAGCGCGGTGGAAGGCACCTTGCCACCGATCTCGATCCTCGACCCGGCAGAAAAGAAACAGCTGAACTATTCCCCCGAATCCCTGGCGGCGGTTGGCCACCTGCTGGAAATCAAGCTCAAGGAGTTCGGCGTCGAAGTCTCGGTGGATTCGATCCACCCGGGGCCGGTGATTACCCGTTACGAAATCCAGCCGGCGGCAGGGGTGAAAGTCAGCCGGATCGCCAACCTGGCCAAGGACCTGGCGCGTTCCCTGGCCGTGACCAGTGTTCGCGTAGTGGAAGTGATTCCCGGCAAGACCACCGTGGGCATCGAGATTCCCAACGAAGACCGGCAGATCGTGCGCTTCTCCGAAGTGCTCTCGACCCCGGAATACGACAACTTCAAATCCCCGGTCACCCTGGCCCTGGGCCACGATATCGGCGGCAAGCCGATCATCACCGACCTTGCGAAAATGCCTCACCTGCTGGTGGCCGGTACCACTGGCTCCGGTAAGTCGGTGGGGGTCAACGCGATGATCCTGTCGATCCTGTTCAAGTCCGGCCCGGAAGACGCCAAGCTGATCATGATCGACCCGAAGATGCTCGAACTGTCGATCTACGAGGGCATTCCGCATCTGCTGTGCCCGGTGGTGACCGACATGAAGGACGCGGCCAACGCCCTGCGCTGGAGCGTGGCGGAGATGGAGCGGCGCTACAAGCTCATGGCCAAGATGGGCGTGCGCAACCTCTCGGGCTTCAACGCCAAGGTCAAGGAAGCGATTGAAGCAGGTACCCCGCTGGCCGACCCGCTGTACAACCGCGAAAGCATCCACGACGAAGCGCCGCTGCTGACCAAGCTGCCGACCATCGTGGTGGTGGTGGACGAATTCGCCGACATGATGATGATCGTCGGCAAGAAGGTTGAGGAACTGATCGCCCGTATCGCCCAGAAGGCCCGTGCCGCCGGTATCCACCTGATTCTCGCCACCCAGCGCCCATCGGTAGACGTGATCACCGGCCTGATCAAGGCCAACATCCCGACCCGCATGGCGTTCCAGGTGTCGAGCAAGATCGACTCGCGGACCATCATCGACCAGGGCGGTGCCGAACAATTGCTGGGCCACGGTGACATGCTCTACATGCCGCCGGGCACCAGCCTGCCGATCCGCGTCCACGGCGCCTTCGTTTCTGATGATGAAGTGCACCGCGTGGTGGAGGCCTGGAAGCTGCGCGGTGCGCCGGAATACAACGACGACATCCTCAACGGTGTCGAAGAGGCGGGCAGTGGTTTCGAAGGTAGCAGCGGCGGGGGTGACGGCGATGATCCGGAAGCCGACGCGCTCTACGACGAAGCCGTGCAGTTCGTCCTGGAAAGCCGCCGGGCCTCGATCTCTGCGGTACAGCGCAAGCTGAAGATTGGCTATAACCGCGCCGCCCGGATGATCGAAGCCATGGAAATGGCCGGGGTGGTGACGGCGATGAACACCAACGGCTCCCGCGAAGTGCTGGCGCCGGGCCCGACGCGCGACTGATCCCTGTTTCGCTTGCAGCGGCGTGAAGTCACGCCGCTCGTATACCCATCCAATTAATGAGGAATTCCATGCGCCTGATTCGCATGTTGCTGCTGCCGGTATTGGCTGTGACCACCTTGTCGGCCCACGCCGACCCCAAAGACGTGGCGCGCCTGACCCAGTTGCTGGAAAAGTCCCAGACCCTGACCGCGCGTTTCTCCCAGCTGACCCTGGATGGCAGCGGCACCCAGTTGCAGGAAACCGCCGGCGAGATGTCCCTGCAGCGCCCGGGCCTGTTCTACTGGCACACCGATGCGCCACAAGAACAGCTGATGGTTTCCGACGGCCAGAAAGTCTCCCTGTGGGACCCGGACCTGGAGCAGGTGACCATCAAGAAGCTTGACCAGCGCCTGACCCAGACCCCGGCCCTGTTGCTCTCCGGTGACGTGTCGAAAATCAGCGAAAGCTTCGACATCACCTCCAAGGAAGCCGGCGGCGTGATGGACTTCACCCTCAAGCCGAAAACCCGCGACACCCTGTTCGACAGCCTGCGCCTGTCGTTTCGCAACGGCATGATCAACGACATGCAGTTGATCGACAGCGTTGGCCAGCGCACCAATATCCTGTTCACCGGGGTCAAGGCCAACGAAGCCATCCCGGCGTCCAAGTTCAAGTTCGACATCCCCAAGGGTGCCGATGTGATCCAAGAGTAAGCAGCCGCAACCGCAAGGTTTCGAAGGTAGTCCATGGACCTGTTTCGTAGTGCCCCGATTGCCCAGCCACTGGCCGCACGCCTGCGTGCGACCAACCTGGACGAGTACGTTGGCCAGCAGCACCTGTTGGCCCGGGGCAAGCCGCTGCGCGAGGCCCTGGAGCAGGGCGCGCTGCATTCGATGATCTTCTGGGGCCCGCCCGGGGTCGGCAAGACCACCCTGGCGCGGCTGTTGGCGGAAGTCTCGGATGCCCACTTCGAAACCGTCTCGGCGGTGCTGGCCGGGGTCAAGGAGATCCGCCAGGCGGTGGAAATCGCCAAGCAGCAGGCCGGGCAATACGGTCGGCGAACCATCCTGTTTGTCGACGAAGTGCACCGCTTCAACAAATCGCAGCAGGATGCCTTCCTGCCCTACGTGGAAGACGGCACGCTGATCTTTATCGGCGCCACCACGGAAAACCCCTCCTTCGAGCTCAACAACGCCTTGCTCTCCCGAGCGCGGGTCTATGTGCTCAAGAGCCTGGATGAAGCGGCCCTGGGCACCCTGGTACAGCGCGCCCTGACCGAGGAGCGGGGGCTGGGCAAGCGCCAGCTGAGCCTCAGCGATGAAGGCTTCCAGATGCTGCTGTCGGCCGCCGATGGCGATGGCCGGCGCATGCTCAACCTGCTGGAAAACGCCTCGGATCTGGCGGAGGACGGCGGCGAGATCGGCGTCGATTTGCTGCAAAGCCTGCTGGGGGATACCCGCCGCCGTTTCGACAAGGGCGGCGAGGCGTTCTATGACCAGATTTCCGCGTTGCACAAATCCGTGCGCGGCTCCAACCCTGACGGCGCCCTGTACTGGTTTGCACGCATGCTCGATGGCGGTTGCGATCCGCTGTACCTGGCCCGGCGCGTGGTGCGCATGGCCAGCGAGGACATCGGCAACGCCGACCCGCGGGCCCTGAGCCTGTGCCTGGCGGCCTGGGATGTGCAGGAGCGCCTGGGCAGCCCCGAAGGCGAGCTGGCAGTGGCCCAGGCCATCACCTACCTGGCCTGTGCGCCGAAGAGCAACGCCGTGTACATGGGCTTCAAGGCCGCCATTCGCGCTGCTGCCGAGCACGGCTCGCTGGAAGTGCCGATCCACCTGCGCAATGCCCCGACCAAGCTGATGAAGCAACTGGGCTACGGCGACGAATACCGCTACGCCCATGACGAGCCGGATGCCTACGCCGCCGGTGAAGACTATTTCCCCGAAGAACTCGAACCCTTGCCGCTCTATCAACCGGTGCCCCGTGGCCTGGAACTGAAGATCGGCGAGAAGCTCAAGCACCTGGCCGCCCTGGACCGGGCCAGCCCCTTGCAGCGGAGAAAACCTTGATCCCCCTGATCCTCGCAGTCTCCGCCGGCGGTGTGGCTGGCACCCTGTTGCGCTTTGCCACCGGCAACTGGATCAACGCCAATTGGCCGCGGCACTTCTATACCGCGACGCTGGCCGTTAATATCGTGGGCTGCCTGCTGATCGGCGTGTTGTACGGGCTGTTCCTGGTCCGTCCGGAAGTGCCGATCGAAGTGCGTGCCGGATTGATAGTGGGCTTCCTCGGTGGCCTGACGACTTTTTCATCCTTTTCACTGGATACCGTGCGTCTGCTGGAAAGCGGACAAGTGGCGCTGGCCCTGGGCTACGCGGCACTGAGTGTATTCGGCGGGCTGCTTGCTACCTGGGCCGGCCTGTCCTTGACCAAACTTTGATAAACGAGAGAACGACATGCTCGATTCCAAACTGTTACGTAGCAACCTCCAGGACGTAGCGGATCGTCTGGCATCCCGCGGCTTTGCCCTGGATGTGGCACGCATCGAAGCGCTGGAAGAACAGCGCAAGACCGTGCAGACCCGCACCGAGCAACTGCAGGCTGAACGTAACGCGCGCTCCAAGTCCATCGGCCAGGCCAAGCAACGCGGCGAAGACATCGCCCCGCTGATGGCCGACGTTGAGCGCATGGGGAACGAGCTGAGCTCCGGCAAGGCGGAGCTGGAAAACATCCAGAGCGAACTGGATTCGATCCTGTTCGGCATTCCCAACCTGCCCCACGAGTCGGTGCCGGTGGGCGAAGACGAAGACGGCAACGTCGAAGTGCGCCGCTGGGGCACTCCGACCGCCTTCGATTTCCCGATCAAGGACCACGTGGCCCTGGGCGAAACCCACGGCTGGCTGGACTTTGAAACCGCGGCCAAGCTGTCCGGCGCGCGCTTCGCCTTGCTGCGCGGCCCGATTGCCCGTCTGCACCGCGCCCTGGCGCAGTTCATGATCAACCTGCACACCGGCGAGCACGGCTACGAAGAGGCCTACACCCCGTACCTGGTGCAGGCTCCGGCGCTGGTGGGCACCAGCCAGTTGCCGAAGTTCGAGGAAGACCTGTTCAAGATCACTCGCGAAGGCGAAGCCGATCTGTACCTGATCCCGACCGCTGAAGTGTCGCTGACCAACATCGTCGCTGGCGAGATTCTCGACGCCAAGCAACTGCCGCTGAAGTTCGTCGCCCACACGCCGTGCTTCCGTAGTGAAGCCGGTGCCTCGGGCCGTGACACTCGCGGCATGATCCGCCAGCACCAGTTCGACAAGGTCGAAATGGTCCAGGTGGTCGAGCCGTCGACCTCCATGGAAGCCCTGGAAGGCCTGACCGCCAACGCCGAGAAAGTCCTGCAACTGCTGCAACTGCCGTACCGCGTACTGGCCCTGTGCACCGGCGACATGGGCTTCAGCGCGGTCAAGACCTACGACCTGGAAGTCTGGGTACCGAGCCAGGACAAGTACCGCGAGATCTCCTCGTGCTCCAACTGTGGCGACTTCCAGGCCCGCCGCATGCAGGCGCGCTTCCGCAACCCGGAAACCGGCAAGCCTGAGCTGGTGCACACCCTCAACGGTTCCGGCCTGGCCGTGGGCCGCACCCTGGTGGCGGTGCTGGAGAACTACCAGCAGGCCGACGGTTCGATCCGTGTGCCGGATGTGCTGAAGCCGTACATGGGTGGCCTTGAGGTCATCGGCTAAATGGAATATCTGCCGCTGTTTCACAACCTTCGCGGCAGTCGTGTGTTGGTGGTCGGCGGAGGGGAGATTGCCTTGCGCAAATCCCGTCTGCTGGCCGATGCCGGTGCGCAGCTGCGAGTGGTCGCACCTGAAATAGAAGCGCAATTGCAGGAACTGATCGTCGCCAGCGGCGGTGAGTCCCTGTTGCGCGGGTATGTCGAGGCGGACCTCGACGGCTGCACCCTGATCATCGCCGCCACCGACGACGAATCCCTGAATGCCCAGGTCTCCGCCGATGCCCATCGGCGTTGCGTGCCGGTCAATGTGGTGGACGCGCCGGCCCTGTGCAGCGTGATCTTCCCGGCCATCGTCGACCGTTCGCCGCTGGTCATCGCAGTCTCCAGTGGCGGCGATGCGCCGGTGCTGGCGCGGCTGATCCGGGCCAAGCTGGAAACCTGGATTCCTTCCACCTACGGCCAATTGGCCGGGTTGGCGGCGCGTTTCCGCGCCCAGGTCAAAGGCCTGTTTCCGGATGTGCAGCAGCGCCGGGCGTTCTGGGAGGATGTATTCCAGGGCCCCATCGCCGATCGCCAGCTGGCGGGGCAGGGCGCGGAAGCCGAACGTCTGTTGCAGGCCAAGATCGCCGGCAAGGCGCCCCATGCGCCGGGCGAGGTGTATCTGGTGGGCGCAGGCCCGGGTGATCCGGACCTGCTGACCTTCCGCGCCCTGCGCCTGATGCAGCAGGCCGACGTGGTGCTCTACGACCGCCTGGTGGCACCGGCGATTCTCGAGCTGTGCCGCCGCGACGCCGAACGCATCTACGTCGGCAAGCGTCGTGCCGATCACGCCGTGCCCCAGGAACAGATCAACCAGCAACTGGTGACCCTGGCCCAGCAAGGCAAGCGGGTGGTGCGCCTGAAGGGTGGTGATCCGTTCATCTTCGGCCGGGGCGGCGAAGAGATCGAAGAGCTGGCGGCCCACGGCATTCCGTTCCAGGTGGTGCCGGGGATTACCGCGGCCAGTGGTTGCTCGGCCTATGCCGGGATTCCCCTGACTCACCGTGACTACGCCCAGTCGGTGCGCTTCGTCACCGGCCATCTCAAGGACGGCACCAGCAACCTGCCCTGGAGCGACCTGGTGGCGCCGGCCCAGACCCTGGTGTTCTACATGGGCCTGGTGGGCTTGCCGACCATCTGCGAGCAACTGATCAAGCACGGTCGCGGCGCCGACACCCCGGCGGCGCTGGTTCAGCAGGGCACCACCAGCAACCAGCGTGTCTTCACCGGCACCCTGGGCAACCTGCCGGCCCTGGTGGCGGAACACGAAGTGCACGCCCCGACCTTGGTGATCGTTGGCGAAGTGGTCCAGCTACGCGAGAAGCTGGCCTGGTTCGAAGGCGCTCAGTCCGAGGTCTGAAAAGCTTCGCCGGCAAGCCGGCTCCTACACATTCCGCTGTTGTAGGAGCCGGCTTGCCGGCGAAAGCGTCCTCAACCCCTGCACCAAACCCCTTGCCCACTCAACCGCTGCCGATCATGTGCGCGGCTGAAGTCCTGTAACGGCCCCTTGGGCACAATGCCTGTCGGATTGATGGTGGTGTGGCTGGCGTAGTAGTGCCCCTTGATGTGGGTAAAGTCCACGGTCTGGGCAATCCCCGGCCACTGGTACAGCTCCCGCAGCCAGTTCGACAGGTTCGGGTAATCGGCAATCCGCCGCAGGTTGCACTTGAAGTGGCTGTAGTACACCGCATCGAAGCGGATCAGGGTGGTGAACAGCCGCACATCGGCTTCGGTCAGGTACTCGCCGGCCAGGTAGCGCTGCGTGCCGAGCAGGGCCTCCAGCGCATCCAGTTCGGCGAAGACATCATCGAACGCCGTCTCATAAGCCTTTTGCGAGGTGGCGAACCCGGCGCGGTACACACCGTTGTTCAGTGCCGGATAGATGCGCCCGTTGAGCTCATCGACCTTGCTGCGCAAGGGTTGCGGATAGAAGTCCAGGGTATTGCCCGTCAAGCCGTCGAAGGCGCTGTTGAACATGCGGATGATTTCCGCCGATTCGTTGCTGACGATGCATTGGCGCTGTTTGTCCCACAGCACCGGTACGGTAACGCGGCCGGTGTAGTCCGCGGTGTCGGCGGTGTAGCGCTGATGCATGAAGTCGAAGTGGTCCAGGGGGTCGCCGCTGGAGCCGTAGGCGATGTCGAAGGTCCAGCCGTTCTCGCGCATCAGCCAGCTGACCACCGAGACGTCGATCAGCTTTTCCAGACCCTTGAGCTTGCGCAGGATCAGCGTGCGGTGGGCCCAGGGGCAGGCCAGGGACACATAAAGGTGGTAGCGCCCGGCCTCGGCGGCGAAGCCGCCTTCACCGCTGGGGCCGGGGCGGCCATCGGCAGTGACCCAGTTGCGACGTTGCGCCTGTTCTCGTTGGAAGGCGCCGTCCTTGCCGCTTTCGTACCACTGGTCATGCCAGCGCCCTTCGATCAGCAGACCCATGAAATGCTCCTCGGCTGTTTTGCGTTGGAGTGCAGTCTATGCCCCTGGGTTCGAACAAAAAGCGCAAAGCATGGGCGGTTTTGATCGATTAAATCGATCTGTCCCGGGCATCCCAGTATTGCTGGGCCAGGGCGAAGGCTTGCTCCCGGGGCGTGCCCAGGCCGCGCAAGGCCAGGGCCATGGTGGCCAGCAGGGCCAGTTGCGGGTAGCTGTCTTCTACATCGCCGCGCCACAGCGCCTTGAGGTGCTCGGGTTCCAGGCTCGCAGGTTTTACATGGCGTTGTGCCGACAGTGCCGGCCATTCCTCGTCCCAACTGACGCCACCGGTGCTGCCGTACAGATGGCTGGCGGTGTCCGGGTTGATCTCGATCTCGCCGCCATCGCCCTTGATCACGATGACGTTGTCCCCCAGCAGGCCGCTGGCATCGCGGTGCACTGCCTGGTAGCCGGGGTGGAAGATGCTCTGCAGGCCGCAGCGGGCGCCCAGGGGGTTGAGGATTCGCGCCAGGGAATGGATCGGTGAGCGCAGGCCGAGGATGTTGCGCAGGTCGATCATGCGCTGCAGTTGCGGCGCCCAGTCCCCCAGGGGCATGAAGGCCAGGTTGCCCTGGTCCAGTGCCTGGCCGACCGCCTGCCAGTCACGGCACAGGGGAATCCCCAGGGGTTCCAGCAATTGTTCGGTGTACAAGCGCCCGGCGGTGTGGGCGCCGCCACCGTGGAGCAGGATGCGCACGCCGTTCTGTGCCAGGCACTTGGCCGCCAGCAGGTACCAGGGCAGGTGGCGCTTCTTGCCGGCGTAGGTCGGCCAGTCGAGGTCCAGGGCAATCGCCGGGGCGTTCAGGCGTTCGCGCAAGGCTTCGGTGAAGCCCGCCAGCTCTTGCGGGCTTTCTTCCTTGTGCCGCAGCAGCATGAGGAAGGCGCCCAGTTGGGTGTCCTCGACCTTGCCGTCCAGCAGCATGCCCATGGCTTCCCGGGCTTCCTCGCGAGTCAGGTTGCGCGCGCCGCGCTTGCCCTTGCCGAGAATCCGCACGAATTGGGCGAAAGGGTGTTCTTCCGGGGTCTGGGTGAGCAGGGGGGCGAAATCGTTCATAGGCAATTGGTCGGCTTGGGCAGGCCCGCCAGCTTGGCGGCAAGTTTGGCGGGAGTACCTTTGAACAGTCGGTTCAGGTGCAGGCTGTTGCCCTTGTCCGGGCCCAGCTTGAGGGCGGTGTACTTGATCAGCGGGCGGGTGGCCGGGGACAGCTGGAATTCCCTGTAGAAGCCCTGGAGCAGTTCGAGGATTTCCCAGTGTTCCGCGCTCAGCTCAAGCTCTTCGTTGGCGGCCAGGGCTTGCGCCACGTCAGCGGACCAGTCGTCGAGGTTGACCAGGTAGCCGTCCTTGTCCAGTTCGATGGCGCGAGCGCCCACGGTCAAGGTACTCATAGCCAGGTGTTGACCTTGTCATGCTGAAGGGACAGCTCGACGAAGCCCGGGTAATCCACCGCGCGGGCCCAGGCCGGCAGGGCCAGGCCGCGGGCGTTCAGGTCTTCTTCCAGCACGTACAGATTCAAGCCGCTACGGGTGCTCAGTTCGCTGCAAATGGCGCTGCCCGGTTGCAGGGCATAGGCGGCGTCGCCGCACAGCAGCAGGCCGTCGGCGCTGCCCAGCAGGCGCAGGCAACTGCTCAGGCGAGTGTCGGTAAAGGGCGAGTGGGACAACACATGCAAGGTCGACATCAGAGGGTAATCACCTGGTCAAAACGGTCGATGATCCCGGCCAGTTCCGGGGCGTCCAGCAGCTGTACATCGTCAAGACTCAAGCTCGCCGGGTCGAGGCCGCGGGCAGCGAGGCTGGCGCTGCAGGCAAACAGTTCGTCGACGCCGAACAGCGACAGCGCCTGCAGGTTGGCGCTCAGGTCTTTCTGGCGCAGCAGCGAGGCCTGTTGCCCGGGCGCCAGTTGCAGCACGCCATCATCGAGAAACAGCAGGCCGATGGGCAGGTCGAAGGCCCCGCCGGCCAGGACGATATCCAGCGCTTCCCGGGCGCCGGGGCCGGACCACGGCGCCTGACGGCTGATCAACAACAGGGATTTGGCCATCTCACGCCCCTCCAAAACAGATCAGGCGGTCGGCGGCCTGTACCGCGTCATGCAATTGCCCGAGCCCCGACAGCTCCCAGGGGGCCTCTACGCTCACCGACGTGCGTTGGTAGCGCTGGGCTTCGTCGGCATTCAACACACCCCGACGCAGGGCCGCGGCGATGCACACCACGCCGTCCAGTTGATGCTGGCCGACAAACTCGCGCCATTCCCGAGGCAGGTCCTGTTCGTCCTGGGGCGTGACGATGCTGTTGGCGGCGTTGTACACGCCGTCCTGGTAGAAAAACAGCCTGACAATTTCATGCCCGCCCGCCAGCGCCGCCTGGGCGAACAGCAGGGCGCGGCGCGAGGAAGGCGCGTGGGCGGCAGAGAACAGGGCGATGGCGAACTTCATGACGGACTCGATGGATAAAACTGCGGCCATGATAAAGCTTTCTCCGAACATCGGCTAAACCCGTTTCGCCCCTGGGGCTCTGGTTCCAGGCATGCAGGACATATCGGGTAAAGCTTTGCCCGGCCCTAAACTGCGAAGCGAGGGATAGACTCGCGCCTTCATTCAACCGGGGACAAGGAGCAAGGGATGATGGATCTGAATTCGGCGGTGGTAGTGGTCACGGGGGCCGGAAGGGGCTTGGGGGCCGCGCTGGCCATCAGCCTGGCGGACCAGGGCTGCAAGCTGATTCTCTGTGGGCGCAACCCCGAGGCCCTGGCGCAGGTCAGCGCGGCCATCGAGGCGCGTACCGGCAGCCCCGCCGATCAGGTGGTGGTGGACCTGGCCAGCAGCGATAGCGTCAAGGCCGCCCTGGCTGAGATCCACGTCCGCCACCCGCAAGTGGACATCCTGATCAACAACGGCGCCATGTGGCTGGAGGCCAGCGAGCAGCCCCACAGCGCCGCTGAAGTCACCGGGGTGATCGACGCCGCACTGAGCGGCACCTTCCTCCTGACCCAGGGCCTGCTGCCGGTGCTCAAGGCTTCCAAGCGCCCGGACATCGTCACCATCGGCTCCATCAGCGGCTTGCCCAATGCACCGCTGCACAGCGTGTCGCTGCCGTTCTATGCGGCCAAGCACGGGCAACTGGCCCTGGCCGATGGCCTGCGGCAAATGCTCAAGGGCACGCCGGTGCGCTCGCTGTGCGTGCACCCGCCGTACCTGGAGGATGTCTCGCCGCTGGATGAGGCCTGGCAGCAGATTCCGGCGCGGCAGAAGGGCGAGCAGGGCACCAATCGTGATGTGGTGGAGGCCGTGATCTTCGCCCTGACCCGGCCGCGGCATATCAGCCTGTCGTCGATCGTGATCGATACCGACAGCGGCGGCCTGTTCAGCTGATAACCGTGCTCAATGTCAGCGGTTCTTGTAGCCCAGTTGCCAGCGGCGGGGGATCTTCAATGACGCCACACCCAGCAGCACGGCAAACAACCCGCTGACATACAGTGCCTTGAGCCCCAGGTGCTGTTCCAGCAAGGCGCCCAGCACCGCCCCGGCGAACATGCCGCTCCAGGGCACCAGTTGCACCCGCCAGCCGTTGCGCCGGTCGCCGAGCATCCAGCGCCCCAGGCCGCGGCCAAAGCGTGAGAGGGCGCCGGTGACGTAGGTCAGGCCGATGGGCAGGCCGTTCACTTCCTCCACCGCGGCGTTGAGCATGCCCATGGCAATGATGGCCGCCAGCAGGGCCGGCAGTTGCTGCTCGAAAGGCCAGGCAGCAGAGGCGCAGAGCAACGCGCCGATGCTCAGCAGCAAGGGCAGGGCACGGTGCCCGGCCAGGCGGCTGACCACCACGCCCAGGGCGTTACCGACGATAAAGGTCGCTACCAGGAGCAGCAGGCGCAGTACCAGGCCCGGTTCGCCATCGCTGATGGCTACGGCCATGCGCGTGGTGTTGCCGCTCATGAAGGAAACGAAATCCCCGGTGGCCATGAAGCCGATGGCGTCGGTCATCCCCGCCAGCACCGAAAGGCAGGCCACCAGCCCGAGGCCGACCCGTCCGCGCCATTTCTGCGTGTGCTGCAGGGCTGCGCTGGCCGATTGCGTGGAAGTCGAAGGCAACATCGTCGGTTCTCCTGAACAGGGACTGCGAGGGGCGCGTGCGGGTCAAGGCCGAGGGGCAAGGTGGTGCAGGGTGCAGTACTCGTCCCACGGCATGCCGGCCATCTCCGCCACTTCCCGGTGCACCTCAAGGCGCTGGACGTGGAATTCCTCGGGGCTGGCAGCGGTCAGTTGCAGGCTCAGTTCCCAGGCGAACAGCCCAAGGCGTTCGGCTTCGGCCTCGAAGGCTTCATGCAGGCGCTCGGCGCGATACTGCGCCGGGGTTTCGCCCCGGGCCCGGGCTTCCAGGGGGTTGAGGTTGTCCAGCTGTTCGCGCAGCTCGGGGCGCTGTTCGAGGAACGTGACCAAGGCCTGTTCATGCGGGTGTTGATCGATTGCCATGAAGACTCCCGGAAAAAGCGCCACGCCAGGGCGCAAGACTGAATGGGTTACGGCCGGATGCTCAAGGCAGGTTCGGCTGAGCGACCATCAAGCCACGCAGCCGCGCCAGATCCTTGCACGGGATGACATAGGTGCGCGCCAGCCGGTCGCCGATGCGCTGGCCGCGGCTTGATTCGCAGCAGATCAGCAGGGTCACCGGGCTGATGGCCGCTTCGAATGGGCGGGTCGCCGAGCGGATCAATACCTGCAACAGCGAGGGGGGCTGGCCGATGCCATTGATCACTTGCAGGCCGCAAAGGGCCTTGCCGGCGGTGTAGCCACGCCACAGGTATTCGTTGAGGGGAAAATACAGGCACCAGGTGGCCAGCAGGCACCAGGTGGAGAATTGCTCCATATCCGGGTATTGGAGGCGTTCGGCCAGTCGGCACAGGACAAACCACAGCAGCAGTACCAGCAGGCCGTCGACCAGATAAGCCAGAATGCGCCGGACGATCAGGCCGGCTCTCGATACTTCCATGCACTGCCCCAAAGACTACGCCCTGTATTGAGCGCCCTATTGTAAGGCCTAAAGCCCCTGCGGGGGCGAGGCTTCACAGGGATGTGAAAAAAACGTGAAAAATAATTAGAACCTTTTGCTTTTGGCTTCCCTCGAAAAGGCTCCTGCAGCATTTGCCTTATTCAAACAGGGAGATCTACACACGATGTCAAAGGTATTCGCAACCCTTCTGGCCAGCACCTCTGCAGCCACCTTGCTGGCCCTTTCCAGCAGCGCCATGGCCGCCCCGGCCACCGGGCCGATTTCCACCCTGGGTATCCTCGGTAGCTACAACGACTTCAAGCTCGAAGGCGGTAGTGAAAGCGACAAGGAGCACCTGGGTGAAGGGGGTGTGTTCTACAACTTCGGCAACAAGATGACCGCCGAATCGGGCCTGATCTACCAGGCCGGGGTCGAGGCCAAGTTCGGCAAGAAGCACGACAACAAGCTCAAGGAAGGCCAGGCCGACCTCGACCTGGGCTGGCGCGCCGCCCTGGATGCACGCAACTTTGTCGATGTGCTGGTGGGGGGTGGCTACACCTGGACCCGCTATGAGCCGGACACCGGCGACTACGACATGAAGCTCACCAACAAGTCGCCCTTCGCCAAGGCCGCCCTGGGCTACAACCACCAGTTCGACGACCTGACCATGCGCGTCGAGCTGGGGGCGCGCCACACCATCAACGGCAAGGCGCGGCTCAAGGTGGATGACGTCGGCAGCGACACCGTGGACCTCAAGGACCGCACCAACCCTTACGCCGAGGTGAATTTCTTGATGAACCAGAACGGCTCGCTGCCGGTCATGGCCGGGGTCTATTACACCCGCACCGAGTACAAGCTGGACGAAGATACGCCTGTGGCTGACAACACCAAGCTCAAGCGTAACGAGTATGGCTTCAAGGTGGGCCTGACCTTCTAAGGGTAGCCGCCCGTTCCAAGCTGCATGAGAGCCGCCGGTGCCCGTCTTTCGATGGGGCCGGCGGTTGTGCTTTCAGCTGACAATGGGGTGTTCGCGGCCGATCTCGCTGCGCAACTGGGCGATCAGGTGCAGGCAGTGGGTGAGGCCCGGCGAGGGCTCGCCGACGCGGCGGCTGAGGATGATCGGCGAGGTGGCCTCGGCCTCCAGTAGCGGGCAGAAGCCGATGTCGTCACGGTGCAGCACCTGCACCGAGGCCGGTACCAGGGTAATGCCGATGCCGGCGCCCACCAGGCCGATGGCGGTCTGCAGTTCATTGGTCCACTGGGCGATCTTCAGGTTCAGGCCGCGGGCGTTGAACAGCGCGATCACATGGTCGGCGTAGCTCGGGCGCGGGTTGGCCGGGTACAGCACGAAAGGCTCCTCCGCCAGTTGCGCCAGGCTTACCGGTTGCCCCAGCAGCGGGTGGCCGGCGGGCAGGGCGACCACCAGGCGGTCTTCGGTCAGCACCTTCTGCACGATGGCCGGGTCGTCGATATGGATACGCCCGAAGCCGATATCGATGCGCCCGGCCTTCAAGGCTTCCACCTGCTGCAGGGTAGTCATCTCCGACAGGCCCAGTTCCAGTTCCAGGGTGCCGTTGCTGCGCAGGCGGCGGATCAGTTGCGGCAGCACGCCGTACAGGGTCGAGGGGGCAAAGCCGATGCCCAGCCAGGTCTTGTGCCCCAGGCCGATGCGCCGGGTGTTGTCGCAGACCTTGCCCAACTGCTCCAGTACCCGGTTGGAATGCTCGTAGAAAAAACGCCCGGCGGCGGTCAGGCGCAGCGGTCGGCCACGCTCCAGCAGCAGCACCCCCAACTCGTCTTCCAGTTGCTGGATCTGCCGGCTCAACGGCGGCTGGGCGATGTGCAGGCGCTCGGCGGCGCGGGTGAAATTGAGGGTTTCCCCCAGCACCTGGAAATAGCGCAGATGACGCAGTTCCATGACAGCTCCCCAGTGGTGAAGTGCATACCTTAAAGGTATCAAGCCAGACCAATTCTATATTGGAACCCCGGAAAAAGCCGGGACAGAATCGCTGGCAGAACTTCAAGAACCTGATGGGTATGGAAATGCACGCTTCTGCCATTGAATCGATCGAGACGATCATCGTCGATCTGCCGACCATCCGCCCCCACAAGCTGGCCATGCACACCATGCAGAACCAGACCCTGGTGCTGATCCGCCTGCGCTGCGCCGACGGCATCGAAGGCCTGGGGGAATCCACCACCATCGGTGGCCTGGCCTATGGCAATGAAAGCCCGGACAGCATCAAGACCAATATCGACCGTTTCGTCGCGCCGCTGCTGATCGGCCAGGACGCCAGCAACATCAACGCCGCCATGCTGCGCCTGGAGCAGAGCATCCGCGGCAACACCTTCGCCAAATCCGGTATCGAAAGCGCCTTGCTCGACGCCCAGGGCAAGCGCCTCGGGCTGCCGGTCAGCGAACTGCTGGGCGGCCGGGTGCGCGATGCGCTGCCGGTGGCCTGGACCCTGGCCAGCGGCGACACCGCCAAGGACATCGCCGAAGCGCAGAAGATGCTCGACCTGCGCCGCCACCGCATCTTCAAGCTGAAGATCGGCGCCGGTGAAGTGGACCGCGACCTGGCCCACGTGATCGCCATCAAGAAGGCCCTGGGCGACAGCGCCAGCGTGCGGGTCGACGTCAACCAGGCCTGGGACGAAGCCGTGGCCCTGCGCGCCTGCCGCATCCTCGGCGGCAATGGCATCGACCTGATCGAACAACCGATTTCGCGCAACAACCGCGCCGGCATGGTGCGCCTGAATGCCAGCAGCCCGGCGCCGATCATGGCCGACGAATCCATCGAGTGCGTGGAAGACGCCTTCAACCTGGCCCGGGAAGGGGCGGCCTCGGTATTCGCCCTGAAGATCGCCAAGAACGGCGGCCCTCGCGCCACCCTGCGCACCGCGGCGATTGCCGAGGCGGCGGGCATCGGACTGTACGGCGGCACCATGCTCGAGGGCGGCATCGGCACCCTGGCCTCGGCCCACGCCTTCCTGACCCTGAACAAACTGAGCTGGGACACCGAACTGTTCGGCCCGCTGCTGCTGACCGAGGACATCCTCGCCGAGCCGCCGGTGTACCGGGATTTCCACCTGCATGTCTCAAAGGCACCGGGCCTTGGCCTGAGCCTGGACGAAGAGCGCCTGGCGTTCTTCCGTCGCGACAAAACCACCCCCGTGCTGCATCACACCTGAGGAGGGCTGCATGCTATTCCACGTGAAAATGACCGTGAACCTGCCGGTCGACATGAACCCCGAGCGCGCCGCGCAGCTGAAAGCCGACGAAAAGGCCCTGGCCCAACGCCTGCAGGCCGAAGGCAAGTGGCGCCACCTGTGGCGCATCGCCGGGCTGTACGCCAACTACAGCGTGTTCGACGTCGACAGCGTGCAGGAATTGCACGACACCCTGATGCAATTGCCGCTGTACCCCTACATGGCCATCGAAGTTGACGCCATGTGCAGGCATCCTTCGTCCATTCATGAGGATGACCGCTGAGCCCGTGCCAGCCCGTTCACCACTCTAATAAATACAAGATGAGGATTAATCATGAACGTCAGAATTTCCCACACTGCCAGCGCCCAGCAGTTTCTTGAAGAAGCCAGCGGCCAGTTCACCGAGGGCGGCAACCCCCGGGCCAAGGCCATCATCTACCGCATCCTGCGGGATTCGGTGAACATCATCGAAGACCTGGAGATCACCCCGGAAGAGTTCTGGAAGGCCGTCAACTACCTCAACGTTCTCGGCGCCCGCCAGGAAGCCGGGCTGCTGGCCGCGGGCCTGGGCCTGGAGCATTACCTGGACCTGCTGATGGACGCCGCCGACGAACAGGTGGGCAAGACCGGCGGCACCCCGCGCACCATCGAAGGCCCGCTGTACGTGGCCGGTGCACCGCTGAGCCAGGGCGAAGCGCGCCTGGACGACGGCGTCGACCCGGGGGTGGTGCTGTTCATGCAGGGACAGGTTCGCAACACCGCCGGCGAGCCACTGGCCGGGGCCATCGTCGATGTCTGGCACGCCAACACCGGCGGCACCTATTCCTACTTCGACGGCAGCCAGTCGGAGTTCAACCTGCGCCGGCGCATCGTCACCGACGCCGAGGGCCGCTACCGCTTTCGCAGCATCGTGCCGTCCGGCTACGGTTGCCCGCCGGATGGCCCGACCCAGCAACTGCTGGACCAACTGGGCCGCCATGGCCAGCGCCCGGCGCACATCCACTTCTTCATCTCCGCCGATGACCATCGCCACCTGACCACCCAGATCAACCTGGATGGCGACCAGTACCTGCACGACGATTTTGCCTACGCCACTCGCGACGAGCTGATCGCCCAGATCACCTTCAGCGAAGACCAGGCTCGGGCCAAGGCCTTGGGGGTCAGCGGGCGCTTTGCCGAGATCGAGTTCGACTTCACCCTGCAGTCTTCGGCCCAGCCGCAAGAGCAGCAGCGCCACGAGCGGGTCCGCGCCCTGGAGGATTGAAGCGCCGACCGTGCCTGGCCCGGCCACGGAGCACCGACCCAGGTGCCCGTGGCTTTTGCCGTTATGCCGGGCCTGACGAGACTGCGCTGCGTGCCTGAAGCGCAGACCCAATAAGAACCATCAGAGTGACCCGATCATGCAGATGCATCTGTTGAGTGAGCGCAGCAGCGTGTTTGTTCAAGCCGATCCCTATGCCGTATCCGGTTACGTCAACCAGCACGTGGGCAGCCACTGCATCCGCCTGCCCCGGGCCGGCCATCCCCAGGCCAGCCTGCAGCACCGGGCTCTGGCCAGCCTGGATTTGTGCAGCATCAGCTACGGCGCCAGCGTGCGCGTCACCTCGCCGGCCCTGGAAAGCATCTACCACTTGCAAGTACTGCTGCGGGGCCACTGCCGGTGGCGTGGCCCGGGCCAGGAGCACTACTTCGCCCCGGGGGAACTGCTGCTGATCAACCCCGACGACCCGGTGGACCTGACCTATTCCGACGACTGCGAAAAATTCATCATCAAGATTCCCACCCACCTGGTGGAAAACGCCTGCCAGGAACAGCGCTGGCAGTACCCGGGGCAGGGCGTGCGCTTTCTGCGCCAGCGCTACCAACTGCAGGAACTGGAAGGCTTCGTGCCCTTGCTGAGCCTGCTGTGCCAGGAAGCCGAAGCCCTGGAAAGCATGCCCAAGGTCCAGGAGCACTACGCGCACATCCTGGTGGGCAAACTGCTGGGGCTGATGCAGACCAACGTGCAGCGCGGTGCCCTGGGCGCCTCGGCGGCGACCTTCGAACGGATTGCCGACTACATCGAACGCAACCTCAAGCACGACATCGGCTGCGAAGAACTGGCGCAACAGGCGCGCATGAGCCTGCGCTCGTTGTACGCGCTGTTCGAGCGCAACGCCCGCACCACGCCGAAGAACTACATCCGCCAGCAGAAACTGCAACGGGTGCACGCCTGCCTCAGCGACCCGCACAGCCCGGTGCGCAACGTTACCGAACTGGCCCTGGACTTCGGCTTTTTGCACCTGGGCCGCTTCGCCCAGAGCTACCGCCAGCAATACGGCGAACTGCCCTCCGACACCCTCAAGCGTCGGCACTGATCCTCTGGCATCGGCCTCTTGTAGGAGCTGGCTTGCCAGCGAAGAGGCCTGCAGGCTCAGCACCCCATCCAAGGGCCTTTTCGCCGGCAAGCCGGCTCCTACACAGGCCACGTCGGCGCTTTTGCAGAAAACGGATACAGGTGTGCACGCATTGGCTATTGCCCGTTCCAAGCCCGCCCTAGCATGGCCCTGCCTGAATAAAAACAATGGAGGCGGCGGCCATGTCCCTGCGACCCGAATACCTGCATTCCCTGCTTGAAGAAGACCCCGACCAGGGCGTCTACCGCTGCAAGCGGGAGATGTTCACCGACCCCCGGCTGTTCGACCTGGAGATGCAGCACATCTTCGAAGGCAACTGGCTGTACCTGGCCCACGAAAGCCAGATTCCCAACCCCAACGACTACTACAGCACCACCATGGGCCGGCAGCCGGTGTTCATCGCGCGCAACAAGAACGGCGAGCTCAATGCCTTCATCAACGCCTGCAGCCATCGCGGCGCCATGCTTTGCCGGTACAAGACCGGCAACAAGGCCTCCTTCACCTGCCCGTTCCACGGCTGGACCTTCAACAACACCGGCAAGCTGCTCAAGGTCAAGGACCCGGCCGCCGCCGGCTACCCGGCCAGCTTCAACTGCGAAGGCTCCCACGACCTGACCCGCGTCGCGCGCTTTGAGTCCTACCGTGGCTTTCTGTTCGGCAGCCTCAACCCCGACGTGCTGCCCCTGGTGGAGCACCTGGGGGAGTCGGCGAAGATCATCGACATGATCGTCGACCAGTCCGCCGACGGCCTGGAAGTGCTGCGCGGTTCTTCCAGCTACATCTACGAAGGCAACTGGAAGCTCACCGCCGAGAACGGCGCCGACGGCTACCACGTCAGCTCGGTGCACTGGAACTACGCCGCCACCCAGAACCAGCGCAAGCAGCGCGAGGCCGGGGAAGACATCCGCACCATGAGCGCCGGCACCTGGGCCAAGCAGGGCGGCGGTTTCTACTCGTTCGACAAGGGCCACATGCTGCTCTGGACCCGCTGGTCCAACCCCGAAGACCGCCCGCTGTACGAACGCCGCGACGAGCTGGCCCGGGACTTTGGCCAGGCCCGCGCCGACTGGATGATCGAGAACTCGCGCAACCTGTGCCTGTACCCCAACGTCTACCTGATGGACCAGTTCAGCTCGCAGATCCGCATCGCCCGGCCGATCTCCGTGGACCGCACCGAAATCACCATCTACTGCATCGCGCCCAAGGGCGAGAGCGACGAAGCCCGGGCCCGGCGCATCCGCCAGTACGAAGACTTCTTCAACGTCAGCGGCATGGCCACCCCGGACGACCTGGAGGAATTCCGCTCCTGCCAGCTCGGCTACCAGGGCAGCACCACGGCCTGGAACGACATGTCCCGCGGCGCCGAGCATTGGGTCCAGGGCGCGGACGACGCAGCGAAAGAAATCGACCTGCAACCGATCCTCAGCGGGGTGCGCACCGAGGACGAAGGCCTGTTCGTGATGCAGCACAAGTACTGGCAGCAAACCATGCTCGCGGCCCTGGAGCTTGAAACCTCTCGCCGGATCGACGTGGAGGCCGTGCAATGACCATTTCCTACGATGCCGTGCGCGATTTCCTGTATCGCGAAGCCCGCTACCTGGACGACAAGGACTGGGACAGCTGGCTGGAACTCTACGCCCCGGACGCGACCTTCTGGATGCCCTCCTGGGACGACAGCGACCAGTTGACCGAAGACCCGCAGCGGGAAATCTCGCTGATCTGGTACGGCAACCGCAGCGGCCTGGAAGACCGGGTGTTCCGCATCAAGACCGAGCGCTCCAGCGCCAGCATTCCCGACACCCGCACCTCCCACAACCTGAGCAATATCGAGCTGCTGGAGCAGGGCGACGGCCAGTGCAAGCTGCGCTTCAACTGGCACACCCTGAGCTTTCGCTACAAGACCGTGGACAGCTACTTCGGCTGCAGCTTCTACACCCTCGACCTGCGGGGCGAAAACCCGCTGATCCTGGCCAAGAAAGTCATCCTGAAGAACGACTACGTTCGCCAGGTCGTCGATATCTACCACCTCTGAGGCGACCGCCATGAGCCATCAAATCGCACTCAATTTCGAAGACGGAGTGACCCGTTTCGTCAACGCCAACCCGGGCGAAACCGTGGCTGACGCCGCCTACCGCCAGGGCATCAATATTCCCCTGGACTGCCGCGACGGCGCCTGTGGCACCTGCAAGTGCCTGGCCGAAGCCGGGCGCTACGAGCTGGGGGAGGACTACATCGAGGACGCGCTGAGCGCCGACGAGGCCGAGCAGGGTTTTGTCCTCACCTGCCAGATGCGCGCCCTCGGTGATTGCGTGGTACGGGTGCCGGCCTCGTCCCAGGTCTGCCGGGCCGGGCAGGCCACCTTCCAGGCCAGCATCAGCGCGGTGCGCCAGTTGTCCGACAGCACCATCGCCCTGTCGATCAAGGGCGAGGCCCTGAACCAGCTGGCGTTCCTGCCGGGGCAGTACGTCAACCTTGGCGTGCCTGGCAGCGAGCAGACCCGCGCCTATTCCTTCAGCTCCCTGCAGCGCGATGGCGAAGTCAGTTTCCTGATCCGCAATGTGCCCGGCGGCCTGATGAGCAGCTTCCTCACCAGTCTCGCCAAAGCCGGTGACAGCATGACCCTGGCCGGGCCCCTGGGCAGCTTCTACCTGCGGGACATCCGCCGGCCCTTGCTGTTGCTGGCCGGTGGCACCGGGCTGGCGCCGTTCACCGCGATGCTGGAGAAGATTGCCGAGCAGGGCAGCGAGCACCCGTTGCATTTGATCTATGGCGTGACCAACGATTTCGACCTGGTGGAACTGGAGCGCCTGGAAGACTTTGCCGCGCGTATCCCGCAGTTCAGCTTCAGCGCCTGCGTGGCCAACCCCGAAAGCCAGTACCCGCGCAAGGGCTACGTGACCCAGCACATCGAGCCGGCGCACCTCAATCAGGGCGATGTGGATGTCTACCTGTGCGGGCCGCCGCCAATGGTGGAGGCGGTGAGCCAGTTCATCCGCGAACAGGGCATCGCCCCGGCGAACTTCTACTACGAGAAATTCGCCGCCAGCGCCGCCTGAAGAGCGCCTCGCCGCTGTAGGAGCTGGCTTGCCAGCGAAGGCGTCCATCAGGGTGCTGCAAGGCTCGCGGGCCCTTTCGCCGGCAAGCCGGCTCCTACGGGATCCCACACGGCAAGGCATAGCATTGTAGGAGCTGGCTTGCCAGCGAAGGCGTCCATCAGGGTGCTGCAAGGCTCAAGGGCCTCTTCGCCGGCAAGCCGGCTCCTACGTTGGGTGGTGTTCTCCCTATTTTTTTGCATTCACGAGGTTTCCATGAACCGTTTCCACAACCAAGTCGCCCTGGTCACCGGCGCCGCCCAGGGCATCGGCCGTCGCGTTGCCGAACGCCTGGCCGAGGAGGGCGCTCGCGTGGTGCTGGTGGATCGCTCCGAACTGGTCTTCGAACTGGCCGCTGCACTCAGCCCCCGCTACCCGGTGCTGGCCCTGACCGCCGACCTGGAGCAGTACAGCGAATGCAGCCGCATCATGGCCGCCGCCATCGACCACTTCGGCCGCCTCGACATCCTCATCAACAACGTCGGCGGCACCATCTGGGCCAAGCCTTTCGAGCACTACGAGCCGGCGCAGATCGAAGCCGAAGTGCGCCGCTCATTGTTCCCCACCCTGTGGTGCTGCCACGCCGCCTTGCCGCAGATGCTGGAGCAGGGCCGCGGCGCCATCGTCAACGTCTCGTCCATCGCCACCCGCAGCCTCAACCGCGTGCCTTACGGCGCGGCCAAGGGCGGCATCAACGCACTCACTGCGTGCCTGGCCTTTGAAACCGCCGGCCGCGGCGTGCGGGTCAACGCCACCGCTCCCGGCGGCACCGAGGCACCGCCGCGGCGCATTCCGCGCAACAGCGCCGAGCCAAGCCCCGAGGAGCAGGTCTGGTACCAGCAGATCGTCGACCAGACCCTGGATAGCAGCCTGATGCACCGCTACGGCAGCGTTGACGAGCAGGCAGCGGCGATCCTGTTCCTGGCCTCCGACGAAGCCTCCTACATCACCGGCACGGTGCTGCCGGTGGGCGGCGGCGATCAGGGCTGAACGAGGGGCGAACTGGACGCCCTTACCTGTGGCTGGCCACGGCGGTGCTTATGCAGCTGGCCAGCCCGATGGCCTCTATGGCTGCGGTGGAATGGGGTAGGGCAAGGTGATCGGCGGTGCATCCTGCAGTTGCCGCGAAGACTGCGCCATCAGATAACCGATGATCTGCGCCGAGCTCAGCTCGATATGCAACATATCTTGATCGCCAAACCACTCGTTGGGCCAGAAGATCAGGTCCGAGGCATTGGCCTCGGGGAAGTTGGTTTCCAGCAGGTTCAGGGCGTAGTCCGTATCAGACTCCGTGCCCTCGCACTGGCAGATGAAATCCGCCACGGCGCAGGCCTCGGCGAAGCTCAGGTCGTCAACGTAGCGCTCCTGATGAAAGGCCGTGCGCAGAAAGTTCGCCGCGCTGGTATGGCTGTGCATATCGCGAAATTCGTGGAACTCGAAAGGCCGGCCGGCGTGGCTGTTCCACTGCTGGATCAGTGCATTGATCTCGGGGCTTTCCCGTTCCTGGTTGTCCCAGATGCGGTCGAGGATCTGCTTCAGCAAGCCCTTCATCAGCGCACGTATTTTCGGCGTGGCGGGTGTTGGTTTCAGCCGTTCCGGCATGGCCATGGGTGTCTCCCTGATTGTCATTTCGTTTGTAGGAGTCGGCTGCCGACGAAGGCGATCTTACGGACGCTTTCGCCGGCAAGCCGGCTCCTACGGGGGCGTGCTTGTGTAGGCGCTGGCTTGCCAGCGAATACGCCCGCAAGGCCGCCCCCATTCCCGAGCGGCGCACAGGATAGGCCCTTCGCGCCGCCGACTAAAGCGCCGGCCTCAGCAACAACAATGCACACAGCCCGCCCTCAGGCCGATTGCGCAACTCCAGGCGACCGCCGATCTTGCTGACGATCATCTGCACAATCGCCAGCCCCAGCCCGGCGCCATTGGCGTTGCCCTGGCTGTAGAAGCGCTCCAGCAAACGCTCGCGCTGCTGCTCGTCGATACCCGGCCCCGCATCTTCCACACACAGGTGCATCGCGCCGTCCGCCTGGGGCCGCAGGCCGACCCGTACCTCGCTGCCCGCTGGGGCAAAGTTCAGGGCATTGGTCACCAGGTTCTGCAGGGCGATGGCCAGGGCCACCGGGTCGGTAGCGATCAGGCAGCCTTCGTCGCCTTCCAGCACCAGTTCGACGTCTTTCTCCAGGGCCAGGGGCGTCAGTTCCGCCAGCTCTTCGCGCACCAGGGCGCTGAGGTCGATGCGGCTCAGGCGCGGGCTGTTCAGCTGCGGTTCGATGCGGGCCATGGTCAGCAACTGGCTGCCGATGCGGGTGGCCCGGTCGACGCCGCTCACTAGAAAATCCAGGGCCTCCCGGCGCTGCTCCGGGCTGCTGGCACTCTGGGCGTTCTGCGCATGAATCCGCAGGATCGCCAGGGGCGTGCGCAGTTCATGGGCGGCGTCGGCGATAAAGCGCCGCTCGCGCTCCAGCAGGCTGTCGATCTGGGCCAGTAACTGGTTGAGGGCGGTCTGCATCGGCTCCAGGTCCTGGGGCAGGGGCTTGAGCCCGAGCGGCTGCAAGGTGTCGCTGCTGCGCCCGCGAATGGCCCGGGCCATGGCCCGCAGCGGCGCCAGGCCCCAGCCGATGGTCAGCCAGATCAGCAACGCCAGCAGCGGCACGCCGATCAGGGTCGGCCACAGGGTATGGCGCACGATGCGCTGGATCAGGTCCTGGCGGATGTCATCGCGCTCGCCAACCCAGATCAGCAAGCCCTGCTGTGGGTCGGCCAGCAGGAAGGCGCACCAGTCCTTGCCGTTTTCCAGGATGTCGTGGGCCCCCAGGGTGGTGGGCGGCGCCTCCAGCAGCGGGGCCTCGGCGGAGCGCATCAGCAACTGGCCGTCATCGCGCCACACCTGGAAGGTCAGGCGGGTTTCATAAGGGTGGGCCGCGCCTGCCACGCCGACCCGGCTCATGGCCTGGTCGAAGGCCTGGTGCAGGCGCTCCCAGTCCGCCGCGTCCGGCTTTTGAGCCGGGTCGCGCTGGCGCAGCACCCCTTGCAGCAGGCGCGCGCTCTGGGCCAGCTGGGCGTCGTAGACCTCTTCGATTTCGTGGTGGCTGTCGCGCAGCACCAGCCAGCTGATCAGCAAATCCCCCAGCAGCACCAGCACCAGGACCGGCAGCAGAATCCGCGTGCGCACCGAGTTCATGGCTTGAGCGCCAGCACGTAACCGACGCCGCGCACGGTGCGGATCAGCTCGCTGCAGAGCTTCTTGCGCAGGTTATGGATCAGTACTTCCAGGGTGTTGCTCTCGACCCGGTCCTGCCAGCCGTACAGCGCCCGGGACAGGCGCTCGCGGGTCACCACCTTGCCCGGGCGCACCATCAGCTGGTGCAGCAGCTGGTATTCCATGGGCGTGAGCACCACTTCGTTGTCTTGGTACTGCACCTGCTGGTTGGCCGGGTCGAGGCGGATGCCGGCGTGTTCCAGCAGCGGCTGGGCACGACCCTGGCTGCGGCGCAGCAGGGCGCGGACCCGGGCCTTGAATTCCTCGACATCGAAGGGCTTGACCAGGTAGTCGTCGGCCCCGGCATCCAGCCCGGCGATGCGTTCGGCGGTGCCGTCGCGGGCGGTGAGGATCAGCACCGGCAGGTCCTGCTGGGCGGCACGCAATTGCTGCAGCAGTTCGAGGCCGTCGAGCCGCGGCAGGCCCAGGTCCAGCAGCAACAGGTCGAAGCTTTCGGTGCGCAGGGCGTGCAGGGCGCTGGCACCGTCCTGCAGCCAGTCCAGGGTGTAGCCTTCGGCGCTCAGGGCCACGCGGATGCCCTGGCCGAGGGCACGATCATCTTCGACAAGCAGCAGGCGCATGGGCGGTTCTCGGTAGGGCGAGGGGGCAGGGAAGGGGCGCATGATGACGCCGGCCAGGGTCCGTCGGCAGGGGTTTTTAGCGGGGAAAATGTTACCGCGCGTTGCCAACTAAGCTTTCACTAAGCTTGGTTTTGCACAGTGGAATCTCCCCCATCACCGGAGCGTTTTCCATGCGCAAGATCCTCCTGCTGTCCCTGGTTCTCGCCAGCCCCCTGGCCCTCGCCGGCCCGCAATGCACCACCGCCGAACGCTCGCAATGGCAGGATCAGAAGGCCTTTCAGGAACAGCTCAAGGCCCAGGGCTACCAGATCAGCAAGTTCAAGGTCACCGACGGCAACTGCTACGAGATCTACGGCTTCGACAAGGACAAGCGCAAGGTCGAGATCTACCACGACCCGGTCACCGGCAAGGCGGTGAAGACCGAGATCAAAGGCTGATGCCAGAGGCTTCCCTGCGGCTGTGGGACCCGCTGGTGCGACTGTTTCACCTGTCCATCGCCGGGGTCTTTATCGGCAACTACTTCTTCAATGAAGCCGGTGACGACTGGCACGTCTGGCTCGGCTACTACGCCATGGCCTGGCTGCTGTTGCGCACAGTTTGGGGATTTGTCGGGCCGCGCAGTGCGCGCTGGTCCGACTTCTGGCCGACCCGGGCCCGGCTGGCGCGGCACCTGCGCTCGCTGCGGGTCGGGCGCCCCGAGCATCGCCTGGGGCATTCGCCCCTCGGGGCTTTGGTGATGCTGCTGATGCTGCTGGCCCTGTTGCTGATCGGCATCAGCGGTTTCCTGATGCAAGAGGTCGATGCCCTGTGGGGCGCCGACTGGCCGCTGCAGGTGCACGAAACCAGCGCCGATGTGCTGCTGGGCCTGGTGCTGCTGCATGTGTGCGCGGCGATTTTTGAAAGCCTGCAGGTGCGCGACAACCTGCCGTTGTCGATGCTCACCGGCCGCCGCCGGCCCTTGCCGGGCAGTGATAAGCGCTAATGGTTTTTCCCTTGTTCCCACCCTGTATTTGCCACGGGCTCCTGTATGCGTGCGCTGTCCTTTCGCCTGATCTTCCTCTGCAGCAGCCTGCTCTTGGCCGCCGTCTTTATCGCCGCCTGGCGCAGCCATCCGCCTCACCAACTGGCGCCGTTCGCCCAGGCCGCCGTCGGCAGCGATGCGGCTAAAGCCAACAGCACGCCGCAATACAACAGCCGCTTCGTCTCCTCGGACCTGGATGACTTCGTGCATTCCTCCTCGGTGACCGCCTTGCCCGGCGGCGACCTGATGGCCGTGTGGTTCGCCGGCTCCCGGGAAGGCGCCGCCGACGTCCAGGTGCGCAGCGCACGCTTTGACGCCCAGAGCGGCGAGTGGGGCGCCGAGCAAGTACTGGCCACCCGCGAATCGACCCGTGACGGCACCGGGCGCTATATCCGCAAGCTCGGCAACCCGGTGATCGCCCTGGGCCCGGACCAGCGCCTGTGGATGTTCTACGTCTCGGTGTCGGTGGGCGGCTGGGCCACCAGCGCCATCAACCTGATGGTTTCCGATGACCTGGGGCGCAGCTGGTCGGCGCCGCGGCAACTGATTACCTCGCCGTTCTTCAACATCAGCACCCTGGTGCGCGCCGCGCCGGTGTTCCATGCCGACGGCGCGATCGGCCTGCCGGTGTACCACGAGTTCATGGGCAAGTTCGCCGAGTACCTGTACCTGAGCGCCGACGGCGCGGTGATCGACAAATTCCGCATCAGCCGTGGCAAGCACTCCCTGCAACCGACCATCGTGCCCCTGGACGCACGCCGCGCCGTGGCCATGCTGCGCTACGCCGGCGACACCCACCACAAGGTCCTGGCCAGCCGCACCGAAGACGCCGGGCAGACCTGGAGCGAGCCCTATCCGCTGCAACCGTCCAACCCCAACTCATCGCTGGCGGCGGTGGGCACCGACGACCAGGGCCTGCTGGTGGCACTCAACGACCTGCAGGACGGACGCTTCAAACTCAGCCTGTACGGCACCGATGCCGGCCTCAGCCAATGGCGGCCCCTGGTGGAACTGGACCAGTCCCCCGATCCCCTGGGCCAGCCGTTTTCCCACGAGGCCTACAAGGACATCATCGGCGAAGGCTTTCGTGCCTCCAGCGGCGCCCGGCGTCTGCCCCTGGAACAGCGCTTCCTGAGCAACCTCGACTACCGGGTGTGCAAGCCCCAGGGCTGCGACTTCGAGTACGAATACCCCTACTTCAGCCGCGGGGCGGACGGCCTGTACCACCTGGTCTATTCCTGGAACAACACCTTTATCAAGCACGTCAGCTTCAACGCGGCGTGGCTGGCGGAGCGCTTGTGATGCTGTCGCTATGGCAAGCACACCTGAGTTTTATCCTCCTGGGCTTCGTGCTGCTCGGCAGCCTGCGCCTGACCGCGCCCTGGCGGCCCTGGCTGCTGCCCGTGCTGGCCCTGGTCAGCTTTATTCCACTGAACCAGCTGCCGCTGGCGGCCTATGTGCGCAGCTTCACCGATGACCTGGCCATCAGCACCCTGGTGCTGCTGGGCTGGGTCAGCCTGCGGCACTTGGGGGTGATTGCGCCCTTGCCAGCCAAACACCGAGTGCAGGTTTTGCTGCTGTTTATCGGCCTGACCCTGAGCCTGTACCCCGCGACCCTGGGCCTGACCTACCTCGACCCCTACCGCTGGGGCTACAACCCACGGCCGATGATCGTGCTGATGGGCCTGGCGGCGCTGGTGCTGCTGTGGCAGCGCAACCTGCTGGGGGTACTGATGCTGGCGGCCGGGACCCTGGCCTTTGCCCTGCGTCTGAAGCCTTCGGAAAACTACTGGGACTACCTGCTGGACCCGCTGCTGGCGGGCTACTGCCTGATCGCCGGCAGCGGCGCGCTGCTGCTGTGGCTGTGGCGCCGCGTCACCCAGCGCAGCCGCGGGCAGCCCCTTGCCGGGTAAACCAACAGGCCGCGCCGCGGCCTTCGACAACACCACACAGAGGTCAATGATGGGCGGGTTGCAATCACGCCGCTTGCGCTACGGCGTGGGCGCAATCGGGCTGGTACTCGGCTTGCTGGCACTGCTGCGGCTGCTGTTCGCCGTGGGCTTTTCCGGGGTGGACCTGAGCGCCGCCGACCAGCGCGAGGCCATTCTGGAGACCCTCGGCATCGGCCTGCGCTTCGACCTGCGCCTGACCCTGCTGATACTGCTACCCCTGGCCCTGCTGGCCTGGCTGCCGCGCTGGAACCTGCTGCGGCTGCCAACTTTGCGCTGGCTGGCCCGGGCCTATCTGCTGCTGGTACTGGGCGGGGTAGGGCTGCTGTACATCATCGACTTCGGCCACTACGCCTACCTCGGCGTGCGCATCAACGCCACCGTGCTGCGCTACCTGGACGACGCACAGATCTCCCGGCAAATGCTCTGGGAAAGCTACCCGGTGCTGTGGATCGTCCTCGCCTGGGGCAGCGCCCTGAGCCTGTGGTGCTACGCCTTGCTGCGCCTGGAACGCCGGACCCTCGACCGCCCGGCGCAACCCCTGGGCCGCTGGTCCCTGGCCTGCGTCAGCGCCCTGGGCATCGCCGCCGTGTTCCTCGGCCTGCTGGGCCGGGTAGAAAACCTCAACCTGGAAAACCCCGTGCCCCTGCGCTGGAGCGATGCCTACTTCTCCGGCAACAGCCAGATCGCCGCCCTGGGCCTGAACCCCGTGCTGTTTTTCTACGACACCCTCAAGGCCGGCGAGGCCCAGTACGACGAAGCCCAAGTGCGCCAACACTACCCGGCCCTGGCCCGCTATCTCGGCGTCGACAACCCCGACCCGCAGCGCCTGAACTTCACCCGCCAGCAAGGCGTGCAGCCGTACCGCATCGACCGCCCCCGGCCGCCCAACGTCATCTTCGTCATGCTCGAATCCCTCGGCACCAGCGCCGTGGGCGCCTACGGCAACCCACTCAACCCCACCCCCAACCTCGACCGTCTGGCCCGCCAGAGCTGGTTCTTCAAACACTTCTACGTCCCGGTCACCGGCACCGCCAAGACCGTATGGGCCAGCATCACCGGCGTGCCCGACGTCACCCGCCAAGAGACCGCCACCCGCCAGCCCCTGATCACCCGCCAACACAGCCTGATCAACGCCTTCAGCGACTACCACAAGCTCTACCTGATCGGCGGCAACGCCGGCTGGGCCAACATCAACGGCCTGATCCGCCAGAGCATCGACAACGTGCGCCTGTACGACGAAAGCCACTGGCAATCGCCCCAGGTGGACGTCTGGGGCATCTCCGACCTCGACCTGTTCAAGGAAAGCGACCGCCTGCTGCGCGCCATACCCCGGGACCAACCGTTCTTCGCCTACCTGCAAACTTCCGGCAACCACCGCCCGTTCACCATCCCCGAGGACAACGACGGCTTCCAAGCCCAGGACCTGCCCCTGGAACACGTCCAGGCCGCCGGTTCCCGCAGCCTGGAGCAATACAACGCCGTGCGCCTGCTGGACTTCAACATCGGCCGCCTAATGGAGATCGCCAAAGCGGGCGGCTACTACGACAACACGATTTTCGTGTTCTTCGGCGACCACAACACCCGCATCAGCCAGATCCCCCACATGGCCCCCGCCTTTGAACAGCTAGGGCTGGAAAGCAACAACGTACCGCTGCTGATCCATGCCCCGGGGATGTTGCAGCCCAGAGTGATCGAAGAAGCCGTCGGCCTCGCCGACCTGCTACCCACCGTAGCCGGCATGGCCGGGATGCCCTTCACCAATGGCGCCATGGGGCGGGATATTCAACAGCCTGCACCGGAAGGCGAGCGGGTGGTGCCGCTGGTATTAAGGGAAGGAACCTTCCCGGTGATTGGCGGCGTGACCAAGGATTTTTTGTTGCAGATGCAGCACGACGGCAGTGGCGCGACCTTGCATGACCTCGCGTCAAACACACCGCGTGAGGATGTGGCGCAGGAGCATCCGCAGGAGTTTGAGAGGTTGCTGGAGTTGACCCGGGGGATGCATGAGGGGGCGCGGTTGATGTTGTATCGGAATGTTCGCTGACACCACATAGCCATCGGTTGACGCCAGCCCGTGTAGGAGCTGGCTTGCCAGCGAAGGCGGCCGCAAGATCGCCACCAAACCCTCCAACCAGCCACTCTGACTCCCCAAACCAGGGAGTCACAACATCACATTTACGTCTGCTTCCGATTGGCCTGACACCGCTCCTTCACTTCAGCCACACTCAGCCACTTGCGTTGCGAATGCACCACCCGATGGCAATTGGCACACAACAACGCCAAATCAGAGAGCTTAGTTTTGTCACCCGGCTGGAGCGTGTGCAGAGGTTTAGTGTGGTGGACGTCGATCACCCCCTCCACATCTGCACCATAGGTTTGGCTGAAATTAAAACCACACGCCTCACACTGAAGCGCCCCATGTTGCTTCAGCGCCTCTTCTTTTTTGCGCTTAACGATTTTCTTGTCTCTTTCCCGTACCCTATGCACCCGGGTGAGCACTTTGCCTTCCTCTGCTTCGAAGAAGCCCGGGTCATCCGCTGCACTTAAATCGATAGGGCTAGCTGGAATCGTCTGAACATTGGCATTGATCGCCGCCACAACCTCAGCAAGACGCTCCGGGTCATTGGCAAACTCCAGCCACACCAACTGCTCATCCTTATTGCCTTTCGCAAGCCCCGTACGCCCGTTGTTGGTGTAGCTCGGGTCCCAACGCCGGAAGTTGTTGAGCTTCATGCACACACCGTTGGCATTGCGAAAGCTCTGATTCTTGCTCACCCCGGTGGCATTGCCGATGAGATTGAGAGCCAGTGATAACGCCAAAACATCCGGATGATTCACCCCGGGTAAACCGTTGCGGTGAAGGAGGTACAAGTTCAGGGCAAGAACGAGCTCGTCGCGGCTCCAAGCAGGGTTGGATTGATTGCTGGTAGGTACAGAGGTCATGCGGGGGCTATCCGTAGGTTTCCCGATTCGCTGTACGAAACAGCGTAAGAGGCCGTAAGGATATTCTTTTACTAACAGGTTTGGGAGTTCACTAGTGAGTAGGAAACGGGACGAGCAGGGAAGGGACGCGTTGCCTCTCACCACTTGTCTATGGCCACAGCTGGGCAGTGAGAGAGCTTAAGCAATATCGAAGGGCTACAGCATCTGTAGGAGCTGGCTTGCCAGCGAAAGCGGCCTAACAGAAACGGGGCAAATCATTCTTCACCCCGCTTCCATATTTTTCGGACTTCTGAGTATCTAGTCGATTACCGATGCTGCGCCGGTCTATTGGCATCCAGCAACGAATCCACCACCGCTCTAGCCATCTCCACCGAATGGATCATCGACCAAATCAAACCACGCTCCACACCGCTGGCGCGTTCGGTGATTTCATCGCTGACCTGTACTGCACAGTCCAGCAGTAATGACACATGCACCAAGGCTTCTTCGGCATTGATGCCGGGGCGGACACTGAACATGGAGTGATGACCTACGGATGTAGGCACGGTGTCTTTCAGGCTATTGAGGATCGAGCTTTCTGCGTTATTCACCGCCAAGGCCATGCGAATACGCTGGGTGTCGATATCGTGTTCGAGGGTTCTGAATTGTCCAGGCAAGGACAGAGGCGGATCGGGAACGAGCTTTTTCATGGTGCATCTCCAATATTAGTGGGTGCGCCAATGTGCTATTTCGAGCTGCTAAACCCGATCACTGATGTGCAGCGACGGACCGAGCCTAGGCAGCACTTTTTGAAGTTACAAGGCGTTTGAACTCTCTAGGAAAAGTTGCTCAATAGAAAGGGACTAGTCTTACACGGAGTTGTGAATTGGGCAGTGAATATGGCACCTGAAAGGTAGAGAGGGGGGAGTCTTCGCTAGCCTTCCAGTGATAGCAGGATTGGGTACGCCATCACCGGAATAGGAAACCTGACTAACGACACCTACAAAGCTGGCTCCCCCTCTGCCAGTCGGTTGGCAAAATATTGCGCCGTCTCTGGGTCGGTACAATAAAGGTAGCAGCCCTTCATTCCTCGGGTCATCAAGGTCCGATAGGTGTTCTTGATGATGAGATCAGTCTCTTGTCGCGTGAAGTCGGGCTGCTCTTTCATCAGCCTTTTCCAACCACGAATCGTCTTGTCGTATTTGTCTCGCGCTTTGGGGGATGTCACTACCTTTCCATCGCGCACGATCAAATCTGGCCCGATGATCACACCGATATAATCCACCTCTAGCCCTTGGCAGGTGTGAATGCAGCCGACCTGATCCACAGATTTATCCGCGATGATCCACAGACTGCCGTCTTGATCCAGATTCCATTGGCGGGCGTAGTGTTCACCGATTTCAATGTCTTTGGCTTTAGGGTCTTTCTTGCTGCTCCATGGCCAGCAATAACCCGCGACGACACGCGCCTTGTTTCCGTGGTTCTTTTGTTCGATTGCCTCATGCATTGCTTGTGGCGAGTCGAACACTTTGAACTCGTATTCACTGGCATCGAGTATTGGGTTCGCGGTTTTGCGAATGCCCAGGACGTCATCTAGCCATGCCAGGTAACCATCGGAGCCACTGCAACGGAATTGGGAGGACAAGGTGTACTCCTCCACCGTTGCCCCTCGGGCCTTAGCGAACTCTCGGATTGCTTGTTTGCTGCCAATATCCTTAAGGGTTACGCGTTGATCTTCGTCGATAAAGAACACTGAGCATTTCGCGGACCCAATCAGTTCTTTGATCTGGTTTTCACCCTCGTTGCCATAAAACCCGCTTTTCTCATTCAGCCTGTGAGCCTCATCAATGATCAGCGCGTCGTAAAAGTCAGGCTTGATTTCGGTATAAGCCCCCGAACCGGAGAAAAGGCTGGAGAACTTGGTGGGTTTGACAGTGCCGACCAGTTTCTTTTCGTACACGGCACGTGGGGCGGCATTTTTTGAGACATACCTGCTCATCAGTCTTAAGGCCGTGAGCCTGACCAACAGGTTGATGGCTACTACTGTCTTTCCGGTACCAGGGCCCCCCTCAATGATCAGCACCTTCGGAGCATCGGCAGAGGCCTCTGCGACCGCCGCAAGTACTGACTCGAAGACGGTCTTTTGATCATCAATCAGAACGAACTCAGGCTTACCTTCCATTAGCCCAGTTAGTGCTTCAGCCAAAGCCTTGGAGGGGCGGCTTTTACCGCTAGAAAGCTCGTAAAGAACTTCTTGGTTGTCGCCGTAATAGATGTGCTGTTTGAGGAAGCTTCTCAGTTTCGTCAGCTCGTCAGGACCTTTTAGGAACAAAGGCGCTTTGCTGGTATAGGCATCGTAGTGAGCCGAGTTGATAACGCCATCGCTGACATAGTTATGCAGGTAAGCGCACGGGTGGACTTTGATGCCTTGGTCATAGACGGCTTCATTGAAGCCTTCCAGCAAAGTGGCGTAAGACCACACCTGATAGGAAGGATGAATGGTTTCAACATGACTGCCACCCAGCGCGGTTTTTACGATCGCATCTTTACTGGTGGCGCTGGCTTTGCTCCATTGCTTCAGTTCCACCAACACGGCATTTTTACCCTGGTGCTGGTCGTGGCCTGTTAGCAAGAAATCGATACGTTTCATGGATTGCGGAATATGTAGCTCAATGGCTACTCCGGCATCCTCCGGCAGGTCCTTGTCTCTTAAGACCTTGGCCATGTAAGTGAGCGATCCCTGCCAAGATCGGATCTCTGAAGCCGCCACTTTCTTGCCAGTGGCCTCTTTGAAGTGCTTGAGGATCACCTCTTCAATATCGTTGTTGTCGCAAACGTCGAGGAATTGTTGTTTGGTCGCCGAGTAAACGATCACAAGTGGTCCTTAGAGCCCAGGGGGTCAGAGTTGGTCGTACTTCTTGCTGGTGCTTTTGGCTTTGTCGACGGGGTACTTCTGGCCGTTCAACGCGAGTTTGTTTGTCACCGCCTCGTTTAGATCGACGCCCAGCACCGTGCTTAGTCGCACGAGGTACATGAGTACGTCGGCCAATTCATCTTTCACGGCTTGAGCGGTTTCTGGACGTTTGGCTGCATCCTTGGCGTCGGCTTCGCTCATCCACTGGAAAATTTCGCAGAGCTCGCCGGTTTCACCGGTGAGGGCTAGGAGCAAGTTTTTGGGGGAGTGGAACTGTTGCCAGTCGCGATCGTCTGCGAAGCGCTGTAGAGCAGTTGCTAGGCGATGGGTGTCGATTAGTGCTTCAGTGGGGGCAACTAGAGTGCTCACAATCTTGCCTCGTAGTTTGACTACAGCTGGCGCGACTGAGAGCTGTGTCAGAAATGGGAAGGAAGATTGTAGGAGATTTCGATTTTTGAGTAAGGTTTTTTACCGGTACTCGTTGAATTACGGTTCGGAGCTTGTTCAGCCGCCAAAACGTATCCATTTTCTAAAGCAAACAACACCAAATGGGACAGTGTTGCCAGAGGATGTTGGCTAAAAAATGATTGTGCTGTTTGAATACAGAGCTATTTAACCTTTAAAGGTTTTAGCAGCGTGAAAACAAACCTATTCCGGGGCTGACGTCCTAACTTTTGCTATCCTGCGCCCCTTTTCCCCACCGCAAGGAGCGCAGGCATGCCCCAGCCCATTGGCAGCAGTCCACAAACAAGGGCTGGCCAACAGCGTCACCTGCAACACCTCCTGTTCCGCCTGACCGCCGCACTCTTGCTCGGCCTCGGGCTCCTCACCCCAGCCGCCCAAGCCAACCCCACCACCACCTACCGCGGCACCCTCGGCGACACTCCGGTTGAACTGGCGCTCACCTACGACTCCCAATACGGCGGCGGTATGTCCGGCTACTGGTTCTCCGAATCCGAGCGCCTGCCCATGGCGTTGGAGTCCACGCCTTTCCATCCCGGCTCCGCGCTCTTGATCAACATCATGGACAACCCGACTCTGCCGGCGACGGCGGTGTCGTTGCAGCCGTTCGCCGAGGGGGCGCAGGCGTTGCAGGGCAGTCTGGTGGATCTGCGCACGGGCACGCAGCAGCCGTTGCAGTTGCAGCGGGTGACGCGCTTTGGTGGCAGTCAGCGGGAGGCGTTTGAGGGGGAGTTGCTGCAGCCGGTGTTCGATCGGGATTTCTATTTCAGTGTGCATGCCGCGCGCAAGGCCGGGGAGGAGGTGGCGCGGGTGGACAGTATTCGAGTCATGAGCCGCACCACCGGGCGGCGGGTGCAGGAGATCAGTGGGCAGTGGTGCCTGTCGCCGGTCGGCACCAGGACGCTGACTTTCGGGCATTTCCAGGCCGAGGCGCGGATTGATTTTCAGGCTCAGAATTATCGCCTGGCGGAGTCGGATGGCCGGCTGTGGTGCTCGCCCACTCAGTACTACCTGTACAACCGTGAGCGCCGGAAATACTTGCGCCATCCGCAGTTGGAGCAGTTCGCGGTGGAGGGGGATCTGCGCTTTTCCCCCGGTGGCCAGATGGAGTTCAGCAAGCAGGACTTTATCAATTACGACCAGCGCACTCGGCGTTGGGATTATTACCGGGTGATCAGCCCGGATCGGCTGGAATATCTGTCGTCGGGCGAGGAGCGTTTCTGATGCGTGGGTTTGATGTTGCTCGGGGGCTGGCGGTGCTGGTGTTGGCGCTGTGGCTGTTGCCGGCGCAGGCGTCCCACGGGGTGTATGAGGGCACGGTGGGCAAGCAGGCGGTTGTCTTGATCCTGGGCAGCCAGAATGCGGTCTACCAGGGCACCTATGCCTATCAGCGCTATCGCACGCCGATCCGCCTCAAGCCGACCTTCAGCTACAGCAACAAGGTGCTGGCCATGGATGAGCTGGACGAGCAGGGCTTGCCGGTGGCGCGTCTGCAGTTCAATGACTTGATGAACTCTCGCCAGCAGGAGCAGGTGCGCGGCACCTGGACCAGTTATCGCACGGGCAAGACCTTGCCCATTGCGCTGAAGCTGGTGGGCCTGGTGGATTCGGATCGCTCGTGGCCGCAGCCGGTCACCACGCTGTTGCAGAGTGCTTCCACCAAACGCTGGTATTTCCAGGTGCCGATGCCGGGCAATGATCAGCGGATCACGACGGTGGAGGTGATGGACAAGGCCAGTGGCAAGTTGCTGCAGAGCCTGGCGGTTGCGGCGCCGGGGTGTCGCAACCTGGGGGTGGATACCTTGCAGGTGCAGGCTGAGGGGGAGCCGTTGCGGATCGGCTTTCAGGACTGCACGTTGCCGGGGTTTGCGTGGAACGCGGGCAGTGGGCGCTTTGAGCCGTTGCCCTGAGGCAGGGGATGGAAGCGCTGGGTAACAGAACAAGGGTCAGGTGTTGAACGTGGAAACTGTGGAGCCCCGTATGGACGACAAGCAATCCCCTGTGCTGATTCAGGTGTACATGGCCGATGACGATGGCGCCGTTCGCGAGGAGCTGCTGGCGCGGCGCATCGATGAGGATACCTACGAGTTGCTCTCCTCACCGGGGCTGGCGCAGAACCTGGCGCGGGGCGATATCGTTTCCATCCGCAATCCCGATGCGCCGGCGCAAGTGCTGAAGCGGGGCGGGAATTTCTGCATTCAGATCTATGCCGACTACATTGATCCGGCGGTGATCTCGGCACTCGAAAGCGATGTCATTCGTGAGCTGAATGGGACCTTGGATGGGGTGTGCGGGGGGACGCTGGCGTTGGCGGTCCCTGCAAAAAACGGGATGGAGAACATCAACAGGTTTTTTGATGGTTTTCGTGAGCAAACCGGGATCCAGTGGTACTACGCCAATGTCTATAAAAACCTCGATGACGATGAGGACGAGACGCTGTTGAACTGGTGGCTTGACTGATTCAGGTGCTCGGCGATGGTGTTATTTGTGCCGGCGAGGGCGGTCTTGTGGACGCCTTCGCCGGCAAGCCGGCTCCTACAGGGGGGCGCGTCAGGCAGTTTGTAGTCGTGCCGTCTTGCGTACGTGGTTGACCATCAAGCCCAGCCCGCCGCCGATCAGCAGGATGGCCGCCATGAAGTACATTGCGGTCTGGGTGTTTCCCGTTACCTGGGTCAGCCAGCCCACCACGATGGTGCTGAAGAACCCCGCCACATTGCCCAGGGTGTTGATCAATGCCACGCCCGCCGCGGCGGCCGCGCCGCCCACTACGGCAGTGGGCAAGCCCCAGAACACCGGCAGGCTGCTGATCATGGCGGCGGTGCCGACGATCAGGCCGAACATGGCCAGTATCAGGTTGTCACCAAAGAAGGTGCCAAACGCCACGCCTAGCGCACCAATCCCCGCGCAGACCGCCAGGTGCCAGCGATACTCGCCATGGCGGTCGGAGCTGCGGCCCACGATGACCATAGCCACTGCTGCGACAGCGTAGGGCAGGGCGGTGAGGACGCCGATGGCCCAGGGCTGTTGCACACCGCTGTTGCGGATGATGGTGGGCAGCCAGAAGCTGATGACGTATTGGCCCAGCACCAGGCAGAAGTACACCGCGCCCAGTAGCCAGATCTGTGGGTTGAGCAGGCCGTCGCGCAGGCGGTGGCTCTGTTTGTTGGCAGCTTCGCGGTCGATGGCGGCCTGCATGCCGTAGCGCTCTTCGGGGGTGAGCCAGTGGGCGTCGGCGATGCGGTCGCGCAGGAGGAAGAACACCGCGGCACCGAGGGCCACGGCGGGCAGGCCTTCGATGACGAACAGCCATTGCCAGCCGGCATAGCCGGAGACGCCGTTGAGGTGTTGCAGGATCAGCCCCGAGATCAGTGAGCCGAACAGGCTGGAAATCGGCAGGGCCATGATGAACAGGGCGGTCATCACCCCGCGGCGCTGGCTGGGGAACCAGGTGGTGAGGTAGAAGATGATGCCGGGGAAGAAGCCGGCTTCGGCAATGCCGATCAGCAGCCGCAACACGTAGAAGGTCAGTGGCGTTTCGATGAACATCATGGCCGCCGACAGCAGGCCCCAGGTGACCATGATCCGCGCGATCCAGCGCCGCGCGCCGAAGCGGTGCAGGGCGATGTTGCTGGGGATCTCGAACAGCAGGTAGCCGACGAAGAAGATCCCGGCGCCGAGGCCGTATACCGCTTCGCTGAACTTGAGGTCGTCGAGCATCTGCAGCTTGGCGAAGCCGACGTTGACCCGGTCCAGGTAGGCCACCAGGTAACACAAAATCAGCAGCGGGATGATGCGCCAGGCGGTCTTGCGGTAGGCCGAGTGCAGGGCCGCATCGTCGAGAGCCGCAGGTGGCGGGGCAGGTGGGTTCATGGCTAGCCTCTTTATTCTTGTTGTCGAAGCAATGGGTGAAACAGCGGTTCAGGCCTCGGGCAGCAGGCGGGTGGCGGGCCATTCGCCGGAGCGGCTCATGTCGCGCACCACCTGGGCGATCAGGTGGGCGATGGCGCTGCGCAGGTTGCTGCCGGGCAGGGCTTCGCAGACGCAGATGCCCAGGGTGCGAAAGACTTCCCGGGGCTGGATGGCGTGGGCCACCAGCCGGCCTTCGGCGACTTCGCGCAGGGCCAGGTTCAGCGGCATGATGCTGGGGCCGATGCCGGCCTCCACGGCGCTCTTGAGGATGTGCACCGAGTTGACCTCCATGGCCACTTGGGCCGGTGGCAAGTGCAGGCGTTCCAGGGCCTGGTCGACGCAGGCCCGGGTGCTGTGGCTGTGGGCGCGGCTGGGAAACACCAGCGGCCGGGCCACGGCTTCGGCCAGGGTGACGCTGCCCGGTGGCGGGGCGTGGCGGTCGTCGGCGCGGTGGATCAGGTAGAAGTCTTCTTCCAGCAGCGGGCTGAAGCTGACTTGCGGCGGCAGGCCGATGGGGGTGAACAGGGCAATGTCGACCCGGCCCCGCACCAGTTGGTCCACCAGGTTGCCGGTGAGCTCTTCATTGAGGTGCAGTTCGACCTTGGGGTAGGTGCGGGCCACGGCCTGGATCAGCGGCAGGGCCACGGTGCTGGCCACGCTCTGGGGCAGGGCGACGACGATGGAGCCGCTTAGGGCGCCGGGTTCGCTGCTGATTGCGGCGCGGGCGTCCTGCAGGTGCTTGAGCAGGCCCTGGGCGTATTCGTAGAACAGTTTGCCGGCGTCGTTGACGCGGATGCCGCTGTTGCTGCGATGAAAGAGCTGCGCGCCGAGGTCGGCTTCCAGGGCCGACATCTGCTTGCTCAGGGCCGATTGCGCCACGTGCACTTCCCGGGCAGCGCGGGACAGGCTGCCGGCATCGACCACGGCGACGAAGTATTTCAGCTGGCGAATTTCCATGCTGGCTCCTTGGCGGGCCGCTGCCTTAGTCGACGGCCGGGCCGCGGGGGAAGATCTTGCCCGGGTTCATCAGTTGCCGCGGGTCGAGGGCGACCTTGATCGCCGCCATCACGTCCACCGCGTTCTGCCCGTGCTCCAGGCTCATATAGGCCTGCTTGGTCAGGCCGACGCCGTGCTCGCCGGTGCAGGAACCCTGCAGGGCGATGGCCCGTTCCGCCAGGCGCTGGGCCACGCCGTCGGCGCGCTGCACTTCCTCGGGGTCGTCGGGGTTGAGCAGGATCACCGCATGGAAATTGCCGTCGCCGACATGGCCGAAAATCGGCGCCAGCAAGCCTTGCTGCTGCAGGTCGGCGGCGGTGGCTTCGATGCATTCGGCCAGGCGTGAGATCGGCACCACGGCGTCGGTGGTCAGGGCGCGGCAGCCGGGGCGCAGGGCCACGGCGGCGAAGTAGCCGTCGTGCCGCGCCTGCCACAGGCGGCTGCGGTCTTCCGGGTGCACGGCCCATTCGAAGTCCTGGCCGCCGTGTTCATCGGCCAGCAGGCGGATGGTTTCCACCTGTTCCTGGACCGAGGATTGCGAGCCGTGCAGCTCGAAGAACAGCGACGGCGCCTCGTTCAATCGGGTTTTGCTGTAGGCATTCAGGGCGCGCACGGTGAGGGCGTCAATCAGTTCGATACGGGCGATCGGCACCCCCAGCTGGATGGCCTGGATCACCGTTTGCACCGCTTGGTCGACGCTGGGGAAATTGCACACCGCGGCGGAAATGGCTTCGGGAATCGGGTGCAGTTTCACCGTCAGCTCGGCCACCGTGGCCAGGGTGCCGCCGGAGCCTACCAGCAGGTGGGTGAGGTCATAGCCCGAGGAGGATTTGCGCGCCCGGCCGCCGGTGTGCAGCACTCGGCCATCGGCCAGCACCGCGGTCAGGGCCAGGACGTTTTCGCGCATGGTGCCGTAGCGCACGGCGTTGGTGCCCGAGGCCCGGGTCGCCGCCATGCCGCCCAGGGAGGCGTCGGCGCCGGGGTCGATGGGGAAGAACAGGCCAGTACCGTGCAGCGCAGCGTTGAGCTGCTTGCGGGTTACCCCGGGTTGCACGGTGACGTCCATGTCGTCGACGCGGATTTCCAGAATCTGGTTCATCGCCGACACATCGATGCACACCCCGCCGTGCACCGCATGCAGCCAGCCTTCCAGGGAACTGCCGCTGCCATAGGGAATGATCGGCACCCGGTGGCGATGGCAGGCCTGCTGCACGGCGATGATTTCGTCGAGGTGATTGACGAAGGCCACCCCTTGCGGCGGCAGCGGATCGAGGGCGGAGATGTCCCGGCCATGGTGCTCGCGAACGCTGGCGGAGGTGCTGAAGCGTTGGCCCAGCATAGTGGTCAGTTCATCCACCAGGGCGACGGGCAGGGGCTGGAGTCGGGCGGTATCGGGGGCAGGGGGCAGCATCAGGCAATCTCCGGTTTGTTGTTCGCACCGCACGGAAGGTCAGGCCGGGGTGGGGAGGGAGTTGCCCATATCGTAACTGCATACGCAGAGGGTGGGTCGTGCAGATTGGAGATGGTGCTATCGCGGGGGCAGATGGCGGCAGGTCTCTGCAGGAGCTGGCTTGCCAGCGAAGGGGCCCCCGAGATCGCCTTCGCCGGCAAGCCGGCTCCTACAAGGCGGTGCAGAAGCGTTCGATGGCGTCGCAGGCGCGCTGCAGCGCTGGGTCATCCAGGGCGTAGGCAACGCGCAGGTAGGGCCCCAGGCCAAAGGCGCTGCCGTGGACCACGGCCACATCGGCTTCCTCCAGCAGGGCATGGGCCAGGTCTTCATCACTGTTCAGCAGCCGGCCGCCGGGGGAGGTGCGGCCGAGCAAGCCGGCGCAGCAGACAAACACGTAGAAGGCCCCGGCCGGCACTGCGCATTTGAGCCCGGGAATGGCGTTCAAACGCGCCACCATCCAGTCCCGTCGTCGCTGGAATACCTCTCGGCTGTGCAGGATAAAGTCTTTGGGCCCGTTCAACGCCGCCACTGCGGCCTGCTGGGAAATGGCGCAAGCCCCGGAGGTCTGCTGGCCCTGGAGTTTTTCCATGGCCGCCAGCAGCCAGCGCGGCCCGGTGGCAAAACCGATGCGCCAGCCGGTCATGGCGTAGGCCTTGGAGACGCCGTTCATGGTCAGGGTGCGCGGGGCCAGGTGCGGCTCCACCTGGGCCAGGGTGTGGAAGGCCTGGCCATCGAAGATCAGGTGTTCATAAATGTCGTCCGCCAGGATCAGCACCTGGGGATGCTTGAGCAGCACCTCGGCCAGGGCCTGCAACTCTTCGCGGCGGTACACCGCGCCGCTGGGGTTGGACGGTGAGTTGAGGATCAGCCAGCGGGTCTGCGGGGTGATGGCGGCTTGCAGGGCGGCCGGCGTCAACTTGAAGCCGCTGCCGGCCTCGCAGCGGATGATCCGCGAGGTGGCGCCGCACAGCTGGACCATCTCCGGGTAGCTGACCCAATAGGGCGCCGGCACCAGCACTTCATCGCCCTCATCGAGGGTGGCGGCCAGGGCGTTGTAGATCACCTGCTTGCCGCCGTTGCACACCAGGGTGTCCTGCCACTCCACTTCCAGGCCGTTTTCCCGGCGGAACTTGGCCGCCACCGCTTCGCGCAGGGTGCGGCTGCCGGCCACCTGGGTGTAGCGGGTGTGGCCATGCTCGATGGCCTGGATGCCGGCCTGGCGCACGTGGGGCGGGGTGTCGAAATCCGGCTCGCCGGCGCACAGCGAGATGACCCTGGCCCCCGCGGCGCGGCGTTCGGCCACCCGGTCGATGATGCGGTAGGTGGCTGAAGGCTGGGTGGCGGCCAGGCGCTGGTTGAGGCGTTGCTGGTCTGTGTTCATGCCGGTGTTCTCCAGGCCGTCAGTTGCATCAGTTCCAGGGTCGAATGGCCCTGCTCCAGGGCCTGCATCATCTGCGCTTCCTTTTGCGCTCGGGCTTCGCCCTCGGCCAGGGTGCGGGCGATATGAGCCTGGGGAATGATGATCACCCCGTCATCATCGGCCACCACCAGGTCGCCCTGGGCCACGGCGGCGCCGTTGAAGTTGAAGGGTTGGCCGACCGAGGGCGCGCTGGCCTTGACCGTGCCCTGCACTGAAACGCCTCGGGCGAACACCGGGAAGCCCCGGGCCCTGAGCGCCGCCACATCACGTACGCCGCCGTCGATCACCAGGCCCACCACGCCGGCGGCTTCGGCGGCCACGGTCAGCACTTCGCCCCAGTAACCGGCGATGAAATTGCCGGTGGCCACCACCAGCACGCTGCCCCGGGGCGCCCGCTCCATGGCCAGGTGCAAGGCCAGGTTGTCGCCGGGGGAGCACTGCAACGGGAAGGCCGGGGCGGCGATGAAGGCGCCGTCCCAGATCGGGCGAATTCGGCTGTCCACGGCGCAGGGCAGGCCGCTGGCTTCATACAGGGTCGAGCTGCCCAGGCGCTTGGCCTGGGCCTTGAGGTCGTTGAACATGCTCAGGATTTCCTCTGCAACTGGTGATAGCCCAGGGTTTCCCGGGCTTGCTTGAGTGTCTGGCCCTGGTCGAGCAGGGCGCGGATATCGGCTTCCACCGCTTCGATCCGGCGGGCGCAGGCGGCCACTTCCCGGGCGTGCTCGCGGGGCACCACCACCACACCATTGGCGTCGGCCACTACGATGTCCCGGGGGCAGACCCGGGCGCTGCCGATGGAGACCGGCTGGTTCAAGGCCTGCACTTGCACCCGGTCCTTGCCGGTGCGCATGTAGCGGCCCTTGCTGAACACCGGGTAGCCATCGCCCAGGGCCTTGCCGACATCACGGCAGACGCCGTCGATCACCGTGGCGGCGATACCCTTCCGCCCGGCGTACTGGGTCATGATGTCGCCCCACACGGTGCAGTCGCTGCGTCCGCCGTTGTCGATCACCAGCACGTCCCCGGGCGCCACGTCGTCGATAAAGTCGCCCACGGTGCCCGGTGGCACGCTGGCGCTGACGTACTGCACGGTAAAGGCCGGGCCCACCAGCGTCTGTTGGTAGTTGTCCAGGGGCATCAGGCCCAGGCATTGGCCCGGCAGGCCGAGCTTGTCCAGGGCATCGGAGACTCCGGGGGTGTCGAGGCCGGCGAACAGCGCCACCAGTTCCTGGTCCTGGCTGTTCATCGGGCCGGCTCCTGCTGGATGGCGTCGAAGTGGCTGTCGTGCATCACCTCGGCCACCGAGCGGCCGTTGCGCACGGCGGCGACCATGGCGTCCTGGCGCCGAGTGATGCGTTCCGCCAGCTCCAGCACTTGCTCGATATGCTCTGCGGCGACGAACACCGTGCCGCAGTTGTCGGCGATCACGTAGTCGTCTTCATTGACCCAGGTGCCCGCGACCTCGATGGCCACGGCGCTGGCCAGCTGTACCACCCGGTTGCGGGCGCTGATCATGGTCACGCCACGGCCGTAGACCGGGTAACCGATGGCCGCGCTACCGTCGATGTCGCGGCTGTAGCCGTCGATCACCGTGCCGCGAACCTGTTTGGCGCTCGCGGCATTGGCCAGGATGTCGCCCCAGCAGGAAATGCCCTCCAGGCCTCCGGCAATCACCAGCACCCGGTCAGTGCTGCAAATCTGCTCCACTACCGGGGTAATCAGGTGCGCCGTGGGCTGCTGGTCGGTCTTGGGCCCGAGCAGTACGGTGCTGGCGCGGCCGACGATTTTTTCGCAGTTCCACAAGGGCCGCAGGCCCAGGGTGGCGCCGGGCAGGGCGAGGAAGTCGAGGGCGTCGGAGACGGTGTTGCTGTCCAGTGCGGCAAGGCGCTGGAGAGAATTGGCACTGGGCATGGGTGGCTCCCGTGGTGAAGGAGGTGCCAGTGTCGAGGCTGGGCCTTGATAGGTATATTACGAATCGCAGAAGCCTTTCATACGTTCAACCTATGGAATTTCCATGATCAATTTCCGCCTGATTCGCCACCTCTGGCTGTTCCTCGCGGTGGCCGAAGAACAGAATTTCAGCCGCGCCGCCAAGCGCCTGGGCATGTCCCAACCGCCGCTGACCGAGCAGATCCAGGTGCTGGAGCACGCCCTCAAGGTCAAGCTGTTCGACCGCTCGCGCCGTGGCGCGCAGCTGACCCCGGTGGGGGCGGCGATCCTGCCGGCGGTGCGCAAGTTCGCCGAGCAACTGGAGCGCCTGGAGCTGGCGGTGCACGAGGCGGTGGCGGGGCAGACCGGGCTCTTGACCATCGGCGCCATCACCAGCGCCATGCTCGATGTGCTGCCGCCGCTGATCGAACAGCTCAAGGCCGATTATCCGCAGTTGACGGTGTCGGTGCGCGAGATCGACAGCGTCGAGGCGATTCCGGCGCTGGAAGCCGGCGATATCGACCTGGCCTTCGCCCGCCTGGAAGGCGACCTGGGGGCCAGCGTGCGTTCGCTGCCCTTGACCGAGGACCGCCTGGCGGTGGCTTTGCCCGCCGATCACCCGCTGGCCTCGCGTTCGCGCATCAGCCTGTCGAGCCTGGCCAACGAGCCGCTGGTAATGTTTTCCCGGCGGGTCAGCCCGGTGTATTTCGACAACCTGATCGCCACCTGCCGCGACAGCGGTTTCTCGCCCCGGGTGCTGCATGAAGTGCGTTCGGTGGCCTCGCAGATCGCCTTTGTCAGCTGTGGCCAGGGCATCGCCCTGGTGCCGGCCTCGCTGAAGACCGTGGCGCCGGACAACGTGGTGCTGCGGCCTCTGAGCCAACGGCTGAACGTGGTGACCACCGCCATGGCCTGGAATTCGACCCGGGCCAATCCCCTGGTGCAGGCGCTGGTGGCGCAGTTCCAGGGCGCCAACTGAGTGGCGGGGTTTTATAGCTTTGCCCTATGGCTGTGTTCTGCAATGGGGAATTTACAGGCAGCTTGCCGACCCCGAGACTGGCCTTCCTGTCGCCTGCGCCTGCCTGAAGCCCAAGGATTGTTTCGTGCCATCAGCCCCCGAGTTCACCCACACCCATCTGCCGCTGAACGTGGCCGGCGTGCCCCTGCAAATCGCCACCCTGCATCGCGGCGGCACCCGTGCGCCGATCCTGTTCCTCCATGGCTTTGGTTCCACCAAGGAGGATTACGCCGATATCACCCGTCACTCGGCCTTCGCCGGCCAGCCCTTTATCGCTTACGACGCGCCAGGTTGTGGGGCAAGCCAGTGTGAGGACCTATCGCGGATCTCCATCCCGTTCCTGCTGGAGACCGCGTTGCAGGTACTGGAGCATCTCGGTATCGAGCGCTTCCATCTGGTGGGGCATTCCATGGGCGGCCTGACGGCCCTGATGCTGGCGGACCGCTGCCCTGAGCGGGTGCTGAGCTTTGTCGATATCGAAGGCAACATCGCCCCTGAGGACTGCTTCCTCAGCCGGCAGATTGTCGACTACCCCGAGGCGGATGCGCAGCGTTTCCTCGACGACTTCATTGAGCGCGCGCGCCATGCCCCGGCCTATGCCAGTGCCCTGTATGCCGCGAGCCTGGGGCACAAGGTGCGGGCAGGCGCGGTTCGCGGCATCTTCGAATCCATGGTCCAGCTATCCGATCACGGCAACCTGATGCAGCGTTTTCTCGGCCTGCCGTGCCCGCGCATGTTCATGTACGGCGAGCAGAATGCCGGGCTGTCCTACCTGGCGCAGCTCCAGGCCCGGGGTGTGCAACTGGCACGGATTCCCGACTGCGGGCATTTCCCCATGTATTCCAACCCGGGCCTGATGTGGCAGCACATCGCCCGGTTCCAGGCGGCTGCCAATGGAGGTTGAGATGCCGGGTTCAGGCACTGACAAACCATTGCCCCTGGTCCTGCTGCCCGGGCTCTTGTGCGATGAACGCCTGTGGCAGCAACAGGCACGGGCCCTGGGGCCAGAGCGCGAGGTGCAGATTGCCGACCTCAGCCTGGATGCCAGCATTGCCGAGATGGCCCGCCGGACCCTGCAACAGGCGCCTGCGCAATTCGCCCTGGCGGCCTTGTCCATGGGCGGCTATGTGGCCATGGAAATGTTGCGCCAGGCCCCCGAACGGGTGCTGAAGCTGGCGCTGTTCGACACCATGGCCCGCCCTGACGACGAGGCCCGGGCGCGGATGCGTCGCGGCTTGCTGGCCCTGGCCCGTCAGGGCCGTTTCAAGGGCGTGACCCCGCACCTGCTGCCGCGGCTGATGCACCCGCGCTGCCTGGACACGCCGGTGGCGAAACTGGTGCAGGACATGGCCCTGGTCATTGGCAAAGAGGGGTTTGTGCGCCAGCAACAAGCGATCATCGACCGTGCGGACTACCGCCCGCTGCTGGCGAGCATCAAGGTGCCGACCCTGATCGTGGTGGGCGAAAACGACGCCATCACCCCTCTGGCCGAAGCGCAGTTTCTGCACCAGGGCATTGTTGGTTCACGCCTGCAAGTGCTGGCGCAATGCGGTCACCTGCCGCCCCTGGAGCATCCCCAGCGCACCACCGAACTGCTGCGCGACTGGCTGACCCCGACCGCTGGCCTGTAGGAGCTGGCTTGCCAGCGAAGGGGCCCCCGAGATCGCCTTCGCCGGCAAGCCGGCTCCTACGGGAGAGGTAGGTAGGGGCCGTCTGCATCAGAAATTCACCGAAGCACTCAACCGAGCCGTCAGCGGCGCGCCCTGGAACAGGTAGTCGTCGCCCATGTATTCCCCGGTGTCGCGCCAGTAGCGCTTGTCGAACAGGTTGTCCACGGTCAGGCGAAACACCGTGTCGTAGCCATCGATGCGGGTGCTGTAGCGGCTGCCGATGTTGAAGATGGCGTAGGCGCCGGTGGCGACGTTGCCCTGGCGGTCAGCGTATTTGCTGCCGCTGTATTGCATGCCGCCCAGCAGGGCCAGGCCGTCAAGCCAGGGCAGGGCGTAGTCGCCCTGCAGGCTGGCTCGCAGGCGCGGGACGTTGAGGGTCTGGTGCCCCTCGTAGGCCGGGGTACCGGTGCCCTCGACCCGGGAGCGGATCGCCGCGACGCTGGCGGCAATCTGCAGGCGCTGGGTGGCCCAGCCGTTGGCGGAGAGCTCCAGGCCGGTGTTCTTTTGCTGGCCCTGCTGGACGTAGGTGAAACCGCCGGAGGCATCGGGGCGCGAGTACTGGTAGGCCTGGCGCATCTGGAACAGGGCGGCGGTAAAGCTCATGCGCTGCCAGTCGTACTTGACCCCGGCTTCGATCTGCCGGGAGACGGTGGGGGCGAGGGTCTCGCCATTGTTGCTGGCGAACCAGGGGGCCTGGCCACCCAGACTCAGGCCCTTGCTGTATTGGGTGTACAGCGAAATGTTGTTGATCGGTTTGTAGATCAGCGCGGCCTGGGGCAGGAATACATAGCGTTGGGTGTGGCGATCGCGCACGCCGTCCTTGTCGAAGCTCTCTTCGTCGAGGCGTACTTCGCGCCCGCCGAGGACGGTCTGCCACTGTTCGTTGAAGCTGATGCGGTCGCTGAGGAACAGGCCGTATTGGCGGCTGTCCAGGCGTTTGTGGGTGTCGTTGAGGGCGCCGTCGTAGCGGCCGAAGTTCTCAGGCTCGTTCTGGATATTGCCCGTGCCAATCCATTGATTGATGGACTCGCGCCGGTCCACCACACGACGAAACGCACTGGTCCCCACGCTCAACTCATGGCCCAGGCCTGCGGTGTCGAAGCGGCCATTGAGCACCGCCTGCACTTCATCGTTGCGCCGGGTGTCGTCGGGGCTGCGGAAGTCGTAGATGTCGTAGTTGCCTTCGGGGCTGAAGTAGTTGCCGTTGGCATTGATGCAGCCGGTGGTACAGCCGCCCCAGGCAAACGAACTGTAGTCATCGATCACCACCTTGCTGCGCGACGCACTGAGGTTGCCCTTCCAGTCATCGTTGAAGCGGTACTCGAAATTGCCGCCGATGTTCAGCGATTCATTGGTCACCGGCTTTGACCCGCTCTGGTGCCCCAGGAGTCTTTTCGGCGAGGCGTGGTGGGGCAGGCTGGAGCCCCCCAGCAGTTGATAGCCCGGTGCCGAGCGCTGCTGCTTGTTCTGGTATTCGATGTCCAGTTGCAGCAGGGCGTCGGGGCTGATGTTCCAGTCCAGGGCCAGGGAGGCGAAGTCGCGCTGACCATTGGTGTGCTCGACGTAGGAGTGCAGGTCTTCATGGGCCAGGTTGGCACGCAGGCCGAACTGCTGTTCGCTGCCGAACCAGCCGCCGACATCGGTGGCCAGGTAGCCACTGCCGCGGTCGTCGGTGGAAACGGTCACCGAACGAATGTCCGTGGGCCGCTTGGTCACGTAGTTGATCAGCCCGCCGGGCTCGCTGACCCCGCTTTGCAGGCCGGAAAGGCCCTTGAGCAATTCCACCCGCTGCTTGTTTTCCAGGGCGACGTTCTGCTCGCCGGTGATGGTGCGGTTGTTGATCTTGTAGCTGCTGGCGGCATTCAGCGAGAAGCCGCGCACCTCGAAGTTTTCGTAGTAGCCCACCGGCGCGTAGCTCTGGCCCACCGAGGCATCGTTCTTCAGCACGTCGCTGAGCAGCCGGGCCTGCTGGTCGAGGATCATGTCTTCATTGATCACGCTGATGGAGGCCGGGGTATCCAGCAAGGGCGCTTCGCTGAAACCACCCACCGAGGCGCTGTCGGCGCGATAGCCGTAGGGCTCTTCGCCGCTGACGGTCTGGGTCGGCAACTGGGTGCCCGCGGCGTTGGCCACGGCGCTGCTGCCGGCCAGCAGCAGGCCCAGGGTCAGGCGGTTGAGGGGCAAAGCTGAGCTGCAGGTGCGCGCGGGGGCAGTCGGGTGAATCCGGCTCATGAACAATCCTAGAAGGCGACGCGGCCCCATGGCAGAAGCCGGGGGAGGTTCCTGGGAAGGCTAGGAGCGTCGACCTGCGTGTGTAGTGAGGAACAGCGGGGGAGCCCTGCGGGCATCAGGCCGGGGCCTGGCGGTTGCCGCTGGGTACTGTCGGGCAGGCGCCATCATACAAGCTGCAGCGAGGGGGTAAAGGCGGGAGAGGCAGAAGGTCGCGTGGCGGGAGTGGCCGCTTCAAGTCCTTGCGTAACACGGCGGTGGGCAATCCTGCTCGGGCTCCGGGTGGCCCATCTGCAGGTACTTGATCCGCTCCTCCATGGAATCGACCTTGCGCAGCAGCAGGCTGATGAGCTTCTCATTCATCTCGCGGGTTTCATCGACGACCAGGGACTTTTCCAGGCGGTCGACGATTTCATTGTTCATGCTGCGGTTTTCTCGTTTGGCAATGTGTTTGAGCTGGTTGTGCAGGTCGCCTGGAAGACGAACGATGAACTTTTGCAGGGAGGAGCACATAGCGGACCTCAGAGTAATGCCAAAGAGCAGCATCATAAGAATGAGGCAGGCTTGCTTGCTTCAAGAAAATTCTTAAAAGAATGAAAAAAACGACGATTTTTCATTAGGAAAGTTCTGATTCGCACCAGAACCGGCCTCTAATCCGATTAAAAAGCGGACCTGATTCAGGTCCGCTTTTCACCGGGGTCGTTCAGCCTATGACGTGGTCACCGAGCCTCAACGGCGATCCAGCCACACCGTCTGCGCATTGCAGAATTCGCGTACGCCAAAGTGCGACAGCTCGCGCCCGAAGCCGCTTTTTTTCACTCCGCCGAAGGTCACCCGGGGGTCGCTGGCGCTGTAGCCGTTGATGAACACGCCGCCGGTTTCCAGCTCGTCGGTCATCTGCCGGGCCCGTTCCAGGTCCTGGGTGAAGATCGTGGCGGTGAGGCCGAACTCGCTGTCGTTGGCCAGTTCCAGGGCGTGTTGCGCATCCCGGGCGCTGATGATGGCGGCCACCGGGCCGAACAGTTCCTGCTTGAAGGCGGTCATCTGCTCGGTGACGTTGGCCAGCACCGTGGGTTGGTAATAGTTGCCTGCGCCTTCGACCTTGTCGCCGCCCAGCAGCAGGGTGGCGCCTTCGGCCAGGGTCGCCTGGACCTGCTGGTGCAGCTCGTCACGCAGGTCGAAGCGGGCCATGGGGCCGATATAGGTGTCGCTGGCCAGTGGGTCGCCCATGACCAGGGCGCGGGTGGCTTCGACGAATTTGCGGGTGAACTCCGCGACCACCCCTTGCTCGATGATCAGGCGCTTGGCGGCGGCGCAGACCTGGCCGGTGTTCTGGTAGCGCCCGATCACCGCGGCCTTGACCGCTTCGTCGAGGTCGGCGTCGTTGAGCACGATAAAGGGGTCGGAGCCGCCCAGTTCCAGCACGCACTTCTTCAGCGCGGCGCCGGCCTGGGCGCCGATGGCGATGCCGGCGCGCACGCTGCCGGTGAGGGTCACGGCGGCGATGCGGCGGTCGGCGATGGCGCCGGATACGCCGTCCGGGGTGACGTTGAGCAGCTCGAACACCCCTTCAGGGAAACCGGCGCGCTGCATGGCGTCCAGCAGCAGGTAGGCGCTGCCCATGACATTCGGGGCGTGCTTGAGCACGTAGGTGTTGCCCGCCAGCAGCGCCGGCACCGCGCCGCGCAGCACCTGCCAGATCGGGAAGTTCCACGGCATCACCGCGAGGATCGGGCCCAGTGGCCGGTACTCGATGCGTGCCTTGTTGTTCTCTACCAGGGTCGCTTCCGGGGCCAGCATGGCCGGGCCGTGCTCGGCGTACCACAGGCACAGCTGGGCGCACTTTTCGATTTCGCCCCGGGCCTGGGGCAGGGGCTTGCCCATTTCCAGGCTGATCATGCGGGCCATGGCCTCGCTGTTGTCCCGCAGGGCCTGGGCCAGTGCGTTCAGGCGGCTGGCGCGCTCGGCGATGCTCTGGCGTTTCCACTGGGCGAAACCAGCGGCGGCACGGCTCAGCGCGGCGTCCTGCTCAGCCTCGGACTGGTAGGGGTAGGCGCCGATCTGCTCGCCAGTGGCGGGGTTGATCGACAAGGCGTGGGTGTGGCTGGAAACAAGGCTCATGGCACCGTCCTGCTCGGGTGGGAATGGCAGCAGGTTACGGTGCTGGATCTTTGCTGAAAACTGAATAATATTGAGCAAGTCGTTCACGTTTGGAGAATGCCGTGGATCTGGTCCAGCTGGAAATTTTCAAGGCCGTTGCCGAGCAGGGCAGCATCAGCGCCGCCGCGCAGCTGATCCACCGGGTGCCGTCGAACCTGACCACCAGGATCAAGCAACTGGAGCAGGACCTGGGGGTGGAGCTGTTTATCCGCGAGAAGAGCCGCATGCGCCTGTCCCCCGCCGGCTGGAATTTCCTCGACTATGCCCGGCGCATTCTCGACCTGGTGGCCGAGGCGCGTCTGACCGTAGCCGGCGAGGAGCCTCAGGGACCGTTCGCCCTGGGCTCGCTGGAAAGCACGGCGGCGGTACGCATCCCGGCGCTGCTCGCGGCCTACAACCAGCAGTACGCCAAGGTGGAACTGGACCTGTCCACCGGCCCCTCCGGGACCATGATCGACGGCGTGCTGTCCGGCCGCCTGGTGGCCGCCTTCGTCGACGGCCCGGTGCGCCACCCGGCCCTGGAAGGGCTGCCGGTGTTCGAGGAGGAAATGGTGCTGATCGCCCCGCTGGGCCATGCGCCGATTACCCGGGCGCGGGAGGTCAACGGCGAAAGCATCTACGCCTTTCGCGCCAACTGCTCCTACCGTCATCACTTCGAAAGCTGGTTCACCCAGGACGCCGCGGTGCCGGGCAAGATCCATGAAATGGAGTCCTACCACGGCATGCTGGCCTGCGTCAGCGCCGGCGCCGGGCTGGCGCTGATGCCCCGCAGCATGCTGGAAAGCATGCCCGGCTGCGCCACGGTCAGCGTCTGGCCGTTGTCCCCGCGTTTTCGCTTCCTGCGCACCTGGCTGGTCTGGCGGCGCGGCACCGTGTCCCAGAGTTTGAGCAGTTTTGTGAAGCTGCTGGAGGAGCGTGGGGCGGTGCTGGCTGAGGTTTGAGGGGAGCGATGTTCAACGCCTGCTCAAGGCCAATCGAGCGGCAAACAGTACGAAGATCATCCCTGTGGTGCGGTCCATCCACTGGATCACCTTTTCCCGCTGCAGCACACCGGCCAGGGGCCGGGTGGCGGCGATCAGCAGTAGCGACCAGACCAGCCCCAGTACCACGTGAATGCTCACCAGGCCGAAGGTCCAGGCCACCAACGGCTGGCCCTGGGGAATGAACTGCGGCAGAAAGGACACGTAGAACACTCCCACCTTGGGGTTGAGCACATTGCCCAGCATGCCCTTGAGAAACCAGTTGGTGCCGGGGTCGCTGTTCGCGCCTGTGGGAGCAAACGAGTGGCGCGGGCGCAGCAGCATGTTCAGTCCCAGCCAGGCGAGGTAGGCGGCGCCGCAGTACTTCAACAGGTTGAAGGCCAGTTCCGACACCGCGATCAAGGCCCCCAGGCCGAAGGCCACAGCCGCGCCCCAGATCAGGCAGCCGGCATTGATGCCCAACGCCGCGCGCAGCGCCTGCCGCCGGCCTTCTACCGTGGCGGTGCGCAGCACCAGGGCGGTGTCCAGGCCCGGGGTCAGGGTCAGTAGCGTGGCAGCCAGGGTGAAGGCCAGGAGATTCTCAGTGATGGACATGGGGGCTCCGGAGTTAGGGGCACAGGTTAAAAACGGACCGGTAAGTGGCCTGAGGGCCTGATGCTGCGCTCGTACACTGGATACTCAACCGAGGCTGGTAATCGAGTCCTCATAGTTGAGCTTGCCACACAGTACGTACCTGGCCTCTTCCTTCAACCGTGCTCCGCTGGAGAGAACAGCGTTGGTGACAATGAAAACCTGCGGTGGCGAGGAGCCCATGAAGACCCTGACAATCACTGTTTCGCCACTTTCGAACAACTGCCTTTCGATTTTGGCGTTGAACACCAGCTGCGCGAAGATGTTACTGGGTCTGAGGTACCTGGCTTTGGTGGCCTTGAGTTCGACCTTTTGCCGGGGTTCGCCGTTCTGTTCCAGCCACAGATCAAAGCCACGGTCTCCCGGCTCCTTGGGATGAAAGCGATAATCGGCATGGGTGAACTGATTGAGCAGGTAGTGCCTAGCCAGGTCTTCGATTTTGCGTGTCATTGGGTTTGCCTGAGGGCGGGTAGGACAAAGGAAGGTCGGTGCTAAGTGCTTGAGGCAGTTTCTGGCCTTGGGCCATCAGGACGAATGATCATTCGTCCTGACACTGCGGCTCCTCAGCCGAACAGCCCTGCCATTCTGAACAGCGTGTCCAGGGACATCCCGAGAACCTCGGCCATTGAATGCAGGAGGATCGGAACCAGAAGGCCGCCACTGACTATTCTGGCGACCGCGAAAATGCAGCCACTGACAAAGATCAGGGCCATTGTCGTGCCGTTGCCGTACTGGGTGTGAAGCCCGGCGAAGATGGCCGCACTGACGATAACGGCGATCCATTTCCAGACTTGGCTGTTTTCATACGGAAACAGGCGCAGCAGGTAATAGCGGAAAAACAACTCCTCAACGATGGGGGGCAGCACCATCAGTGAGGCGATCTTGATCAGGGTTTGCCAGCCGTTCAGGCCCGCCAGCAATTCGGCCATGAACGCCTCTTCAGGAGATCCGAGCATGAGGATGGCGACCCCGCACAGCACATAGGCGGCCACCATGCATGCAGCGCCTATGCCCAGAGGACGGCGTATTACCCGTCCGCGCCAGGCGGCGCTGAAATGCTGGCGGTACTGCAGCCAGAACAGGCCGAGCAAGAGCAGCATGCCCAGGCCCTGGGTGCTGATGAATATCAGATAGGTTTGCATCTGTGGCGGCACCAGCAGGATGCCGGGTATTCCCGCCAGGATGTATAACAGGGTGGCCAGAATAAACAGGCCGACCCTGGGAAAGAACCGGTAGGTAGAACGCTCAGGGGCGCAGACCCCAGGCGGGGAAAACAGATGAGTCACAGTCACTCCATGAATGCGGGATAAACGGGGCGGCATAGTGCCACTATCGTCGACCGCCGGGAACCGCTTCCAGGTGGCGCTTGCAAAGGGCATTCAGCCTTTGCGCTTGACCAGCGCCAGATACACCCCGGCCTCTTTCTCCGGTTCGATGTAGTGGGCGCCTTCCAGATCGGCGACCTGAATCGGCTCCATCGCCAGCTCCAGCTCAGGGGTACCCGTGTAACGGTCAGCGTCATCGCTCAGTGCATGCCTGAAGGCTTGGAGAAAGGCATCACGGTTGGCGAACTTGCCGTAGACATAGTTGCCTCGTTGGTCGCTGTAGAAGCGCGAGTAGGTCAGCAGCACGATGCCCCAGCGTTCGATGTGTTCGTCAGGCGCGGTGTGGGGAATGGGCTTGATCAGGTCCCTGCGAATTTGCCGAATCTTGTCATACGCATTCTTGTTGTTGTGTATCACTTTGAATTCGATAGCGGTGGAGGGATGTTCGCCGTAGCTGTCTTCAACCCAGACATCCACCTTGCGGCGTTCGGCAGCGATCAGCCAGCGAGGTACGTTGCGGCGCTCATCCAGCTGGCCGCCGAGGCCGAACTGGTCGCGGTTGATATCCAGCAGCGCCGCTGACTCCAGGCTCAGCCATAGCTCGGCAGCGACGCTGACTGCGATGGACTTGAGGATGTGCTGGCGCTCTTCTTTTAGGTGGTTTAGCAGGAACGGGGCAAATTCACGGACAAAGGACATGGGATCTCCAAGGAATAACACCGATCTGTAGGAGCGAGCTTGCTCGCGATGATTTCCAAAGCGCCGCCTGTTCCCTGCAAGTGCGCGTTATCGTTGACGTCCTTCGCGAGCAAGCTCGCGCCTACAAGGGTGGGTCAATAGGGGCCGCGGGGTTCAGGAATGCCCAGCTGCTGTTGCCGGGCGTCGAGCTGTTTGTCTACGGCGCGTTTGCCACTGAGCAGCTTGAGGTGCTGCACGCTGGCCGGTAGGTGGCTGTCGATCAGTGTCAGCAGATCCAACTGTGGGGCCTTGATGATGCGCAGGTCAGCGATGTTCGAGGTTTTCAGGCCGCTGAGTTCCCCCAGGGTCTTGAGGTTGATCAGGCTCATCTTGCGCAACTGCGGCGCCCCGCCAAGGTCCAGTTGGCTCAGTTGCGCCTGGTCCTCGATCTTCAACACTTCAAGCAGGGGAAAGCCATCCAGGTCCAGGCGGTTGAGGCCGCGCACCCGCATGATCTCCAGTTCCTTGACCTGGGGATTGCGCAGCTCCGGCATCTGTTCACGGCTGCCGAAAGTCACCGAGAGGCTGTGCAGGCCGGTCATGCCGGCGACCATGCCCAGGGGCGTCTTGGCCGGCATGCGATGCAGGTCCAGGTGGCGGATGCCCGGGCACTGGCTCAGTACGTCCAGGTGATGGCTTTGCACGCTGAGGGACAGGGTGTGCAGCTCGGCCATGGTGGCCAGGGGCGCCAGGTCTATGGCCGGGCCTTTGTCCAGGGACAGGCGCAGCGTTCGCAGCCCCCTCAAGTTGGGCAGGGCCAAGAGGCCCGGCAGGTCGGCGCTGATGACTTGCAGGGCGAAATCCTTGAGCTTGTGCAGGCTGCCAATGGTTTCGAAGTGTTCCAGAGTGTCCAGGCAATCCAGGCTCAGGGAGTGGACATTGGGCAGGGCGAGCAAGGTGCGGCCGTCAAACGCGCTGCCCGGATAGTGGCTGTAGAAACGCACATTGAGGCGCTCGCCGAAACGGGCGCAGAGCGTGTCGAGCTGGCTCAGCAGTTCGTCGTCGTACTGTTCGGCCTTGGCGAACTGGACGATGACCTGGGCCTGGTCATCGGCCTCCAGCCTGGCGCTAACCTGCAGTTCCAGGTCGGCCTGGCTGGGGGCTTGAATTCGATGGGGAAACATCAGCGGTCCTTGATGATTTTCGCCGCGGCATCATGCCATTGCGCGATCTTCACCGCCATCTGCGCGCAGGCCCGGCCAGCCGCCGGGCCGCCTTGCAGGAAAGGCTACGGGTCGACCTGGCCCATCAGCTCGGCCACCGATTCCGGGCGCTTGGCGTAGCGCTGGGCCAGCACCGCGCAGACCATCAGCTGGATCTGGTGGAACAGCATCAGGGGCAGAATCAGCACGCCCATGGTGCTGCCGGCAAACAGCACCTGGGCCATGGGCACGCCGGTGGCCAGGCTCTTTTTCGAGCCGCAGAAGAGGATAGTGATGCGGTCTTCCTGGTCGAAGCCGAACAGCTTGCCGAGAAAGCTCGACGCCAGCAGCACCAGCGCCAGGAGGACGCAGCAGGCCACCACCAGGCCGGCCAGTTCCCACAGCGGGATCTGGTGCCAGATGCCTTCGTTCACCGCTTCGCTGAAGGCGCCGTAGACCACCAGCAGGATCGAGCCCTGGTCGACGAAGCGCAGCCAGTTCTTGTTGCGCCCGACCCAGGCGCCGATCCAGCGTCGAGCGATCTGCCCGGCGATAAAGGGCAGCAGCAACTGCACGCTGATCTTGAGGATGGCGTCCAGGGTCGAGCCACCTTCGCCGTGCACGTTCAGCAGCAGGGTTACCAAGAGCGGGGTGAGGAAGATCCCGAACAGGCTCGACGCCGCGGCGCTGCAGATGGCTGCCGGGATGTTGCCCCGGGCCAGGGAGGTGAAGGCGATCGCCGATTGCACCGTGGCCGGCAGGGCGCACAGATACAGCATGCCCATGTACAGGTCGTTGCCCACCAGCGGTGACAGCAGCGGCTTGAGCGCCAGGCCCAACACGGGAAAGAGGATGAAGGTCAGGCTGAACACCAGCAAGTGCAGGCGCCAGTGGCCGGCCCCGGCAATGATCGCCTCGCGCGACAGCTTGGCGCCGTGGAGGAAGAACAGCAGGCCGATGGCGATGTTGGTCAGCCAGCCGAAACCTATGGCCACCTGGCCGCTGGCCGGCAGGAAACTGGCCAGCAGCACCACGCCGATCAGGGTCAGGGTGAAGTTGTCGGGCAAAAGACGCGAGCGAGTCATAGCGGGATCATCCGGGGGTTGCCAAGTGCGGTGGGGCGACTCTAACGTGGCTGCGTTTTACCGACTAACGCCAAGGAGCCAGTTAATGCCGCCTAAAGGACATGAAAAGATCGTCCGGCGCAGTATTCCCGGTTTGCCCAGCCTGCCGCGGCCGGTGTACGGGCGCACCGAATCCTTGCCCAATCGCGCCTTGACCCGGCGCCACAGCCACCCGTGGGTGCAATTGTCCTACGCCATTGCCGGGGTGCTGGAGATCCAGACCAGCGGCGGGCGCTTTATCGCCCCGCCGCAACGGGCGGTGTGGATTCCCGCCGGGGTGCCGCACCGGGTGTTCAGCTCGCCGCGCACCGAGATGCGCAGCCTGTACCTCGATTGCAGCGTTACCACCTGGGCGGCGCCGGACAGCTGCCAGGTGCTGGCGGTCAGCAGCCTGCTGCGGGAGTTGATCCGCGCCTTCAGTGAATTGCCGGTGGAATATGTCGAGGACAGCGCCGACGGGCGCCTGGCCCAGGTGCTGCTGGACCAGTTGGCCGCCGCGCCGCAGCTGGACCTGATGCTGCCGCTGCCCCACGACGTGCGCCTGCGGTCGATCTACCGCAGCCTGCAGGCGCACCCGGAGCAGGCCACGACGCTGGGCCAGTGGAGCCAGAAGCTCGGGGTGACGGAGAAGACCCTCAGCCGCCTGTTCCTCAAGGACACCGGGCTGACCTTCCGTGCCTGGCGCCAGCGCCTGCGCCTGCTGGGCGCCCTGACTCCCCTGGAGCAGGGCGAGCGGGTCACTGATGTGGCGCTGGCCTGTGGTTATGACTCGACCTCGGCATTTATCGCCGCCTTTCGCCAGCAGTTCGACGCCACCCCGGGGGAGTTCTTCCGCGACCTCTGACCCCCCCGAGCTTCCTGTAGCCGCTGCCGCAGGCTGCGATGGGCTGCGCAGCAGACCCGAACCGGGTTCCTGGCACACCGTGGCGCCCGTCCGGCGGCCGCTGCGCGACCGTTCGCAGCCTGCGGCAGCGGCTACAGGGGGCGGCGGTGCGGCAGGTGCGACTGACGCGACAAGGCGTGGCAGGTCAGGTTCTTGGTGGGCGCAGCAGTTCGATGCGCTCCGGCGGCACCAGGGTGCGCAGGGTCTTGTACAGGGCCCGGGTCTCCAGCAGGTTCCAGATCCGCAGCAGGGTTTCCAGGGCATCCAGCGGTTTGCTGATGAAGTCCCGGGCGCCCAGGGCCAGCGCCCGCAGGCGGGTGTCGCGGGTGGCGTCGGCGGTGAGTACCAGGATCGGCAGGTAGTCGTTGGCCGGGATCCGTCGGTTGAGCTGTTCCAGTACCGCAAAGCCATCGAACTCGGGCATGTGCAGGTCGAGGATCACCAGGTCCGGCTCGAAGCTGTTGAACAGCTCCAGGCTGCGCAGCGGCTGGGTGCTGCTGAGGACGTTGTGCAGCCCTTCGCGGGCCAGCAGCTGTTCCATCAGGTCGAGGTTGGGGCGCTGGTCATCGATGATGAGGATGCGCAGATCGGCAGTCATGGGAGCTCCGGGAGACAGGCATCGAGGTGGGCGAAGAACACCGGGATGTGGATGGGCTTGGTCAGGATCGCCGTGGCCCCGGCGTCGAGCAGGGCGCGCCGGGTCGGTTCGCTGGCGTCGGCGGTGATCATCAGGATCGGGGTGTCGGCCGTGGCGCTGGAGGCCCGCAGGCGTTGCAGCACCTCCAGGCCGGGCAGGTCCGGCAGGCTGACGTCCAGCAGGATCATCTGCGGCGCGTGCTGGCGGGCCAGGTCCAGGCCCATCTGGCCTTGCATGCTCGACAGCAGCCGGATGCCCGGGCGCCGTTGCAGCAGGGTTTCGATCAGCGCCAGGCTTTGCAGGTTGTCTTCGATGCACAGCACCTTGCCCTGGTAGCGGCTTGCGGGCAGTGGCGCCGGCACGTTCAGCGCCGGGGCGTTGCAGGGCGCCACGGCGGCTGCAGCGGCCAGGCGCACGAAGGGCAGCTCCAGGGTGAAGCAACTGCCGCTGCCCGGGGTGCTCTGTACGCCCAGGCTGCCGTCCATCATTTCCAGCAGGCTCCTGCTCAGGGCCAGCCCCAGGCCGGTGCCTTCGACCCTGGGGTCGGCGTCCAGGCGTTCGAAGGGCTTGAACAGGCGCTCCAGGCGCTCGGCGGTGATGCCGGCGCCGGTGTCGAGCACGCTCAGGCGCAGGCGCGATGCCTCGATCGCCACGTCGATGCTGACCCGGCCACCCGCGCGGTTGTACTTGATGGCGTTGGACAGCAGATTGAGCAGCACCTGGATCAGGCGCTGGCGGTCGGCGATCACGCCGCTGTCCGCCGCCAGTTCCGGCAGCGGCGCCAGGGTGATGCCGGCGTCCGCGGCCATGGGTGACACCAGGGTAAGGGCTTCGTGCAGCACCGCCGCCAGGGCCATGGGCTCGACGTTCAGCGGCAGGCGCCCGGCCTCGATACGGGCAATGTCCAGCACCTCGTTGATCAGCCCCAGCAGGTGCTGCCCGGCCCGCAGGATATGCCCGACCTGGGGCCGCTGGCCGGCATTGGAATCCATGTCCAGCAGTTGGGCGAAGCCGAGGATGGCGTTGAGCGGCGTGCGTAGTTCGTGGCTCATGCGCGAGAGGAATTCGCTCTTGGCGCGGCTGGCGCTTTCCGCTTCCTCGCGGGCGGTGCCTAGGGCGATTTCCGCGGCACGGCGATCGGTGATGTCCCGGGTGATCTTGGAAAAACCGCGCAGGGCGCCGCTGGCGTCGTACTGCGCGGTGATCACCACGCTGGCCCAGAAGCGGCTGCCGTCCTTGCGACAGCGCCAGGCCTCCTCCATGTAGTGGCCGTGGGCGGTGGCCTCGCGCAGGGCCATGTCCGGGTGCTGGGGGCACTCTTCGGGCAGGTAGAACAGGGAAAAATGCCGGCCGATGATTTCCTGCTCGCTGTAGCCCTTGATCCGTTCCGCGCCGACGTTCCAGGTGGTAACCCGGCCTGCGGTGTCCAGGGCGAAGATCCCGTAGTCCTTGACCCCGTCGATGATCAGCCGCAGGCGTTCCTCGTTGTCGCGCAGGGCCCGTTCGCGCTCGGCCAGCAGTTGCCCGGCCTCCACCAGGCGCGTGCCCAGCTGGCCGATTTCATCCTGTTCCGGCGCTTGCGGGCGCAGCGGCTGGCCCAGGGCCAGGCGCTGGGCATTGCCCTGTACCTGCTGCACCCGGGTGACGATGCCCCGGGACAGCAACAGCACCGCGACGATGGCGCCGAACAGCCCGCAGCCGGCGGCCAGCAAGGTGGCGAACAGCAGGCGCATGCGGGTTGCCGCGGCGGCTGCGCTACGTTCGGCCAGCAGCGCATCCTCGCGCACGCGCATGGCGCTGATCTGCTCGCGCAGCACGTCCAGTACCTGCTTGTTGTCGATCAGGATCGCGGTCACCGTGGCGGCGTCGTCGCGGCTGCCGTTGCGCAGGGCCACCAGGCCGTCGAGCTTGGTGCGGATCAGCGGGGTGATGGTCTGCAGGTAGTCGCGCATGCGCGGGTCCTGGACATTCTGGTCCAGGCGTTGCAGCGCGGCCTCGATCTGCGGCCGGGCCTGGAGGTAGGCGGGTAAAAAGTCCTCGCGCCGGGTCAGCAGGTAGCCACGCACGCTGGCGGCGGCCTCGGCCAGGAGGGTGTGCACCGCCTGGATATCGCCCTGCACCAGCAGCACCCGGCGCACGTCCTCCTCGGCGCGGGCGGTCTGGCGCTCGGTGCTGTAGATCAGCACCAGCGACAGCAGCAGGATCACCAACGGCAGGGAGATCACCACCAGCGCCTTGCCCCGCAGCGGCAGGTCGGCCCAGCGCCGGGCGCTGAGCAGGTTCACGGCCACTGCCCGGCAGGTTGCGCCACCAGCCCCAGGGCCATGCCGCGCACCGCGGCCTGGGTGCGGTCGGCGGCGCCGAGCTTGCCGATCACCCGTTCCACATGGGCCTTGGCGGTGCCGGTGGTGATGCCCAGCTTTTCACCGATCTCGCGGTTGCTGAAGCCGCCGGCCACCAGCCCCAGCACCTGGCGCTCGCGGGCAGTCAGGGCCTGAGCCTGGGGCGCCTGGCCGTTGCCGCGCTCGCTCATGCGCCGCAGCAGGCGGGCGCTGACCGCACTGTTGAGCGCCTCTTCGCCGCGGGCCACGCGCTGCAGGGCGTCGAGCACCTCTTCGCGGCTGGCGTCCTTGAGCAGGTAGCCCACGGCGCCGGCGGCCATGGCGGCTTCCAGGTGATCGGGGCTGTCGTCCATGGTGAAGATCACCACCTTGACCTCGGGCTGGCGCTGTTGCAGCAGGCGCGCGGCCCCCAGGCCGTTGAGCAGGGGCATGCGGATATCGAGGATGGCCAGGTCCGGGCGCAGTTGCTCGCACAGGGCCAGGGCTTGCTCGCCATCCCTGGCTTGCCCCACCACCTCGAACTCCGGGTTGCCCGCCAGCAGGGCGATGAAGCCGGTGCGGGTGACTTCATGATCGTCCGCCAGGACCAGGCGTATCACCGCTGTCATACCGCGTGCTCCAGGGAGGGGACGGGGACGCGGGCGAGAATCCGCGTGCCGCTGCCGGGCCGGCTGTGGCAGGTGAAACGCCCGCCCAGCAAATGGGCGCGTTCCTGCATGGCCACCTGGCCCAACTGTTCGATGCCCTGGCCGGATGCCGGCTGGAAACCTGCGCCGTCGTCGCTGATGCCGAGCACCGCCTGGCCTGCTTCCAGGGCCAGGTTCAGGCTGACGCTGTGGGCCCGGGCATGCTTGAGGATGTTGTTGATGGCTTCCTGGGCGATGCGGAACAGGGCGATTTCCAGGGCCGCCGGCAGGCGCTCCGGGTAGCGCTGCTGCCAGTGCACCGCCAGCCCGGCGTCGCGCAGGCGGTCGGCCTCGCGGTCGATGGCCCGCAACAGGCCGAAGTCGTCCAGCACATGGGGGCGCAGGCCGCCGATCAGTTGCCGGCCTTCGCCGACGCAGCCCTGGGCCAGTTGCAGGATGGTCTGCAGTTCATCGTGCAGGGGCTCCGGCAGCGGCGGGCAGCGCCCGGCGAAACCCTGCAGGCGCTGGTGCAACCCGGCCAGGGTTTGCGCCAGGCCGTCGTGCAGGTCGTAGGCGACGCGCTTGCGCTCATCCTCCTGGGCGCTGAACAGGCGCTGCACCAGCTCCGACATACTGCGCTCCCGGGCTTGCAGGTCCTGCAGCAGGCGCTGGTTTTCCAGGTGCGTGGCCAACAGCGTGGCCAGCAGTTGCAGGGATTCCAGGTCTTCGCTGTCCGGCGCGCTGATGGGCACACTGTTGGCCAGCAGCAGGGCGCCGAAGGGCTGGCCGTCGGCGCGGTGCAGCAGTACGCGCAGCACCCCGGTTTGCGCAAGCGGGCGCTCCAGCCACTGGGCCTGCCCGGCCACGGCGCGCAGGGCTTGCAGGCATTCGCCGTGGCCCTGTTCGGCGCTGGCGTGGGCCACGCCGTCGCTGCTCCATTCCAGCAACAGCCCCTGGTCCATGGCGACAAAGGCGCAGGCCCGCTGCACCACCCGCTGGCGCATCTGTCCGGGGGGCAGTTGCAGCAGCTCCTGGCCGGTGTCCACCAGCAGCCGCAGGCGCGCGGCGCGGCTTTGCGACTGCCGGTACTGGCTGCGCAGGGCCAGGGCGCTGGCGGGATCGAGGGGCGGGCTGGGCATCGGGAAACTCCAGGGTGGGGGCGGTGCAGTGGCTCGGGGCAGGGTATTAGACCCCCGTGCCCGGTATCGCGCCTATCTGCCAAATGGCATAGGCCGCAGGCTCCAGTTGGCCGATGGCAGGGGCGACGGCCCGGGGCACAGTGGGGCTCATTGAAACCCACTGGAGTCCGTGAATGAAACTGAAAAGCACCGCCCTGGCCCTGTTCTTCGTGCTGAGCGCGCCACTGGCTCAGGCCCTGGAAGCCACCCCTTACGTGTACCGCACCGTGGCCGAGCAGCCGCAGAACCTGCAGGACCGGGAAATCGCCGGCCTCTTCGACCGCTGGAACAGCGCCCTGCAGACCGGCAACCCACAAGCCGTGGTCAGCCTCTATGCGGCCAATGCAGTGCTGCAACCCACGGTCTCCAACCAGGTGCGCAGCACCCACGCGCAGATCCAGGACTACTTCGAGCACTTCATGGCCTCGCGGCCGGTGGGCCAGATCAACTACCGGGAGATTCGTCACCTGGGCCCGGATGCGGCCATGGACAGCGGCGTCTACACCTTCACCCTGACTGCCGCCGACGGCAAGAAACAGCAGGTCCAGGCCCGTTACACCTTTCTCTACGAGCGCCTGGGCGGGCAGTGGAAAATCCTCAACCACCACTCTTCGGCCATGCCGCAAGTGCAGCCGCAGTTGCAAGCCAGCCACTGATCCAGGCTCCTGTCACCTTGCGCCGAGCCTTTGCTCGGCGCTGCTGTCACTGCTCGCGGTAGCGCCCCGGGGTCATGCCGAACCAGCGCAGGCAGGCCTTGTGAAAGCTGCTCTGGTCGCGAAAGCCCAACAGGGCGCCGATGTACTTGACGCTGCGCATGGAGTTGCGCAGAAAACTGTGGGCCAGCATCAGCCGCGCCTCGTCCTGCAGCGCCGAGAAGTGCACGTCTTCATGGCCCAGGCTGCGTTGCAGGCTGCGGGTGCTGACCCCCACTGCCTGGGCGATATGCGGCAGGTCGCTGGGCGCGCCCTGGGCCAGGGATTCGGACAGGGCGCGGCGCACCCGCGCAGTCATCGAGCCGCTGAGCAGCACATTGAGGCGGTTGCGGGCGTATTCCATGTGCAGCACATCCAGCGCCGGGTCGGCGGTGGGCAGGGCGATGGCGCAGTCCTGGCTGCTGAAGGTCAGGCTGTTGTGGGGCGCGCAGAACTGCAGGTTGTCGCCCATCAGCCGGCGCAGCATGCGCGTGTCCGCAGGCTCGGGGTAGGTGAAGGCCGCCACCAGCGGCCGCGGCTTGTGCTGGGGCAGCAGCCAGTGCAGCAGGCCCAGGGTCTGGGCGGCGCCGGCGTCGATCACCGCCCGGGGGATCAGCGAAGGCTCGGCGGTGACGTCGAAACCGATCAGTTGCAACGCGTCGGGCTTGCGTTCCAGGCACATGCAGAAGCCGTTGCTGGTCAGCGCCTGGTAATCCACCAGGCGCTGCAGCGCTGCCCCCAGGGTCGCGCAAGACATCACCGCATAGCCCAGGGCCTCCAGGTTGGCCGGGTGGGCCTTGCTGTAGGCCAGCAGCCCGAGGTCCGGGTTGCCGGTGCGGCGGGTGGCTTCGCGCATTACTTGATAGACCAGTTCCAGCCTCACGCCCTTGGGATTTTCCTCAACGTCCTGGATGCTGCTGCCGAAGGTTCTGAGCAGGGCGTCGACATTCGCGCCGCCTTCTCTCATGACATCGGCAAGCACCCGAAAGCTGGCGCTGGTCATTCTGTGCATAGGTCTTCCTGGACTAGTGGCTAAATGATATCGATGAGGCCTTTTGCATGATTGCAATAAACAAAAGGCCACAGACGAATAAGCACCGGCCCAGGTTTCCGAGGACAAGCGAAAGGTATCCGGGAACACTTCCGGGTGGCCCGGGCAGGGTCGATCATGGTTGGGCAGGGACCCTTGGGCGAGTGCGGCGGCGGGCTCGTCGTGCCACGTTCGAGGGTGCGTCGTTGGCTTGCCTATGGATCTGTCATGCAAAGCATCAAAGACTTTTATCGTGAATTGGCCGAGGGCCATTTGATGCTGGCATTCCAGCCGGTGGTGTGGCTGCCCGACAGCAGCCGGGTGCTCTACCACGAAGGGTTGCTGCGCCATGTCGATGCCCAGGGCGGGGATGTCTACCCCCTGGCGCTACTGGAGAAACACCAGGTGATGCGCGAGCTGGACCGCAGCGTGGTGCTCTGTGTGATCGACAGCCTGCAACGGGACGAACGCCTGCGCCTGGGGTGCAATATCTCGGCCCAGAGCGCGATCATCGATTCATTCTGGTACCCCATTGTCCAGCAGTTGCGGGACTTTCCCGGCGTGGCCGCGCGGCTGGTCATCGAGATCACCGAAAGCGCCACGCCACCGAGCATCGAGGCGGCCAGCGAGTTTGTCCTGTGCCTGCGCGAACTGGGCTGCCGGGTGGCCATCGACGATTTCGGCGCGGGCCTGGGCACCCTGGAGTTCATCCGCCAGACCCGGCCGGACATCGTCAAGATCGACAAGGGCTACATCCAGCGCGCCCGCAGCGAACTCAACAGCGCCCAGACCCTCAGCCACCTGGTGCAACTGTGCAAGACCCTGGCGCCCTGCGTGATCATCGAAGGGGTGGAGACTGCCACCGACCAGGGCCTGGCCACGGCCTGTGGTGGCGAGTGGGGGCAGGGCTACCTGTTCGGCCGCCCCCAGGTGGATCGCCTGGGGCGACGTTGCCGCCTGGCGCAGCGGGTGCCCCAGCTGTGCACGCCGGATCAGGCGTAGCCCGGGTGCATGCCCGCCTGAAGGGGTTCAATCAGCCTGCGGGGTGATGGGCGGGGTGTGGGCCGTCGGGTCTTGCACCTCGGCACTGATGGGCAATGCCTGCAGGTCTTGCTCGGGAATCTCCTTCCTATCCACGTGCATGTTGCGCTTGGGCCGCTCCGGCTGGAGCGCGTCGTAGGGCAGCAGCACGGTGTCGAGCGCCGCGTCCAGGGGCAGGCTGGCGATCATCAGGATCGGGCACACCACCATCACCCAGCAGCCGCCGGTAATCATGCGTGCGTAGCCCATGTCGTAGCCGGTGAGCACTTGGGCGTTGGTCTTGACGCTGCGGTAGTAGCGGTCGTCGCGAAAGTCCAGGGCATTGCCGCGAGTCATGTAGGTGCCGCAGCCGGACAGCAGCAGGGTGTTGAGCAGCAACAGGTAATTGATGGTTCGGATGATCGCTCTTCCATTCAGGCCATTGGCAGGGGCGCGGCTCAGGGCTTCATCGCGTCATAGGGCAGCAGCGCGGTGTCGGCCACGGCGTCCACCGGCAGGCTGACGATGGCCACCACCGGGCAGACAATGCTCATCCAGCAGAACAGCGTGACGTAGCCGTCGTAGCCGCTGGCTCCGCGCATGGTCAGCAGTTCGATATTGGCCTGGGTGCCTTTGTAGTAGTCGTAGCTGGTATGGGCATTGGGGGTGCGGGCGATCAGGGTGCCGCAGCCCACCAGGGACAGCAGGGACACAACGAACAGAGCATTGAGGGCTTTGATGGCGCCATTCCTTAGCAAGCGGGTTTTTCCGCGCGCATGGTCGCAGAAGCCCGATGCAGACGCTAGATTGGGCGCTGAATAAATACTGGGCGCAGTGCCGGGAGGGTTCGATGGAGGGAGAGCGCAGCGTCGCACGGCTGTTCGCCGAGGAACCGCTGTCCTGGGGGCTGCGGGGTGACCCCTATTTGTGGCGAGCCATGGCCACGCATCTGGCCCACACGCCCTGGCCGGCCACGGCGCAGCAGTTGGAAGCCCTGATCGTCCAGGCCTTCGAGCAACTGACCGGCAGGGCCTGGAGCTCGGCAGGGCACTTCTTCGTCGAGGCCTTTGCTCATGGCGGCATGTCCAGCGGCGGGATTTCCATGGGCTTCTGGCACGAGCGCGGCCTGCCCCTGTTGTGCGCCCGTTGGGCTCAAGCCTGATCAGATATCGCTGGGTATCAGCATAAGCAGGTCGGTATCGCCGATATCCACCCCGGCCTGGGTCAGCAGGGTGCTGGCCTGGCCGCGGTGGTGGGTCTGGTGGTTGAAGAAATGCACCAGCAGGCTATAGAAATCGCGCTCGGCGACCACGCCCCGGGTGTTGGCGTAATGCAGGCTGCTGTCCAGGTCGGCGTCGCTCAGGGACTGGCTGAAATCGAGGATCAACTGGTCCAGCCACTGACGCTGCTGCCAGAGCCCGCCCAGGTTTGGGAACAGCAGGGTCTTGAGGTCCTGTGGCAGGGCCACCTGCTGCAGCGGCGCCAGGGCCGCAAACCGCGCCGGGTGCTGGGCAAAGCGCTTGAGCCAGATGGTGTCGCCGGCCAGCAAATGATTGAGGGTGCCGAGGATCGAGCCGAAAAAGGCCTGCCGGTCCAGAGCCAGTTGCGCATCGGATAGGCCCATGGCGGCGCTGTACAGCTTGCTGTTCATCCACTGGTTGTAGCGAGCCATCAGGCACAGGTGCTCGGTGCGGTTCATTGCGGTTCCTTTTGGGGTTTGCGGGCTGGCGCGCAGCAGCTTCGCAAGCCCCGGTGGCGCAATGCAAGAGGCGTCACAAAAGCCTCGTGCGCAGGCCGTTTGCAGGGCTGTGCAGCCATTAAAAAAACCGCCCCTTTGGCCCCGATAACATCGTTTCTCGGGGCTTGGGCTTTTCTCTATATTGGCCACCAGATCCAGCGCGGCAACAGGCCGCGCACCCTTTATGGTGAGCCGTTGCAATGAATAAAAAACCTGAACGCACAGGGCTGGAAAACCCCGGGACCGCTACCCGGGTGGTCTGGGGCGGAGAGCAAGTCCGTCATCCCTACAACGCCACGCAACCCCCGATTGTCGCCAGCGCCGCCTATGGCTACGACGACATCGACCAGTGGTACGACGTGGCCCTGGGCAAGGCCCCGGGCTTTATCTACAGCCGCATGAGCAACCCCACGGTGCAAACCCTGGAAGCCAAGCTGCAGGATCTGGAAAACGCCGAATCGGCGGTGGCCTTCAGCAGCGGCATGGCAGCCATCAGCGGCGTGCTCTACAGCTTCCTGCGCCACGGCCAGCGGGTGGTGTCGACCAAGGACAGCTACGGTGGTACCAACAAGATCTTCGAGGAATTCCTGCCGCGCATGGGCGTGGCCGTGACCCTCTGCGAAACCTTCGACCAGCAGCAGATCGAGGCCGAGATCGCCAAGGGCTGCGACCTGCTGTACCTGGAGACGCCGACCAACCCGACCCTGAAGATCGTCGATATCCAGCGTCTGGTCGCCGCGGCGAAACAGGTCGGCGCCCTGGTGGTGGCGGACAACACCTTCGCTACGCCGCTGAATCAGAACCCCCTGGCGCTGGGCGTGGATGTGGTGATCCACAGCGCTACCAAGTTCCTCAGCGGTCACGGCGATGTGCTTGGTGGCGTGGCCTGCGGCAGCGAAGCGCTGATGAGCCAGGTGCGTCACTACCGGGAAATCAACGGTGCCAGCCTCGATCCGTTCTCGGCCTACCTGATCATTCGCGGGATCAAGACCCTGGCCCTGCGCATGCGCCAGCAACAGCACAGCGCCGCGCAGCTGGCGCAGTTCCTGCTCAACGAGCCGTTGGTGGAAGCCGTGAACTACCCGGGCCTGCCCAACCACCCGAACCACGCCGTGGCCTGTGCGCAGATGCGCGGTTTCGGCGCCATCGTCAGCTTTGTCCTGGGGGGTGGCATGGACAGCGTCAAGCAGCTGTTGCCACGCCTGCGCTATGCCCACTGCGCCGGCAACCTGGGGGCGGTGGAAACCATCTACGGCCCGGCGCGCACTACCAGCCATGTGGAGAACACCCTGGAAGAGCGCCAGGCCCTGGGCATTTCCGAAGGCCTGGTGCGGATTTCGGTGGGCATCGAAGACACCGATGACCTGCTGGCCGACCTGCAGCAGGCCTTCGCCTGGCTGCGCCAATCCCTCAAGCAGAATGCGGCGCCTGGCGCCATCCCATCCCAGGACCCGCGGGCCGAGGTCGCCCACTGAAAAGAGCGCGCAACACCCCCACAGCAAGGCAGCCAGTGGGGGCTTCATGAAGAGGAATAACAATAAAAACCTGGTGGCATCCGATTTGTTTTCTGCCCATTTCCACAGTCGCAGAAATTGAGACTTGCCCTGACAACTTTCATGAGAACCATCATGTCCCTACAAGAACAACAGACCGACTTGCGCGGCGGCTTCAAGCAAGAAATGCAGACCCGGCACATTGTCATGCTCGCCCTGGGCGGGGTGATAGGCACCGGGCTGTTCCTCACGTCCGGCTACACGGTGAACCAGGCCGGCCCGCTGGGTGCGGTGATCGCCTACATCATCGGCGCGCTGATGGTGTACCTGGTGATGATGTGCCTCGGCGAGCTGGCGGTGCAGATGCCCGAGACCGGCTCCTTCAGCACCTACGCCACGCGCTTTCTCGGCCCCGGTACCGGCTACACCGTGGCCTGGCTGTACTGGCTGACCTGGACCGTGGCCATCGGCTCGGAATTCACCGCCGCCGGGATCCTCATGGCCCGCTGGTTCCCCGAGACCCCGGTGTGGATCTGGAGCGCGCTGTTCGCCATGGTGGTGTTCTTGTCCAACGTGGTGTCGGTGCGGCTGTTCGCCGAGACCGAGTTCTGGCTGTCGCTGGTCAAGGTGATCACCGTGCTGGCATTCCTGGTGGTGGGCGGCGGGGGGATTCTCGGTCTTCTGCACATCGACCAGGCCCACAGCATCGGCCTGAGCAACTTCACCCGTGAGGGGCTATTCCCCACCGGCTTCATGCCGATCGCCATGACCCTACTGGCGGTGGCCTTCGCTTTCTCCGGCACCGAACTGATCGGCATCGCCGCTGGCGAAACCCGTGACCCGCAACGCAATGTGCCACGGGCGATCCGCACCACGGTGCTGCGCCTGGCGATCTTCTTCGTCGGCACCATCTTCGTCCTCGCCACCCTGTTGCCCCGGGAGCAGGCCGGCCTGGTGGAAAGCCCGTTCGTCACGGTGTTCACCTACATCGGCATTCCGTACTCGGCCGACATCATGAACTTCGTGATCATCAGCGCGTTGCTGTCCGCCGCCAACTCCGGGCTGTACGCCGCCTCGCGGATGCTCTGGACCCTGAGCGACCAGGGCCACCTGCCCAAGCAGTTCTCGGCCCTGACCCGCATGGGCACGCCGCTCAACGCGATCATCGTGAGCATGGCCGGTGGCGCCGCCTCGCTGCTCAGCAGCGTGTTCGCCCCGGACACCATCTACCTGGCCCTGGTGTCGATTTCCGGGCTGGCGGTGGTGGTGGTGTGGATGAGCATCGCCGCCAGCCAGATCGCCTTTCGCCGGCACTTCGTGGCCAACGGCGGTGACGTGCGCGACTTGAAATTCCGTGTTCGTGGCTACCCCTGGGTGCCGTTGGGGGCGCTGTTGTGCTGCGCCCTGGCCTGTGTCGGCATCGGTTTCGACCCCGAGCAGCGCGTGGCCTTGTACTTCGGCCTGCCCTTCATCGCCTGGTGCTACCTGGTGTATTACATTACCCGCAGTAGCCGCCAGCGGCGCCTGTCCCTGGCAGCCCTGGCTCGGCCCTCCGATGCCCTGCAGGGTTGACGGGTGCGCCCGGCGCCCAGGGTGTCCATGAGAGCCAGGCCATGAAGCAGAAAAGCTTGCCCCCGCTGAACTGGCTGCGCGCCTTCGAGGTGTCCGCCCGTTGCCTTAACTTCACCCACGCCGCCGAGGAACTGTTCCTCACCCAGGGCGCGGTCAGCCAACAGATCCGCCAGCTGGAAAGCCACCTCGGGGTGGCGCTGTTCAAGCGCCTGCCCCGCGGCCTGGACCTGACCGAGGAGGGCCGCTCCTACCTGCCGGTGGTGCAGGACGCGATCACCCGGTTGGCGGTGGGCACCAACGAAATTTTCGGCCAGCACAAGCGCCGGCCGATCAAGGTGCGCGGCAGCCTGGCGTTTTTCGTCCACTGGCTGGCGCCCAAGCTGGCGGATTTTCAGCACAGGCACCCGCTGGTGGATATCCGCTACATCAGCAATATCTGGGTCAAGGAGCTGGACGGCGAAGACGACCTGGAAATTCGTTGGGGCCACGGCCACTGGCCGGGGCTGGTGGCCCAGCGCCTGACTTGGGACACGCTGTTCCCGGTGTGCGCCCCGGCCTTGCTGGACAAGGCGCCGCTAGAGGTGCCGGCGGACCTGGCCCGGCACCCGCTGCTGCATGTGCTGGGCTACGAAGAGGGCTGGGGCTACTGGCTGCAGCGGGCCGGCGCCGAGCAAGTGGATTCGTCCCGGGGGATGCAGTTCGACACCCTGATTTCCACCTTGCGCATGGCCGAACTGGGCCTGGGCGTGGCCCTGGCCCGTTCCTCCATGGTCGACCAGATGCTCGCCGACGGGCGCTTGCTGGAGCCTTTCAGTCAGCGCATCGAGGCCAGCGAATCCTTTTACCTGGTGCGTGGCGCCGGGGCCGATCCACACCCCGATGCGCTGGAATTTTCCACCTGGCTGGTGGAGCAGGCCCATCGCTACAAATGACTGGCCGGAGCCAAGCATGCGTTATGTGAGTACCCGCAGTGCCACCGAGCAGGTGGATTTTGCAACCGTGGTCCTGTCAGGCGTGGCGGCCGACGGCGGGCTTTATGTGCCGCAGCAGTTGCCGAGTTTCAGCCCCCAGGAAATCGCCAACTGGTCGACCCTGGATTACCCCGAACTGGCCTTTCGCGTGCTCAGGCCCTTTGTCGGCGACAGCCTGCCCGAGGCCGACTTCAAGGGGCTGCTTCGCCAGGCCTACAGCGGTTTTGGCCATCGTGCGGTGGCGCCGCTGCGCCAGATCGATCGCAATGAATGGCTGCTGGAGCTGTTTCATGGCGCCAGCGGTTCGGCCAAGGACTTTGCCGCACGCCTGCAGGCCCAACTGGTGGGCTACTTTCTCCAGCGCCGGCAGCGGCGTGGGGTGCTGGTGGGGGCCACCAATGGCGACACCGGGCTGGCGGCCATCGAGGCCTTCAAGGACTGCCCGCAGACGCGACTGCTGGTGTTCTATCCGCAGCACGGCGTGCCCGAGCAGCAAGGGCGACAGTTGCAGGCGGCGCACCAGCCGGGCCTGTGGCGCTTCGCCGTGGAGGGCAGCTTCGATGACTGCCAGACCCTGGTCGGCCGCTTGCTGCGTCAGTGGCCGTTGGCCGAGCATGAGGTGATCGGCTTCAACTCCAGCAACTGGGTCGGGGTCATGGCCCAGCTGGTGCTGTATTTCCACGCCGTGCTGCAACTGGGCGGGGGCCAGCGGCCCATCGGTTTCAGCGTACCGGCGGCCAGTTTCGCCGAGGTCTATGCCGGCTACATCGTGCAGAAAATGGGCCTGCCCATCACCCAGATGATCGTGGCCACCAACCGCAATGACGCCCTGCATCAACTGTTCCTGAAGAACCACTATTCCCGGGGGCAGGCCAGCCAGAGCCTGTCGCCGGCCATGGACCTGTCGCTGTTCGCCAACCTGGAGCGCCTGGTCTGGGAGCTGTATGGCCAGGACCCGCAGGCGGTGGCGGTGCTGATGCAGGGCTTCGAGGACAGCGGCGAGATGACCCTGGACAACGAGGCCTGGCTCCAGGCGCGGATGATCATCGACTCCTATTCGGTCAGTGATGAAGAGACCGGCAAGGAGATCGTCAGCCTGTATCGGGACACCGGCTACGTCATTGACCCCCATGCCGCCACCGGCGTCCTGGCGGCGCGCCTGTACCGCCGCAGCCTGGTGGCACCGATGGTCACCCTGGGGGAGATTGCACCGGCCAAGTCGGCGCGCCTGCTGAGCTCGCTGGGCATCCCCGGGTTGCCGAAAGAGCCGGTGGCACAGCCTTCGACGCTGCAGTGGCAGACGCTGGCCGCGGATGACTTTGGCGCGCTGCTGCACTGCCTGGAGTCCTGGTGATGGGCCGGTGCAAGGTGAGCCTATGAAGCGGATTCTTGATCCTCTGGACGAGCGCATCCTGGCCGAACTGACCCTCAATGCCCGGGCCGCCCACGCCGAGCTGGCGGCCAAGGTCAACCTGTCGCGCAACGCCGTGCGCCAGCGTATCGAGCGCCTGGAGCGGGACGGGGCGATCCAGGGCTACACCATTCGCGTGGGAGAGGGGCGGGGCGCGGACACCCGGATCAATGCGCTGATTTTCGTCTACCGCTACGACCGCATGCGCGGTGCCGAAGTGCTGCAGGCCTTGCGTGCCATGCCGGAGATCGTCCAGTGCGAAGTGCTCAGCGGCGAGTTCGATGTGCTGGTGCGGGTCAGCGCCGCCACGGCGGAACGGGTGCATCGGGTGTGGAATGACATCGCCGCCTTGCCCGGGGTGGAAAACACCGTGACGTCCTTTGTCTTGTCCTCGGTGAGTTAGGGGCTGTCTGCCTGCTTGAAAAAGCCAACGAGTGTTGGCTTTTTTTGCTTTTTCGGCGCTGCAGAATGTGCCTGTTCATGCCTCATGAACAGGTGTTGGGCGGTACGCCTGGAAATGGCTTCGGTGGAAATCTGCGCGGGTAGCCGATGGCTCTAAGAAACGCCTCTGGCGGATCAACAGTCCGCTACCAAGAAACCTCTTTCGAAAATTCAGATCAATCCGATGTGGTGGTTACCGGGATCAATCTAGTATCGGCGCCCACTGCAAGGCCCGTATTCCGGGGGGTATACGCAGTTTGTCGGGGTGCTCGGCGCTTGTTTGACGCCAAGGTAGTGGCACATTAGCATCGCTCGCCTTGTCTTGACCCTTGCTGCCCTTTCGAAGGACCGAATATGCCTATCTCCGCCCTCGGGATGAGGTTGTGCTGTGCCTTGTCTTGCCTGTTGCTGGCCGGCCCCGTGCACATGGCGATTGCCGCTCCCTTGCCCGCACCGACCTTCAACCCCGGCGACCAGGACCTGTTCCTCTAATTCCGCTTTTTGCCTGAGATATTCGACATGGACGTTCGTCAGTTTGCCTTTCTGGCCCGCCAGCCTTCGGCTGCCCTGCAATCCCGTGAGTCCTTTTTGGGCCTGCCGAAACGCGGACTGGCGTTCATCCTGGCCAACGTGATGTTCTGGCAGCCGCTGGTGGTGATGGCCGACGGCATCGTGGTCAACGGCAGCGGCACCAGCCTCGGGCAAGCGGCTAATGGCGTGCCCATCGTCAACATTGCCACGCCCAATGGCGGCGGGCTGTCCCATAACAAGTTCAGCGATTACAACGTTGGCCAGCAGGGGGTGATCCTCAACAACGCCACGCAAAAGCTGCAGAGCACCCAGTTGGGTGGCTACATTATCGGCAACCCCAACCTGGGTGGCCGCGCGGCCAATGTGATCCTCAACGAAGTCAACGGCGGCAGCCCCAGCCAGCTCAAGGGCTACACCGAAGTGGCCGGGCAGTCGGCCCATGTGATCGTCGCCAACCCCTATGGCGTGACCTGCAATGGCTGCGGCTTCATCAATACCCCCAAGGCTACCCTGACCACCGGCAAGCCGGTGATCGAGAACGGCCAGGTCCAGCGTTACCAGGTGGACCAGGGCAGCGTCGCCATCGAGGGCGCGGGGCTCAACGCGAGCAACATCGACCAGTTCGAAATCATCACCCGCAGCGCGAAAATCAACGCCGAGATCCAGGCCAAGCATCTGGCGGTGATCGCCGGGGCCAATGACGTCGACGCCAAGACCTTGAACGCCACCGCCCGCACCGCCAACCCGGCGGATGCGCCGCAACTGGCGATCGACTCTTCGGCCCTGGGCGGCATGTACGCCGGGGCGATCAAGCTGGTGGGCACTGAAGCCGGTGTAGGGGTGAAGCTGGCAGGTGATATGGCTACCAGCGGTGGTGACCTGCAAATCGATGCCAACGGCAAGCTGACCCTGGCTCGTGCTCAAGCCCAGGGCGACGTGCAACTCAAGGCGCAAGCGGTGCAACTGACCGAGTCGGTGTATGCGGACCGGAACGCCAAAGTGGTTGCCGCTGAAAAACTGACAGTGGACAAAAACCTGACCGCGGGCGGCAACCTGCACCTCGAAGGCCAGCAGGTGGTCAGTCGCGGTCAGCTCAATGCGGGGCTTCAGCGGCAAGAGGGTATCGAGACCATCAACCCCACCAGCCATCTGCAGCTTCAGGGTGGCAGTCTGATCAACACGGGCAGTATCAACGCCCGGGGCAGTCTCACGACTGATCTTGAGCGCCTGGATAACCAGGGCGCGGAACTGGTGGCAGCGGGGGATCTGCACCTCAAGGCCGGTCGTGTCGATAACCGTGGCGGTCAGTTGATTGGCCAGCAAGCCCTGAAGGTTGAGGGTGACAGTCTGGATAATCGTGGCGGGACCCTGGCCGCCGAGCAGTCACTCAAGGTGGCGGTCGACAGCCTGGACAACCGCGATCAGGGGCTGATCCTCAGCAAAAGCGCAGACTTGACTCTCAATGCCGGTAGCCTGGATAACCGCCAGGGCACCCTGCAAGCCAGCCAGGGCGAGCTCAAGGCCAGGGTCAAGCAGGTCCTCGACAATGGCGGCGGCAAGATCCTCACGGGTGCCGGCAAACTGAGCCTGGAAGCCGATGAACTGCGCAACCAGCAAGGACGACTGAACGCCCAGACTGGCAAGCTCGAAGTCAAGAGCGCGACCTTCGACAACACTCAGGGGCAGGCCCGCGGGGCGGCAGTCGAGATCGGCAGCAGCTCCCGTCTGATCAATGATCAGGGGCATGTACTGTCCACCGCAGGCGATTTGCAACTCAAGGGCGGCGAGGTCCGCAACAACGAGGGCGAGATCGCCAGCCAGAAGCACCTGCAACTCTCCGTCGACAGTCTGCAGAACCAAAAGGGCAGCCTCAGCGCCGAAACCATCGGGCTGGCACTTTCCGGCAAGCTGGACAACGACGCAGGGCTGATCGAGTCCCGGGAAAGCCTCGCGGTGGAAGCCGGTTCGGTGAGCAATGCCAAGGGCCGTTTGCGGGCTTTGGGCGAGCAGGGCGAGAGCCGCTTCAGCATCGGTGGCCGTTTCGATAACGACCAGGGCCTGGTGGAGATCGGCAATCAGCGCTTGCTGCTGAGCAGCGGGGGCCTGAGCAACCAGCAAGGGTTGGTGCGCCACCTGGGGCAACAAGGCTTCGCGTTGTCCCTGGCGGACACCGGCAATGCCGGCGGCAGTTTCATCACCAACAGCCGGCTGGATCTGGACCTGGCGGACTGGAGCAATACCAGTCAGATCCAGGCACAAAAGATCGGCTTGAAGGTCGGGACCTTCACCCAGACCCGCACTGGCAAGCTGATTTCAGTGGAGGGCGTCGAAGCCAGTGGTAACCACTGGATCAACGACGGCGGCCTGGAAACCGACGGCGACCTGAAGCTGATTCTCAGTGGTTCTTACCAGGGCAACGGCCTGCTCAAGAGCCAGGGGCGCATGACTTTCGCTGCCGCCCGTGCCGACCTTGGCCAGGAGGCCGAGGTGCGCAGTGGCGGTGTGGCCGATTTCACCTTGGGCAGTCACCTGCAGAACCTCGGCACGCTCACGGCTGCCGGAGACCTGCAACTCAAGGTCGACAGCCTGACCAACCAGGGCACCCTGGGGGCGGGCAATGCCTTGCATATTGAAACCCCGACCCTGGTCAACCAGGGCGGGCTGATCTTCAGCGGCGCCGACATGCAGCTGGAAACCAGCAGCCTGACCAACGACAAGGGTGACATCTACAGCCTTGGGCGCCTGGACGTGAATGCCCCGGGACAACAACCGGCCAGCCTGATCGAAAACATTTCCGGCACCATTGAAAGCGCCCATGGCATGCAGTTGCTGGCCAATCGCCTGGTCAACCGCAAGGAGAAGTTCGCCTTTATTCCGGCCCTGACCTCCGGGCGCATCAACCTCGGTTTTACCGATAACTGCAAGGGTAAGCACTGCGAAGCCTATTACTCGGTGACCGAGGTCTACGGCACGAAAATCACCGAGGACTCCCAGCGCGGCAACCTGATTTCCGGCGCCGAGCTGACCTTCAAGGGCGACAGCTTCGAGAACCAGTTCAGTACCGTTTCTGCCGCCGGCGATATCAGCTTGCAAAGCAACAGCCTGAAGAACATCGGTGCCGGCGGCGGCGAGATTCGCAATTACGCTTACTCGGTCTACACCAAGGACGAAGGTGCCTACTACACCTTCGTCAACAACATCGGGCGCTACAACGCCTACAACGACCCCAACTCTGCCAGTTACAACCCTACGGCGATGCCGCTGGGAGCGATTGCGCTCGGTAGCCTGAGCGGCTTCAGCAAGGTCGAGACCACCGGCAGTGGCGAAGTCGCCGCGGCAGTCATCCAGGGCGCCGGCAAGGTGGACATCACCGGCACCCAACTGCTGGAAAACAGCGTGATTCGTCCGGGTGAAGCCGTGGCCGCCAGTGCCAGCCGGGTCGGCATGACAGCTGTGGATAGCAGCACCCAGGCTCTGCCGCAGTTGAACCTGCAAGCCGCTCCGGACCTGCAGCAACAAGCGGTCAACCCTCTGGCCTTGCCCAGTTTCAACTTGCCGCAAGGTGACAGCGGCCTGTTCAGAGTCAGCAGCAACCTGCAACACAAATACCTGATCGAAACCAACCCGGCGTTCGCCAACCTCAAGCAGTTCATCAGTTCCGACTACCTGCTCAGCCGCATCGGTTTCAACAGCGACCAGACCCAGCGCCGCCTGGGCGACGGGCTCTATGAGCAACGGCTGATCCGCGAAGCGGTGATTGCCCGCACCGGCCAGCGTTTTATTGCTGGGCTGGACAGCGACGAAGCGATGTTCCGCTACCTGATGGACAACGCGATCGCCAGCAAGACCGCCCTTGACCTGTCACCCGGTATAGCCCTGACCTCAGCCCAGGTCGCGGCCCTGACCCACGACATCGTCTGGATGCAGGAACAGGAGGTCAACGGCGAGAAGGTCCTGGTACCGGTGCTGTACATGGCCCAGGCCAACAACCGCCTGGCGCCCAACGGCGCACTGATTCAGGGGCGCGACGTGAACCTGATCTCCGGCGGCACCCTGGCCAACCAGGGCACCCTGCGCGCCAGTGCACAACTGCAAGCCAGCGCCCAGAACATCGACAACAGCGGCCTGATGGACGCCAACGAACGCCTGTCGCTGCTGGCCACCCAAAGCATCCGCAACGCCCAGGGCGGGATTCTCAAAGGCCAGGACGTCAGCCTGGTAGCGACCCAGGGCGACGTCATCAACGAACGCTCGAAAGTCAGCCAGGACACCCGTTATGGCGGCGGGGCCCAGCACAACGACTACCTCAACAACGCGGCTCGGGTCGAGGCGGACAACAGCCTGAATATCGACGCCGGACGGGATATCCGTAACAGCGGCAGCGTGCTCCAGGCCGGGGGCGATGCGAGTCTCAAGGCGGGGCGTGATCTGGCGCTGGTGGCCACCGAGCAAGTGAACAGCAGCAGCGGACGCCACAAGAAGACCAACTGGAGCCAGAGCCAGACCACCCAGTACGGCAGTGAAGTGCAGGTCGGTGGCAATCTTTCCGCCACGGCCGGCCAGGATCTGCAGATGGTGGCCAGCAAGGTCGCTGCCCAGGGCAACCTGGCATTGGCAGCGGCGCGTGACGTATCCATCGAAGCTGCGGCCAATGAGAGCCACCGCGCGTCGAAGAGCAAGAAGGTCACCAGCAGTAACGATCAGGTACGTCAGCAGGCGTCTTCGGTGACCGCTGGCGGCGATCTGTCGATCAAGGCGGGTCAGGACCTGATCTTGGTGGCCAGCCAGGTGAAGGGCGAGCAAAACGTCGCGTTGGATGCTGCTCGCGATCTCAATGTGCTGTCGGCAAAGGATGAGACTGCCTCTTTCATGTCCAAGAAGGGCAAAGGCTCCTTTGGTCAGAGCAGCAGCAAACAGCAGGAGAGCTACCACAGCACCAACATCGCCTCTGTGGTCGAGGCCGGGAAAGACCTGACCCTCAACACCAGCAAGAAAGCCGATGGCGGCATGAGCATCAACGGTGGCCGCGATGTCACGCTGATCGGCAGCCAGCTCAAGGCCGGTGCAGACCTGATGGTCGGTGCCACCGGTGATGTGGCGATCCTCTCCGGTGTCGAGGAGCACGGCTCCTACAGCAAGAAGACCAAGTCCGGTTTCCTCGGCCTGTCCAAAAGCGGCAAGAGCCAGTTGCAAACCACCGCGACCCAGGTCGGCAGCGAGCTGAGCGCTGGCAACGATGTGGTGGTGGCCGCGGGCAACGATATCCGCCTGCGGGCCAGTGAAGCCGTGGCCGGCAACGATGTGGAACTGCGTGCCGGGCTGGTCAAGGACAGCGGTGACATCAACCTGGTTTCGGCCAATGACACGGCCTACAGCCGCAGCGAGCAGTACAAGAAAAAAGTCGGGCTTTCCTCCTCCGGGACCAGCGTCTCCTTTGCCTCGGCCAAGGAGTCCGGGCGCCAGGCGCAAAGCAGCACCAGCGTGGGCAGCCAGGTGCTGGCCGAGCGCGATGCGAGCCTGAAGGCCGAGCGCGACATCAATGTGGTGGGCAGCGGCATCAGCGCCGGGCGCAATGTCAGTCTTGACGCCGGACGCGATGTGAATGTGCTGGCGGCACAGAACAGCTCGGCGGAGCAGGACTGGAAGAAGAGCAAGCAAGTCGGCGTGGGCGTCAGCAGCGACGACAACGGTGTCAGCCTCTTCGCCGGTGCCGAGCGCAACAAGGAAAAGAATCGCGTCGAAACCCAGACCGCCGCCGCCAGCCAGATCAGTGCCGGTGCAGACCTGTCGGTCAACGCCAAGCGCGACATCAACCAGATGGGTTCCGATCTTCGGGCCGATCACGACATCAACCTGGTGGCCGGTCGCGATATCAAGATCGACGCCGCCCGGGAAGTGCGGGTGACCGAACAGCAGCGTGAAAGCGAGCGCAATGGCCTGGGTGTCACCATTAACCACAACTATGGCAAGACCAAGGACGCGGTCAATGGTGCCGGCGACGGTGAAAACAACACCAGCAAAGCCTCCAGCACCCTCAAGGCCGTCGACTCGGTCAGCCAGTTCCTCGCCGGGCCGACCGCCGACGTCAAGCTTGGCAACAGCAAGCAAAGCAGCAGCCAGGAGATCATCGAGCAGGGCAACCGCTCTTCAACTCTGCAGGCCGGCAACGACCTGAACCTCACGGCCAACAACGACGTGACCGTCAAGGGCAGTCAACTGAGTGCCGGGCGCGACATCAACGTCAAAGGGCGCGACGTCACCCTGGATGTGGCCAAAGGCAGCATCAGCGAGGAAACCCGCAACACCGAGATGTGGGGCGGCATCCACGGCGGCACCAGCGGCGGCTTCAAGATCGGCGTCGGCGGCAGCTTCGGCACCGCCAGCACCGAGAGTAGCCAAGGCTCCTCCACTGCCACCCAACTGGATGCCGGGCGCGACATCAACCTCAAGGCCAGCAACGACCTGAACCTGATCGGGACCCAGGCCCAGGCTGGACGCAACATCGACCTGGATGCCGGTAACGACCTGAACATCCGCGCCGCGCAGAACGACCACAGCAGCGAGAACAACCGCAACAGTGGTGGTGGGGAAGTCGGCTTCACCTTCGGCTCGGAAGGCGTGGGCGTCTACGCCAGCGTCAGCATGGGCAAAGGCAATCTGGAGCGTGAAGGCGAGCGCCAGCAAGAGGCTTATCTCTATGCCGGGGACCGGCTGGGCTTCACCAGTGGCAAGGACACCAACATTTCTGGTGCCAACCTGCGTGGCGATGAAGTTATCGGGCGTGTCGGGGGGGACCTGGACGTCGCTTCGGTCGCCGATACCGGCAAGGTCAAGGGCAAGGAATTCGACATCAGCGTCACCGCCACCTTTGGTCCTGCTCCAGGGCTCAGTGGCTCGGTCGGCTATGGCCAGACCACCGGCAAGACCGACTGGGTTGAAGAGCAAACCCGTATTACCGGCAAGAACAAGGTCGATATCCGCACCGAAAACCACACCCAAATCGACGGCGCGCTGATCGCTGCCGACAACGGCAACCTCAAGCTGGACACCGGCACCCTGGGCTTCAGCGATATTGCCGGCAAGGACAAGGAACACGGCTATTACCTGAACGTGGGCGGCACCTACAGCTCCGGTAGTGGCACCACACAAGACAGCAGCCAGGTGGGTAAAGGCAAGGAAGGTGAAACCGGCTGGAGCGTCAGCGGCTGGGACTACCAGAAGGACCGCGAGCAGATCGTGCGCGCCACCGTCGGGGCGGGCGAGATCGTGGTGCGCAAGGATGCCGAGACCGGGGCCGATTCAACGGCCGGGCTGAACCGGGATGTGAGCAAGGCGTATGAGATCACCAAGGATGAGGAGTCGCGTACGGATTTGTATGCGAGCAGTTCTTCCCTTGGGGCGGTGGCGAGTCCGAAGAAGGCGTACGAACAGTGGAAGAAGAGTGTTGAGTTGTATGGGGAAAAAAGCCGGGAGACGATGGTAAAGCTGACCCTTCTCTTGGCCAGCATGGGCGTTCTAATCGCGTCGCCAGACAATCTTCAGGGCACATCCGAAGAAATTAATAGAGTCTTGGTAGAAACTGAAAACTACCTAAAAGCCTTCAGCAAAGATGAGAACAGACGTGCGGAGGCTATTGAGTTTCGACTCAAGCAGAAGTTCGGAGATCCAAAATCTGACGGGGAAAAGCTTCTCGTCGCTCGAATGCAGGAAATTGCCCGTCAGAGCCCTGAGAAGTCAGTTGAACTGACAGCGCTCATCGGCCGCCTCAGCGATTCTCCTGCAGGCGCAAATAACTATGCTCAGGGGCTCGCTAGTTCGGGGGTTATGCTCGCCCTGGTTGGCGCACTGGCTTATCAAGCGTCCACACCTGAAAATCAAGCGCGGATGCGTAACGCGGCCAACTCCATGATTGAAAGTGTCAGCCGGGGCGTCTCTGAAACAAAGGAGCAAGTGCAGAGTCGGCTGAGGGTTTCGATGGGGCTTTGGGAGTTGGTAACCCACATGCCGTTTCCAATTCACCTGCTTGATGACGAAAACCGAAAGCTGGTCAATCCGATTGTTGATGCATCAGGAGGGAATCCTGCCAGTGGGGGCTACGCTGAGGGTGGCGGAGTTATTACAACGCCACATACCGGCGGTACTCAACTGGATGGGGGGCAGAAGGATGGTGCCTATGTGACTCCGGAGCACAAGCTGAATCCGGGGGTGATGTATAGTGAGGGCAGTGCTGCAAAAGGAACGGGTGGCGCAGTCGAAGAAACGGCTGGCTCGATTAAGAATGTCAATCCAGGCTTTCCTGAAGCTGGTCGAACTCATAACTGCGTGAATTGTTCAATTGCGACTGATGCAACTCTGGCTGGAAATCCAGCTTCGGCGCTTCCGATAAAATCAACAGATGGCGTTTCAATTACAGTACTGGAAAAGCAGTTTGGTACAAGATTTGTATCGGTCTCATCTGCGGATAATATTTCTCAGAAAATGATTGGTATTGGCTCAGGTGCGCGAGGTATTGTGTATGGGTCGTATGGTCCTGGTCAGCCTGGACATGTGTTCAATGTCGTAAACCAGAATGGTACTATCAGATTCTTAGATGGGCAGACAGGCAAGGTTGCTGATCTCAGTAAGTTTACATCGTTTAAGTTTTTGAGGACCAACTAGTGATAGCTTTTGAAGAATCTCTGCAGATGGTTATTAATCATTTGAGTAAGTCTCCAATGCCGCTGGTTATAACATATTCTGAAGGGTTTCCTGATGGGTGGCTATTTTGCTTCAACTCCAAACAGTATGTTGAGACAGGTGATTTTTCATTTCAACTGGTTGGAAATGGGCCGATTTTTGTTGATAAAGATACCGGCGAACTGCATTTTTTTGGCACGGCATTGCCGCCAAAGGAGTATGTGGAAGAGTACTCTCTGAGGAAGCGTGATAAGAAATAATATAGGTAATTGCTGCAAAAGGAATACTTACACCTAAAGACTTTCCTGAGGTCTCAACAAAAATAAGCCAGAGGCAGAATCGTCATACTGCAGGGACACAGCAGCTTGAGGAGCGGGGGAGCGTTGGTTTCGTGAACAGTGTTTCAGATGCTAAAAAAGTGCTTGATGCTTACCACTCCGGCCAAGTGAAAATCCTAGGAAAGAATGGTCAAGGTTTTCCAGTGGTTAAATTTGAGGGTGTTACTGGAACTAACGTTAATCTCGGCGTTGGTATAACTGATCAGCCGACTAACGTATTTGTTATCAAGGGAACAAAAAAGCCGAGCATTGTCCCCACAAATCCAAACTGGAGTCAGAAATGAGTGATCAGCCTGTGCTGGAAGAGTGGAACTTTCAAGTGCTAATGCTTGTTCAGGCGTTGGTAGGGGCGGTCTCTGCCAACTTTAGAATGGTCGCATTGCTGTGGTGTGGCGATGAGTGGGTATTGAGGTTCTATCTTGAAGAGAACCTTGAGGATGACGTCGAGGAGATTGAAGATATTGTTTGTCAATATACGGCATATCAAAATTCTAGCTTGAGATGCCGTTCTGAATTGATTGTGGGTAGCGAAAGACTTCCGGGGTTATCGGCGCTTGGGCGGGTCGTGTACCGTCGCAGAGAGGCCATTGGTAGTTAGTTGCTGCAAAAGGTAAACTTCGAATAGATCCAAGTGGAAGTTTCTCTCAGTCAGAGATAAATTCTGCATACTATATGGCTGCTCAAGGTAAAAAGTTGAGCTGCGTCGCCCTGTTGGTACGAGAGCAGAAGGGAAAACTTCAGATCTTCTAGTTAATGGTGTTAGCTATGATGTATATACCCCTGCAACGGGTAATGCGGACAGAATAATTTCTGCGATAGCAAAGAAAAATACGCAAGCTGAGGGGGTTGTTCTAGATTTATCTAGAAGCACCGTTACTAGAGAGCAGTTGGGAGATGTTCTGCGGAGAGTTAATGGTTCAGGGGCGAAAAAATTAATGACATCGCTATCATAGGTAAGTGAAATGCCATCAATGCTCTGTAAATGTGGTAATAAGTTAAGTTTTGGTGAGATGCCGAATCCAATTGAATGACTTTTGATTTCAGATGAGAACTTTGACAGGTTCCAAGGGCGGGTGGGTTTGGAGGCGATTTATCGAGAGATGAATAGTGCCCTCAAGTGTTCTCGTTGTGGAGGATTATGGGTGTTTTGGAACGGCTTTGATTCTGCCCCAGTGTCATATGCTCAAGAATAGTTAGTTGTTCTCAGTGAAGTTGCGGAAAAAGAACTAGCTAAAGGTTTAATAAGTAAGGGCTTTGAAATATACCTTCATAAAGAATTAGGTGGGAAGCCAAGTTTTTCGACGAAGGGACGAGAGTTTGACGGAGCATATGGAGCGAATAACTCTACCTGGTACGAAGCTAAATCAGGCCGATATTGGGAAGATCATGTCCAGGCAGCTTCTAAAGGATTTGAAAAGTTTAAGTCTGATATTGGTGCGCATGCTCGAATAGCTAAGGGTAGCGGTGCTTCTTTTGAAGTTCATTAAAATACAAAAACTCATCAACATGTTAAGTCATGGTTGACTCAAAAGATATACCGTTTAAAGAGTGTCAATATGAGCAGTCAGGCATCTATAGATATAAGCTTACTTCGACCTTGTAGCCCAAGAGAAGTGATAGTAAAACCAATTGATTTTGGGGGGGGTATTGACTCTGAAGGCGAGGTTTGTTTTTACTGCTATCTGATGTTGACTCCTATGAATGGCAGAAAGAGCATGTTAAAAAATTTAACTTGGAGGCGTTCCTAAACTCTCATTCGTTATCTGGGGGTAATCGGGATTGCTATGGTTTTTGATGGAAAATTTGGAGGGGGGGTTAATTTATCGAGACTGGATCTCTTTATCTATTTCTATAAATAGAATTTGTCTTTTTGAGGCTGTGCCAGATTTTAATAAATATATTGGTAAGCTTCGATGGGTTATAGAAAGTTTTGGCGTATCTAGTTTTAGTTGTGAGTGTATCGTTTGAATAAACAGCTCCGGATTTTAGTTGGTCCGGGGTTGTTATTTTATTCTACTGTAATCACCACGCACCCCTTCATTTGAGGGGGCGCTGAAGGTGGCGGAGTTATTACAACGCCTCATACGGGTGGTACTCAGCTGGATGGAGTGCAGAAGGATGGTGCCTATGTGATTCTGGAGTACAAGCTGAATCCGGGGGTGATGTATAGTGAGTCAGATAGTTCAAAGAATACCTCTAAACACTTGAGCTCTGCTTCTTTTGATGCTGCGAGTGGTATAGGAAAAATCTATTCTCATAAGGTTAGTTTGAGTAATGGTTAAATAATATTTAACGACTTTCTGTAGGTGCTTCAAAGAGGTATTTTGGTTATGGACCAAATGGTACTGTTGAGTTGGTCGGCCGTTGAAACAGATGCTCGACTATGCTCAATCTCAAGGGGCAGAGAGAATTACTTTAAACGGCCGCTATGCAACTGAGGAAGGAGCGATGTTGGGTACGGGTAGTGTGGATAATGTTAAGAAAAATTTTTCCTTCAGTTTCCCCCGCTACCCGAGAAGGGTTAAAAGGGTTCTTAAAAGGGCTTGAGAAGTGAAGATTCGTCGTACCCTTGAAAAAAGAATGAGGCAACTAGATGCATCTGGCCGAGGGCATTTTTATGAGGTTGCAGATGAAGGGCAGATACTTTGTTCTGTAAAGCTTGAGAATGGTGTTTTAGATATATGTATGGATGGATTTTTTATTTCGAAAAAAGATGATGTTCCCAAGATTCTTTTTGAGGCGGTTGTTGCTATAAAAAGTCATTTGAATGCAAGTTTTTTCTCTAGTGAAAGAGAGGACTTTGATTTTTATCTTCCTATAGATGTTGAGTGTGAGTCTTTTGGGTTTTCTCTTTTGGTGCCATTTTTGAGTTATTCCAACGTTCTGAATATTTTAACGGGTCTGAGGGATGATTGGCTTAAACAAGCCTCATCCTAAATTTACTCTTGGTTTCAGCAAGACTCGAATTGAGGAGGTAAAAGGGTATCCCCAAATTTCGCAGATTCAAGTTAATTCTGGTGGAGGTCGGCATGAAGGAGCTTATTAGAAAGTTTCTACTACAACGGAGGGCGCTATAAAGATAGTTGATCCTTCAACGTATAAGCCGAATCCTGGGGGAAAGGCAAAGCTTGTTTCTGGAGGTTAGTTTGATGTTGTCAAAATTAAAATGGATAATTCAAGCTTTGGCTATTCCAGCATCTGAGCAGGTGCGTTTATTTCCAACTTTTATTAATGTTGCAGATGGGCTTGCATTAATTTGGGAGGATGTCTTAGAAGCTCTTGAGGTTTTTAGAGAGATGGTGTCAGCAGGCGCGCTATTGGAAATTCAAAATCTAGATGAGAATATTTTATCTATTAGTGGTGAGTCTAATTCGCAGATTTGGACTAAAAATTCTTTGTACGACTCTGTCCTCTGGGAGGAAATAAGAGGGCTTGCTGCTGGGGTGGCTAAAAAAATGAACTGGCCTATTAGCTCACCTGGATCTGCCGAGGGTATCTATATCGGATCATAAAAGTAAAGTTGCTCTCAAGGGTGTAACTAATTTTGAGGGTGGAATGAAAGTTATTAAACTGATGCCTGACTATCAGTGTTTTCCATTGTGGAGTTTGTCGCCAGACTCTATTGGGAATGTTGATCCCGAGGAGTTGCCGACTTCACAAGAGCTCAAAGCTGATCTAATGTCATGGGCACTTAAGTATGATGATACCTTAGATGAAAAATATCCTCCTGACTCTGGATTTTCTAGCGAGGAGGATGAGGCGGAGTTTAATAAAAAAGGAGAGCATCTGTTTGAGCGGCTAAAGGTAGAGTTGAAAGGTTATGTTGTGGTTTTGAAGTGATTGAAGATGTGCGGGATAAATGCGCGAATTTTATGTGTGGTAGTGCGTTTTGGTTGTAGTGGTCATTCTATCGTCAAAGAGAATAATTAAGCTATTGATCGATATTTGATCGATTGCGATAAATAAGGGCAACTTTCACGCCGCCTTTTTTGCTTACTGGAGCACTTGCTCCTGCATCCGCCTCGTCGTTACATTCATCAAATCACGTCCATCTCGCTGTAATGGTCAACTAATCCCGGACACACAGCCAACTCGGTTGTTGAGAGCGCTAAAAAAGCAGGTGGTGTTGCAAAGGAAGAGGTGCAGAGGCAGCTAAAAATTTTGATCGGCCTTTGGGAGTTTATAACCCTCACTGCGTTTCCAATTCACCTGCTTGATGACGAAAACCGAAAGCTGGTCAATCCGATTGTTGATACGTCAGGAGGGAATCCTTCTAGTGAAGGATATGCTGGCGGTAGTCGCCCGGACAGTTTAACTACTACAGGTGGTCGTCCTATTGGCGGCGTAGGTGAGACCGACTATGTTCGACCTGTGGAGGAGCTTCCGTCTTCAGGAGTTGTTTATAACTCTCAAGGTGAAAAAATTACCCAGGGTGTGCATGCTAAAATCAGAAATAAAGAAGGACGCCCGGTTGGCTCTGTTGTAAATGATATTCAGGTTGCGCGGCCTGCAGATATTTTGATTCAGGATGATGGTAGATGGGTAATCAAGGGGCTAAAAGATCGTGTTCATATTATTGAGCCTGATGGTGAGGTTGTAACGTCATTGAATAATCCTAAAGCTAATACAAGAGATAGGATTCTACGGGGGCAGTGGCGGCCGGCCTCGCAAGATGAGCTTGATAAATTTGAGTCGATTTTTTCTAATTATGTGAGGTGGTAACGTATGGAACTTTTAAGCAAAGAGTGCATTGCAAGTGTCACGCTGTATGATCTTCGCGTCTCCGAGGGTGAATTAATGGTTTTTGCAGATAGCATAGCGATGGTAATGAAGAATTTTAGTGACTCTGATATTGAGAAAAGTACAGTCTGCGAGTCTAGGGAAGAGCTTTCTTACTATCTTGATGAACTTAAAGAGTTGCTCAAAGGCATGGTTCGGCAAGAGTACTTGCCAGAAAGATTTAAGGGTGATTTGTAAGTTTGGGGGGAGCAATTGCAGCGAGACCAATTGCAATAGTGGTGGCGACGAAGTCATCGGGCGCGTAGGAGGCGACCAAATGTCGTTTCGGTCGCCGATACCGGCAAGGTCAAGGGCAAGGAATTCGACATCAGCGTCACTGCCACCATCGGCCCGGGTGCCGGTGTCAGTGGCTCAGTCGGTTACGGCCAGACCACCGGCAAGACCGACTGGGTTGAAGAGCAAACCCGCATCACTGGCAAGAACAAGGTCGATATCCGCACCGAAAACCACACCCAGATCGACGGTGCGCTGATCGCCGCCGACAACGGCAACCTCAAGTTGGACACCGGCACCCTGGGCTTCAGCGATATCGCCGGCAAGGACAAGGAACACGGTTATTACCTGAACGTGGGCGGCACCTACAGCTCCGGTAGTGGCACCACACAAGACAGCAGCCAGGTGGGTAAAGGCAAGGAAGGTGAAACCGGCTGGAGCGTCAGCGGCTGGGACTACCAGAAGGACCGCGAGCAGATCGTGCGCGCCACCGTCGGGGCGGGCGAGATCGTGGTGCGCAAGGATGCCGAGACCGGGGCCGATTCAACGGCCGGGCTGAACCGGGATGTGAGCAAGGCGTATGAGATCACCAAGGATGAGGAGTCGCGTACGGATCTGTATGCGAGCAGTTCTTCCCTTGGGGCGGTGGCGAGCCCGAAGAAGGCGTATGAGCAGTGGAAGAAGAGTGTTGAGTTGTATGGGGAAAAAAGCCGGGAGACGATGGTAAAGCTGACCCTTCTCTCGGCCAGCATGGGCGTTCTAATCGCGTCGCCAGACAATCTTCAGGGCACATCCGAAGAAATTAATAGAGTCTTGGTAGAAACTGAAAACTACCTAAAAGCCTTCAGCAAAGATGAGAACAGACGTGCGGAGGCTATTGAGTTTCGACTCAAGCAGAAGTTCGGAGATCCAAAATCTGACGGGGAAAAGCTTCTCGTCGCTCGCATGCAGGAAATTGCCCGTCAGAGCCCTGAGAAGTCAGTTGAACTGACAGCGCTCATCGGCCGCCTCAGCGATTCTCCTGCAGGCGCAAATAACTATGCTCAGGGGCTCGCTAGTTCGGGGGTTATGCTTGCCCTGATTGGTGCACTGGCTTATCAAGCGTCCACACCTGAAAATCAAGAGCGGATGCGTAATGCCGCCAACTCTATGGTTAAAAGTGCTAGTCAGGGTGTTTCTGTAAAAGCGGAGGAGGTGCAGAGTCGGCTAAGGGTTTCAATGGCGCTCTGGGAATTGCTAACTGTTATGCCGTTCCCAATTCACCTGCTTGATGATGAAAACCGAAAGCTGGTCAATCCGATTGTTGATGCATCAGGAGGGAATCCTGCCAGTGGGGGCTACGCTGAGGGTGGCGGAGTTATTACAACGCCACATACCGGCGGTACTCAACTGGATGGGGTGCAGAAGGATGGTGCCTATGTGACTCCGGAGCACAAGCTGAATCCGGGGGTGATGTATACTATAAATGGTATTACTCCTCGTAATGCACGAAATTTAGTTGGAGGGCCTCTTGAGGGTGGGACTCAAGTTAGTCGAAATTTCATATTGGAAGGTGGTCCCGTGAATGGAGTGTTATATCGGGCTGATAATCAAGGGAACATAACTAGCTACGCTACTTATGATTCGGTGGGTATGGTGTTGAAAAGAGTCGATGTTACAGGTAAGCCTCATTTGTCTGTTCCGACGCCACATGTAATAGAGTATGGTAGGAATACACTTCCTGATGGAACTGTTAGAGTGCAGTCACCATCCACGAAGTTAGCCCCAAGACCGATTAGACCAGACGAGGTTCCATGATGAGTGTTAATACAATTAAACCTTTTGTAGGCTTGAGTAGATATGAGTCATGGAAATCGCAGTGGGCGGAAAAAAGTACAGTTGATATATTTTCCTATGTGAGTGAAATTTGCAGTCCTGAAGATGTTATGTTGTTTTGTAGATTGTTGTTTCCCGATTTTGTTGTTAGGGATGATGCGGTGTTTCTAGAGAGTCGATACGACGCTGCGATATTCGATGTTTGGCTCGAGCAGTTGAATGGTGATGTCAATGCCGTTGAGAGGGTGATGAATCAAATTCATCTTTATGATGTTTTTTCTGGAACGGCAAGCGATGTTGGTGATGTAATATTTGAACAGTTGGCGGATATTTTTGCAGTTTCATGGCGTTTGGTTTTAAAAGATAAGTTTCCCGAGAAGAAATTTTCTGTTGAAGTCTCAAATACCGAGCAGGATTACGGTCCAACGATAATTTTTTTTCAGATTTGTTAGTTGTGTTTTAGAGTGGGCGGTATGAGTTTTTGAGTTGAGTAGTTTTGTGTGTGAGTTATTAGGTTGTATGTGTCGTGGGTGGTGTATTGCAGAGTGATGTTTAGGGGGGTTAAGAAGTTTTTTTGTATGTTGCTTGTCTGGAAGAAGAGTGGGTTGTTTCGTGTTAAATAGTTCTGCTCTTAGTGTCCGCGTAAAAGATGAGTGATTCAGTTCTAACTCTATATATGTCGCGAGAGAAACGAGTGGCTTTGGCACTCTGATCTTTGCCGACAACGGCAACCTCAAGCTGGACACCGGCACCCTGGGCTTCAGCGATATTGCCGGCAAGGACAAGGAACACGGCTATTACCTGAACGTGGGCGGCACCTACAGCTCCGGTAGTGGCACCACACAAGACAGCAGCCAGGTGGGTAAAGGCAAGGAAGGTGAAACCGGCTGGAGCGTCAGCGGCTGGGATTACCAGAAGGACCGCGAGCAGATCGTGCGCGCCACCGTCGGGGCGGGCGAGATCGTGGTGCGCAAGGATGCCGAGACCGGGGCCGATTCAACGGCCGGGCTGAACCGGGATGTGGGCAAGGCATATGAGATCACCAAGGATGAGGAGTCGCGTACGGATTTGTATGCGAGCAGTTCTTCCATTGACGCTGCACTCAAACCGGGTGAAACGCTGAAACAATGGTCTGAATGGTACGAGGCTAAATCTGGCCGATACTGGGAGGATCATGCTCAAGCCGGATCTAAAGGTTTTGATAAGTTTAAGTCAGATGTCGGCGCGCATGCTCGAATAGCTAAAGATAATGGCGCTTCTTTTGAGGTCCATTCCAATACACCGATTCCTCAGCATACCAAGGAGTGGCTGAGTTCAAAAGGGATATTTTTTAAGGAGTATTAATATGGGTAGCCAAGCATCTGTAGATGTAAGTCTGTCTCGGCCTTGTAGTCCAAAAGATATAGTGATGGCACTGCTTGATTCTGGGTGGAGTTTTGATTTTGAAGGGGATGTTCTATTTTTGTTGTCATCAGATATTGACTCTTATGATTGGCAGAAAGAGTATGCTGAGCATTTCAACTTAAAGGAATTTCTCGACTCTCATTCGCCATTCGGGAGGATTGGTATTGCTATGGTTTTTGATGGAAGGTTTGGAGGGGAGTTCTTAATTAGTCGAGATTGTATATCGTTGTCTATTTCAATAAATAGAATTTGTGTTTTTGGCACTGTGCCGGATTTTACTGAGTATGTTTTTAGACTTAAGGAAGTTGTGAGTGGCTTTGGTTTTTCTGATATTAGATGTGAATATGTTTCTTGACTGATATTTGGTGTAAAGAAACTGATGTTGATGATACTGTGCTGGCTGGAAGAGGGGTTGCTTCTGAAAATAAGAGTAACTATCTTGTCGCGAACTGAGCGTCGAAGAGCACGAGAGAAAAATCGCGACTTTCAAGCCGCGATTTTTGCTTGCTGAAGTACCTGCTCCTGTATTCACCTTGTTGTAAAATCCATCAAATCATACCCGCCGCGCAGCAGAATTCTGCACACCAGTGACATTTCCTGCAGAACCACTGCACCTTCGGGCGCGTCATCAGAAGTCGCGAAGTTCTCCAGCAGTTGAGTCACAGCGCGAATGCGATACGCCGCTGCATCGTGGAGGACGTCAATGGGGGCCTGGGTATCGATCAGCAGCGAGGGAATGTTGCAGTCGTGGCCGGTAATCGGCATGTATCGATTCAGAGTCCTCATGGGGCTTACTCCTGTATCAATCAGAGCCATCACCTTCTGCCGCCAAACAGAGTAAGGGTGACGGATTGCACAAGGTTGGCGGACCAGGGATACAGGACCAGGCACTCTCGAAGGCGTCCCTGCGCAACCCGCCATATTTCTATGCCCGCGCACCTGGCTCCAGGCGTGGGCAAAATGCTCAGCAAATACAGCAAAACGGCATATTTCACTGCCCGGGCCAGCCCCCTAACCTTGTGTCCATCAGCTTCTCAACCCGGATGGAACACAACAAAAATGACTGAATACAACATCGCCCTGGTGGGCTTCGGCGGGGTCAATCGGGCCCTGGCGCAATTGATTGCCGAGCGCAATCAGGCATGGAAAAAACAGCTGGGTTTCAGTTTGAAAATCGTCGGCATCAGCGATCTGTTCCTCGGCTCCATCGTCGCTCCCCAGGGACTGGACGCCGGTCTGCTGAGCAAGCTGCCGGCAACCAAAGGCGCGTTGGCGCAACTGCCTGGCGGCCAGGTGGAGGCGCTCAACGAACAGGTGATCAAGGACTCTGGCGCCGACATCATTGCCGAGGCCACCTTCACCAACCCGGTGGACGGCGAGCCAGCGAGTACCTTCTGCCGTTGGGCCCTGGAGCAGGGCAAGCACGTGGTGACCACCAACAAGGGCCCCATTGCCCTGCACAGCGCCGAGCTCAAGGCCCTGGCCCAGCGCAATCTGGCGGCCTTCGAATACGAAGGCGCGGTGATGAGCGGCACCCCGGTGATCCGCATGGCCAAGCAGTCCCTGGCCGGCAGTGGGCTACTGGGGTTCGAGGGCATTCTCAATGGCACCTCCAACTTTGTGCTGACCCGCATGGAGGCCGGCCTGGGCTTTGCCGAAGCGGTGGCCGAGGCCCAGGCCCTGGGGTATGCCGAGGCCGATCCGAGCGCGGATGTCGAAGGCTTTGACGTGCGCTTGAAGGTGGTGATCCTGGCCAACGAATTGCTCGACGCGCAGTTGACCGTCAGTGATGTCAGTTGCCGGGGTATCTCCGGCCTGACGGCCAAGGACCTGGAGCAGGCCCGTGCCGAGGGCGCGCGCTGGAAGCTGATCGGTTCGGCCCAACGCCTGGCCGATGGCTCGCTGCAAGCCAGTGTCGAGCCGCGCCTGTTGCCCCTGGCCCATCCGCTGGCGGGCATTGGCGGGGCGATCAACGCGGTGTCGTTCAACACCGAACTGCTGGGCGCGGTGACGGTGTCCGGGCCGGGCGCTGGGCGCATCGAGACCGCCTTTGCCTTGCTCTCGGACATCATTCACATCCACCAGTCGCGCTTGGCCCGCTAGGAGCATGCCCATGAACCTGTCACGTCTGGCGCTGGCCGCCGATTCGATTGATGTCTGCAGCCCCTTCGATGGTCGGCTGATCGGGACAGTGCCACGCCTTGAGGCCTGTGCCGTGCCCTACCTGTTGCAGCAAGCCCGCCAGGGTGTCAGCGACTGCGCGGCGCTGCCGCGCTATCAGCGGGCACGGATTCTGGAGCGGGCGGCCCTGAACATCGAGCGCGACGCCGAACATTTCGCCCGGTTGATCGTCGATGAAGCGGGCAAGACCCTGAAACAGGCGCAGAAAGAGGTCAAGCGCTGCATCAACACCCTCAAGCTGTCGGCCGAAGAGGCCAAGCGCAATGCCGGCGAGGTGCTGCCGTTTGATGCCTATGAAGGTTCGGAAAACCGCCAGGGCTGGTTTTCGCGCGAGCCCTTGGGGCTGATCCTGGCGATCACGCCTTACAACGATCCGTTGAACCTGGTGGCGCACAAACTGGGCCCGGCCATCGCCGGGGGCAACGGGGTGATTCTCAAGCCCTCGGAGCTGGCGCCGCTGTCGGCGATCAAGCTGGTGGACTACTTGCGCGATGCCGGCCTGCCGACCTCGGTGGTGACCCTGGCCACCGGTGGTGCGGATCTGGGCAAGGCCCTGGTGGAAGCCCGTGAGGTGCGCATGGTGTCGTTCACTGGCGGCTTTGTCACCGGGGAGCAGATCGCCCGCAGCGCCGGGTTGAAAAAGCTGGCCATGGACCTGGGAGGCAATGCGCCGGTGATCGTGATGACCGACTGCGACCTGGCGGCGACGGTGGAAAGCTGCGTGTCCGGGGCCTTCTGGGCGGCGGGGCAGAACTGCATCGGCACCCAGCGCCTGCTGGTCCAGGCCTCGATCTATGAGGCGTTTCGAGAGGCTTTTGTGCGCCTGGCTCGGGAGCAGGTCAGTGGCGACCCGCTGGCCAGCAGCACGGACATCGGGCCGATGATCAGCCTGCAGGCGGCGCAGAACGCGCAGAAGGTCGTGGATGAAGCGCTGCAACAGGGCGCGCGTTTGCTCTGTGGGCATCAGCGCCGGGGTTCCTGTTACGCCGCCACGGTGCTGGAGAATGTCGACCACGGCAGTCGCCTGTGGCAGGACGAGGTCTTTGCGCCAGTGGTGGTCTTGCAACCGTTCGACGATCTGGATCAGGCCATCGCTTTGGCCAATCAGCCCGAATACAGCCTGCATGCAGGGATCTTCACCAATGACCTGCGTATCGCCATGGACGCCGCGCGGCGGATCGAGGCGGGCGGGGTGATGATCAACGATTCGTCCGATTACCGTTTCGATGCCATGCCGTTTGGCGGCTTCAAGTACGGCAGCCTGGGCCGCGAAGGGGTGCGTTTCGCCTATGAGGAAATGACCCAGCCCAAGGTGGTGTGCCTCAACCGCCTGGGCTGAGGCTGATTGCAGCAACACGACAGGTCGCCGGGCACCGGGCAGGTTTGGTCACCTGCCCGGTGTTTTTTTGCTGGCGGTGAGGTGCGGTGAATCGGTCGCGGTACGGGCAGTGGTAAAGTTCGCCGCTTCAGGATGAACGATGCGGGAAGCGGGCCGATGATCAAGGTGTGGTTGCAACAAGGGCGTGGCCTGTGGCTGGCGCTGTTTCTCGGGCTGCTGTTGCCGACCCTGGTGCACGCCGAGGAGGCGCCGCCGGGGCTGGTGAAGGTGCCCCTGGACCGGCGGGTGATCGACCTGACCGCGACCTTGGATAGCGCCACCCAGGAGCGGATGGTGCACAAGCTGGAGGCGCTGGAGCAGCGCCGCGGCGCGCAGATCGCGGTGATGCTGCTGCCCAACCTGGGCCAGCAGAGCATCGAGGCCCTGAGCAACCAGTTGTTTCGCGCCTGGAAGCTGGGGCGCAAGGGGGTAGACGACGGCATCCTGCTGCTGGTGGCGAAGAACGACCACAAGGTGCGGATCGAGGTCGGTTATGGCCTGGAACCGGTGGTCACCGACCTGCTGGCCGGGCAGATCATCGCCCAGGACCTGACCCCGGCCTTTCGTCAGGGCGACTTTGCCGGCGGTATCGACCGTGCCCTGGATGACTTGATCCTGCTGGTGGACGGGGGCTCGTTGCCCGAGCCTGCGGGGCTGGCGGTGCCGCTCGAAGCCTATGCCTTGCTGCTGGCGTTCGTTTTCGGCTCGGTGGCGGGGGTGATGCTGGCCGCCGGCTGGAACTGGCGCCGGGTGCTGGGGGGCGCAGTGGTGCTGATGGCGGTGCTGGTGGGAGCCGTGGGCGGCCATGAGTGGCTGGCGCAGTTGTTCCTGGTGCCGCTGTGCATGTTGATCGGCGGTGCGACCTTCGCCGGGCTGTGGCAGGCGCGGCGGGTGTTCTACGGGGTGCTGGGGCTGCTGCTGTACATCGGCCTGCTGACCCTGGTCAGCCAGTATCTGGGCCGTTTGACTTTCCTCTACGGCCTGGCCTGGCCGGCGGGGGTGCTGCTGGTGCTGGGCGGCCATTGGCTGCTGTACTGGATGATGCGCAACAGCTGGCGCAAGAGCCCCCGGGGCTTTTTATGGCGCTTTGCCGTGTTGCTGACGCTGGTTCTGCTGATGGGCCTGGGTGTGGATGCCTGGCAGGCGGCTCAGCGTTGGCTGAGGGTCGTGCCGTTCGCCTATTTCCTGAGTTTCATACTGTTTGCCGGCGGCAGTGGCTTTCGCTGGAGCAGTGGCGGTGGCAGCAGCAGTGGCGGCCGCTCAAGCTCGGGTGGCGGTTTCTCCGGGGGCGGCGGTTCCAGTGGCGGCGGCGGGGCGTCGGGCAGTTGGTGAGGCTGGGCGCGGTAATGATCACGCAGCCGTCCTGCTCTCCCAAGCCTGCGGGGCCGGGCAACGGGCCGATGGCGGCGCAGAGAATCGTTGAGCGGTCAGGTTGGCGGAAATTGATGGTTGATAATAATTCTCATTGGTGAATATGATATGTTATTACATTAATTTCAGTCCCAAGGAAGCGTTGCCATGAAAGTCCTGTCGTCCCTCAAAGAAGCCAAGAATCGTCACCGCGACTGCCAGATCGTCAAGCGTCGCGGTCGCATCTATGTGATCTGCAAATCCAATCCGCGCTTCAAGGCTCGCCAGGGCGGGGCGAAGAACCGGAACAAGGGGTGAGTGCGGGGGCGGTCGGGAGTGACAAGGCGCTGCTGGAGCGAGCCACTCCCGAGAGCACCCAGGCATGAGGGGCAGGTTTTTCAGTCGTGCAGCAGGGTCGAGCCGTACTCGTTGAAGCTGTTGCCCAATGCGCGGTTGCCGTTGAGATTCAGATTGCTCACGCCACCGCCAAGCCGGCACTTGTCCGAATAGCAGGGGTGGGTGGTCGCACTGGAGCAAGCGCCCAGTAGAAGGGTGGCGCCGATCAGCAACACCTTGAGGCAGTTCAACTTCATTTTCAGCATCTCCAGAGCAGGGTCAGGGATAGAGCGAACCGGAGCCTCATCCTACGCCGTTACATGTCGATACACATTGCCAATCAGGCGGGCCCGGAAAAAATATCTGCCGTGCTTGCAGGATGCCGCCTTGGCACGGGGCTGCTCAGCGCCGGGGGGCAATTGTGTCCTCGGGCCAGACCCGGTAGAAAGGCGCAACGCATTCAGAAAACAGATACCAGCATGAGCGACATTGAGAAACCCAATAGCCGCCTGTTCGACCTCGACTTGCTGCGGGCCATTGTCACGGTGGCCGACTGCGGCAGTTTCACCACGGCCGCCACCCGCCTGCATTCCACCCAATCCACCATCAGCCAGAAGATCCGCCGCCTGGAGGAGATGGTCGGGCAGCGCCTGCTTGAGCGCGGCAATCGCGATGTGTTGCCCACCGATGCCGGCGAGACCCTGCTGGGATATGCCCGGCGCCTGCTGGCACTGAACGATGAAATGTTCGAGGCGCTGTCCGGTGCCACGGTGGTGCTGACGGTGCGTATCGGCGTGCCGGACGACTTCGCTGCCGGCCGCACCACCGAGCAACTGGCTGCGTTCAACCGGCGCTATCCCCAGGTCAAGCTGGAGGTCACCAGCGGCATGAGTCGCGACCTCAACGCCAGTTATGACCGTGGCGAACTGGACCTGGTGGTGCTCAAGCAACTGCGCAACAGCCGCGAGGCACTGGCCTGCTGGCCGGAGAAGACCCGATGGGTGGATAGCGCGAAAAACCCCTGCATCGATCTCGACCCGCTGCCTATCGTTACCTTCCCGCCACGCGGGGTGTACCGCGATGCCATGATCAATGCCCTGGAGGCGGTGGGCCGGCGCTGGCATATCAGCTTCACCAGCTCCAGCCTCAGCGGCCTGCAGTCGGCCATTGCCGATGGCATGGGCATAGGCCTGTTGCCATTGCGTGCGGTCACGGCTGGCCACCAGGTCCTGTCCAAAAGCACCGGGCTGCCCTCGGTGGACGTGTTCGAGGTGGCGTTGCTGCACCGCCCGGCGGCAGATCCCATGGTCAAGGAACTGGCGCGAGTGTTGTCGCGGGTGCTGGCCCAGGACACTCAGGGCTGAAGTCGCGCGGCATTCGATAAATGAATATGGCGGATTCCAGTATTTAATTTGTGCATGTGCGTAACGCTGGATATCGTGGTGGCCAGCAGCGGTCCGCGCCGCTTCCCTGGCGCGTCGACCCGCAGGTTTGTTCACCCTGGCGGCGTTGCCGCGCGGGGCAGCAAAACAACAATGAGGAGAGTCTCCATGTCCAAAACCACCTATTACGCGCCTCACGGCGGGCACCCGGCACAGACCGAACTGCTCACCGACCGCGCAATGTTCACCGAAGCCTACGCCGTGATTCCCAAGGGCGTGATGCGCGACATCGTCACCAGCCACCTGCCGCACTGGGACAACATGCGCATGTGGGTCATCGCTCGTCCGCTGTCGGGTTTCGCCGAAACCTTTTCCCAGTACATCGTTGAAGTCGGCGCCAATGGCGGTAGCGACAAGCCCGAGCAGGACCCCAACGCCGAAGCGGTACTGTTCGTCGTCGAAGGCGAGGTCAACCTGACCCTGCAAGGCCAGGTGCATGTCCTCAAACCCGGCGGCTATGCCTTTATCCCACCGGCTGCCGACTGGAAGCTGCGCAACACCAGCGGCACCGAGGCGCGTTTCCACTGGATCCGCAAGCACTACCAGAAAGTCGATGGAGTGCCATACCCGGACGCTTTCGTCACCAACGAGCAGGACATCGAGCCGCGGGTCATGCCCGATACCGAAGGCCGCTGGAGCACCACGCGTTTTGTCGACATGAGCGACATGCGCCATGACATGCACGTCAACATCGTCAACTTCGAGCCGGGCGGCGTGATTCCGTTCGCCGAGACCCACGTCATGGAGCATGGCCTGTACGTCCTGGAAGGCAAGGCGGTGTATCGCCTGAACCAGGATTGGGTCGAGGTCGAGGCCGGTGACTTCATGTGGCTGCGCGCCTTCTGCCCACAGGCCTGCTACTCCGGCGGCCCGGGTCGTTTCCGCTACCTGCTGTACAAGGATGTGAACCGCCAGATGCGCCTGACCCTCAACGCAGCGCATTGATCCGACGGCAGTGCAAGGGCCGTTCTGGCCTCCGCACTGCTGAACGGCGAGTGACAGGAACCGGCGATCATTCGCCGGTTTTCTTTTGTCTGAGGGGTAGAGCCTGGAGTTCAGCCCAGAATGGGCGCAGGCAATCGCCCCTGGCAATGTCTTGCTCTTTTGCGCGGTGCCCAGGTCCAAGGTCGTTGAGGGCCTGCTGGAATCTGCTGCGAGGGAGGAGGGCGCACAGGTGCGCCGGCATCACATCTCGATGGTTGGAATGGTGGTCTTGCCGCAGCTTATAAGTTGCCCTGCGGTTACCTGGAGCCCATTGCTGGGCTTGATGCTGTAGCCGATAAGGACGCCTGCCATTACCAAGGCCATGTATAGAGCCGTTTTTCTCAAGATCATGCCGGTGCCCACTGAATGATTGATCGGAAAGCGTGCAGCACTGATTGCCATTCTGGAAAAAGGTTCCTGCTACAGGTGAGTAACGGATACAGCGTGTGGCATTGGCCAGGGTTGTCGATTGGCTCGCCTTATCGGTAAAGTCCCAGCGCGTCGTCAGCGTGCTTGTCAGTCGTCCCAATCCACCTGTGGACAGAGTCCATGGTTCATTCAGACCACCTTGCCAGCTACGTCAGTGCAAGCCGGGGAGTTGCATCGCCTCGCACCGCGCTACTTGACAACGCGAGTCAGGAAAGCCAGCTCGATCAGGGGGACACCGTCACCGCCGACGATGACAGGGCACTCATCAAGCGGCTAGCAGAGCAGGGCGGTTTCCCAGCGATGCAGCCTGCGTCGAAGGCTGGATCTGCCATGAGGGGGTTCGCCAACCTCTCGACAAAATCATCCGCCCTGCTCACATCAGCTTCACCAATGAATGCCGGGATGCTTATTGGCTCAAGTACTTCTCTGCTTAGCCGCCGATTCTCTATAGCGCCGAGATATCTGCTCGAGTCGTTTCGCCGACGCTGCAGGATCAGTACTTCCATGGAGCCACGAAATGCTTGAAGAGCCGTTTTTTCCTTACCAGAGCCTGGCGTCCGACTTGCTCGCTTTCCTGCCTGGGGACAGCACGGACGGCTCTCACGATCTTTCTCATATTCATCGGGTCTGGATGAATGTTCGGCGCCTGCAGGACAAGGAAGGTGGGGACCTGGAAGCGTTGCTTGCCGCAACCCTCTTGCACGATTGCGTGGCCGTCGAGAAAAACTCGCCATTGCGGTCGCAGGCATCCACTCTTTCGGCCAATAAAGCAGCGTCTATTCTGCAGCGCATGGGCTGGCCTGCCCCGCGTATTGAGCTTGTTGCCCACGCGGTCCAGGCTCATAGCTTCTCCGCGGGCGTCGAACCCCTCACCCTGGAAGCCAGGATCCTTCAGGACAGCGACCGCCTGGACGCCATCGGCATGATCGGAGTCGCCCGTTGTTTCTACATTGCTGGGCGAATGGGCTCTGCGCTGTACGACATCACAAACCCCACCGCCATCGGCAGGCCCTATCAAGACAAGCGTTTTACCATTGAGCACTTCCACACCAAGCTACTCTCCCTTGCCTCCGGATTTCAGACGGTCGAAGGGGCGCGGTTGGCGGCAGTCAGGCATGCGCGCCTGAAGGATTTCCTGGACGGATTCATGGAGGAGATCGGAGCCCCCGATTAATCGTCAGGCCGTAGGCCTGACGCGGAAGGCCAGGTACACCGGGCCGAATGGGAAAGTGCTGACTTCCAGCTCATCCAGGGGGTTGAGCGTGCGCGTGCGGCCCCCTGCGTTGCTGTAGATCATGTGGCTGCTCGACACCGCGATGTTGATCTTGCCGGCGGCGGCCTGGATTAGCGTGGCCTTGAACCCTTCAGTCACATCGTCACCAATCGTCAGCGTGACGTCGGTGTCGCTAATGACCAGGATCGACTTGCCTGAATCCGCCATGGTCAGGGGCCTGCTGCCGGTGATCGAGACATTGGGGTGCACATGGCCCCCGGCGTGGTAGCTGACCATCCTGGGGTCGGCGAAGACGCGGGCGAAGGAACCGACATAATTGACACTGGCGCGCATGTCATCGAATTGTTCGACCACATAGGTGCCGATGCTGCCCGAGACCTCGCCGTTGGGGTCCAGAACCCACTTGCGTCCGACCATCAGCCCGATCTGGGTGTTGGCCCGTACACCGGCACGCATCTCCTCGAGAAACAGCTGGCTGATCTGGCCGCCGCCTTTGCCCTGGACATAGGTAAAGCGTGCTATGGAGTGGCTGTCCCCGGTAGGGCTGCCTTGGGCTGTATCGACTCGGTAGTCGACAAAGTCCGCTGATACGGTGGTGGTCGTGGTGTTGGCGTTAGGTGCCCAGGTGAAATCCAAGACCCTTCCGGTTTTCACCTGCTCCAGCGAGGTGGTGGTCTGCGAGGTCGTAGTAGAGCCTGACTGCTTCAAATCATCGTTCATGCTGCTCATCCTTAAGTGAAGTGCGTGCTTGAGTGCGGGCCGAAATGGCCCGAGGCATATGACCGCCGCCATATCGCCACTTTTCCTGAAAAGCCGTGGTGTCTCGCTTGATACGTATGGAGTTCCTGCCGCGCTCCAGGGGCGTGAGGGGAAGCAGACAATCGGCTGTTGCGGTGCCTCCAGTGTGTGCGGTGCTGACTCGAGATGGTTGCTGTATATATATACAGTATTCGAAACTTGAGCACGGCGCGACTTGCGCCGACGAACTGTAGGGGGGCTGGGTCGGCAGAACGCCGGAGGCGGGTTACAGCAGTACCCGTTCAATCCACAGCTGTAACTGAAGCGTCCGAATGCGCCCGCCCTGAGCGGGTTTTTTATTGCCTGGAGAAAATTAAATGCCGATCACCGAGCAGCAGTTGCTGCAGATCCTCCCGAACGCCCGCCCTGTTGCGGGCTTTTTTGTGCCTGGAGTTTGACAATGACCATTTAGAACGCCCTCGGTGTCCGCAACCGCAACCCTGGAAACATAGACTGCAACCCACGCAACCAGTGGGAGGGCCAACTCGGCAAGGAGCCGAACGGCCGCTTCGCCATCTTCGATACCGCCGAGAACGGCATCCGTGCCCTGGGCAAGCTGCTGCTCAACTATCGCGGCAAGGACGGCATGCCCGGCGTGGGCAAGCCCGGTATCGACACGCCCCTGGAGTTCATCAGCCGATGGGCGCCCAGCAACGAGAACAACACCCAGGCATACGCTGCAGCGATTGCCAAGCGCCTGGGCGTCGGCGTACGCGATTCGATCAACATGGCCGACCTCAAGACGCTGCGCGAGACCGTGCTGGGCATCATCGTGCACGAAAACGGTGGCAACCCTTACCCGGCTGCTGTGGTTGAGGAAGGCCTGCGCAGGGCCCTGAAGTGAGCGCCGGCGCCTGGCGGGTGGCTGGCGTCCTACTGACCGCTGTCCTGGTGCTGTTCGCCGGCGCTGCTCTGGGGGCATGGATGGCCTCCAAGCATTACCGGCCGCTGCTCGACACTGCCCTGGGCGACTTGGCCACGGCAAAGGCCGGTCGCGACAACCTGGAAGCCCTGGCGGGTGAGCAGGGCCGGAAACTGGGTGACCTGGTGCTGGCAGGTCAGGAGCGTGAGCGCCACGCTGTCCAGGCCCAGGCTGGCGCCCGGGAGCTGGCCAAACATGACTACTCCGCGGCGAATCGTCTCCTGCAGGAACGTACCGGCGGTGACCCGGCGCCGGCGGCGGAATCGATCATTGATCAGGAGCTGGGGTTATGAGCGTGCAGGACCAGCAAAAGGCGCAGGTAGTGCAGGACCTGCGAAAAAGTGCAGGTGGTACCCCGGCGGCCACCTGGGCCTAAACCCGGGTGAAATTGGGGTTTTTAAAGTCCACAGGCCGCTATTTACAAGGCTTACAGCCTGGGTTGGCCGTGGGCCTGGCCTGGCGGGCATTTGCGCTTTTGCGTTGGTGCTGACGGGGTGCGCAGCCCGGGAGCCCGAGGTGCGCACGGTGCGGGTGGAGGTGCCAGTGCAGGTGCCGTGCAGGGCGCCTGTGGTGCCTGTGCCAGCCTGGGCCACGGGCAGCCTCAAGAAGACCGATAGCTTGGAACTGAAGGTGCGGGCGCTGCTGGCGGAGCGCCGGCAGCGGGTCGGATATGAGCGAGTTCTGGTTGCCGCGGTGGAGGCTTGCCAGTGATCAGCCGTTGTTGACCGCATCGCCGCCGGCGGGCTTGGTAGTGGGCTCGATCAGTTCCGGGCCGTGATTCCTGACGTTGCCGACTGCGGTGCTTACCCTGAACCATTCGAAGGCGCTGGCGGGCTCACCCTGGTGCAGGGCCATCTGCTCGGCGCGTTCCTTCGGCGTGGCCGGGTCGAGCCACTCCCGGGCCAGTTCAGGCGCAAGGACCACAGGTCGGCGGTCGTGAATATCGACCATGCCGCCGGCGCTGTCGGCGGTGATGATCACAAAGCCTTCGTGCTTCCCGTGGCCTTCGTCTGGATTCGGAAGTTGTCCGATCGAAGCGCAGAGAATCGGCGAGCCGTCCCGGTGCCGGATCAGGTAAGGCTGCTTCTTCGGGCCGCCTTCGTCCACCCATTCAAACCAGTTGTCGATCGGGCAGATAGCGCGGTGTGGCCAGATTTGCCGGAAGAACGGGCCGTGGGCCACGTTCTCGGCCCTGGCATTGATCGGTGGGGCTCGATCCTTGGCCCAGTGCGGCCTCCAGCCCCAGCGCACCGGGTCGGCGTAAAGCCTGCCAGCGGTGACATGGAACAGGGCCAGTTGCATGCTCGGTGCGCCGTTGTAGTGTCCCAGAGGCTGCTCGCCCAGGTTGTCGACCAGGGCCCCGGGCATGCTCAAGGCCGCCACGAAATCATGAATGCCACGGTACTGGGAAAGGCGCCCGCACATGGTCATGTCCTCAATGCCTGCTTCAACTGTAGATCAGGCACCGGACGCTTTCCTTGGCGGGGCAGCTCTACTGCTCTACTGGGGCGTGTCTCCCAACAGCGCCGCTACGAAACGGTTGTGGAACACACCCTGTGGATCGCAGCTTCTGCGGTAGGAATCGAAGGCCTTGATTCTGGCACCGCGCCGCGCCGCCAGATCCTTGAGGAACGCCGGGTTGAACGGTGGCGAAAATGTTCCAGCGGGGCGACTCGGGTCGTAGAAACCGAACATCTTGCCGGTGTGCGGCATTCCTCCCAGGGCCACCCAGGCGCGCTCGATGTCGGCGAAGAAGTGCAGCAGGAGCTGGGGGTATTCAGCCCCCGCGACGGCCGGTACGTAACCGATCAGGTCCAGATTGACGAAGGTCGCGTTGGGGGTTTCGGTGTAGGTTCCGGCCAGTACGCTGTCGCCGCCACGGACGAAGCGGAACTCCATGGGGGCAACCAGCAGGAAGTCGCTGGAACGCTTGAGGCGCTCCATGACCGCGTCAAGACCCTGCCAGGCCTTGCTCAGCCCTGAGTCATCGAGTGCCGGGAGTTCGATGAAATAAGACATGAAGATCACCCGCGACGCCCGGGTCAGCCACAAGTCGGAGTAGACAGCCGCAGCCTGATCGAAGAGCGTTTCGATGGTGAGGTAGCCCGCATCGATGATCGCGTTGGCCGCCGTTTTGTTTCCAAGATACTGCGCCGCAATCAAGGGCGGTTCGAGGATCGGCTCCATCGGTATCAAATAGGGCGCGCCGAAGATGTTTTCTTGCGCCAGGGCGCAGGCATCGGGAACGCTTGCCTTCAGGTTCGGAATCTTCGTCGCTGGGGAAGAAACCAGGTCCCACCACAGGATGAGGAAGTTGTGGGTGTACGGATTGACGAAGGACTCAACGCGGTCATGGCTCGCGAGCAGGGTCTTGAATTGGGCAATGAACGCCTGCTGATCGTTACAGGTGATGTTGCCCTCCTTGCCCGATTTCAAGGTCGTGGCCCAGGGGCGTGGCATCACCTCAACGGTGACCGAGGTGACGATTCCCAGGGCCCCCAGAGAGACGCGGGCGAACTGCAGGGGCGACCAGCCATCCACCGCTGGGGTCTGTGTGTCGAGGGTCCTTACCTGGCCATCCGGGCCCATGATGCTGAACGCCGAGACCGTTTCCGCGAAGATCGGCGCGTTGATGGTGGCACCGTGCACGTCCACCGCGGTCATCCCGCCAAGGCTGAAAAAACCGCCGGCGGTCACGGTCTTGAGCATCATGTCGTGGCCCGTCAGAAACGCATCCAGTGCATCCTCGCGTACACCCGTGTTCACCGTGACCTTGGTTTCGGAGGGGTGCAGCACGATGGACTGATTGCCCTCGGGGCCCAGGTCCTTGTAGCAGGAGAGGTCGATCAGCCAGCGCGCCGGGTTCGGCGCGAGGCGATTGTCTTCGGCCACCAGGGCCGGCTGCGCGTGCCGCTGGCCGGAAACGCGGACAGTCGCGCCAGCCAGTACGGCTTGACTGACGATGGCCTGGAGTTCAACCAGGTTCGTCGGCGAGAAGTAATATTCCCCATCGATCGACATTGTATGAACGATGTTCTGAGCCCAGTTCCTCCACGGCAGAGGCTGGACCTTGAAGTCCAGGGTCGTTCCTGTCACTTCGTAAGCTGCCAGCCGGCCGTTATCTGCCGACTGCACCAGGGGCGTCCCTCGACTACTTGTTCCAAGCACTGCACAAACATAAGGGGCCACCCCGATCGCATCGGCTGGAACTCCGAGCGACGAAAGTGCCGGGCTTACCTTGTACAGGCCGTTGTTGAAGTTGCCGCTGTTCCAGGCTGAGGTATGCCAGCTTCCCTTCGAATCAAACCACTGAATCGAAAAGTTCATGATGAAGATGCCATTGTTAAGGCAGCCAATGCGCTCGACTTTTCTCATGGTGATGTCCAGTTGGGTGGTGGCGGCATGAAACATGCGGTCGATGAAATGCGCTGGCGCCAACCCTCCATGGAGCATTGGCGCCAGGCATCATCGGGACAAGGGTTGCGGTCTACTCGATCAAGTTGATTGCAAAGCCAATGAACGTGGTACCGACAGCGTCATAGGTGGCGATCTGACCGTTAGCCGCGAACGCGACAAACGGCGTTCCCTGACCGGAAGTCCCGGCTACTGCGTGTCCATAGACCGTGACCGCCAGCGCATTGGCCGGAACCCCAATGGTGTTCAGATCGGGAGTTGTCCGCGAGGTCGCCACGGGATAGTTGCCGCTATTCCATTCGGAAGTCACCCACCTGCCGTCGCTGCCCAGCCATTGGACCGAGAAGTTGAATACGTAGCCGCCTTTGTTGTTAACGGTGATTTTCTGGACCGGTCTCATAGTAATCTCCTGTTAGGGGAAAAGTTTTCAATCAAGATAATTCGATATCCACCATTGGCGGGTGGATGCCTTGTTTCTTGTTCGACAAGTGTTGAACTAGGGATGTATAAAGCAATTATTCTTGTCTGCTTTCCTTAGTGCTGTTGAATGGCATGTGGGTTGTGTGGCATGCCAATCGATGCTGCTTGATGCTGGGTCTGCTTTCGTGGATTGGGGTGAAGCTTGTTGAAACAATTGCAACAGCTGTCGCGGGCCAAATATCACAGCAGGAACGAGCGTTGTTGCCGATAGGGTGATTCAATTTTATGTAAAGGTTTAATGGCGGTTACTGCGCTTTGGCTACTTACACTGTAGCAAGCATATTTTTAATGTGGGTGTAGTTTTGAGTTGGGTTTAATAGTTGTCCCTATTAAACGGGGCATTCGGGAATACGATAAAAACAGGATGTTTTTAGCAATCAAGCTGTTGATGGTTATAGAGGGTGGGCCTCTCTACTGCTAGACGTCTTGCGGGGCGTAACTACCTGGCGGTGATCAATTCGGCATGCACTATCCCCGAGCAGAAGGATGGCTGGCGGGGCAGAGCGCGAACCTGCACCTGAAGCAGCGGGCGCGACAGGCTTGCAGCGCGTCAGTGCGCCGTTGCACGGCTGATGCAGATGCACCACCTGCAGGATAGGGACCGCAAGCACGGCATCCAGGGTGGATGCGGGCGCGAGATCCGGGGTGCTGATTGGCGGCACAAAAGGGTAAAGCCGGGCTCACTGCTGAACCGGGGCCTGGTTCGTGCCGCAGGGGATTGGCCGAGGAGAATCGGCCCGTTATTGCGGAGGTGCAGAGCCGCCAATGAATTTTTCAGTACCAGGCTGGTGGGCACCGTATTCGACGACGTACCACCCACCAAGACGTCTAGCCTGCGCTTCGGCGGTAGGTTTATCTGCGTAGATATCGATGAATTGCCATGATCCGGGAACGTCCCTCATTACTGCCCAGCCGAGTACCCAGCCGTTGTTGTCTGGGTTAGCGGGAAGGTTTTTCCTGAGGCTTCTGATTGACATCACCGCTCCTTGTCTATGAGAGGGGCAACACGTTACTGCTGATGCCGGGCAAGGTGGTAGTGGCATTGGTCTTGATATTGCCAATATCGATGCCGAGCTCCAGGGGGGGAGACGGCAGAAGCCGGTGGGACACCTGCCTTCAGCGCTCGCTCAGCGTGCTCTCTCAATTCCTTCTGGTAAGAAGGGATAACTGAAGAGAGTTAGTTGCCCCTGGAAATGCTGGCGGGCAGTGAAATAGGTTCAGGTTGCAGGTGTCCGGTTTTATTAGGCCACTACAGTGGACGCTGCGATTGCTATCTTGCTAATTTCCCTGACCGGTCTAAGGTCTATCTCAGTTCTTACTTCAGCGTGCCAGGAGGCATTCAGTGCAGGGTAGGAATCGGCCACTTTTCACAGTTATATCTAGCAAATTCCCATTGGGAGGGATACCAATGAAAAAACTACCAGCCTGTTTGATTCCACTTGCCTCGGCGCTGAGTCTATCTGTTCTTTCTAGTTATGCTCTGGCGGATGTATACCTTTGTACATCCGATCCTTGTAATACTTGGGAGCCGACTCCACTCACAGAAGATCAACGTAATATAAAGTCTCCAGATATTAATAAAACCACTATTAAGGCGACCCTGGAGAATTCAGTAAGGACAGAAATTTCCAGTGCTTACAAGACTAAGGATCCGAAAGGTAAAAATCTCTACCTCAAGAAAGACCTATGGCATAAAGGGGGTTCAGTTCCTTTTTCGGAGGATGTGCATGTGACTGTTTATATTTATGATAAACCCACCAGCGCGAGGCCCTCTAAGTCATGCCACGCTTTCTCATATAAGAAGCAGGGCAACAAGAACTACTTCGGTACCTGTCAATAGACGTAGTTATCTCGAAGCCGGAGCGCTCAGCAGATTCCGGTCCTGGGGAAGTGTTGTCGCCCACAACGCTTGCTTGGCGCCTATGGCTGATCTTGGCAGTGTTGCTAGTGGCAACCGTGGAGCGTTAATCGAATTCATCCACTACCTCTACTACCTCGGCTGCTCAGTAGTTGCTGTAGGTTGCTCAGCGCCGATCCGCTCGAGCAACGCCCTCTCCTTGGCGCGTTTCTGCTGTTGCAATTCCGCGTTGGTCTTGGCCGTGGCCTAGCTCTTCGATGCCGCTGGCCGGTATCGTCGACCAGGTTTGTCGGTGGCTCGGATGTGAGTACGACGCCGGCGTTGAGTGAAGGCTCAGCCGGCGCGCGACAGATCGTTATGCAGTAGGTCTGACACGGAAGGCCAGGTACACCGGGCCGAATGGGAAGGTGCTGACTTCCAGCTCATCCAGGGGGTTGAGCGTGCGCGTGCGGCCCCCTGCGTTGCTGTAGATCATGTGGCTGCTCGACACCGCGATGTTGATCTTGCCGGCGGCGGCCTGGATTAGCGTGGCCTTGAACCCTTCAGTCACATCGTCACCAATCGTCAGCGTGACGTCGGTGTCGCTAATGACCAGGATCGACTTGCCTGAATCCGCCATGGTCAGGGGCCTGCTGCCGGTGATCGAGACATTGGGGTGCACATGGCCCCCGGCGTGGTAGCTGACCATCCTGGGGTCGGCGAAGACGCGGGCGAAGGAACCGACATAATTGACACTGGCGCGCATGTCATCGAATTGTTCGACCACATAGGTGCCGATGCTGCCCGAGACCTCGCCGTTGGGGTCCAGAACCCACTTGCGTCCGACCATCAGCCCGATCTGGGTGTTGGCCCGTACACCGGCACGCATCTCCTCGAGAAACAGCTGGCTGATCTGGCCGCCGCCTTTGCCCTGGACATAGGTAAAGCGTGCTATGGAGTGGCTGTCCCCGGTAGGGCTGCCTTGGGCTGTATCGACTCGGTAGTCGACAAAGTCCGCTGATACGGTGGTGGTCGTGGTGTTGGCGTTAGGTGCCCAGGTGAAATCCAAGACCCTTCCGGTTTTCACCTGCTCCAGCGAGGTGGTGGTCTGAGAGGTTGTAGTAGAGCCTGACTGCTTCAAATCATCGCTCATGCTGCTCATCCTTAAGTGAAGTGCGTGCTTGAGTGCGGGCCGAAATGGCCCGACGCCTAAGCTTGTAGAGCATGACTCATGCGGTGCTCGTCAGTAATGGGTTTCCATTGCATCGAAATACGCTCAACCTCCTTTGTGTCATTGCGCACAGTGAGCTTGCGTACGGCGACGTCGTGAATCTTCTTTAGCTCTTGCGCTGACTGAGCGCCGGCCATGGTCTCGATTACCAATTTGAGATAGTCCAGGCGCTCCTGTTTCTGGCGATCCAGCTCGGCCTGCTCGATCCTCTCCTCGTCCTTCAGCGGGGCTGGATACTCGGTGTCATCGAACATCCTCAGAAACACGTCAGCACTGAAGCCGAGCATCGACAGGGACTTCTTGATTGCATCGGTTAGCGACTTCTCGGGTGCTTCGCCGTCGGTGGTGGCACCGTACTTCGACTTATAGAGGTATCTCAATCGCGAAGAACTCAAACATCGTGTCCGAATTCATCGTTAGCACCGACAACGCAGGGTACTGCCCGCGCTTCAATCTCTTGCGCTCGCGTGGTTCTGTCGCGGTGCCAACAGCTGTTGCCGATACCAACCTTCATCGGGGGCTTTTCAGTTTGTTGGGTATTCAGGGACAGCCTTCAACATGGCCTCGTCTGTGAGCTCTGCTGTTGACGGCACGCCTTCGTCCGGCGTAGTTCTGCCTCGATTCAGTTTTGTACGACGGGAGCAAACAGTGGAGCAATGCGTTGGCAGGTTCGAGCGATCGGTGATTTCCAGCCGGGAGCAGACAATCGCTACGACATTGGCGGAGCGGGTATCAGTCCCAGGACTCTATGGGCGGCGACTGGTACCTGAGCAAGTACGACACCGGCACCCAGGCTAAGCGCCTGGGCAATACACCCGAGGCTGATGGTGACGGCCAGAACTATCGGGGCAGGGGGCTGATTCAAGTCACCGGCCGGGCCAACTATGAGGCTTGCAGCGAAGCACTGTTCGGCGATTGGCGATTGCTCAATACCCCGGAGCGGCTGGAAAACCCTGTCTATGCAGCATTGTCAGCGGGCTGGTTCTGGCAGAAGGCGGGCCTTAACACCGTTGCCGATAAGGGAGACTTCCTCACGATCACCAAGCGCATCAACGGCGCAACCAATGGCCTGGCGGATCGCGAGGCATTGTATGAGCTTGCACTGAAGGTACTACCTCGAATCCAATGCTGTGTGCATACAGTGATCGAGGTTTTGCGGCGCTGCGATTTGAGCCGACGAGATGTAGGTATAGAGGATGGGTAGTTGTTCGACAGGACGTCGGAGGAGGGTTAGTTATGGAACACGCCCATAATATTTATGGAACGCTTTGATGGGAGGGGCCCAAGCCTGAACCCCAGACACAAAAAAGCCCTGAAAAATCAGGGCTTTTTCGTTGAGATTTGGCGGAGGCGTAGAGATTCGAACTCTAGGACCTGTTACAGTCGGCGGTTTTCAAGACCGCTGCCTTAAACCACTCGGCCACACCTCCAGATCGCATTGCGGGCGCCATAATACCCGAATGAAACACACTGTCAAACTCTCTGCGTCGCGAGTTACAGAGCCTCTGTTATCATCCATGCCACTAAATGTTTCCCCCAACAGGAGTGTCGCCATGCGCGAACAGGATTACGCAGTTAACAACGGCGTGCAGGCCGAGCAGCTAGAGGTTAGCCGCGTCCTGCGCAACACTTACGGCCTGCTGGCCCTGACCCTCGCGTTCAGTGGGGTGATGGCCTATGTGGCACAGCAGATGCGTGTCGGTTATCCGAACATCTTCGTGGTGCTGATCGGCTTCTACGGTCTGTTCTTCCTCACCAACAAACTCCGTGACTCGGCCTGGGGCCTGGTGTCGGCTTTCGCCTTGACCGGTTTCATGGGCTTTCTGCTCGGCCCGATTCTCAACCGCTACCTGGGCATGCAGGGCGGCGCCGAAGTGGTCAGTTCGGCCTTTGCCATGACGGCACTGGTATTCGGCGGTCTGTCGGCCTATGTGCTGATCACCCGCAAGGACATGAGCTTCCTCGGCGGCTTCATCACCGCCGGTTTCTTCGTCCTGATGGGCGCCGTGCTGGCCAGCCTGTTCTTCCAGATCAGCGGCCTGCAACTGGCGATCAGCGCCGGCTTCGTGCTGTTCTCCTCGGTGTGCATCCTGTTCCAGACCAGCGCCATCATCCACGGCGGCGAACGTAACTACATCATGGCCACCATCAGCCTGTATGTATCGATCTACAACCTGTTCGTCAGCCTGCTGCAACTGTTCGGCATCATGGGTCGCGATGACTGATCACAGGTGCTGAGCCATTGAAAAAAGCCCGCTTCGGCGGGTTTTTTTTTGTCCTGGACTCCTTGGGACGTTCAGTTTTTCAACGTGCCTGTACCTGCATTCGCGCGGTGGCGACGGCGTCTTTGTTGACCTCGATGGAAAACGCCAGCACGTCCACCTGTTTCTGTTCAAGCTCATCAACCCAAGCGATCACCCCGGTGAGCGGGCCTTCCAGGGCCAGGCTGACCCGACCGGGCGCTTCGTTGTCCATGCGCTCCAGGCTGATGCCGGCCTGGCTGCTGGAACGGGCCAGCATGCCGGGCAGGGCTTCGGCCGAGATTGCCGTGACGGGGCTGGCAGGTTTGCCAGCATGCAGTTGGAGTATCAGGCGCTGCAATTGTGTGGCCTCGATAAAGCGTTGTTCGGCAAGCTGCAGGGCTTGTTGTTGTGGCTGCCAGAGCAAAAGGTAGGCGCCGGTCAGGGCACTGAATAGGGTCAGCCCTTTAAGGGCTCGCTGTTCGCGTTTCGCCAGGCGATGCCAGTGCCCCAGGGGTGGGTGGAGCAGGGCGGACAGTGGTTTTTTCAGTAACGGCAGGCTCATGCCTCACTCCTTGATCTGCAACCGTGCGCTGACCCCTTGGGCATCGCGGACGGAAGAATCGGTACTGGCATCCAGGCCCTGGGCAATCAGGCCTTCGCGCAGTTGTTGAAGATCGGAGAACGCTGGTGCACTGATCTGCAGGTTCCAGCCTTCGCCGCTTTGGTAGTCGAGGCGCTGTACCTGGGCCAGGGCGCCGTAACTGGCGCTCCATTGCTCGGCCAGCAGTGACAGTTTGTGGGCGCTACCGGAGCTTTTCTCGACCTTTTGCTGTTGCTTGGCGTGTACCTGGGCGGCGAGGTCGGTCACAGGCTCCTCAGTACCCGAATGGGCCTGCCACAATGCCTGGTTCTGCGCCTGGACCTGCTCGCTCTGCTGCTCCAGGTACCAGCGATGGCCCATGCTCTGCAGCAAGTGGGAGCCTGCGGCCACCACCACTAGGAGCAGGGCCAGGCGCCAGGGGGCCGTTTGCCGGGGGCGCTGCAGGAATTCGCCCTGGCGCAGGTCGATGGCCTGCTGCGCGCCCTGGCTCAAGCATTCCCAGGGACGTTCATCGGCCTGCCAGTGATGCTGGTCGAAACTTTCCAGGCCCGGTGGTTGCGGCCCCTGCCAGTGCAAGTCTGCCGGAAGCAGGGGGGCCAGGTCCGCCAGTTCGCACGGGTACAGGGCCAGGCGCATCGGCGCGCTGCCTCCCAGCAGCCAGCGACCGTCCCAGGTTAGGGCCCGGGGCTGGTCTGGGGGCAGGCAATCGGCGTCGACATGAATATGCGAAGGCTGCAACCCCAGTTCGGCCAGTTGTCCAAGGCACTGGTTCAGGTGCTGACGATTGACCGCCAACACCGCGCAATGGCGTTTGTCCTTGAGTGGCCCGTGGGCCAGGTGCAGGTTGTCCAGTTCATCGATCAGTTGTTCTTCCAGCGCGCTGTGCAATGCCTGGCGCAGCCAGCGTCCACTGCGGGCGGGCACGCTGACCTGATGGTGGCTGGCCATTTCCATGGGAAGCAGCAGGCTCAGGGGCTGGTTGCCCAGCGCGGCCGCAGCCTGCTGCAGGTCGCCCTGGTGCAACTGGCCACCGGCCTGCCACCAGAAGCATTGCCAAGGCATGTTGCCGGTGGCACGGGGAGATAGATAAAGCCACTGCCTCATGTCGGTCTACTCGGTCTTCGGTTGTTCAGGAGGAGCGGGCATCAGCGTGCGCTGCTGCACCCGGACCTTTTCCCTATCCATGACTCGCAGGTCGCTCACCAGGCGCAGGCGTTGCCGGCCCTGTTCGACATCGATGGTGGCGCGGAACTGCCGACTGCTGACGCCTAGCCCCTGAGGTTTGATGTCCCGGCCCTGGAGCACCGGGTTGGAAAGAAAACGGGTGATATCGGGATAGCCACCTTCCGGACGGGAACTGACCAGAATGCGAGCCGTGGGTAGGTCGATGCCTTCAACACTGGCCAGGACCTCGGCGCGGGTGGTGTTGACGTTGATCGGGCTGTTGCCGAATACCCCCACTAGCGGCTCAAGCTGTTGCAGGGTCTGGCTGTCCACCCCGGGCAGTTGGCGCAGTTCACTGAGGTCGCTAAAGGGCAGCGGTAGGCCATCACGGTTGTTCTGGCCGACCAGGAGTGCCGGATCGTGGGCCCGGATGCCTTCCAAGGCCAGCAGACGCTGGTAGCGGGCCCGCAGGTTCAGATCGCTGCGCTGGCGCAGGCTGTTGAGGTTGAGCCGGGCACCGAGGTCTTGCAGTTGGACATGAATGCGTCCATCGCCGATCTTGAACGCTGGCGCCGGTTGCGCCCAGTGCTGCCCCAGGTGGGTCACCAGCAGGCCGTCCTTGCTGCGAGTGTCTTCGAGCAATTGTTGACGGGCCCAGGCTTCACCGCTCAGCGCCAGTTGCCAGAGCTGCTGTTGTTCTATCAGGTTGCTGCTGGCGTGCAGGTTGAGCCGCTGGCGGGCGAGCATATTGCTTACCACCATGGTCACCAGGGCGGTGATCAGCAATACGCTGAGCAGGGCCACGCCTCGTTGCCGGGCCAGGTTATTCATGCAGAGCGGCCTCGTCGGGTTCCTGGGCATCGAGGCCGCCGGGCAGCAGTATCAGCCGGCGTACCTGAGGGTAGCCGGGGGCATCCAGTTCGATTTCCAGGGCCGCCGGCAGGCTCAGGCTCTCGGTCCCTGCCGGCCAGTGTTCGTGGGCCTGGCCGCGGGCATCGATAAAGCGCAGGCGAGTCAGCTCCACGCCAGCCAGCAGTTGCTGGTTCTGGCTGATGGGGGCGGGTGGAGGCTGTGCCGCCCCGGGGGCGGCCAGGGGTTGGGACAGGGACAGGGTGTCGCGTACCCAGCTGCCGCCTTCCCAACGGTGGCTGACTTGTAGCAGGTTGCTGCGCGGGTACTCCAGCGGGTTGCGCCAGCCACCGCGTACCAGGCGAATGCCGTCAGGCTGGCTGATCAGTGCCTGGCTTTGGCTGGGGTCATCCGCCAGCGGGTGTCGACGGGCTTGCACCAGGTCACGCTCCAGCACACTCATGGCCCGTTGCAGTTGACGCAATTGCTGCTCATGCAGGCCAATGCGCTGATCGCTGCGCAGCACCCTGTCGAGCATCTGATAGGTGGCCAGGCCCAACAGGCTGAAAATGGCCATGGCCACGATCACTTCGAGCAAAGTGAAACCGCGCTGGTTCATGGCCGGGCCTCGATGTAGCCAAGCAGTTGTGCACGGCTGTACTGGCGTGCGCGTTGCTGGGTGGTTTCGACGGAGACGCGCAACTGGACCTTGAGCAGACGGCTGTCGGGTGCGCTCTGGATATCACTGAACAGCCACCAGAGGCGGCCGCCGAACTCGATCTGTTCCGCACTGCGTTGGCTCTGCGGCTCTCGCAGGCCGATGCGCAGTTCATTCATGCGGTTGTCGGCGATCCACAGCGCCTGGGTGCGCTCGGTGAGGTTTGCGCTGTTCATGGCCACATGCTGCACCGCACTGAACAGGGCGATCGACAGGGTGGCAAAGATCGCCAGAGCGACCATGACCTCCAGCAGGGTAAAGCCCTGTTCAGTTCCGGGTTTCAATTTGCGCATCCTGTATGCCATCGCTGGAAAGGCTCAGCAGTGCCTGGTCGCGGTATTCGAACCACAAGGTGAAGGCGCTGGTTTCATCGCTGGAAAGCACCAGCAATTGCGGCAGGCCAGTGCGACTGTCACTGGTACCCAGGGCCGCGCCGGCCTCGGGTACGTCCAGGCGCAGGCGCAATTTGGCGGGTAGTGCATGCGTACGCAAATCCCTGTCCTCGATCCAGCGACCCTGCTGGTCCAGGCGCAGCACCCAGTAGCCGTCGGGCTCGATTCGCACGCCGTAGTCGCTGTAGTTGAGCAGCGCTTCCTGGCGCAGCAGCTGCAACAGGCCCAGTAGGCGCTGTGCTTCCTGGTGCGCCTGGCGGCCACCGGAGTCCGGGCGTACGATGCCGACCAGGCCGGCGGTCAGGGCGATCAGCAGAATCACCACCAGCAGTTCAAGCAGGGTGAAGCCCCGGGTACGGTGGCGCTGCACGGTCTATTGTTCCCAGTTGCCAATATCGCTGTTCACGCCTTCGCCGCCGAGCTTGCCGTCGGCGCCAAAGGAAAACAGGTCATAGGCGCCACCCTTGGTGCCGGGCACCCGGTACTGGTAGCCATTACCCCAGGGATCGACCGGCAGGCGCTTGAGGTAACCGTCGGGGTTCCAGTTGCGGGCTGCCGGGCTGCCACTGGGCTTGCTCACCAGCGCCTGAAGGCCTTGCTGGCTGCTGGGGTACTGGTGGTTGTCGAGGCGATAGATGTCCAGGGCCATGGCAATGGCATGGATGTCGCTCTGGGCGGCGGTGGCCTTGGCCTGATCGGGGCGGCTCATGATCTGCGGTACTACCAGGGCGGCGAGAACACCGAGAATGACTACCACCACCATGATTTCGATCAGGGTAAAACCGCGTTGCTTGTTTCGTGTGTGCACGTTGGGGGATTCCACATTCAGGTGATCAGTTGGTTCAAGCTGAGGATCGGCATCAGGATCGCCAGGACGATGACCAGCACGGACGCGCCCATGAACACCAGCATGGCCGGCTCGAACAGGCCCACCAGCAGGGCGATGCGGTTGGCCAGCTGTGCTTCCTGCTGCTTGGACGCGCGTTCGAGCATGCTGTCCAGCTCACCGGAGCGTTCACCGCTGGCGATCATGTACAGCATCATCGGAGGGAAACTGCCGTTGAGCTCAAGCGCTCGGGTCAGGCTGATACCTTCGCGTACGCCACGGACGATGTCTTTCAGACCGGTACGAATTTTCTGATTGGCAACGACCTCACTGGCGATCGCCAGAGCGTCCAGCAGTGGCACGCCACTGCGCCCGAGAATCGCCAGGGTGCTGACGAAGCGCGTGCAGTTGCTGGCCCTGACCAGCCCGCCAATGATTGGCAGGCGCAGCACCAGCGCATGCCAGCGTTCACGGTTGGCCGGCTGTTTCAGGAGCATGCGCAGGGCCGTCACTGCGGCGCCGATCAGGATCAACAACAGCAGGCCGAAGTCCCGCAGGAAGCCGCTGGTGGCGATCAGCCCGCGGGTCAGCAACGGCAGCTCCTGGCCACTGTCGATGAATACCTTGATCACGTCCGGCACCACGAAGCCCAGGAGGAAGCCGACGATGCTGATGGCTGCCACCATGAGAATGCTTGGATAGAGCATGGCCAGATGGATCTGCTGGCGTGCGGCCTGGCTGGCTTCGGTGTAGTCGGCGAGGTTCATCAGCACCTGGTCCAGGTGCCCTGAATGTTCGCCGGCGGCCACCGTGGCCCGGTACAGGTCGGGAAAGGCCTTGGGGTAGGCGGCCAAGGCCACGGCCAGGCTGTAGCCTTCGAGGACCCGAGCACGAAGCGCCAGCAGCATGCTTTTTACCCGCTGCTTTTCGCACTGTGCGGCCACGGCAGCGAGCACTTCCTCCAGGGGCAGCGAGGCTTGCACCAGGGTTGCCAGTTGCCGGGTCAGCAGGGCCAGCTCGGCGCTGCTGAGGCCGCCGCCAGCCGTCTTGACCTCGCCCAGGACGGTGCTGCGATGGCCCTGGCTGGTGGTGATTTTCAGAGCGATCAGCTGGCGTTCGCGCAGCATTTGGCGGGCCTGGCGCGGGCTGTCGGCCTCCAGTACACCGCTGGATTTCTTGCCGGCGGCGCACATGGCCAGGTATTCGTAGGCGGCCATCTTCAGTCCCTCTGGGTAACCCGCAGCAACTCTTCAAGGCTGGTGAGCCCCTGTAGCACCATGACCTGGCCATCGTCGAACAGGCTTGGGCTGTGTTGCCGGGCGTGGCTGACCAATTCATGTTCTCCGGCGCCGGTGTGGATCAACTGGCGTAGGACGTCGTCGAACAGCACCAGCTCGTAGATCCCGCGGCGGCCGCGATAGCCCGAGTGCTGGCAGTTCGGGCAACCCACTGGCCGGTACAGTTGTGGCGCGCTATCCGGGCCCACGCCCAACCGTTCGCAGGCGGCGGGATCGGCGTCATGGGGCTCCTTGCATTCGGGACACAAAAGACGTACCAGGCGCTGGGCCAGTACGCCCAGCAGCGACGTGCAAAGCAGGAACGGCTCGATGCCCATGTCCACCAGGCGGGTCACCGCGCCGATGGCGCTGTTGGTGTGCAGGGTCGAGAGCACCAGGTGCCCGGTGAGGGAGGCTTGCACGGCGATTTCCGCGGTCTCGCGGTCGCGGATTTCACCCACCATCACCACGTCCGGGTCCTGGCGCAGGATGGCCCGCAAGCCACGGGCGAAAGTCATGTCGACCTTGGCGTTGACCTGGGTCTGGCCAATACCGGTGAGGTGGTACTCCACCGGGTCCTCGATGGTCAGGATGTTGCGCTCCAGGCTGTTGAGGCTGGCCAGCCCGGCGTACAGCGTGGTGGTCTTGCCGGAGCCGGTGGGGCCGGTCACCAGGAGGATGCCGTGGGGTTTGTGCAGGGCGGTTTCCAGGCGCCGGCGTACCGCCGGGTTCATGCCCAGGTGCGCCAGGTCCAGGCGCCCGGCCTGTTTGTCGAGCAGGCGCATCACTACCCGCTCGCCGTGGCTGGAAGGCAGGGTCGAGACCCGGACATCCACTTCATGCCCGGCGATGCGCAAGGCAATGCGACCGTCCTGGGGGATGCGTTTCTCGGCGATGTCGAGCTTGGCCATGACCTTGATCCGTGACACCAGCAGGGTCGCCAGTTCACGCCGCGGGCGCAGCACTTCGCGCAGCAGGCCGTCGACCCGCAGGCGTACCGAAAGGTGTTCCTCGAACGCCTCCAGGTGCACGTCGGAGGCCTTGCTTTTGACCGCTTCGCTGAGGATCGCGTTGATCAGGCGAATGATCGGGGCGTCGTCTTCCTGCTCCATCAGGTCGGTGGTTTTCGGCAACTGCTCGGCGAGGCTGGAGAGGTCGAACTCTTCATCGAACTGTTCGCCCAGGCCATCGGCCACCTGCTTGGCACCGTCCTGGCCGTCGCGGTAGTGGGCAGCCATGCGCTGGGCGAAGGCCTGTTCATCGAGGATTTCGCTGCGCAGTGGCGCACCGTTGAAGCGGCGGACCTCGGCGATCACCGACCAGGGGGTATTGGCGCGGCAATAGAGCACCGGGCCCTGGGCCTGGTGCTCCAGGACCACGCCGTGACGGCGGGCATAGGCGAACGCCAGGCGCGGGCTTGGGTTGGGACTGATCATGGCTGCGGTGCAATCCCTTGGGTACGCATGTCGATCAGGCCCTGGTCGCCGTCACTGTTGGCATCGAACAACTGATGCGGATTGTGCGGAAGCTGGCCGCGGGTCTTGCCATCCAGGGTGCGCAGGGAGCGCAGGTTGTTGTACTTCTGGGTGCTCAGCTTGTCGGCATTGGCCGTATTGCGCAGCAGGGTCGGACGCAGGAACACCATCAGGTTGGTCTTCTCGTTGACCTCCTTGCTGCTGCTGAACAGCTTGCCGAGCCAAGGGATATCACCGAGCAACGGCACCTTGCTCACCTGGACCTTGATGTTGTCCTTGATCAGGCCGCCAAGCACGATGATCTGCCCGTCGTTGGCCAGGATGGTGCTCTTGACCGAGCGCTTGTTGGTGATCACATCGCTGGTGCTGATGCCGGGTGGTGCCGCGGCCAGCTCGGAGCTTTCCTGTTCGACTTTAAGGCGCAGAAAGTTGCCTTCATTTATATGCGGAGTGACCTTGAGGGTGATCCCCACGTCCTTGCGCTCGACGGTGGTGAAGGGGTTGCTGGCCCCTGCGGTGTCGGTGGTGTAGGAGCCGGTCTGGAATGGCACGTTCTGGCCGACGAGAATTTCCGCCTGCTCATTGTCCAGGGTCAGCAGGCTCGGGGTGGACAGCAGGTTGTTGTTGGAGTCGCTGGACAGGGCGGTGATCAACGCGCCGAAGTTGCTACTGCCGATGCCTATCACGGCTCCGTCCGGGAGGGTCGGGCTCTTGCCGCTCTCCAGGTTGCCCAGCAGGGTGCCGATAGTCATGCCGGCGCTGTTGAAGTTGCTGACGGCGCCCCATTTGCCCCGGCCTGCGGCCCACTGCACGCCGAGGGCCTGGTTGATGTCGCCACTGACTTCGACGATGGCCGCTTCCACCAGCACCTGGGCGCGGGGCTGGTCGAGTTCGTCGATGATGCTTTCGAAGGTCGCCAGTTGTGCCGGTGAGGCCATCAGCACCAGGGCATTCTGGCTTTCGTCGGCGCTCACCAGCACCGGGCTTTCCTGTCTCTGATTGTCGCCACCGCGGCTTCCCGCTTCCAGGCGCTTGCCGATCCCGCTGAGCAGTTCTTCGAGCTTCTTCGCATCGCTGTGATTGAGGCGTCGCACTCGGGCGTTCTCGCCGACATTGTTCGGCACGTCGAGGCTCAGGGCCAGGCGCTGCATCTGTTGGCGAATCGGTGCCGGGCCGACCAGGATCAGGCGGTTGCTGCGCGAATCGCCGATAGCCTTGGCGCTGCTCTGGCCACTGCTGTTATCGGTCAGGCTTTCGCTCAAGGTCTTGGCCACGTCGTTGGCCCAGGCATGCTTGAGCTGGAGAATGTTGAACTGACGCCCGCCGGCGTTATCCAGTTCTCCGATCACCTGGCGCACGCGTTGCACGTTGTTGGCGCTGTCGGAAACGATCAATGAGTTGGATGTGGTGGAAGCTGCCATGTAGGCGTCGGAGGCGACCAGAGGGCGCACGGCGGAGACCACTTCGCTGGCGTTGACGCTGTGCAGTTCGATGACTTCGGTGATGAACTCTTCGCTGCCCTCGTCGGGTTGGGCATAGGCTTTGGTCTTGGCCTCGGCTACCGGCAGGATCAGTACCCGGTCGCCCTGGTCCATGGCCACGTAGCCCTGGCTGCGCAAGGCGGTGAGAAACAGCGAGTAAATGCCTTTCTGGTCCATGGCGGTGGTGGACTGGACCGTGACCTTACCGTTCAGGCGCGGGTCGAGGATCATGGTCTTGCCGGTGATCTGCCCGACCTCGTTGATCAGGTCGCGTAGTTCTGCGTCCTTCATGTTCAAGGTCCACTGTTGTCCCTGGGGAGGTTTTTCAGCGGCCTGGACGGGGCCGATCAAGGTGCTAAGGGCCAGTAGGGAGCCTGCAATGAATGTTCGTTTCATGATGTCTTGGGGGGTCACAAAGAGGGTTGAACAAGGTTGTGGGTTTCTGCCCGCACAGCAGTGCTTTGAGGCATCTCGGGGGCCATGGGCAACGGCATCAGCAGGGGAGTCGAGTGGTGGGCCAGAGACAGCGACTGGTCTTCGCCAAAGCGTTGTATGCGCACCTGTTGGGTGCTGATCTCGCGCAGGCTGCCACCTCCGGGAAGGGGCTCGCCAATGCCATAGAAACGGCTGCCCTCAGGGGATTCAATCAGCGCCCTGGACAGTTCCGGGCGACGTTCCACCAGGCTGGCCAGCAGCGTCAGCGGCACTCTTGGCAGGTTGCCGGTGGCTTCCTGGGGCAGCACACCGAACAGTTGGGCTATGGCCGCGTTGTTCGGCGGCAGGCGCGGCGGCTCGCTGACGGCCAGGGGCCCTGGGCGCACGGTCTCGTCCAGACGCTGGGCGAACAGGAAGCTGTTGTAGGCGAGCCAGCCCAGCCAGGTCACCAGCAACGACAACGCGCCGATCTGTAGAACGGCGCGTGGGCATCGGCGCAGGAGGTTCATAGGCTCATGTGCCGCAGGAGTTTTTCACCGCGCCAGTGATGGATCACCACCGCTGCCACATGCCCGACCACCAGCAGCGCCAGCACGACGCAGGCGTACTTGTGCACCCTATTGAAGAAGGCAGTGAGCAGCGGTTCCTGCAGCGGCTGGGGCAGTGACAGCAGGCCGAAGACATTGATCGGGCGTTCCATCATCAATACGCCAGTGGCCAGCACCAGGCCGGTCGTGAGGTAGAGCGCCAGGTGTCCGCCCTTGGCCAGCAGGCGGGCGAGCCGATGGGGGGAGGCCGGTTCCTGGCGGTCCAGGGCACACACAACTCGCAGGCCAAGCAGCGGAATCAGCAGGAAGGTCAACGACACGTTGATGAAGTTGATCCCGTCGGCGATCACGGTGGGCAGGTCGAGCAGGGCGTTGCCGAAGCCACTGAGCGTCGCCCAGATGATGATGGTGGCGAAGGTCCAGTGCAGCAGCACATGAAGCCTGGAGTAATTGCGAGTAGACATAGGGGGCATGACTGGCAAAAGGAAGCGTGGCGCCAAGCGCCACGCTCGGGTTAACGAAGGTGTGGCTTAGTTCTTGTCCCACGCCTGCTGCCAGGCGAAACCTACGCCTGGTTCATAGGCGTTGTTAGTGCTGGTCCAGATGGTGCACCAGCCGGCAACAGGGCCGGTCTTGCACTTGTAGGTGTTGCCATCTTTGGGCTGCAGCACCACTGTGCCAGCCTTGTAGGACTTCAGGCTTTGCGGGAACACGTGGTCGTACTGGCCTGGCTCGCCGCCGCCGTTTTCGGCTTTCAGGGCGAAGCTGGCGGTCTGTTGCAGCACTTCGCCTTTCTTCGAAGTAGCAACCACGACCAGGTCGTACTGACCGGCGCCCTGACCGGTGAGGGTCATGCTGAAATGCGGGTTGTTGCCGGCTGGAGCTTCCTGGAACAGGACGCTTTCACCTCTGGCGTTGAACACAGTGGCTTTCACGGTGTAGTCGCCGCCCTTGGCGATGGCGTTGAAGTGCAGGTCGACCTTGCCGTCCTTGAGGGTGTATTCGGACTGCATGCCAGTGATGGACAATTCGCCCGGCTTGGCAGCCTGCTCCTTGTCGATCATCACGTTGACGATGTCGCTGCCTTTCTTGACCAGGATGTCGTTCTTGCCGAAGTTGGGTAGCACTTCGTCCTTGTCGTTGAGCAGGCCCATCTGGTAGCCCTGCTTGGCAGCGTTGACCTTCTTGGCCAGTTCGTGCGGCCAGACGTCGGCCTTGGCCAGTTCGGCGGAGCTGATTTGCAGCACGATCTGCTTGGCGGCCTGTTCGCCCTGGGCATTGAACACCCGGGTCTTGACCTTGTCGCCGATGCTCAAGGCTTCCGGGTTGACCTGGCCGACAGTGGTCCAGCCCGAAGGAATGACTGCACCGTTGTCGATGTTCAGGTCGACCACTTGATAGAAGGTGGCGTCGGTGTCGTGGACTTTCCAGGTCGCCAGCACGACGTGGTAGCCGCTGCGGTCGGACGGAATGTTCACGGTGTGCTTGGTGGTCTCTCCAGCTTTCGCCGGAACGTTGAGGGCTGGCCATGGCTCATCCAGCAGTGGGGTGCTTTCGAAGGAATCACGGGTCAGTGGCTGGTTGGGGTTCCAGTCTTTCTTGGTGATGTAGAACTGCCAGTAGCGAGTGGCGTGGGGAGCGGCGTACTTCCAGGCGAAGGTCTGCGGGCCTGGCTTGATGGTATTTTTGGTCCAGCGAGTACTGCTTTGTTCGTTGATCGCGGAGAAACGATCCAGGCCGCCGGCAGGAATGGTGCCGTTGGCCGGGCCGCACTTGGTGAAGTCACCGGTACAGGCCTGGGCGGCGCTTGGGAAGTGCGAGAAGCCGCCTTCGAACTTGCGGCCGATGTACTCGGTGCTCTGTGGCTCGTAAGCCACCGCTCCGCAGTTGCTGTTCTGGTTCAGGCCTTTCTCGTTGCACATGTAGGCACGGGACTTGGGGCTCTCGATGTAGCCGTGAGCGCAAGCTTGCTGAGCAGCAACGCCGGCAACGCTCATGGCCAGGACCAGAGGCAGCTTGAGGAACGAGCGAACTCGGTTGGATTTGATCATTGTTAGATCCTTGAGCAGATAGAAGGAAATGCAGGAGTTCTCGGGGGCGCCACTGGGGACCGATCTGAGGGGACGGTTGGCATCCGTGCCAGAGCTGCCCTGGGAACAACCACAGGCTACGCGGCAGGGTCTGGGAGGGGACATGGGACGAGTACGAGAGTCGCCAGCTAGCGCTGTTGGGCAGCAAGGGCCAGGCGTGCCGGGCGTTTTCGCGCGTTTTTGCGCGATTGCCAGCACTGGTACGGAGCGTGCTTTGTACGCAGAAAAAGCGTGGCATTCGCATGCCACGCTCCAAGGTGAAACCTTCACCACTGATGGTTACTGGCGATCCCAGGCCATGGTCCAGTGACTACCGGTACCTGGCTCGTAATGCGTCGCTCCGGCCTTCCACTGCACGCAGTAGCCGCTGTAGGGGAAGGGCTTGCACTTGTAGGTATTGCCGTCCTTGGGTTGCAGCACCAGGGTGCCGGCCTTGTAGGTGCTCAAGCCTTGGGGGAAGACGTGATCGTACTTGCCGCCTCCCTCACCGCCACCGCCGCTTTCCTCCTGTTTCAGGGAGAAGCTGGCAGTCTGCTGCAGCACTTCGCCTTTCTTCGACGTGGCTACCACGACCAGGTCGTATTTGCCGGCGCTCTGACCGGTCAGCGTCATGGAGAAGTGCGGGGTATTGCCGGCTGGAGCCTGTTGGAACGCCACGCTTTCACCCTTGGCGTTGTACACCGTGGCTTTCACGGTGTAGTCGCCGCCCTTGGCGATGGCATTGAAGTGCAGGTCGACCTTGCCGTCCTTGAGAGTGTATTCGGACTGCATGCCAGTGATGGACAGTTCGCCCGGCTTGGCAGCCTGCTCCTTGTCGATCATCACGTTGACGATGTCGCTGCCTTTCTTGACCAGGATGTCGTTCTTGCCGAAGTTGGGTAGCACTTCGTCCTTGTCGTTGAGCAGGCCCATCTGGTAGCCCTGCTTGGCAGCGTTGACCTTCTTGGCCAGTTCGTGCGGCCAGACGTCGGCCTTGGCCAGTTCGGCGGAGCTGATTTGCAGCACGATCTGCTTGGCGGCCTGTTCGCCCTGGGCATTGAACACCCGGGTCTTGACCTTGTCGCCGATGCTCAAGGCTTCAGGCTGAACTGCGCCGACAGTGGTCCAGGTCGACGGAATGGTGGCGCCATTGTCGATGTTCAGGTCGACCACCTGATAGAAAGTGGCGTCGGTGTCGTGGACTTTCCAGGTCGCCAGCAGCACGTGGTAACCGCTGCGGTCGGACGGGATGTTCACGGTGTGCCTGGTCTTGCCGCCCGCCGCGGTCGGAGCGTTCAGGGCTGGCCATGGCTCGTCCAGCAGAGGGGTGCTTTCGAACGAATCACGGGTCAGTGGCTGGTTCGGGTTCCAGTTTTTCTTGGTGATGTAGAACTGCCAGTAGCGGGTGGAGTGGGCCGCCGTGTAGTGCCAGGTAAAGGTCTGCGGGCCCGGCTTGATGGTGTTCTTGCTCCAGCGCGTGGCGGTCTGCTCGTTGAGCTCCGAGAAACGCGCCAGGCCGCCGGCAGGGATGGTGCCGTTGGCCGGGCCGCACTTGGTGAAGTCCCCAGTGCAGGCCTGGGCGCTGCTTGGGAAGTGCGAGATGGACCCTTCCCCCGGGCGGCCGATGTACTCGGTGCTTTGTGGCTCATAGGTCACGGCGCCGCAGTTGGCGTTGAGCTTGCCACCATTGGTATGGCACATGAAGGCGCGGGATTTCGGGCTCTCGATATAACCGTGAGCGCTGGCTTGTTGAGCCGCGAGCGCAGCCATGCCGATGGCCATGGCCAGCGGAAGCTTGAGGAATGAACGGGCTCGGTGCAACGTGATCATCGATTGATCCTTAGTTGGGAATTATTGGATTCAACACGCGATCGTGGGGAAGGATGTGCAGCTGGCACCCCTGTCTTGCGCCCCCCGAAAGCAAGCGCAAGGGTAGGAAGGGCGGGCGCCACTTCACATGGGACAAGTACGAGAGTCAGTCAGCGGCGCGCGAGCAATGCCCCTGGACCAGGGCCGGAGGGGCTGGCGCAGGGCCGCCAGGTCGGCCTTGGCCTGTTCGAAGATGCGCTCCATGCTGTGCAACAGGTCGGCCTGGCAACGGCGGACTGCCTGTGGCTGACGCACGTTGACCTGGCGCAGGGCCTGGCAGGCCGCGGCCATTTCGCTGGCATCGATCAGACAGGCCACGCCGGTCAGGCGGTGGCTCAGGTCACCGATGGTCTCCGTCATGGCGGCCAGGTCGGTGTCGCGTATCTGCTGGATCTCTTGCTGCAGGTTTTTGGTCAGCTCAAGGAGAATGCGCCGGCGCAGGATCGAACTGTTCCGGCCTGCTTCATCCAGGTGGTCGAGGCTGAAGGCGCGAATATCCCGAGGCTCTTCCTCGACCGGCGCGTAGTTGTTCAGGACTTCCTGCAGGCGTGCCAGGGTCACCGGCTTGATCATCAGGTCGTTCATCCCGGCGTTGGAGCACTGGGTGGCTTCATTGCTCAGGGCACTGGCGGTGTAGCCGATGATCAGCCGCTGGGGCAGACCCAGGCGCCGTTCATCCTGGCGCACGGTGCGAGCCAGGGCGTAGCCATCCATGCCCGGCATGTTGCAGTCGCTGATCAGCACGTCGTAGGTGGATTCGCTCAGGGCCAGCAAGGCCTGTTCGCCGCTGCACACATGTTCTGCCTGATGCCCCAGGCGACCCAGTTGCAGAGTCAGCACCAGGCCGTTGGTCGACACATCGTCCACCACCAGGACTCGCAGGGCCTTGGCCTCCTGCTGGTCAGGTAACAGGGGCTCGTCCACTGGCCCTGGGGCCAATTGCCAGCTCAGGGGCAGTTCCACACTCACGCAGCAGCCCTGGCCGGGCTGGCTTTCCAGCCAGATATGCCCATCCATCAACTGGGTCAACTGATTGCAGATGCTCAGGCCCAGGCCCGAGCCGCCGTAGAGGTGGGCGGTACGCGCGCTGGCCTGGCGATAGGGCTCGAAGATCTGTGGCTGCAAGGCCAGGGGAATGCCGATCCCGGTATCGCTGACGCTCAGGGTCAGCAGGCTGACGCCTTCGCGCAGGACACTTTCGCTGACTCGGACATGGATGCCGCCCTGGTCGGTGAACTTCAGCGCATTGCTGATCAGGTTATGGAAGATCTGCTGCACACGCAGCGAGTCGACCCAGTACAGGCGCTGGCGGTCGGCATGGTAGTCGAAGTGCAGTTGCAGGTTTTTCTCCCGCGCCTGGGCGGCAAACAGGCCGAGGCTGTTGGTCAGCAACGGCTCCAGCGCGGTAGGGTGCGCAGCCAGCTGCATCAGGCCGCTCTCGATCTTGTCCAGGTCGAGGATGTTGCCGATCAGGTCGATCATCGAAGTCGCCGATTGTTGGGCCACCCGCAGGTTGTGCGATGGCAAGGTGCGGCTGCTGGTTTCCAGCTCCAGCAGGCCCACCAGAGCGTTGAGCGGAGTGCGCAGCTCGTGGCTCATGGACGCCAGGAATTCGCTCTTGGCCGCGCTGGCCTTGAGTGCCACCTGCTTGGCTTCGCGCAACTTGATTTCCAGGTGTTTGCGCTCGGAGATGTCCAGCCAGCCGCCGAGCAGTCCCTGTAGCAGGCCCCGGGCGCTGTAGAAGGGGACCAGCCATTGGTACAGGTAATGTTGTTCACCCTTGATCACCAGGCTGGTGTCGAGAAAGCGCGGCCGGTGGTTGTGCAGCAGTTGCTGGTGCTCGTCCTGCAGGACCTGGGCGAACTCCGCTGGCATGTTCAGTTGTTCGGTGGGCAGGCAGCCCTCCACCTGTTCCTGGGAGGTGCTGAAGAACTCCTCGTAGGCGCGGTTGCAGGTGCTCAGGCGACCATGCAGGTCGCAGACGTAGAGTGGCGTCGGCAGACCGTTGAGCAGGGAGAACTGGAATGCCAGCTTGTCCTGCAGCCGGGTCTGGGCGCAGATCCGTTCCTTGACCTGGATCTTCAGCCGCCAGTTCCACACCAGGAACAGGGCGAAGATCACCAGAGCCCCGACGCCGACGTGCCAGGCCTGCTCTGCGGCCCATTCCCAGAAATTCTCCCGGGGGCGTTCGGCCACCACCTGGATATCACTCAGCGGTGCGCGGGACAACGAGTCCAGCAGCTTGTCGAGGATACCCAGCAACTCGCCGGAGCCTTGGGCCACGGCGAACTGGTGGGGGCTGGGCGTGGCCTTGATCGACAGGCCGTATTGCAGGCCGGGGCCAGGCTGCATCGGGTCGCTTGCGGGGCTGTCCAGGGTCGCGTCGGCCCGACGCAGGCGCACCAGGTCAAGGGCCTGTTGGAAGTTGTCGGTAAGCATCAGTTGGATCTGCGGATAGCGCAGACGCAAGTGTTCAAGCAGCGGGTGCTGGCGCGGCAGCGAAAGGGTGTGCCCCTCCATGGCCTCCAGGGAACTGGGGGAGCTGTCTCCGTTGCGGATGATGAAGGCCCAGTTGCGGGTGACATAGGGCTGGCTGAAACGTATCCCGCGGGAGCCGTCGGCAATCGCCAGCGGGCGGCTGGCCAGGTCGACGTGGCCTCTGGCCAGTTGCTCCAGGTCGTGGGACCGGGACTGGCTCGACTCGATGTTCAGTTCCAGGCGAAAGGCATCGGCGAGGGTCTGCAGCAGCTCGACGCTGCGACCGGACCAGCGCCCGTCGCTGGTGCGATACAGGTACGGCGGCGCTTCATGGGCCAGCAAGTTGATTTGCCCGTGGTCCTGTAACCACCCCAGTTCCTGGGGGCTGAGCATGAACGTGTCGATCGGGGAGTAGGGGAACGGCCCGTGGCTGGCCTGCTGTTGGAGCTTGAGCTTCTGGGCCTCGGGAATGCTCTGCAGCGCATGGTTGAGCAGGGTCAGCAGGGTGAGTTCATCACGGCGCACGGCGAAGGCGAAGCCGGTGTCGGGCAGTTGTGCGGAAAACTTGTTGTGCAGAGCCAGGTCCGTACGTGCCTGGAGGTACAAGCCGGAGCGGAACTGGTCGCCTATGAAGGCGTCCGCTTCGCCCCGGGCCAACTGCTCGAAGGCCAGCGCCGTGGTACTGACCTCGCGCAGTATGCTCAGGGGGTAGGCCTTGCGGACCCGATTGCTGTCCAGGTAGTTCTTTAGCACCAGCACCTGCTTGCCTCGCAGGTCCAGGGGCAGGCTGCGGTCACTGGAGCGGCCGACAATGATGGGCTGGTTGCGCAAATAGGGCAGGCTCAGGCGCAGCTCCGGATTGGCTGCTTCAAAATCGCTGGCCCTCGGCAGCAGGTCGATCCGCTGCTCCAGCAGCGCATCCACCGCCGCCTGGGGCGAAGGCAGCTCGACGTTTTCGAAGTGCAGGTCCAGTTGTTCACCGATGAGTTGCAGGTACTGGTCGGAGATGGCCTTCAAGACCTGATTGCCGGCGCTCTCCATGGGCCGATCCGGCGGTACGATCCGCGCCACCTTGAGGCGCTTGCGCGGCAGACTGTCGCGCAGCTGCAACAGTTTGTTCAGCGGCAGGTTGCTGTCCCGGGCGGCTGGCGGCAGGTTGTCGGCGTGGGCTGTGGCCAGGGTTGGCAGGCTGGCCAGCGGGATAAGCAGCAGGCAAAAGCGCTGCATCCTCCGGCGCACGAAGGAAAGCGAAAAGAGATACATAGAGGGGGGACTCCGGGATGTGCCGCGCTTGCAGCTCAGGAAAGGCCGTGCTCCTGGATGTACAGGAACAGGCTGGCAGAGGTGTCCAGGCCGAGCTTGCGCATGGCGCTGCTTTTTTGCGTGCTGATGGTCTGCTTGCTCCGGGACAGATGCAGGGCAATGGCACCGATGCTCATGCCGGTGCCGTACAGGCGTAGTACTTCGACTTCCCGGGCCGAGAGTTGCTCCGGTTGCAGCAACGGCTTGCCGTGCAACGCGGCGCTGGAATCCAGCAGGTGCTGGATCGACGCGGAGACGAAAGGCGCACGCGGGCTGGCCGCCACGGCCTTGGGCAGGTCGTTGAGCAGGCCGCGCTTGCTCACCAGGCCCTGGATGCCCAGCTTGAGCACGCTGCTGATCAGCGCCGGGTTGTCGAGCATGGTGACCACCACGATCGCCAGCTGCGGGTACAGCGTGCGCAAGCGGCGGATCAGGCGGATACCGTCTACCTGCTCGCCGCCGGGCATCATCAGATCCGTCAACAGCAGGTCGCAGGGGTGACGCTGCAGGTTCTCCAGCAGGGCTTCAACACTGTGGGCCTGGGCGACCACGTCCAGGTTGGCGCGGTTCTCCAGCAGGGTGTGTATCCCAATCAGGGTCAGGGGATGGTCATCGGCTATCTGGACGCGGATCGACATCGTTTTTCGCTACTCGGCTTTTCGACAGGCATGAGCACCCAGCAAAGCGCCGGCTTCCTTTGGTTGGAGTAGGCATTTTGCTAGTGGGTTCGTCAGAGGTTTCGCAGGGTATCACTGAAATTGGCGTCAAAAAGCTGCTGAGGCGCTTTTAAGAATCGTCTTATGTTTGCTAAGAAATGTCCTGTAAATATGTAGGATGCGTAGCTGATTTGTAGTGTGAAACGCCTCTAGATTGGGCTCTCAGCGGTGCTTTTCTGCTTCGTTTCTGGCGTTTTTCAATCCTGAAGGCGCTTTCGGAATGGGGCTCATTCCAGAGGCGGCAGGCGCCGTTTGATCGGCGATTTCTTGACAATCGCGGTGTTGGTTTCGGCGTAGTGATTGAGGTGGTCCAGCAGGCTGTCCAGTTGTTCCATGGAGCGCACCTGGAGACGGGCAATGAAGCAGTCGTCGCCGGTGACCTTGTCGCATTCGGTGAACTCGGCAATCGCGAGGATCTGCCGTTCGACCTCCTGCAACTTGCCCGGCAAGGGGCGGATGCGGACGATGGCCTGCAACTGGTAACCGAGAAACCTGGGGTCGATCTCCAGGGTATAGGCGCTGATCACGCCGCGTTCTTCCAGCCGGCGCAAGCGCTCCGAGACGCTGGGAGCGGACAGCCCGCTGATCTGCGCCAGGGCTTTGAGGGAGCGTCGCGAGTCCTGCATCAGGGCGCTGATCAGGGTTTGGTCGATGGCATCCAGCATGGCGATCTCGTTAGGTGAATGGGCTCTTTGGCCTTGATAAAAAAGGTCTGAATCGATTCTAGCCCAGGTTTTGATCTGGCGATGGGCTCTGCTGGCTGGGCATAATTTGCCCACTTGCAAAGGAGCCTGATGATGGATGCACAAACCCGACGCGGATCATTGGAAATGACCGCTGCCATGCTGATTTCCGGAACCATTGGCTGGTTCGTCCTGGTGTCCGGGCAACCGGTGCTGGATGTGGTGTTCTGGCGGTGCCTGTTCGGCGCCGGGACCTTGCTGCTGATTTGTGGAGCTTTCGGCTTTTTGCGTAAGAACATTCTGAGCAAGCGCGCCTTGATCCTCGCGGTGCTCAGTGGCGTGGCCATTGTCGGCAACTGGGTGCTGCTGTTCGGCTCCTACTCCCGGGCTTCGATCGCCATCGGCACCGCGGTGTACAACGTTCAGCCGTTCATCCTGGTGGCCCTCGGGGCGTTGTTCCTGGGAGAAAAGATCACCCCGCAGAAGCTGTTCTGGCTGGGCCTGTCGTTCGCCGGAATGCTGGCCATCGTCAGTGCCCACGGCAGCCAGGGCGAGGAGGGTGGCGACTACCTGTTGGGCATTGCCCTGGCCCTGGGCGCGGCGGCGCTGTACGCCTTTGCCGCGCTGCTGATCAAGCGCTTGAGCGGCACGCCGCCGCACTTGATCGCCCTGATCCAGGTCTGCACCGGGGTGCTGTTGCTGGCGCCCTGGGCCAACCTCGGCACGCCACCCCAGCAGGCCAGCGCCTGGGCCAGCCTGCTGACCCTGGGCATTCTCCATACCGGGGTGATGTACGTGCTGCTGTACGGGGCGATCCAGAAACTGCCGACGGCCCTGACCGGCGCCTTGTCGTTCATCTACCCGATTGCGGCGATCCTGGTCGACTGGGTGGCCTTCGGGCACCGCCTGGGGCTGCTGCAATGGGTGGGCGTGGGGGCGATCCTGCTGGCCGCGGCCGGCATGCAGCAGGGCTGGACCCTCAAGCGCCGGCGCAGCGTGTTGCAGTAGGCGCTACAGGTTCTGGCGGGGGCCTGCAATAGGCTCCCTCGGGCCTGGCCGGGGCCCTGGCATGGGCCCTGTACCGGTCGGCGCCTGGCCTTGACAGGCCAACCCGCAGGGCTAGATTTTACCCTGCGCTGAGGCTTTTCCAGCGCGCTTGCCCCCTGATCCAGGCCCCTGGGCATCCTGCCCTGGCGCGCCTCGGTCACCCGCAACCACCGGTTCGCGTCGTGCAGCGCCGGGCCGGCCCTGGAGCGCTCATGAGTACTCGACGCAAGGTTCCCGGAATCCGCAACTACGATGGTCCCGCCGGTGGCTGGGGCGCGCTCAAGGCCACTGCGACCGCGGTGCGCGAGCAGATGGACACCCTCAAGGCGCCGCTGACCCTGATGCGCACCAACCAGCCCGACGGCTTCGACTGCCCGGGCTGCGCCTGGCCGGACAAGGAGCACAAGTCGACCTTCCAGTTCTGTGAAAACGGCGCCAAGGCGGTGACCTGGGAGGCCACCAACAAGCGGGTAACCCCGACGTTCTTCGCCCAGCATCCGGTGACCTCATTGCTGCAGCGTTCGGACTACGAACTCGAAGACCTCGGGCGCCTGACCGAGCCCCTGGTCTACGACCGCGCCAGCGACACCTTCAAGCCTGTGGCATGGCAGGACGCCTTTGCCCGCATCGGCGAGATCCTGCGCAGCCTGCAGCCCGAGCAGGTGGAGTTCTACACCTCCGGGCGCGCGTCCAACGAAGCGGCCTACCTGTACCAGCTGTTCGCCCGGGAATACGGCTGCAACAACTTTCCCGACTGCTCGAACATGTGCCACGAGCCCACCAGCGTCGGCCTGCCGCGGTCCATTGGCATCGGCAAGGGCACGGTGTCGCTGGAGGACTTCGACCTCTGCGAGCTGATCATCTCCATCGGCCACAACCCCGGCACCAACCACCCGCGGATGATGGGCACCCTGCATGAAGCTTCGCGGCGCAAGGTGCCGATCATGGTCTTCAACCCTTTGCGCGAGCGCGCCCTGGAGCGGTTCGCCGACCCGCAGAACATGGTGGAGATGGCCACCTACGGTTCCACCCGCATCGCCTCGTCGTACTTCCAGGTCAAGGCCGGCGGCGACGCGGCGGCGATCAAGGGCATCATGAAGGCGCTGCTGGCCCTGGAGGACAGCCTGGGGCAAGTCCTGGACCAGGCATTCATCGCCGAGCACACCCAGGGCTTCGAGGCCCTGGCGGCGGACCTGCATGCCACCGCCTGGGCAGACATCGAGCAGGCCAGCGGCCTGCACCAGGCGGACCTGGAAATGGTCGCCGCGGCCTATGCCAAGTCCAACGCCACCATCGTCACCTACGGCATGGGCATCACCCAGCACAACGAAGGCACGGCCAATGTCCGGCTGATCTGCGACCTGCTGATGCTGCGGGGCAACCTGGGCAAGCCGGGGGCGGGGATCTGCCCGTTGCGCGGCCACTCCAACGTGCAGGGCAACCGCACCGTGGGCATTACCGAGAAGCCTTCCCCGGCCTTTCTCGACAAGCTGCAGCAGACCTTCGGCTTCACCCCGCCGGCGCATCACGGTCACGATGCGGTGCAAGCCATGCAGGCGATGATCGCCGGCAGCGCCAAGGCCCTGCTGTGTCTGGGGGGCAACTTTGCCGTGGCCCTGCCGGACCCGGGCCAGTGCTTCCCGGCCATGGGCAAGCTGGACCTGAGCGTGCACATCGCCACCAAGCTCAACCGCAGCCACCTGCTGATGGCCCGGGAAACCTTCCTCTTTCCCTGCCTGGGCCGTACCGAGCTGGATATGCAGGACGGCCTGCGTCAGGCGATCACCGTCGAAGACTCGATGTCCATGGTGCATGCCTCGGCCGGCAAGCTGGCGCCGGCCTCCGAGTTTTTGCTGTCGGAACCGGCGATCGTCGCCGGCATGGCCCGGGCCACCCTGCCGGGCAGCCGCGTGCCCTGGCTGGAGCTGGTGGCCGACTACGACAAGATCCGCGACCTGATCGAACAGACCGTGCCCGGCTTTGACGACTACAACGCCCGCATTCGCGTGCCAGGTGGTTTCCGCATGCCCCTGGCGGCAGCCGAGCGGCAGTGGCTGACGCCCTCGGGCAAGGCCGAATTCTTCGTCTTTCCCGGGCTGCATGAGGACAAGGAAGTGGACGGCGCCGATGTGCTGCGGCTGATCACCCTGCGCAGCCACGACCAGTACAACACCACCATCTACGCCCTGGACGACCGCTATCGCGGGGTGTTCGGCCGCCGCGACGTACTGTTCATCAGCCCGGCGGACCTGGCCGCCCGGGGCCTGGCCCATGGCGACCTGGTGGACATCGAAACGGTGATCGGCGGGCGCCGGCTGCGCTACGAGAAGATCACCGCCATCGAATACAAGATCGCCAATGGCACGGTGGGCGCCTACTACCCCGAAGCCAACCGCCTGGTGCCCCTGGACTACCTGGACGTGGACAGCGGCACGCCGTCCTACAAATCGGTGCCGGTGCGAGTGTTGCGCTCAAGCCCCGCTTGAACGGAGCCACAGCGCCACAGCGCCTCGCGACTCGTGCAGCCGCTGCCGCAGGCTGCGCACGGTCGCGTAGCGGCCGCGGCGATCCGGAAAACGCTGATGCCCGGCGGTAGATCGCCAAGCAAGGCCCTGCGGTCCTTTGCGCAGCCTCGCAGGCTCGGCAGCGGCTACAGGGTCGTGCGCTTCGGGAGGCCAGAGATGCTTGATGGCCCGGGGATTTGGTGAATGGGAGGGCGGCACCTTCCAGGGGGAGCAATCTCCCTGGCCAAGGTCACAATCTGCTATTTTCCTGTCGGTGATTTTTCCGACCGCAGCCTGTGGAACCCATAATGACCCAGCCGTCCTCCCTGGCCGAGCGCAAGCCCGAGCCCCAAGCCATCTGCAATCCCATCACCCGTAGCGCGATCTTCATCGTCGCCACCCTGGCGCCCGGCGCCGCTGCCGCGCAAACCGTGCGCGACTGGTGCGCCGATATCGCCGCCTTGACCCGTTCGGTGGGCAAGCGCGTCCCGGGGGGCAATCTGTCCTGTGTCTGCGGTTTTGGCTCCAGCGCCTGGGACCGCCTGTTCGGCGGCCCGCGCCCGGCGTCGCTGCACCCGTTCATCGAGGTGGGCGTGGAGGGGCGCCGCGCGCCATCGACTCCCGGCGACCTGCTGCTGCACATCCGTGCCGAACAGATGGACCTGTGCTTCGAGTTGGCCACGCAGTTGCTCAAGCCCCTGGGGGATTCGATCAAGGTGGTGGATGAGGTCCAGGGCTTCCGCTATTTCGACATGCGCAGCATGGTCGGCTTCGTCGACGGCACCGAGAACCCGGAAGGCCGCGAGGCGGTGGATTTCACCCTGGTGGGGGACGAGGACCCGCAGTTCTGCAATGGCAGCTACGTGCTGGTGCAGAAGTACCTGCACAACATGACCGCCTGGAACGAACTGACGGTGGAGGCCCAGGAGCGCATCATCGGCCGCACCAAACTGTCGGATATCGAACTCGACGATGCAGTGAAACCCAGCTGCTCACACAGCTCCCTGACCACCCTGGAAGAGAACGGCGAGGAGGTGAAGATCCTGCGCGACAACATGCCGTTCGGCCGCCCGGGCGCCGGGGAGTTCGGCACCTATTTCATCGGCTACGCCCGCTCGCCACGGCCGGTGGAGCAGATGCTGGAGAACATGTTCGTCGGCCGCCCTGCAGGCAACTACGATCGCCTGCTGGACTTCAGCACTGCGGTCACCGGCGGGCTGTTCTTCGTGCCCTCCGCCGACCTGCTGGAAGACCTGGCCGAGCGCGCGCCCACCGGCCTGTAGGCGCAAAAAAAACCGGCCCGCTATTGCGGGCCGGGGTTGCAGGCGTTATCGCCCCTGCTCAGTGGCTGTGCATGCCGGCGGCTTGCATCAGCAGCCGCAACACGCCGGCCACCAGCCCCAGGCCCACCACACTGGCCAGCCAGATACCCCCCATCCACAGCAACCGCTGCCAGGTGGATGCCGGCCGCGTCGATAGCCTATCCATGCGCCAGCTCCAGCATCAGTGCGCCGCTGCAGGCGAGCATCAGCAGTGCGCCGATGAACAGCAGGCTCAGTTGCGCCACAGCCTTGTGCCAGGGCAGGGGTGTAGCTCGATCAATGGTAGCCATCGCCAATCCTCACTTTGCCGCGGAACACGTAGTAGCTCCAGCAGGTGTACATCAGGATGACCGGCAGGATGAACAGGGTGCCGATCAGGATGAACAGCTGGCTGGACAGCGGTGAAGCCGCCTCCCACAGGCTGATGGACGGCGGCACTATGTTCGGCCAGATGCTGAACGCCAGGCCGATGTAGCCGAGGAACACCAGCACCAGGGTGAACACGAACGGCCAGTGGGAATGGTGCTGGCGCAAAGTGCCCAGGAGCCCGAACAGTGCCGCCAGCCCCAGCACCAGCAGCGCACCGAAGATCACGATATGGGCATGGCTGAACCAGCGGTTGGCGATCTCCGGGTGCAGCAGCGCGGTCCACACGCAGAGCACCGCCACCACCGCGGTCAGCGCGAACGCCAGGGGCCGGGTGTAGTGGCGCATGCGCGCTTCCAGCATGCCTTCGGTCTTGACCAGCAGCCAGGTGCTGCCCAGCAGCGCATAGGCCACGATCAGCCCCAGGCCGCAGAACAGCGGGAAGGGCGCCAGCCAGTCCAGGGTGCCGCCGGCGAACTGCCGATCGACCACCGGGATGCCGCTGATATAGGTGCCGATCACGATGCCCTGGCACAGGGTCGCCAGCAGCGAGCCGCCGATGAACGCCCAATCCCAGATGTGCCGTTTCTCGGGGCTGGCCTTGAAGCGGAACTCGAAGGCCACGCCGCGGAAGATCAGCCCTGCGAGCATGAAGATCAGCGGCAGGTACAGGGCCTCCAGAATCACCGAATAGGCCAGGGGAAAGGCGCCGTACAGCGCCGCGCCACCGAGGATCAGCCAGGTCTCGTTACCGTCCCACACCGGGGCCACGGTGTTCATCATCACGTCCCGCTCCCGGGCATCGGGGATCAGCGGAAAGAGGATCCCCAGCCCCAGGTCGAAGCCGTCCATGATCACGTACATCATCACCCCGAAGGCGATGATCACGCCCCAGATCAATGACAGGTCTATGCCTTGAATCGTCATGTTGGTTGCCCTTGTTTCAGAGGTGGTGGTCGCCGGTGGCGAAGGTCTCGGGGATGGCCGACAGCGGCCGGCGCGGAGTCGGCTCCTGGCCGGGCGCAGTGCTGGGCGGATGCTCGTGGTGTGGCTGCGGGCCCTTGCGCACCAGCTTCATCATGTAGCCGATGCCCACCGCGAACACCGAGAAGTAGATCACCACGAACAGCGCCAGGGAGATGCTCAGTTGCGCCACGCTGTGGTTGGAGGCGGCGTCGCTGGTGCGCAGCAGACCGTACACCACCCAGGGCTGGCGCCCGACTTCGGTGGTGATCCAGCCCGCCAGCAGGGCGATCAGGCCGCTGGGGCCCATCCACAGCACCAGGCGCAGGAACAGGCGGTTGCGGTACAGCCCGCCGTTGCGTCGCAGCAGCAGGCCCAGCAACCCGGTGAGGATCATCAACATGCCCAGGCCGGCCATGATGCGGAAGCTGAAGAACACGATGGCCGAGTTGGGCCGGTCTTCCTTGGGGAAGCTCTTGAGCGCCGGGATCTGCTTATCCAGGCTGTGGGTCAGGATCAGGCTGCCCAGGTAGGGCACTTCCACGGCGTAGTCGGTTTTCTCGCCGTCCATGTTGGGAATGCCGAACAGCACCAGGGGCGAGGGTTCGCTGCCGTGGTTTTCCCAGTGGCCTTCGATGGCGGCGATCTTCGCCGGCTGGTGCTCCAGAGTGTTCAGGCCATGGGCGTCACCGACCACCGCCTGGATCGGTGCCACGATCAGCGCCATCCACAGCGCCATCGACAGCATCTTGCGCACCGGCGGCGTGTCGTTGCCCCGCAGCAGGTGCCAGGCGGCGCTCGATCCGACGAAGAACGCCGTGGCGACGAATGCGGCAATCGCCATGTGCATCAGGCGCAAGGGGAAGGACGGGTTGAAGACGATCGCCAGCCAGTCCATGGGCATGATCCGCCCATCGACGATGGAGAAGCCCTGGGGCGTCTGCATCCAGCTGTTGGAGGCGAGGATCCAGAAGGTCGAGATCAGGGTGCCGATGGCCACCATCACCGTGGCGAAAAAGTGCAGCCCGCGACCCACCCGGTTCCAGCCGAACAGCATGACCCCGAGAAAGCCCGCTTCGAGGAAGAACGCGGTCAGCACTTCATAGGTCAGCAGAGGGCCGGTGATACTCCCGGCGAAGTCCGAGAAGCGGCTCCAGTTGGTGCCGAACTCGTAGGCCATGACCAGCCCGGAAACCACGCCCATGCCGAAGTTGACGGCGAAAATCTTCGACCAGAAGTGGTACAGGTCCTTGTAGGTGCTGTTGTGGGTCTTGAGCCACAAGCCTTCGAGCACCGCCAGGAAACTGGCCAGGCCGATGGTGATGGCGGGAAAGATGATGTGGAACGAGACCGTGAACGCGAACTGGATGCGCGCCAGGTCGAGTGCCTGTAGATGAAACATGACGAAACCCTCGTAATGGCTGGGGGCCCGCGCAGGCGCCTTCCGGCCGCCGTGAACCCGGGTTCGCGGCGTACGGCAAAAGGCTGCGCGGGGCAGGCTGGAGCGGCGCCTTGGCCGCTCCGGCCGGGTCAAACGCCGACGGACTGGATCAGGTTGCTGGCCGCCGCCGGCTCCAGGCGGATGGCGATGAACTTGGAGGTCGGCGTGTAGGTGCGGTCGCCGTAGCTTTCCAGGGGCACCAGGGGGTTGGTCTCCGGGTAGTAGGCGGCCGACTGGCCGGTGGGAATGTCGTAGGCGATCAGGGTGAAACCGCTGACCCGGCGTTCCCGGCCGTCATCCCACAGCGACACGATGTCGACCTTCTGCCCCGGCTCGTAGCCCAGCCGGCGGATGTCGTCCTCGTTGGCGAACAGCACCTCGCGCATGCCGTAGACCCCGCGATAGCGGTCGTCCAGGCCATACAGGGTGGTGTTGTACTGGTCGTGGGAGCGCATGGTCTGCAGGATCAGGTCGGGCTTGACCTTGAGCTTGCGCACCCCGGCGCTGACCAGGTGTTCCGGCAGCTCGCTGGGTATGAACCGCGCCTTGCCGGTGGCGGTGTTCCAGCGCCGTTGGCTGGCGTCGTTGCCCAGGTGGAAGCCGCCGGGGTTGAGCAGCTTGAGGTTGAAGTCGGAAAAACCGGGGATGGTGTCGGCGATCAGGTCGCGGATGCGCCCGTAGTCTTCGATCGCCCACAGCCAGTCGATGGGGTGCTGGCCCAGGGTGGCGTTGGCGATGCCGGCGATGATCGCCGGTTCCGAACGCAGGTGCGGCGACTTGGGTCTGAGCTGGCCGTGGGAGATATGCACCATGCTGAAGGTGTCTTCCACGGTGATGCCTTGCGGGCCGTTGGCCTGGATGTCGATATCGGTGCGGCCCAGGCACGGCAGGATCAGCGCCTCGCGCCCGGTCACCAGGTGGCTGCGGTTGAGCTTGGTGGCGATGTGCACGGTGAGCTCGCAGTTGCGCAGGGCCGCGTGGGTGCGCGGTGTGTCCGGGGTGGCCTGGGCAAAGTTGCCCCCCAGGCCGATGAACACCTTGGCCCGGCCCTGTTCCATGGCCGAGATCGCCATCACCGTGTTGTGCCCGTGCTCCCGGGGCGGCTTGAAGCCGAAGCGCGCCTCAAGGGCATCCAGCAGCTCGGTGGGCGCCAGTTCGTTGATGCCCATGGTGCGATCGCCCTGCACGTTGCTGTGGCCGCGCACCGGCGACAGGCCGGCGCCGGGACGGCCGATATTGCCCCGCAGCAACAGCACGTTGATCACTTCCTGGATGGTTGGCACCGAGTGGGTGTGCTGGGTCAGGCCCATGGCCCAGCACATGATCGCGCGCTTGGCCTTGCGGTACATGCGCGCGGCCAGCTCGATGTCGGCCAGGCTCAGGCCGGACTGCTCGACGATGTGGTTCCAGGACGTGGCATCGACCTCGGCCAGGTAGCTGTCCAGGCCCGAGGTGTGTTCGGCGATGAAGGCCCGGTCGAACACCGCTTCGCCATTGTTGGCCAGGGCTTCGCGCTCCCAGCGCAGGAGGAACTTGGCGATGCCGCGAAAGGCCGCCATGTCGCCGCCCAGCGCCGGGCGGAAGTAGGCCGAGGAGGTGGGCTCGGAGCCGTTGGTGAGCATCTCCAGCGGGTGCTGGGGGTGCTGGAAGCGTTCCAGGCCACGTTCCTTGAGCGGGTTGAAGCAGATCACCTGGGCACCGCGTTTCACCGCCTCGCGCAGTGGCTCGAGCATCCGCGGGTGGTTGGTGCCGGGGTTCTGGCCGATGACGAAGATCGCGTCGGCCTGTTCCAGGTCATGGAACACCACCGTGCCCTTGCCCACGCCGACGCTTTCGAACATACCCACGGCACTGGCCTCGTGGCACATGTTGGAGCAGTCGGGGAAGTTGTTGGTGCCATAGGCGCGCACGAACAGTTGGTACAGGTAGGCCGCCTCGTTGCTGGCCCGGCCGGAGGTGTAGAACTCCGCCTGGTTGGGCGAGTCCAGGCCCTTTAGGTGGCTGGCAATCAGGTCGAAGGCTTCGTCCCAGGTGGTTTCCACATAGCGGTCCTGGGTGGCGTCATAGCGCATGGGGTGGGTCAGGCGGCCCTGGTACTCGAGCCAGTAGTCGCTCTGCGCGGCCAGGGCCGAGACCGTGTATTTGTTGAAAAAGGCCGGGTTCACCAGGCGCCCGGTGGCTTCCCAGTTGACCGCCTTGGCGCCGTTCTCGCAGAACTTGACCATGCCGTTTTCTGGCGACTCGCCCCAGGCGCAGCCGGGGCAGTCGAAGCCGCCGTTCTGGTTGGTCTTGAGCATGGCGCGGATGTTCTTGAAGGCATTCTCGCTGCCCAGCCAGTTCTTGGTCACTGCGATCAGCGCCCCCCAACCGGCAGCGGCGCCCTTGTAGGGTTTGTATCGATCAACTTCGCTCATGATATTTCTCCAATACAGCGCACGCAGGCAACCGGCCGACATTGAATCGATGTCAGTGATTGTTTGACTGCACAGGCTAAATGCGGTTGTTGTGAACTTGTTTGAGTTCGGTATTGCTTATTGGCGTGGAGTAACTTTCAGGGCTCGTTATATGGGCCACGAATAAAGCCTATTCGTCACCCGTGGCCGCTGTCTAATCGCAATTAATGACCGGCTGATCGAAAGCCTCTATCACCATTAAAAATCTATATATATCAAATGCTTGATTGTTTGTTTCGGTCTTTTTTGGAAGCGATTTGAGGAGCGATAGATTGTATTGATCAGCCAGTTGTTAATAGCGATTGGACGGGGCTTTTAATGGCTTTTAATCTTGCCGCCAATAACACCTTCTGCATGTGCTTGTGTGGAAGAACTTCAACTAATCGCGATGGATTCCCACCGTCGAAAGAGGCTCGGATGTCAGATCAGGTATTGCTCGATGGCTTCGCTCGGCGGGTCGACTATCTGCGCATGTCGGTGACCGACCGCTGCGATTTCCGCTGTGTGTATTGCATGGCCGAGGACATGCAGTTCCTGCCGCGCCAACGCATTCTTACCCTGGAAGAGCTGTACCAGCTGGCCGAACGTTTCGTGGCCCTGGGCACCCGCAAGATCCGCCTCACTGGCGGCGAGCCGCTGATCCGCCCCGGGGTGGTCCAGCTGTGCCGGGACATTGCCCGGCTGCCCGGGCTGCGGGAGCTGTGCATGACCACCAACGGCTCGCAATTGGGCAAGCTGGCCGCGCCGCTGTTCGACGCCGGGGTCAAGCGCCTGAACATCAGCCTCGACAGCCTGGACCCGACCCTGTTTCGCCAGCTGACCCGCACCGGCGAGCTGGGCCAGGTGGTCGCCGGCATCGACGCGGCGATTGCCGCCGGCTTTGAGCGCACCAAGCTCAACTGTGTGGTGATGAAGGGGCGCAACGACCAGCAGATCAACGAGCTGGTGGCCTTTGCCATCGACCGCGGCCTGGATATCTCCTTTATCGAGGAAATGCCCCTGGGCACCATCAGCGAACACAGCCGCAGCGATGCGTTCTTTTCCAGTGCCCGGGTTCGCGAGCGGATCGCCGAGCGCTACACCCTGATCGAGTCCGCCGAGTCGACCCAGGGCCCGTCGCGCTACTGGCGCCTGGCCGAGGCGCCGCACATTCGCCTGGGGTTCATCTCGCCCCACAGCCACAACTTCTGCGGCACCTGCAACCGCGTGCGCCTGACCGTCGAAGGCCGCTTGCTGCTGTGCCTGGGCAACGAGCACTCGGTGGACCTCAAGGCCGTGCTGCGCGCTTACCCCGGCGATACCGGGCGCCTGCAGCGGGCCATAGTCGAGGCGATGAAACTCAAGCCCTACAGCCATCACTTCGAACTCAACGACGAGGTGCAGGTGGTGCGCTTCATGAACATGACCGGCGGCTGAACCGCTGCTCATCACGGCTTTTCATTGTGCAAAGGTTCTACCCCGATGATCGTCAGATCCAAACCCAACCTGATCAGCGTGCTGATTTCCCTCAAGGGGTCGATTGCCAAGCGTATCGCCCTGCGCAGCCTGCTGGTGACCCTGCTGGCCTCGGCCATCGTGCTGATCGAGACCTTGCACCCGGCGTATTTCTCCAAGGTCAATGCCACCCCGTTCACCTTGCTCGGCCTGTCGCTGTCGATCTTCATGAGCTTTCGCAACAACGCCTGCTACGACCGCTGGTACGAAGCGCGCAAGGCCCTGGGCACGGTGGTGACCGAGGTGCGCTCGATGATCCGCGAAACCCAGGTGCTTGAAGACACCCGGGCGCGCAGCGCGATCCTGCGTGACCTGTGCGGTTTCGCCCATGCCCTCAAGGCCCGGCTGCGCCGCGAAGATGAACTGAGCGCTGCCGAAACCTGGCTCAGCCAGTTGCCGCCGGCAAGCACCAGCAACCTGCCGGACAGCCTGCTGCGCCAGATCGCGCGCCAGTGTTCGGACCAGGCCCAGGCGGGGCGGCTCAGCGAATGGCGCTACCTGCTGCTGGCCAATCAACTGGCGGCCATCACCGGCGCGCAATCCACCTGCGAGCGGATCAAGGCCACGCCGCTGCCGTTTCCCTACACGTTGCTGCTGCACCGCACCAGCTACATGTTCTGCATCCTCCTGCCCTTTGCCATGGCCGAGCCCCTGGGCTGGCTGACGCCGATCTTCACCGCCATCGTCAGCTACACCTTCTTCGGCCTGGACGCCATTGGCGACGAGCTGGAAGACCCCTTCGGCCACGACGAGAACGACCTGCCGCTGAGCGCCATCGTGCGCAACATCGAGCGCGAGATTCTCGAAGCCCTGGGGGCCACCGAACTGCCGCCGGCGCTGGAGCCGGTGGACTATGTCCTGAGCTGATCCACTGTTGTTATCCGAGGTTGCACATGAATGAACTCACTCACCTGGACGACCAGGGCCGGGCCAGCATGGTGGATGTCACCTGCAAGGCCGCTACCGAGCGCGAGGCCCAGGCTCGGGCCTGGGTACGCATGCTCCCGGCCACCCTGCAACTGATCCAGGACCAGGGCCATCCCAAGGGCGATGTGTTCGCCGTGGCGCGCATCGCCGGGATCATGGCGGCAAAGAAGACCCACGAACTGATCCCCCTGTGCCACCCGTTGCTGCTCACCGGGATCCACATCGAACTGCAGGCACTGCCGCCGGACCGGGTGCAGATCACCAGTTGCTGCCGGCTCAACGGCGCCACCGGGGTCGAGCTGGAAGCCATGACCGCCGCCAGCGTGGCGGCGCTGACGATCTATGACATGTGCAAGGCGGTGGACCGCGCCATGGTCATCGAAGGGCTGCACCTGCTGAAGAAGCAGGGCGGCAAGTCCGGCACCTTTATCGCAGGAGAGGCCCGATGATTCTGGTCAACTACTTTGCCCGCTACCGTGAGCAACTGGGTTGCGGTGGCGAGAAACTGCCCCTGGATGCCAGCCTGCGCACCGTCGAGGACCTGCGCCAGCGGCTGATGGCCCGGGGTGAAACCTGGGCGCAGGTGCTGGGGGAGAACAGCCTGATGTGCGCGCTGAACCAGGAACTGTGCAAGCTCGATGCGGCCATCGAGGACTTCGATGAAATCGCCTTCTTTCCGCAAGTGACCGGGGGCTGAGCATGAGCATCCAGGTGCAGACCCAGGCGTTGAGCCTCGACCAGTTGAATGCCGGCTTGCAGGCCGGCGACGCCAGCGTCGGCGGCGTGGTGACCTTTATCGGTTATGTGCGCGATCTCAACCTGGGGGAGGCGGTGCACAGCCTGTTTCTTGAACACTACCCGGGCATGACCGAGCGCTCGCTGCAGCGCATCGTGGAGCAGGCCCAGGCGCGCTGGCCGCTGAACCGGGTGAGCCTGGTGCACCGGGTGGGGTTGCTGCAGGTGGGTGAGCCCATCGTCTTTGTCGGGGTGGCCAGCGCCCATCGCCAAGCGGCCTTCGAGGCCTGCGCCTTCATCATGGATTACCTCAAGACCCGCGCCCCGTTCTGGAAGCGCGAAGTCACCCCGGCCGGCGAACGCTGGATCGACGGCCGCGAGAGCGACCGGCAGGCGGCCGAACGTTGGGGTGTAGAACGTTGAGCTTATGCCGCTGACAGAGGCTTGAGGGAAGGGGCTAGCCACGCCGGATGCATGTCATCCGGCGTGGTGCATTTACACCGGGCTGTAGATACGTGGGGCGTTGCGGTGGGGGACGTGGATCAGGTTCAGGCGATGCTTGTTGGCCCATTGCACGGTGAGTGCGGTCGGCGCCGAGAGGCTGACCAGGGTGCCGAGGCGGGCGCGCACGGCCTTGTGGATCAGTTCCAGGCTGCAACGGCTGGTGACCACGGTGAAGCCCCGGCTGCCATCGATCCCGGCCTGCAGCAGCGCGCCAATCAGCTTGTCCAGGGCGTTGTGGCGGCCGATGTCTTCCTGGCACAGGCGCACCTCGCCCTGTTCGTCGAAGTACAGCGCCGCATGCAGGGCGCCGCTGCTGCGGGCCATGTGCTGGGCCTGTTCGATGCGCTCGCGCAGGCCCTGCAGGTGTTCGGCAGGTGGCAGGGCCGCGGGTTCGAGGATCTGCAGTTGCGGCAGCGCCTGTTCCAGGGCCTCCACTCCGCACAGGCCGCAGCCGCTAGTGCCGGCCATTTGCCGGCGATGGTCCTTGAGGGCCCAGAACGCCCGGCTGGAAATTTCCACGTCGGCCTGGCAGGCCTGGGGGAAGTGGCTGAGGCGGATGTCGTAGATTTCGCCGAGGTCATTGACGATGTCGTTGGTGATGCTGAAGCCGCGAATGAAGTCTTCCAGGTTGCCCGGAGACACCATCATCACCGCCTGGCTCAGGCCGTTGTAGGTGATCGCCAGGGCGATCTCGGCGGCCAGCGGCGCCTCGGCCATGGGGCCGTCGGCGCTGTACTCGCGATAGGCCACCCGCTGCGGCGCCGGCGCCGGCGCATTGGCCTCGGGTTGTTGCTCCGTTTGTTCGATCCGGCAAACCATGACCACACCTCGTTGCATTCGATTTGCCCAGGGCCATGGGCGGCCCTGGGGCATTGATTCACTCTTTGATCGCAAACAGCTTCTTGGCTTCGGCGAAGCACTTTTCGGCAATCGCCGAGCGCGGCTCGGTCTTGCGCATCACCAGCCCCAGTGGCGCCAGCACGCTGGCATCCGGCAGTTGGATAAAGGCCAGGTTCTCGATGGGCGAATCCAGGCCGCTGTCCAGGGGCATGATCGAGCAGCAGAAGCCTTCGTGGATCGCCTGGAACAGCTGGTAGGTGGAGTCGCTTTCCAGGATCGGCTGCGGGTTCAGGCCGCGGCTGCGAAAGCTCAGGTCGATGGACTTGCGATAGTGCATGCCGGTGCTGAGCATGCCCAGCGGCAGTTCGGCGGCGTCCTCCCAGCTCATCTCGGTACCTTCGAAATGAAAGTGCCGGGTGTCGTAGAGCAGGCCGACCCGGGTCTCGCCGATCTCGAAGAAGTCCAGATAGTTGGGGTTGACGTGGTCCAGGTAGCAGACCCCCAGGTCCAGCTGGTTGTTGCCGATGTCCTCGATGATCCGGTCGGAGCTCATGGACGACAGGCTGAACTGCAGTTCCGGGAAGCTCGACGATAGCTGCTGCACGTAGCTGATGGGGTTGAAGCCGCTCAGCGGTACCAGCCCCAGGCGCAGCTTGCCCACCAGTTGCCCGCGGCAGGCAGCGGCTTCGGCGAACAGCCCGTCATGGGCTGCCAGCAGGGTCTTGGCCCAGGCCAGCACCCGCTCGCCGGCTTCGGTGAAGCCTTCGAAGCGCTGGCCACGGGTGACCAGGATCAGGTCCAGTTCATCCTCAAGATTGCGCAGGCGCATGGACAGGGTCGGCTGGGTGATATGGCAGCGCGCGGCGGCCTGGCCAAAGTGCCGGGTCTGCTCCAGGGCGATCAGAAACTTGAGTTGCTTGATGTCCACGGTGGCACCTGTTGTGGGAAAAGTCGGGTTCAGTAATAACGCAGGTGTTGCGCCCATGAAAAGGCCTGGGGCCTTGCCCGGTCGCGCCCTTGGGCACCTCCGGTGCTGTTCAGGCCAGGGGCTTGGGGCCTGCTTCAGACAGTAGTTCAGGGGTATTGAAGTTGCTCAGCCGCGGATCGTCCGCGGCGCAGGGCAGGGGCCTCAGCCCATGGGCGGCCAGGGCCCGCAGCAGGCTGCGCTCGCCGTTGTCCCAGGCCTGGCGCAGGTCACCCAGCAGCGCCGTGGGGATCAGGCTGAACATGGGTTGCCATTGCCCGGCCTGCTGCACCATCACCGGCCTGGTGTCGTTGCCGCGGGCATCCAGCAGGGCCTGGATCAGCGCCGCGTCGATCTGCGGCGCATCGCAGGCCAGCACCAGCAGCCAGGGGTGGCGGGCCGTCGCGAGGCCGGCCAGGACTCCGGCCAGGGGCCCGGGGAAATCCTTCTGCCCATCCTCCACCAAGCGGTCGGCATAGGCCCGGTAGCGCTCGGCGTTGCGGTTGCAGGAAATGATCAGGTCATCGCTCAAGGGCCGCACCACCGCCTGCACATGGGCGATCAGCGGCTGGCCGCGCCAGGCCACCAGGCCCTTGTCCTGGCCGCCCATGCGCGAGCCGCGGCCACCGGCCAGCAGCAGGATCGAGCAGGGCAGGGAACAGGCGGGGGCGGGCTGGTTCGGGGTCATGGCAGGACGCATATCAAGTAGGTGGCGCAAACGATGGCATTGTCCTTCGGGTACGTCCAATCGGAAGTGTTGAATGGCCGATTGACGGGCTTTATCGGCCCCCGGCAGGGCCCGGCAGGATGATAGAGCGCATCGATAATCCGGTCAGCCAGAACGATTAGACAGCCGCGTCGGCGGGCCTTTAGCCTGGGTTCATGATTTTTAGCCTGCCGGTCGGAGAATGACATGAGCGTGAAGTCGGATGCGTTGTTTGTACCCTTGAACATGGCCGTGCTGACGGTCAGCGATACCCGGGAATATGCCACTGACACCTCCGGGCAACTGCTGGTCAGCCGCCTGCTGGAGGCCGGCCACAGCCTGGCCGAGCGCAACCTGCTCAAGGATGACCTGTACAAGATCCGCGCCCAGGTGGCGGCCTGGATCGCCGACGAGCGCATCCAGGTGGTGCTGATCACCGGTGGCACCGGCTTTACCGGCCGCGACAGCACCCCGGAAGCCGTGGGCTGCCTGCTGGACAAGCACATCGACGGTTTCGGCGAGCTGTTTCGCGCCATCTCGATTCTCGATATCGGCACCTCCACGGTGCAGAGTCGGGCCCTGGCCGGGCTGGCCAACGGCACCCTGGTGTGCTGCCTGCCGGGCTCCACCGGGGCCTGCCGCACCGCCTGGGAAGGCATCCTCGCCGAGCAGCTGGATGCCCGACACCGGCCATGCAACTTCGTGCCGCACCTCAAGCCGGTGCAGGCCTGCGAGAGCCGGGGATGAGCCAGAACCCACTGATGCCGGTGGAAGAGGCACTGGCCAGCCTGCTGGCCATGGCCGACGCCCAGCGCCTGCCGGAGAGCGAAACCCTGGCCGTGGATCAGGCCCGGCAACGGGTGCTGGCCACCGACCTGGTGGCGACCCTGGACCTGCCGCCCTGGCCCAACAGTGCCATGGACGGCTACGCCCTGAACCTGCAGCACTGGGACGGTGCACCGTTGCCGGTAGCGCAGACCGTGTTCGCCGGGCAGCCCGGTGCGCCCCTGCAACCGGGCAGCTGTGCGCGGATCTTCACCGGCGCCCCGGTGCCCGAAGGCGCCGACTGCGTCGAGATGCAAGAGAACGTCGAGCTGCTGGAAGACGGCCGGGTGCGTTTTACCCAGGCCCTGAAAACGGGGCAGAACATTCGCCCCCAGGGCCAGGAGAACCGCGCCGGCGAGGTGTTGCTGCAGGCCGGCAAGCGCCTCGGCCCCTTCGAACTGGCGGTGGCCGCCGCCCAGGGCTGCACCGAGTTGCAGGTGGTGCGCCGCCCGCGAGTGGCGCTGCTGTCCACCGGCGATGAATTGCTGGAGCCGGGCACGCCCATGCGCCCCGGCTGCATCTACAACAGCAACCGTACCCTGCTCAGGCACTGGCTGGACGCCCTGGGCTGCGAGGTGATCGACGCCGGGATCCTGCCCGACCGGCCGCAGCACACCCGCCTCAGGCTGGAGCAGTTGCAGCATGGCGCGGACCTGATCCTGACCACCGGCGGCGTTTCCGCCGGGGATGCCGACTGCCTCGGGCAGGTGCTCAGGGACAGTGGCCGGCCGCTGTTCTGGAAACTCGCCATCAAGCCCGGCAAGCCCCTGACCGTGGGTTACTTCGGCCAGGTGCCGGTGATCGGCCTGCCGGGCAACCCGGCCTCGGCACTGGTGACCTTCGGCCTGTTGGCCCGGGCCTACCTGCTGCGGCTGCAGGGGGTACAGGAGGTGGCGCCGCTGAGCGTCGAGGTGCCTGTGGCCTTCGCTTGGCCCAAGGCCGGCAAGCGCCGCGAGTACCTGCGGGTGCGCCTGGAGAACGGCCGCGCCGTGCTCTATCCGAACCAGAGTTCCGGGGTGTTGCTGGGGGCTTCCTGGGCCGATGGCCTGGTGGAAATCGTCGAGGGCCGGACCTTGCAGGCAGGGGATCGGGCGCCCTTCATTCCTTTCAGCGAGCTGTTCTAGATCTTCCAGTGCCGGGCGCTCTTGGCCAGGCGCTGGTGCATCTCGCCGAGGGTCGCGGCCAGTTGCCGGGTCAGCAGCCGGTAACCATCCAGGGCCGAATACACCGGGGCCTCCAGAGCGTTTTCGGGGTGGCCTTCCACGGATTTCTCCAGGCGCTGGGTGACCCCCGATTGCAGGGCCCGGGCCATGCCGATCAGTTGCACGCGGATCTGCCGGTGCTCGGCCTTGAGCGCCAGTTGCATCTGCGCCATGGCCTGCGGGTCGCTGGCATCGGGGCGGGTGTTGCCGAGGATCTCGAGGGTGCTGATGCACATGCGCAGGTTGCGCTGGATGGCGTCCAGCTCGGTCATGGAAATCCGTACTTCCTTGGACACCGAAGGCATCAGCGAACGCAGTTGCAGCATGGCGCTGTTGACCCGGCCCAGGAGCTTGAGGTGCTCGTCGTCGGTCACCGACTGGCCCTTGATGATCCGCCCGTACAACTGCGCGCAGTCGCGCAGGGCGCTGGCCAGGTTGTAGCGCCAGGAGTACACCGCATACAGCGGAATGGCGAAGGAAAACGCCAGGGCCAGGGCAATGCCGATGAGGATGTCCACCGCCCGCCACAGGCCGTCGCTGACCTGGTTGTCACCGTGGCCGGCGACGATGAACACGGTGATCGCCGCCAGCAGCGCGGTGTAGCCGCCCTTGCCGATGGCGTGATAGGAAAAGTAGCCGCACACCACCGACATGCCCAGGTAGGTCAGCCAGGGGTGGCCGAAGTAGGCCTGCTGCACCACCAGCACCAGCCCGACCCCGGCGCCCACCAGGGTGCCGATGGCCCGTTCCGCGGCCTTCTTGCCGATGTTGCCGTGGTGCTGCAGGCCACCGATCACCACCAGCATGGTTACCGAGGCCCATTCGCCGTGGGGCAGGTTGAGGCCGGTGGTCAGCACGATGGTGGCGATCAGGCCGAGGGCGACCCGCACCGCGTGGATCAGCCGGGCGTGACGGTAGCGCCGGTACGGGTCGAGCACGGGACGCAGCAGGCGGCGCAGCAAAGGTGGCAGGGTGATGCCCCGCAGGTGTTTTAACGGGCCCAGATCGGTTCCTCCGGTTGGCGGCAGGGGCCGGGCGTTCGCGCCAGGGCGAACGCTCGGGGCTCCCTCAGAAAATGTAGTCGGTGGTCAGGAAGCTCGACTCGCGATTACGGATGATGTCGCTGATCAGTTGCTTGTTGCGCTCCTGGAACTTGGTCGCCACCAGGGTGCGGATCGAGAAGGTGCGCAGTGCGTCATGTACCGACAGCGTGCCCTCGGCGGAGTTCTTGCGGCCGTTGAAGGGGAAGGTGTCCGGGCCGCGCTGGCACTGGGCGTTGATATTGATCCGCCCGACCTGGTTGGCAAAGGCGTCCACCAGCCGGCCGATCTCGGCCGGGTCGCTGCCGAACAGGCTCAGTTGCTGGCCGAAGTCCGATTCCAGGACATAGTCGATCACGGTGTCCAGGTCGCGGTAGGGCACGATGGGCACCACCGGGCCGAACTGCTCCTCGTGGTAGACGCGCATCTGCGGGGTCACCGGGTACAGCACCGCCGGGTAGAAGAACGAAGCCCGGGCCTCGCCGCCGTGGGCGTTCACCACCTTGGCGCCGTGGGCCTGGGCGTCGGCCACCAGGGCGTGCAGGTAGTCGACCTTGGTGTTCTCCGGCAGCGGCGTCAGGGCCACCCCCGGTTCCCAGGGCATGCCCGGCTTGAGGCCTTGCAGCTTGGCGTTGAACTGCTCGATGAAGCGTTCCACCACGGCTTCGTGGACGAACAGGATCTTCAGCGCGGTGCAGCGCTGGCCGTTGAACGACAGGGAGCCGGTGAGGGCTTCGCTGACCGCGTTGTCCAGGTCGGCATCGGGCAGCACGATCCCCGGGTTCTTCGCGTCCAGGCCCAGGGCCGCGCGCAGGCGGTGGGGCTTGGGGTGGAGTTTCTTCAGGTCGCTGGCGGCCTTGTTGGTGCCGATGAAGGCAAAGATGTCGATCTTGCCGCTGGCCATCAGCGCGCTGACGGTCTCGCGGCCGCTGCCGTAGATGACGTTGATCACCCCGGCCGGGAAGCTGTCGCGGAAGGCTTCGAGCAGCGGGCGGATCAGCAGCACGCCGAGCTTGGCCGGCTTGAACACCACGGTGTTGCCCATGATCAGCGCCGGGATCAGGGTGGTGAAGGTCTCGTTCAGCGGGTAGTTGTAGGGGCCCATGCACAGGGCCACGCCCAGGGGCACGCGGCGGATCTGGCCGAGGGTGTCCTGTTCCAGTTCGAAGCGGCTGGAGCGCCGGTCCAGTTCCTTCAGCGCGCCGATGGTGTCGACGATGTAGTCGCAGGTGCGGTCGAACTCTTTCTCCGAGTCCTTGAGGTTCTTGCCGATTTCCCACATCAGCAGCTTGACCACCGCCGTGCGCTGCTCGCGCATGCGCGCCAGGAAGGCTTCCACGTGCTGGATGCGTTCGGCCACGCGCATCGTTGGCCAGGCGCCCTGGCCGCGATCGTAGGCGCGCACCGCGGCGTCCAGGGCGGTGAGGGCGGTGTCGGCGTCCAGCAGCGGGGTGCTGCCGAGAATCACCTGGGTATCGCCGTCGGCGCCGCTCAGGTAGATCGGGCTGCGGACCTGGGCCAGGGGGCCGTTCCAGGTGCGCAGTTCACCGTCCACCAGGTAGTCGCGCTGCTCCACCGGGTCGGGCAGGCGAAAGGCTTCGGGGATGTCGGCGGCGGCAGGAAACAGGTGGCTCAATAGATTGGCTGTGGTCATGACTCTACCCCGTGTTGGAAATGGCTCCGGCGCGGTGACAGCGACGGCATCGCTCCATGGTTTATACGCCTTAATGGCCCGGCGCTTTAGCGGTTTTTCCACCGGGCGCCCGAGCGCGACGGCCCGCGGCGCCCCTGTGCGGGCCCGCGGCGCGTCAGCGGTCGTGGTTCGAGATTAAACGTTTCAGCCGCTGCCCAGCAACTGCCGGATCAAGCTCGGGGTGCTGCCGGTCCAGCGCTTGAATGACCGGCGGAAGTTGGCCGGGTCATTGAAGTTCAGGTACTCGGCCACCGCCTCGTTGCTCCAGCCCTTGATCTGGTACAGGTACAGCGCCACGTGCTTGTGCACCCGGTCCACCTGTTGCTGGTAGCCGCTGTGGTGCTTGCTCAGCTTGCGCTTGAGGGTGGCCGGGCTCATGGCGAAATCCTGGGCCGCCTGCTCCAGGCTCGGGGTGTGGCGTACCTGGGTTTTCAGGTAGCGGTACAGGGTGTCGAGGAAACTGCTGGCAAACCCCAGTTGGCGCAGGTGCTCGCCGGCCTCCAGGCGCGCCACCTGGCCGGCGGTGGCCGAGGCCCCGGGCCAGGGCCGGGTCAGGTATTGCCGGGGGATGCGCATCAGGTCCAGGGGCCGCTGGAACTGGGTCTGTTCCCCCAGGTGCACCCAGTACTGCTCGACGTAGCGCGGCTCGCTGTGGCTGAAGCTGCATTCCCAGGGCAGGCGCTGGCCGGCCAGCCACTGACTCATGGCCACCAGTGAAGTCATGCTGGCTTCCAGGAGGAACCGCCAGTGCTCGCCGGCGCCGCAGCTGTCCAGCCAGTAGCAGTAGGCGTGATGCTCGTCCAGCACCAGGCGCGGGCTGGCCAGGGGGCTGAGCAGCGCCTGCTGCTGCACCAGGGCGTCCAGGGCCTGGTGCAGGTTCTGCGCATGGCGCAGGGCATGGCTGGCGGCGCCGTAGTGCCCGGGCAGCAGGCGCTGGCCAAACAGGAAACTGCTGTCGTCGGCATCCAGCAGGCGCCGGCCGTTGCCGATCAGCGCCAGGAACTGCTGCGGGCTGAGGCGGGTCTGGCCGGCCAGGATGTCCTCGTGGAACAGCCCGGTGCCGCGCAGCAGGCGGTGGCTGTCGATGTCCCGGGACAGCGCCAGGTCGATCAGCGCCGCCGGTTGATAGTGCCCGGGGATAAACCGCGTATCGGCTTCGTACCAGCTGGTCTTCACGGTCATGACGGCGCCTCAGGCGGTTTTTGCCAGGGGCTGCTTGGCCCGGGCCAGGGCCAGGTTGAGGCGCTTGAGCAGCCCCTCCGGGGTTTCCTCCAGGGCCATCACCACCGCAGTGCTGGCCGCCAGGTGCAGGCGCTCGCCGTGTTGCCGGGTCTTGTGTGCCAGGCCCTGCACCGCCTGTTGCAGCTCCAGGGCCAGCAGCCGTGCCTGGCTTTCCCCGGTGTTGGGCAGCAGCACCACGAAGCGGTCGCCGGCCAGCCGGCACAGCAGGTCCTGGCGCCGCAGGTTGAGCAGCAGCACATGGCTCAGGGCCTGCAGCACCGCATCGCCTTCGGCATGGCCGTAGTCTTGGTTGATCGCGGCGAAGTGGTCCAGGTCCAGGGCCAGCAGCGACAGCGGCTGCTGCTGGCGGCGGCTGTCTTGCAGGCTGCTGACCAGCTCGCGCTTGAGGTAGTCGGCGCCGGCCAGGGGGGTGAGCTTGTCGAACTGGCGATGCTCGCGAAACAGTCGCTCCTTCTTTTCCATCTGCGCGCTGATGGCCAGCTGTTCGCGGTGCCAGTGGTAGATGCCGATGGTCAGCAGGATCATGCCGATGGGCATCGGCCCGGACTCCAGCCAGTGGTCCCAGGTGATGCTGTCGGGCAGGCGGATGAACTCGTCGAGGCTGTCGATCCACCAGGAAAAGAAAATGCAGCTCAGGCCCAGGGCCAGGTAGTTGGTGACCCGCCCGGCGGGGCGGCTCTTGAGCACCAGCCCGAGCCAGACCAGGGCCAGGAGCGCCGAGCCGCCTTCGCCGATGATGTCCAGCCACTGCCACTCGCTGACCGATTTCAGGCTGCCGCAGGCCAGGTGCAGCAGCAGCCCGGCATTGGCCGCCAGCAACAGCGCGGCGAGTTTCCAGCGGTGGGGTTTGAGCACGGAGAACATGGCCGCGATCCTTTTTGCCAGGAGTGAGAGGGCGCCAGCACAGCAGATGTTTGTGACAGTGGGGTGACGCCGGGGAAACCCGGCGTGAGGTCGAATCAGCTCACGGCGAATGCGTTTTTTTTCGGCCCGCAGGAGCCGGCTTGCCGGCGAAGGGGCCGGCAAGACCTGCGCCCGAGGGGGATGGCTTTCGCGGGCAAGCCCGTTTCCACAGGGGTCAATTCAGCTCATTTGCCGGGGCGAAAGCCGGGCAATGGGGCGTTTTGGCCCGTTGCCGCCCAGGCCTGTCACAGAACCGTCATTCGCCGACCCTAGCGTGCCCTCCCAGTTGCCGGGCCTCTTGCCCGGCGTTAGCGGACTCTTGGGGGAGGACCATCATGTACAAGCGCAGCAGTCCCGGGCTTGTCAGCTTTACCTTGACCGCGCTGGCCATGGCCATCGCCAGTGAACGCTTGAGCGCCGCGGAACCTGCGGCCACCGAGCATGTGGAAGTGGTGGGCCAGGCCGCCAGCATCGACCAGGCGCTCAAGGAGCAGCGGCGCTCGGACAGCATCGAAAGCGTGGTGCACGCCGACGGCGTGGCCCAATTGCCGGACCAGAACGTCGCCGAGGCGGCGCAGCGCCTGCCGGGCATCAGCATCGAGCGCGACCAGGGCGAAGGGCGCTTTGTCAGCGTCCGCGGCCTGGGCCCGGACCTCAACAGCGTGACCATCAACGGCACCCTGGTGCCCTCGCCGGAAAGCGCCCGCCGAGCCGTGGCCCTGGATGTACTGCCCTCGGAACTGGTGCAGTCGCTGTCAGTGATCAAGACCCTGACCCCGGACATGGACGCCAACTCCCTGGGTGGCACCGTGGATGTGAAAAGCCTCTCGGCCTTCGACCACAAGGGCCTGTTCTACACCGGCAGCAGCGAGGCCAGCTACGACCAGAACACCCGCCAGACCAGCCCGAAATTCTCCGGCGCGGCGAGCAACCGCTTCAGCCTCGGCGACGGCGTCGACAACTTCGGCGTGGCCGCGGCCCTGAGCTGGCAGAAGCGCGATTTCGGCTCCGACAACGTCGAGACCGGTGGCGCCTGGGACTTCGAGCAAGGCGCCAAGCTGCAGGAATTCGAGCAGCGCGACTACGCCATCAGCCGCGAGCGCGCCGGTGGCGGCCTGAACTTCGACTACAAGCCCGACGACAGCAGCAGCTACTACCTGCGCACCCTGTACAGCCGCTACAAGGACAGCGAGACCCGCAACTCCACCAGCATCGAGTTCGCCGATCCCCTGGCGGCCGGCGAGCGCGGCGACGCCGAAGCCTCGCGCAAGCTCAAGCAGCGCGAGGAAACCCAGGATATCCAGTCCTACGTGTTCGGCGGCGAGCGCCAGCTCGGCCTGTGGACCCTCAGCGGCCAGACCGGCTACAGCCGTTCCAGCGAAGACAGCCCGGCGCATATCGCCGGGGCCACCTTCAAGGGCAACAGCGATTTTTCCGACAGCGGCTTCTACGACAACGGCAAGCCGCGCCCGGTGATCGGCGCCGGTTTCTATGACCCGGCCAACTTCACCCTGGACAAGGTCGACTGGGAAAAGCAGAACACCACCGACACCGAGAAGAACCTGCGCCTGGACCTGGCCCGGGACTATGACCTGAGTGGCTACGCCGCGCAGTTCAAGTTCGGCGGCAAAGTCAGCCGGCGCAACAAGGACAACGACCTGGAAGCCTGGGTCTACAAGGACTTCGACACCCTGGGCTTTACCGACCAGCAGCTCAACCTCGGGCAGTTCCAGAAGGGCAATGTGGACTATTCCCTCGGCCGCTTCGGCCCGGGCATCAGTGGCGGCGCCATCAAGCAACTGATCGGCGGCCTGAATCAGGCGGCCTTCTACGACGAGGAAGAATCCCGGGTCAACGACTTCAAGATCCGCGAAGACATCAACGCCGGCTACTTCATGAACACCCTGGACATCGACGACTGGCGCTTCATCGCCGGCCTGCGCTACGAGGGCACCGAGTTCGAGGCCAAGGGCACCGGGGTCACCGACGGCGCCTTCACCGCCACCGATACCCAACGCCGCTACCAGCACTGGCTGCCGGGGCTGCATGCGCGCTACCAGCTGGACAAGAACACCCAGGTCCGCGCGGCCTGGACCAAGAGCGTGGTGCGCCCGACCTTCGGCCAACTGGCCCCGGGCTTTGTCATCGACGGCGACGAGGCGACCTTCGGCAACCCCGACCTCAAGCCCCTGGAGTCGAGCAACCTGGACCTGGGCATCGAGCACTACATGGGCCATGCCGGCACCGTCTCGGCCTTCGTGTTCTACAAGGACATCCAGAACTTCGTCTACAACACCGACCTGGCCGGCACCGGCGCCTGGAGCGGGTTCTCCGAGGCGCACACCTTCGCCAACGGCGACAGCGCCAAGCTGTACGGCCTGGAACTGGCCTATTCACAGAAATTCGACTGGCTGCCGGCGCCGTGGAGCGGCCTGCTGCTGGGCGCCAACAGCACCTTCAGCCGCTCCAGTGCGAGCATCGAGGGCTTCGACCAGAAGGCCGGGGTCAACCGCAAGCGCGACATCGACCTGCCCAACCAGTCGGACACCGTGGGCAACCTGATGCTCGGTTGGGAAGACGACAAGCTCAGCCTGCGCCTGTCGGCCAACTACAAATCGGCCTACCTCTATGAGCTGGCCTCCATCAGCGACAAGGCCCACGACCTGCATGTGGATGCCCAGACCTTCGTCGATTTCAGCGCCAAGTACTCCCTGACCAAGAACCTGCAACTGAGCTTCGAGGCGCAGAACCTCACCGACCAGCCGTACTTCGTCTACACCGGCAACCGCTCCTACAACGCCCAGTACGAGGAATACGGCCCGACCTACAAGCTCGGCCTGACCTTCACCCATTTCTAAGCAACGGGCCCTTGCCCGACCGCACACCCAAGGATTGTGATGAGCACTGTATCGACCGCAAGAAACCGCCTGCTGGCCCTGTGCATTGGCTTGACCTGTGGCGCCGCCCTGGCTGCCCCCAGCGTGCCCGGCCTGAACCTCAAGCCCTGGGCCGAGCAGACCCCGGGCGTTACTGGCCTGGGTTTCGTGCCCGCCGGCACAGGCGCCGACCGGCTGCTGGCCAGCGAGCGCGAAGGCCTGTTGCTGGTGGACGAACAGGGCCGGCAACTGGCCCGCTTCAAGGGCTCGTTCAACGGCCTGGACAGCCGCGCCGCCGGTGGGCAACTGCTGGTGGCCAGCCTCGACAACCAGCGCCAGCAGGCACTGCTGGTGAGCCTCGACCCGGCCCGCCGCACCTGGGGCCAGCCGTTGTACCTGCCCACTCGGGACTACCCGGTCAACGGCCTGTGCCTGTACCGCGACGAGGCCAGCAACCTGTTCCTGTTCCTGGTGGGCGAGGAGGGCAAGGGCGAGCAGTGGCTGGTGGGCCACGGCGCGCAGTTGAGCGCCGAGCCGCAGCGGGTACGTGGCCTGCCGCTGCCGCCGGAGGCCAAGTTCTGCCAGGTGGACGACGCCGCCCAGCAACTGCTGGTCAATGAACAGAATGTCGGCTGGTGGGCCTACCCGGCCCATGCCGAAGCCGACACCGCGCGCCAGCCGGTGGCCCTGCGCGCGCCCTTTGGCGACATCAGGAAAAGCGCCGGGGCCATGGCCCTGGTGCCGGGCGGGGTGCTGGGCCTGGACCCGAAGGCCGCGCAACTGCATCTCTACCAGCAGCAGGAACAAGGCTGGGTGGCCCAGGCCACGTTGCCCCTGGCCGGCCTCAAGGAACCGGAAAACATCGCCCTGCGCGCCAGCGACAAAGGCCTGCAGGTCTTGCTGCGCGATGACGAGGACGGGCGCCTGTACCAGGGCCAGTTGAACTGGCAGGCCACCCCAGTGGCCCTGCCGCCGGTATTGCCCACCGTACAGGCGGCGGCACAGAGCGAGCCGGTGGGGCGCCAGGGCGATGCCGCCGATGACCCGGCGATCTGGGTCCACCCGCAGCAGCCCTCCCTGAGCCGGGTGCTGGGCACCAACAAGAAACAGGGCCTGCTGGCCTACGACCTGCAGGGCAAGCTGTTGCAGGAACTGGCAGTGGGGCGCCTGAACAACGTCGACGTGCGGCCCAACTTCCAGCTCGGCGAGCGCCGTGTGGACCTGGCCGTGGCCAGTAACCGCGACCGCAACAGCCTCAGCCTGTTCGCCATCGACCGCGCTAGCGGCGAGCTGAGCGAGGCCGGGGAGGTGCCCACGCCGCTCAAGGAAATCTACGGCATCTGCCTGTTCCAGCCGGCCAGTGGCGAGATCTACGCCATTGCCAACGACAAGGACGGCACCTTCGTCCAGTACCGCCTGAGCGCCCCCGGCGGTACCGCCCAGGGCGAGCTGGTGCGCCGGTTCAAGGTGGCCAGCCAGCCCGAGGGCTGTGTCGCCGATGACCAGCGCCAGCGCCTGTTCCTCGGTGAAGAGGACGTCGGCGTGTGGGCGGTGGATGCCCGGCCCGAGCAGCCGGCGACCCTGCACAGCGTGATCAAGGTCGGCGGCCTGTTGCAGGCCGATGTCGAGGGCCTGGCCCTGTACCAGAGCAACGCCCGCGACTACCTGGTGATTTCCAGCCAGGGCAACGACAGCTACCTGGTGCTGGATGCCGAACCGCCGTTCGCTTCCCATGGCGCCTTCCGGGTCAGCCTCAACGCCCGCGCGGGGATCGACGGCGCTTCGGAAACCGATGGCCTGGAAGTCACCTCGGCCAACCTCGGCGGGCCCTGGAGCCAGGGCCTGCTGGTGGTCCAGGACGGGCGCAAGCGCATGCCCGAGCAGACCCAGAACTTCAAGTTCGTGCCCTGGGCCGAGGTCACCCAGGCCCTGAAGCTGCCCTGAGCCGGCGGTCATCACCTTGTCATTTGAATGTCATCGAATAGCCCCGCCAGCCCAGGCGGGCACCCGAGAAGGAGTTCCACCATGCAGGCCACACTCGAACACATGAGCATCTGGGGGCTGATCAGCGATGCCAGCCTGTTGGTCAAGGCGGTGATGCTGACCTTGCTCCTGGCGTCCTTGCTCAGCTGGTACCTGATCATCCAGCGTGGCGCCGTGCTGCGCGGTCGTGAGCTGCGCTTCCAGGCTTTCATCCAGCGTTTTCGCGCCGCCCCCGAGCTGCTGCCGCTGTACCGCGAAGTGGCCAAGGGCAGCGACGCCGAAGGCGGCGTGGAGCCGATCTTTGCCGCCGGCTACCAGGAGTTCAGCCACCTGCGCGGCCAGCCCGGCGGTGCCGGAGAAGGGGTGCTGGAGGGTGTGGAACGGGCCTTGTACGTGGCCATCAGCGAGCAGGAAACCCGCCTGGAAAAGGGCCTGCAGTTTCTCGCCACTGTGGGTTCGGTAAGCCCCTATATCGGCCTGTTCGGCACCGTGTGGGGGATCATGAATTCCTTCCTCGGCCTGTCCCAGGTGCAGCAGGCGACCCTTTCCACCGTGGCCCCCGGCATTGCCGAGGCGTTGATCGCCACCGCCATCGGCCTGTTCGCGGCCATTCCCGCGGTGATTGCCTACAACCGTTTTTCGGCCCGCAGCCAGACCCTGCTGACCCGCTACTACGCCTTTGGCAATGAACTGCAAGTACGCCTGCATCGCACCTTGCAGGGTACCCCGAGCCACCTGGCCGTGGCCGCCTGAGAGAAGGAGCAAGCCGATGTTGACCCGGCCGCAACGCAAGCACGGACCCAAGGCGGAAATGAACGTGGTGCCCTACATCGACGTGATGCTGGTGCTGCTGGTGATCTTCATGGTCACCGCGCCGATGCTCACCCAGGGGGTGAAGATCGAATTGCCCAAGGTCGCCAGCGAAGCCCTGGCCACCGACAGCCGCCAGCAGATCCTCACCCTGTCGGTGCAGGCCGGTGGCGGCTACTACTGGAACCTGGGCAGCGAATTGGACACCCGCAATCAGACCGACAGCGCTGTGGACCTTGAGCAGATGCGCGCCAAGGTGGCCCAGGTGATTGCCCGGCGCGGCGACACCCAGGTGTATATCCGCGCCGACCAGGACGCCGCCTATGCAAGCGTGGTGGCGGCCATGGCCGCGTTGCAGCAGGGTGGGGTACACAACCTGGGGCTGGTGACCGAGGCCCCGCAATGACGGCGATGATCATGCACAACCCCACCGCGATGCCCCTGCGGCCCGAGGCGTCCGGCTTCTGGCGCAACAGCCTGGCGGCCAGCCTGGCCCTGGCCCTGCACGCCGGAGTGCTGGGGGCGCTGGCGCTGGGCTGGTCGGTGGACAAGCCGCAGGTCGAGACGCCGCCGGTACTGACCACCCAACTGGTGATGCTGGCGCCGCCTGCCGCTCCCGCGGAACCGCTGCCGGCGGTGGCCGAGGTGGCGCCACAGCCACCGCCAACGCCACCACCCGCGGCTGCGCCGGAGCCGGCCAGGCCCCGGGTTGACCCCCAGGTACAGGCGCAGAAGCTGGAGCAGGCGGCCCTGGCGCGCAAGCGGGTGGAAGACAAGAAACGTGAGCAGGTGCAGGAGCAGCAGCGCCAGCAGCGCGAGCGCCTGGAGGCCGAGCAGCGCCAGCGCGATACCGAGCAACGTGTGGCCCAGGAACAAGCGCAGGCCCAGCGTGCCGAACAGTCGCGGCTGGCTGCCGAGCGCACGCGCCAGCAGGCGGCCCAGGCGGCGGCCGACAGTCGCCAGTACCAGCCCCTGAGCAAGGAGGCCCCGGACTACCCGCAACGGGCCCTGGACAAGAACCTGGAAGGCGACTGCACCGTGGAATACAGCGTCAACCCCCAGGGGCGGGTGGAGAACCCTAAGGTCATCGACGGTTGCCACCCCCTGTTCATGCGCCCGTCCCTGGCAGCGGTGGCGACCTTCCGTTATCAGCCGCGGCTGATCGACGGCCAGGCGGTAACGGTGCCGGCGGTGCGCAACACCTTCCACTACCGGATCAAGTAGGGCGCGGGGCAGGCATGGGCCCGTTGCCATGCAGGCAGCCTCTGGCTGACCGTGCGCGCCCTGGCTGGCCGAGCCTGTCCCCTTGGCTGGCCGGCAATGCCCTCAACCCCGGGGCGCGGGTGTCTTAGTGTGGCCGGGTGTGGTCCGCCGCTGTCGCCGGGGCGGGCCCCTTGCCCTGGCCGCACTGAGGACCGCCGATGCCCACTGTCACCCCCGCCTGTTCGCGCCCGTTGCGGCGCCACTCCTGGCTACCGATTCGTAGCGCCCTGGGCCTGGCCCTGGGTCTGCTGCTGAGCGCCTGCGGCGAGGCTGAACCGCCTGCTGCCGTGCGCCTCGACGCCGCCCGCCAGAGCCCGGCCGACCCGGCCCTGGCCCAGGTCTACGCCAGCAGCTGCCAGCTGTGCCATGCCAACCCGGCCTCCGGCGCGCCCCTGGCCGGCGATGCCAAGGCCTGGGCGCCGCGCCTGGCCCAGGGCGCCGACACCCTGCTGGACCACAGCATCAACGGCTACCAGGGCATGCCGCCCATGGGCCAGTGCATGCAGTGCAGCGAAGAGCAGTTCCTGGCCCTGATCAGCTTCATGTCCGGCCATTCATTCCAATAAAAAGCACAGGTTCCCCCTTCATGGTCATGCACCTTTCCCGACGCCGGCTGCTGCAAGGGGCCGGCGCCCTCGGCGCGTTCAGCGCGTTGTGCAGCAACCCGCTGCTGGCCGAACTGGCCCGTGCCCCGCGGCTGATTCCCTGGCGCAACTGGTCTGGCGCGCAAAGCTGCCTGCCCCAGGCGCGGCTGGCGCCCAAGGACCTGGATGAACTGCGCCAGGTGGTCCGCCAGGCCCCGGGCAAGATCCGCCCGGTGGGTGCCGGGCACTCCTTCAGCGCCCTGGTGCCCACCGACGGCACCTTGCTGTCCCTGGCCTATTTCAACGGCCTGCTGGACCACGACCCCAAGACCCTGCAAGCCGAATTCGCCGCCGGCACGCCCATGTCGCTGATGGGCCCGGCGCTCAAGGAGGTGGGGCAGGCGCTGTGGAACATGGCGGATATCGACTACCAGACCCTGGCCGGGGCGATTGCCACTTCCACCCACGGCACCGGGGTCGGCTTCGGTTCCTATTCGTCCCGGGTCTGCGGGCTGCAACTGGTGACCGCCAGCGGCGAAGTGCTGGACTGCGACCCCCGGCGCAACGCCGAGGTGTTCCACGCCGCCCGGGTGTCCCTCGGCGCGCTGGGGGTGGCGACCCGGGTGCGCCTGCAGAACCGCGAGGCCTATCGCCTGCGGGAAAAACAGTGGATCGGCAAGACCGAGGAACTGCTGGAGGACATGGACAACCTGACCCGCGACAACCAGCACTGGGAAATGCTCGTGGTCACCCACTCCGACTACGCCCTGGCGGTGGCCCTGAACGAAACCACGGAGCCGCCGACCCCGCCCACCGATCCGGCCGAGGAGGGCGGCAACGAGTTCGTCAACCTGATCGAAAACCTCGACAAGTACGTCAGCGACTTCCCCGAGACCCGCCGCCACCTGCTCAACAGCCTGCGCTGGCTGGCGCGCTTCGATGAGCGGGTGGGGGATTCCTACCAGATCTACGCCAACGTGCGCAGCGTGCGCTTCAACGAAATGGAGTACTCGGTGCCGGCGCACCTGGGGCCGACGTGCCTGCGGGAAATCCTCGCGCTGATACGCGACAAGGACCTGCGCACCTGGTTTCCCATCGAGTACCGCTACGTCAAGGCCGACGACATTCCCCTGAGCATGTTCGAAGGTCGCGACAGCTGTTCGATCTCGGTGCACCAGCACTACAGCATGGACCACCACAACTTCTTCGCCGCCGTGGAGCCGATCTTCTGGAAGTACCAGGGGCGCCCGCACTGGGGCAAGCACCACAGCCTCAACGCCCGCACCCTGCAGGGGCTGTACCCGCAATGGGCAGCCTTCGCCAGGGTGCGCCAGGCACTGGACCCGCAAGGCAAATTCATCAACGCCCACCTGGCCTCGGTGCTGGGTGTGGCGTGAACAGGAGATGCGCACAATGAACCGTCGTCATTTCATGGCCGGCACCCTGGGGGCCGGAGTCTTGCTGGCCGGTGTCGGCGCCTGGCTGCGGCCCGGCGACCGGGGCCTGCCCTACAGCCCGTACTTCGCCGAGCTCAATCGCGAGCTCAAGGCCCACGGGCCGATGCAACCGGTGATGCTGATCGACCTGGATCGCCTGGACCACAACATCGATGTGGTCATGCAGTCGGTGCAGCGCGGCGGCAAGCACCTGCGCCTGGTGGAAAAATCCCTGCCATCGCCCGGGCTCCTGGCCTACATCGCCCAGCGCGCCGGTACCCGGCGCCTGATGTCCTTCCACCAGCCGTTTCTCAACCACGACGCCGAGGTATTTGCCGACGCCGATATCCTCTTGGGCAAGCCCCTGCCGATCCGCGCCGTCGAGCTGTTCTACCAGCAGCTCAAGGGGCCGTTCGACCCGCGCCGGCAACTGCAATGGCTGCTCGATACCCCCGAACGCCTGCAGCAGTACCTGGCGCTGGCCCAGGGCCTGGGCACGCGGATGCGCATCAACATCGAACTGGATGTGGGGCTGCACCGTGGCGGCGTGGCGGACCATGCCGTGCTCGGGCAGATGCTGGCGCTGATCAGCGCCCACCCGCAGCACCTGGAGTTTGCCGGCTTCATGGGCTACGACCCCTTTGTCGACATGGGCGTGCCGGGGATTCTGGGCTCGCCGCAAAGCCTGTTCGACCAGGTCATGGCGCTCTACAACGGTTTTGTCGACTTCACCCGCCAGCAGTACCCGGCGCTGTGGCACGCCGGCCTGACCCTGAACACCGCCGGCAGCCCCAGCTACCGTCGGCACGAGCAGGAATCCCTGAGCAGCGAAGTGTCGGTGGGCACCGCACTGCTCAAGCCCAGCCACTACGACCTGGCGTCCCTGGAGCAGCACGTGCCGGCCGCCTTTATCGCCACCCCGGTGCTCAAGAGTACCGGGCCGGTGCGGATCCCGGCCCTGGACGACAAGTCGCGGCTGTTCTCCTGGTGGGACCGCAACCAGCGCCAGACCTTCTTCATCTATGGCGGCCACTGGCTGGCGGATTTCGAATCGCCGGCGGGTCTGCAGAGCAACGAGCTGTTCGGTCGCAGCTCCAACCAGGAGATGGTCAACGGCTCCCGCGCCGTGGGCTTGCAAGTGGACGACCAGGTCTTCCTGCGCCCGCAGCAGAGCGAAGCGGTACTGCTGCAGTTTGGCGACCTGCTGGCCCTGCGCGGCGGGCGCATCGTCGAACGCTGGCCGGTGTACTGATCCCACGTATAGCCCTTGCCTGGCGATCTCCCGCCGAGCCCGCAGCAGCTTCAGGCTGCCGCGGGTTTCACAGGGCAAAGGGAATGGTCAGCTTGGCCCAGAGCATGTCGCCCTCGGGGCGGTTTTCCACATCGAACTCCTTGGCCCAGCGGATCTCGGCGCTGGCGTACTTGAGAAAACGCAGGTGCAGCGCCGGGCCGATGGCGAACACTTGCCCGCGTACCCCGTCACTCACGTCCTCGCCCATGAAGGTCACGGTCTTGCCGTGCTGTTTGTCGTCGGTGGTCTGCTTCAGGTAGTAGCCGTTGAGCCCCAGGCTCAGGTCGTCGGTCAGGCGGTAGCTGGCCGAATAGTCGAAGTGCAAGATCTGCCCGGAACGGTAGTGGGTGGCGTGGTTTTCCTGGTTGAAGCTGTAGGTGCTCTTGAACGACAGCTCGGTACGCTCGCTGGGCAGCCAGGTCATGGAGAACAGCGGCTTGTAGGTGGTGAAGTTGTTGCTGGTGTTGGCCAGCCGGTCGGCATCGTACTGCCCGGTGGGCAGGGTCACTTCCAAGGCCGCGCCCAGGGTCAGGTCGGGGCCCATGTCCCACAGGATGATCGGCGCGAAGGTGGTATCGCCCATGCTTTCGCGGCGGTCGCTCTGGCCGTACAGCGACACCTGCTGGCGCAGGTAGGGCTGGGCCACGTAGCCCCCCAGGCGCCCGCCCAGGACCCGCAGCGGGCTCAGGTAGTCCAGGCGCGGGATGATCGCGTCGGAGGTGATCCTGACCTCCTGGACCTTGCCGCCAAAGGAGCTGATGTCGAGCTTCCTGGCCTGGTAATGGTTGTAGTAGAGGTTGAAGGCGAACATGTGCTCCGGGAGCTGGTCGGGGCTCAGGGGCAGCACGTAGAAGCCGTCGGTGCCGGGGCCGATATTGTCGACCCCGGATTCGGTGGCCTGGGCATTCAGGCTGGCGCAGGCGGCCAGGGCCACGCCCAGGTGCAGGGAGCGAGTGAGGCGGGTCGGGTGCATGGTTGGGCTCATTCTTATTGTAAGTGGGGGCGCGGCGGCAGGCACGCCGCCCGCCCCATAGAAATAAGCCCTGGGCCGGGCGCGGGGCAGGGTATTGGCGGACAGGGAGGGGGACTTTGTCGGACACTTTGCAATGCTTTGTTACATTCCCCCGTAAAACCCCAGGCAACGGGATATGCTTGAACCGCCGGTGAAGCCTTGGCGCCGGTGCCTGACCGACAATAAAAACAGCCGCTCAAGCGGCCCGGAAGCCCACTCCCATGCAGATCAAAGCCGCCGATGCCCACGACCAGCTGGCCCTGGTTTCACCCTTCCTGCTGCAGACCCTGGCGGATGTCGCCGAAGCCAAGGGCGTCAGCGCCGAGCGCCTGTGTCGCGGCCTGGGCTTTACCCTGGACGACCTGCAGGACCCGACCCTGCGCATCTCCTACCGCCAGGCGGTGGCGATGATCGAACGTGCCCTGGCGGCGTTGCCGCAGCAGGGCCTGGGGCTCTGGGTCGGCAGCCGCAATGTGCTGGGCACCCTGGGCCTGCTGGGGCATGCGTTGTCGTTGTGCCGGACCCTGGGCGACGCCTTCGAGCTGGGCATCCGCCATCAGCACACCTCCGGCACCATCGTCAGCGCCGATGTCGGGCGCCAGGGCGAAGAGTTCTTTGTCGAGCTGCAATGCCGCCTGCCCTACGGCGAGGTGCAGATCTTTGCCGCGGAAGAGTTCTTCGCCAGCCTGCTGATCTATGGCCGGGCCCTGGTCAGCGCGGATTTCCAGGCCCTGCGGGTGGAGTTCATGCACGCCGCGCCGGCCTATGCCGAGCTCTATACCCGGTTGCTGGGCCCCCACGTGCAGTTCGGCTGCCTGCAGGCGCGCATGGTGATCGAGGCCCGCTGGTTGCAGGCGCCGTTGCCCAACCATCATCCGGTGGCCCTGCGCCAGGCCCTCAAGCTGCTGGAACTGGAAAGCGCCCAGGTGCACCAGAAGATGGACCTGATCCAGGCGGTGGAGCGCGCCCTGAGCCGGGACCTGCGGGCCGGCAGCCATATCGAGCAGGTGGCGGGGGATTTGAACATGAGCGGGCGCACCCTGCGCCGGCGCCTGACCGAACACGGCCTGACCTTCGAGGCGCTGCTGGAACGGGTGCGCCAGGCGCGAACCCTGAACCTCTTGGGCAACCCGGAGCTGTCCATCGAACGCATCACCGAAGAGGTCGGCTACAGCGACGTGCGCAGCTTCCGCCGGGCCTTCAAGCGCTGGACCGGGCTGAGCCCCAGCGCCTTTCGCGAAGAGGCGGCGCTGCATTGAAGGCCGCCCTGTAGCCGCTGCCGAGCCCGCGAGGCTGCGCAAAGGCCCGCAGGGCCTTGCTTGGCGATCTCCCGTCGAACCTTGAGCGGCCTCAAGATCCCCGCGTCTGCTGCGTCGCAATGCCGCCCATGCCGTTCTCAGCCTGCGGCAGCGGCTACACAACCCCGGCCCGGCCTTTTCACCACGGCCTTGCAACGTCGCCGCGCAAGCGGTGACAAGCCTTGCCCCTTTCGACGCTGACGCCGGCAGCCCATGGCGGTAAACTCCTGCGCCTTTATTCAGGAGTTCCCATGAGTTACTACCAGCCCGGCATCCTCGCTGCACCCGTTCCGTCCCAGGCCCGCCACCTGTTCTTTGCCCTTGAGTCCATCGAGGCGTTGCCCCAGGCCCTCGACCAGTTGCTGGCACGGGTGGATGGCGCAACGGCGGTGGCAGGTTTTGGCGCGTCACTGGTCAAGGCCCTGGGCGCGCGAGTGCAGGGGCTCAAGGCGTTCCCGGCGCTGACCGGCGTGGGCGTGGACAACCCTTCGACCCAGCACGCGCTGTGGGTCTGGCTGCACGGTGATGATCGCGGCGAGCTGCTGCACCGCAGCAACGAGCTGGCGGTCGCCCTGGCCCCGGCCTTGCGCCTGGTCGGCATGAACGAGACCTTCCGCCACAAGACCGGCCACGACCTCACCGGTTATGAAGACGGCACCGAAAACCCTCAGGACGAAGCCGCCGTGGCCGCCGCACTGGCCGAGGGCGAAGACGGCCTGCGCGGTGGCAGCTTTGCCGCGATCCAGCAGTGGCAGCACGACTTCCAGGGCTTTGCCGCGATGCACCAGCAAGAGCGCGACCACATCATGGGCCGGCGCCTGAGCGACAACGAAGAACTGGACGACGCGCCGGTCTCGGCACACGTCAAGCGCACCGCCCAGGAAAGCTTCGCCCCGGAAGCCTTTCTCGTGCGCCGCTCGATGCCGTGGATCGAAGGTGACAAGGGTGGCCTGATGTTCCTTGCCTTCGGCCACACCCTGAACGCCTTCGAAGCCCAACTGCGGCGCATGAGCGGCCTGGAAGACGGCATCACCGACGGCCTGTACCGCATGAGCCGGCCGATCACCGGGGGCTACTACTGGTGCCCGCCGCTGCACAACGGCCAGCTCGACCTGCGCGCGCTGCAAGCGTCGAAATGAACACCGGGGCCGAGCCGCTGCAGACCGTGCGCTGGGGCATGATCGGTTGCGGCAGTGTCACCGAGCGCAAGAGTGGCCCGGCCTTCTACAAGGTTCCGGGGTCGGCGCTGGTGGCGGTGATGGGCCGCCGGGCCGAGGCGGTGCGCGACTATGCACAGCGCCACGGCATTGCCCGCTGGTATACCGATGCCCAGGCCCTGATCGACGACCCCGAGGTGGACGCGGTGTACATCGCCACGCCCCCCGACAGCCATTACGCCTACAGCCTGCAAGTGGCTGCCGCCGGCAAGCATTGCTGCGTGGAAAAACCCATGGCCCTGCATGCCGGGCAAAGCCTGGCCATGCAGCAGGCCTTCGAGCAGGCCGGGCTGCATCTGTTCGTCTCCTATTACCGGCGTTCCTTGCCGCGCTTTGCGCAGGTGCGGCAATGGCTGGCGGATGGGCGTATCGGGGAGGTCCGGCACCTGCACTGGAGCCTGAGCAAGGCGGCCTCCGAGGCCGACCGCAGCGGTGCGGCCAACTGGCGTACCGACCCGCAAGTGGCCGGCGGCGGTTATTTCGCCGATTTGGCCAGCCATGGCCTGGACCTGTTCCAGTACCTGCTGGGCGATATCGTCGAGGTGGCCGGCTTCAGCACCCGCCAGGCCGGGCTGTATGCCGCCGAGGATGCTGTCAGCGCCAGTTGGCGCTTCGCCTGTGGGGCGCTGGGCAGCGGCGCCTGGAACTTCGTCGCCGACCGCCGGGTAGACCGGGTGGAAATCATCGGCAGCCAGGGGCGCATCACTTTTTCCGTGTTCGACGAGCATCCGCTGCAACTTGAAGCCGAAGAGTCCCTGAACCTGTTCATCGACAACCCCGCGCACATCCAGTGGCATCACGTGCAGGGCATGAACGCCCATATCCGCGGCCAGATCCGGCACCCGGCCCTGGCCAGCGAAGCCCTGAAGACCGACCGGGTGATGGACCGCATCCTGCAGCGCGGCTGATCCCAGGGCGCATGCCTGTCGGGCCTCTTCGCCGGCAAGCCGGCTTCTACGGGGTTTGTGGGGCGCATTGCCGGCCTGTTCCTGCGGGCTTTTGTAGGCGCTGGCTTGCCAGCGAAGGCGGCCTTGAGGCGGGTGCCAGTCGTTCGGGCCCCTTCGCCGGCAAGCCGGCTCCTACGGGGGCGGGCGGCTGGTCGCTCAGAAGGTCTTCTTGACGCTGGCCACCCAGGTCGCTCCGCACAGGTCGCTGAAGCCGTAGTTGCTGGTGCACTGGCTGCGGGACAGGTCGGTGTCGATGTAGCTCAGGCCCAGTTCCAGACCGGCCATTTCCCGGGTCAGTTTGGCTTCCCATTCGTGGTAGCTGTCCTCGCCCTGGCCCGAGGCGCGGATCAGCCGCGGGTCCTTGAAGTCCATCTGGCCGTAGCGCAGTTGCAGCCCCAGTTCGAGGGGTAGTCGGGTCTCGTAGCCAAGGTAGCGGTACAGGGTGCTCTGCTGGCTGTCGATGCCGGGGGCATCGTCGGAGTAATAGGCCCCCAGCTTGACCCCGTAGACGCTGAGGATGCCGTACACCTCGCTCTGGTTGAACTGGGCTTCCCGGGGGTAGCTGTACTTCAGGTAGCCCAGGTCCAGGCTGATGTCTGCGCTGGCCTGCCACAGCCAGCCGCCGTAGTAGTCGACTTCCTGGCGGGTCTTCAGGCCACCGCCGAAATCGACGTTGGAGCTCCAGGTGCCCAGGTACAGGCCGCTGCTGTGCAGCAGGGTCACGGCCGCCTGGGCCGCGGGGTCGTTCTGGGTCTGGGAGATGCCGCGGGTGCGGTAGTCGCTGGCCAGGGTCAGCTCCAGCTCCACGGCCAGGTCGTCGGTCAGGGGCAGGGCGTGGCCGGCCTGCGGCAGCAGGCACACGGCGCCCAGGGTGAGCAGGGTGAGGGTCTTCATGGGTATCCCGTTGTTGTGATTGTTATGGGGGAGCGGGCAAGGCGGCGCCGTACCCCGGCGTCACCAGGGCGCGGGGCAGGCGGTGCAACGGTGGCGCGGGGTCAGAGCGGGCGGCTGTAGATCTCGCGGCCGGCGAACCAGGTCTGCAGCACCTGGGTTTCATGCAGGGCCTTTTCGTCCACGGTAAACACGTCGCGGTCGAGGACGATGAAGTCGGCCTGCTTGCCGGCCGTCAGCGAGCCGATCTGCTGTTCCAGGCCCAGGGTGCGCGCGGCATTCTGGGTGTAGGCATAGAACAGGGTTTCGCGGTCCAGGCGTTCGTCGGCGTTGAGCACCCCCAGTGGCCCCTGGCGGGTGATGGCCTGGGCCATGGCGTTCCACGGGTTGGGCGACGACACCGGCCAGTCGCTGGCGCCGGCGATGGTCGCGCCCTGCTTGAGCAGCGAGTGCGCCGGGTACTGGTAGCGGAACGCCAGGGCGCTGACGTAGGGCTTGATCATGTCCAGGGTGTAGTCGTCGGCCGAGGCCCAGAGCAGTTGCATCGAGGCAATCACGTTGAGCGGCTTGAAGCGGGCGAACTCCTTGGGGTTGACCATCTGCAGGTGGGTGATGGAGTGGCTGATGCCGCTCTGGCGATCCTTGCGCGCCTGCTCGATGCCGTTCAGCGACTCACGCACCGCACGGTCGCCGATGGCGTGGATGTGCACCAGCCAGCCGCGCTGGTCGATGGCGCTGACCAGTTCGCCAAAATGCGCCGGGTCGATCAGCAGTTCGCCGGGTTTGTGCGAGTTGCTGTAGGGCTCGAGCATCGCCGCGCTCTGCGCCGGGTATTCGATCACCCCGTCGGCGAAGATCTTGATGCCCGGCAGGGTCAGGTTGGGAATGCCCTGGAACTGTTGGCGCACTTTGTCCAGGGTGTCGAGGTCGGCCGGCCGGCTGCGGGGGTTGGCCACCAGCAGGGCGGCGACGTGGGCGGTCATCCCGCCGCTCTCGGCCAGGGCCTTGTAGGCCGGCAGCACGCCGACGGTGTGCACGGTGGGCTTGAGGGCGAACACCGCTTCGCCGGGGGCGGCGTTGGCGGCCGGGTCCATCCAGGCGGTAATCCCCAGGCTGTTGTTGTAGTGCAGGGCCGACTGCGCGGCGCGCAGCATCTGCTCGGGCCCCGGCACCGGCATTTTCGCGGCCACCCGGTCCCAGCCAGCGTCCACCAGGAAACCGTTGGGGCGGCCGTCGGGCAGTTGGCCGATGGTGCCGCGCTCGGCCTCGGGCAGGCTCTTGAGCAGGGCGGCGTCGATGCCGGCGCGCTGGAGCATGAAGTCATTGGCCCAGGCGGTATGGTGATCGCTGCCGGTGAACACTACCGGTACGCTGGCCCATTCACCCTGGTTGAAGCGCTGGCCCAGGGCCTGGGCCTGGGCCCAGTAGGCCGAGCTCATGCCGGCGATGCTGAGCACGTCGGCATGCCGGGCGCTGCCGTCGTCACGCCAGGCGCGCAGGCGTTTTTCCAGTTCGTCGAGGCTGACCACCTCGTCCTGCAGGTTGGCGCCGGTCATTTCCAGGCCGCCGAAGATGGCGTGGGAGTGGGTGTCGATCAGGCCCGGCATCAGGGTCTTGCCGCTCAGGTCGACGACCCGGGTGTGGCTGTCGATCAGTGCCTTGATCTGCGTATCGCTGCCGGCTTGCAGGACCTTGCCGTTCTCCACCGCCAGGGCCTGGACCTTGGGCTGGGCGCGGTCGGCGGTGAACACCTGGCCGTTGAGCAGCACCAGGTCGGCGGCGGCCATGGCTTCCAACGAGGCAAAACTCATGGCGGCCAGTAACAGCGTGGGGGTCAATCTTTTCATTGAACATTTCCTTGTTATTGCGTCTGATCGCCAGCTTAGGGACTGCCCGCAGCGGGCAGAACGGCTGCTTCACGAAAAACATTTTTGCCTGGGTGGAAAAACCATGGACAAGTTGAATGCCTTGAAGATGTTCGTGGTCACCGCCCAGCTGGGCAGTTTCAGCCGGGCGGCGGAGCAGTTGGGCAAGACCCCCTCGGCCCTGACCAAGGCGGTCAACCACCTGGAGGCCGAGCTGGGTTCGCGCTTGTTCGAGCGCAGTACCCGGCGCATCGTGCTCACCGAAATCGGCCGGCTCTACCTGGAGACCGCGCGCCAGGTGCTGCAGCGGCTGGAAGAGGTGGGCGAGGAGGTGGAGCAGCTGCAGCACGGTCTGCGCGGCAACCTCAAGGTCACCGCGCCGCTGGCCTACGGCCAGGCGTTTCTGGATCAGGTGTGTGGTGGTTTTCTTGAGCAGTACCCGCAGATCAATCTGCAAGTGGACCTGTGCGACGAGTTCGTCAACCTGCTGGAAAGCGGCTACGACCTGGCCCTGCGCGAAGGCCATGACGACCTGCCGGGGCTGATTGCCCGGGTGGTCGGAAGCAACCGCCTGGCCCTGTGCGCCAGCCCGGCCTACCTGGCGCGCAAGGGCCGGCCGGTGACCCCGCAGACCCTCGAAGAACATGAATGGCTGCTGTATCGCCACCCCTTGCTCAGCCGGGAGTTCTGGTGGGTCGAGCGCGACGGCCAGCGCCTGAGCCTGCCCCAGCCCCAGGCACCACGCCTGCGCAGTGACAATTACGACCTGCTGCTGGCCAATGCCCTGGCCGGGCGCGGCCTGTTGCACACGCCGCTATGGAGCGCCGCACCGTACCTGGCCGACGGGCGCCTGGTGCGGGTGATGGCCGACTACGCGATCGACCCGGACAGCTTCGGGCCGCACATCCTCGCGGTGTACCCCAGCCACCGGCGAGCGACCGCCAAGGTGCAGGCATTCATCGACTATGTCAGTGGCTTCCTGGCCAGCCGTGGCCTGGACTGATTGGCGGTTCTTGTCAGATAAATCCGAGAGGAGTACAAATGTACTCCATGACGACTTTATCTCCCCGCCGCAGTGCCATCCTGACCTTTATCCGCGAACGCATCGCCGATCACGGCCAGCCCCCGAGCCTTGCTGAAATCAGCCAGGCGTTCGGTTTCGCCTCGCGCAGCGTGGCGCGCAAGCATGTGCTGGCGCTGACCGAGGCCGGGTTCATCGAGGTCAACCCGCATCAGGCCCGGGGCATTCGCCTGCTCAACCAGCCACGGCGCCCCGAGCTGCTGGAGATCCCGGTGCTGGGGCGGGTGGCCGCCGGTGCGCCGATTGGCGTCGATGCCGACATACACGGCCAGTTGCTGCTGGACCCGGGGATGTTCTCCCGCACTCCGGATTACCTGCTGCGGGTCCAGGGCGATTCGATGATCGACGACGGCATCTTCGACGGTGATCTGGTGGCAGTGCGCCGCAGCAGTGAGGCGCGCAACGGCCAGACCGTGATCGCCCGCCTCGACGGTGAGGTGACCATCAAGCGTTTCGAGCGCAAGGGGCAGGGCATTCGCCTGTTGCCGCGCAACCCGGCCTACCAGCCGATCGAGGTCACGGCCGACCACGAACTGTTTATCGAAGGCGTGTTCTGCGGTCTGGTGAGGCAAGGCTGATGGGCGCCGTGGTCGCACTGGATTCGCTGTTCAATGCCGGGCGGGTGTGGAAAGGCCGCCCGGCCGCCGCGCCTGCCAGCCCGCAGCCCACCGGCCATGCCGCCCTGGATGCGGTGCTGCCTACGGGCGGCTGGCCGGAAGCGGCACTGACCGAAATCCTCATTGCCGCCCAGGGTCTGGGCGAGCTGCAACTGCTGTGGCCGAGCCTGGCGCGGCTGAGCGCGGCGGGGGAGCGCATCGTGCTGGTGGCGCCGCCGTTCGTGCCCTATCCCCAGGCCTGGCAGAACGCCGGGGTGGATGTGCGCCAGTTGTCGATCATCCAGGCCGGGGAGCGTGATGCCCTGTGGGCCGCCGAGCAGTGCCTGCGTTCCGGCAGTTGCGGCGCGGTGCTGTGCTGGCCGCAGCAAGCCGACGATCGCGCCCTGCGGCGCCTGCAGGTGGCGGCGGAAAGCGGCCAGACCCTGGCCTTTGCCTACCGCCCCCTGGAGACGGCGCGCAACCCCTCGCCGGCGGCCCTGCGAATTGCCGTGCAAGGCCGTCCCGGGCAGTTGCGGGTGCTCAAGTGCCGGGGCGGGCTGGCCCATCCGGCGCCTATCGCCTGGCCCGCCGGGCACTGAGGTTGGCATGCGTTGGGTGTGCATCCTGTTCCCGCAATTGGCGCTGGACGCAGTCTTGCGTCAGCGCGCCGAGCCCGAAGCGCCCCTGGCGCTGCTCAGCGGCACCCCGCAGCGCCGGGTGATCCAGGCGGTGAATGGCGCCGCCCGCGAACTGGGCCTGCGTCCCGGGCAATCGCTGACAGCCGCCCAGGCCCTGACCAAGGCCTTTGCCAGCGCCGAATACGACCCCCGGCAGATCGAGCACTGGCAGCAGTTTCTTGCGGCCTGGGCCTATGGCTTCAGCTCCCAGGTCAGCGTCGCCTATCCGCGCACCCTGGTGCTGGAGATCGAATCCAGCCTGGGCCTGTTCGGCCCATGGCCGCAGTTGGAAGCGCGCCTGCGCCGTGAATTGCAGGCCCTGGGCTTTCGCCACCGGATCGTCGCCGCCCCTAACCCAGCGGCGGCCCGGGTCCTGGCCAATGCCTATGACGGTTTGGCGGTGGCCGACTGCGAGGCCCTGGCCCAGGCCCTGGGGGCCATGCCCATCGAGCGCCTGGGGCTGGCCCCGGAGCAGGCCACGGCCCTGTCGCGCATGGGGGTGCGCAGCTTCCAGCAACTGCGGGAGCTGCCCCGGCCCAGCCTGGCCCGGCGTTTTGACGGCAGCTTGCTCAAGCACCTGGATACCCTGCTCGGCGAGCGCCCGCTGGGGCTGGCCTTCTATCAGCCGCCGGACCGCTTCGACCTGCGCATCGAGCTGAATTTCGATGTGCAGTCCCATCAAGCGCTGCTGTTTCCCCTGCGCCGGCTCACCGCGGATCTGGCGGCCTTTCTCTGTGGTCGCGACAGTGGCGTGCAGCGCTTTGCCCTGCACCTGGAGCACGCCGAAGGCGCCGACACCCTGATTCCGGTGGGGCTGCTCAGCGCCGAGCGCGACCCGGCGATGCTGTTCGAACTGGCCCGCGGGCGCCTGGAACAGATCCAGGTGCCGGCGCCGGTGCGCAACCTGCGGCTGGTGGCCGAGGACCTGCCGCTGTTCGTGCCCCAGCACAGCGAGCTGTTCGACGAGCGCCCGCAGCAGAACCTGCCCTGGGAGCAGTTGCGCGAACGCCTGCGGGCGCGCCTGGGGGATGACGCGGTGCAGGGCCTGGGGCATCGCGCCGATCACCGCCCGGAGCGCAGTTGGCAGGCGCAGACCGATTCGCGCCCGTGCCCGGCCACCCCCGGGCTGCGCCGCCCCGGCTGGCTGTTCAGCGAGCCCCAGGTGCTGGGCGAGGGCTCGGTGCGCATCCTCATGGGCCCGGAGCGGATCGAGTCCGGCTGGTGGGACGGTGCCGATGTGCGCCGCGACTACTACCTGATCGAAACCGCCGCCGGCCAGCAAGGCTGGGCCTATCGTCAGGTGGGCGAGCCCGGGCCGCTGCTGTTGCAGGGCTGGTTCGCATGAGCGCCTACGCCGAGCTGCACTGCCTGTCCAACTTCAGCTTCCAGCGCGGCGCCTCCAGTGCCGCCGAATTGTTCCAGCGTGCCAAGGCCCTGGGCTACCAGGCCCTGGCGATCACCGACGAGTGCACCCTGGCGGGGATTGTCCGGGCCTGGCAGGCCTCTCGCGACAGCGGGCTCAAGCTGATCGTCGGCAGTGAAATGCAGGTCGAGGACGGCCCGCGGCTGGTGCTGCTGGTGGAAGACCTGGCGGGTTACCAGGGCCTGTGCCGGTTGATCACCCGGGCCCGGCGCCGAGCCGAGAAGGGCAGCTATCGCCTGCTGCGCGAGGACTTCGCCGCACCGCTGCCGGGGCTGCTGGCCCTGTGGCTGACGGGCGCCGGCGAGCCGCTGGTCCAGGGCCGCTGGTTGCAGCAGGTGTTCCCCCAGCGCCTGTGGCTGGCGCTGGAGCTGCATTGCGGCCAGGACGATGCCCGGCACCTGCAACAGCAACTGGCCCTGGCCCGGCAACTGGGGCTGCCGGCCGTGGCCTGTGGCGATGTGCACATGCACGTGCGCGGGCGCCGGGCGCTGCAGGACACCATGACCGCGATCCGCCATCACCTGCCGGTGGCCGAGGCCGGGCAACGCCTGTTCGCCAACGGCGAGCGCCACCTGCGGCCCGTCGAAGTGCTGCAAGGCCTGTACCCCCAGGTCCTGCTCGACGAGTCGCTGGCCATCGCCGGGCGCTGCGCTTTCGACCTCGGCCAACTGCGCTACCAATACCCCCGGGAGCTGGTGCCCGAGGGCCACGACGCTGGCTCCTGGCTGCGGGTGCTGACCCAGCGCGGCATCGTGCGCCGCTGGCCCGCTGGTGCCCGGGCCGAGGTACTGAAGCAGATCGACAAGGAGCTCACGCTGATCTGCGACCTGGGCTACGAGAGTTATTTCCTCACCGTGCACGACATCGTCGACTTCGCCCGGCGCCAGCACATCCTCTGCCAGGGCCGGGGCTCGGCGGCCAACTCGGTGGTGTGTTTCGCCCTCGGCATCACCGAGATCGACCCGGACCGCTCGACCTTGCTGTTCGAGCGTTTCCTGTCGCGTGAACGCAACGAGCCGCCGGACATCGACGTCGACTTCGAGCACGAGCGCCGCGAAGAGGTGCTGCAGTATGTGTTCCAGCGCTATGGCCGGCATCGCGCGGCGCTGACCGCGGTGGTCAGCACCTACCATGGCGCCGGGGCGGTGCGGGATGTGGCCAAGGCCCTGGGCCTGCCGCCGGATCAGGTCAATGCCCTGGCCGACTGCTGCGGCCACTGGAGTGATACGCCGCCCAGTGTCGAGCGCCTGCAGGAGGCCGGGTTCGACCCCCAGAGTCCGGTGCTGCGCCGGGTCCTGAGCCTGACCGGGCAGTTGATCGGCTTTCCCCGGCACCTGTCCCAGCACCCCGGCGGTTTCGTGATTTCCCAGCAGCCCCTGGACCACCTGGTGCCGGTGGAGAACGCGACGATGGCCGAGCGTACGGTGATCCAGTGGGACAAGGACGACCTGGACATGGTCGGCCTGCTCAAGGTGGATATCCTCGCCCTGGGCATGCTCAGCGCCATCCGCCGCTGTTTCGACCTGATCCACGGCTACCGCGGCCAGCGCTACAGCCTTGCCAGCATTCCGCCTGAAGATCCCGCCACCTATGAAATGATCGGCCGCGCTGACACCATCGGCGTGTTCCAGATCGAATCCCGGGCGCAGATGTCGATGCTGCCCCGGCTCAAGCCGCAGAACTTCTACGACCTGGTGATCGAGGTGGCCATCGTTCGCCCGGGGCCGATCCAGGGCGGCATGGTCCATCCCTACCTGCGCCGGCGTAACCGTGAAGAGCCGGAGACTTATCCGTCGCCGAAGTTGGAAGCGGTGCTCAAGCGCACTCTGGGAGTGCCGCTGTTTCAGGAGCAGGTGATGCAGATCGCCATTGTCGCCGCCGACTACACCCCGGGGGAGGCCGACCAGTTGCGCCGCTCCATGGCCGCCTGGAAGCGCCACGGCGGCCTGGAACCGCACCGCGAACGGCTGCGCCGGGGGATGAACCGCAATGGCTACAGCGATGAATTCGCGGCGCAGATCTTCGAGCAGATCAAGGGCTTTGGCAGCTACGGCTTTCCCGAATCCCATGCCGCCAGTTTCGCCTTGCTGACCTACGCCAGTTGCTGGCTCAAGTGCCACGAACCGGCGGCCTTCGCCTGCGCCCTGATCAACAGCTGGCCCATGGGCTTCTACAGCCCCGACCAGATCCTCCAGGACGCCCGGCGCCATGGTTTGCAGGTTCTTGCGGTGGATGTGGGCGCCAGTGACTGGGACTGCAGCCTGGAGCCGATTCCTGTCCAGCCTGCACGCGCTGGAAATGGCCCCCCTGGGCAGCCGGCCCTGCGCCTGGGGTTGCGGATGATCAAGGGCTTTCGCGAGGACGATGCCCGGCGCATCGAACGTGCCCGCCGGCAACGGGCCTTTGTCGATATCGCCGACCTGGGCGAGCGGGCCCGCCTGGATGTCCGCGCCCAGGAATTGCTGGCCGATGCCGGCGCCTTGCAGGCGCTGGCCGGGGATCGCTATCGGGCCCGCTGGGAAGTGGCCGGGGTGGAAAGACAGCTGGGGCTGTTCGCCGGCCTGCCGAGCCAGGAGGAAGCGCCGGTAGCGTTGCCCCGGCCCAGTGTCGGCGAAGACCTGCAGGCGGATTACCACAGCCTGGGCACCACCCTCGGGCCGCACCCCCTGGCGCTGCTGCGCCCGCAGCTTGCGGCCCGGCGCTGCCGCAGCTCGCGCGACTTGCTGGCGGTGGAGCACGGGCGTTCGGTGAGCGTGGCCGGGCTGGTCACCGGGCGCCAGCGGCCGGGCACCGCCAGCGGGGTGACCTTCGTGACCCTGGAAGACGAGTTCGGCAACGTCAATGTGGTGGTCTGGCGCGACCTGGCCGAGCGCCAGCGCCGGGTGCTGGTGGGTGCGCAGTTGCTCAAGGTCGACGGCACCCTGGAAACCGAGGGCGAGGTGCGCCACCTGATTGCCGGGCGCCTGAGTGACCTGAGCCCGCTGCTGGATGGCATTCACGTACGCAGCCGCGACTTTCGCTGATGTAGCCGCTGCCGAGCCCGGGCGATGCTGCGAAAAGGCCCGCAGGGCCTTGCTTGGCGGTCTCCCGCCGGAACCCCGGCGTCCTCAAGACCGCCGCGTCTGCTGCGTCGCAATGCCGTCCAAGCCGTTCGTCCGAACGCGGCCCGAGCCTGCGGCAGCGGCTACACGAAACGCGGATCGGCAGTGGCCTGCCGCTTTGCTATCCCCCGAGTCTGTGGCAATGGTTACAGAATGACGCCAAGGTTTTTTATTCCTTTTCGCACTGATGGCGCTTTGGCATAATCGCCGCCGATGATGCCCCCTGCATCAAGTTTCAGAACGCTCGGCCGACGACTTTCGAGCCTGCACAGACTGGGGCCGCAGACGTGCGGCAGGGCGCAAGTGCATCTAGACAGTGCACCCAAATGGATACTCAAGAAGGAACATAGAGTGAGAGTGATCTCGAAGTTGATGTTGTCCGCTGTAGCACTGGCGGTGCTGGCGGGCATGAGCGGTTGCGCCACGGAAAGTTCCCGGGCCTTGCCGGTGGAGAAGGTCCAGAGCGCCAGCCAGGTATGGACCGGAGCCCGGGTGCCGATGGCCGTGGGCAAGTTCGACAACCGCTCCAGCTACATGCGCGGAATCTTCTCCGATGGCGTCGACCGCCTCGGCGGCCAGGCCAAGACCATCCTCATCACCCACCTGCAGCAGACCAACCGCTTCAGCGTGCTGGACCGCGACAACATGGGCGAGATCCAGCAGGAAGCGGCCATCAAGGGCCAGGCGCAGAAGCTCAAGGGCGCGGACTTCGTGGTCACCGGCGATGTCACCGAGTTCGGTCGCAAGGAAACCGGCGACCACCAGCTGTTCGGCATCCTCGGCCGCGGCAAGACCCAGGTGGCCTACGCCAAGGTGGCGTTGAACATCGTCAACATCAGCACCTCCGAAGTGGTCTATTCGACCCAGGGCGCTGGCGAGTACGCCTTGTCCAACCGTGAAGTGATCGGCTTCGGCGGTACCGCTGCCTACGATTCGACCCTCAACGGCAAGGTCCTCGACCTGGCCATGCGCGAGGCGGTCAACCGCATGGTCGAGGCCATCGACGCCGGCGCCTGGAAACCGGGCCGCTGATCACACAGCTGACAGGGAGAAGTGCAAGCATGTCGAAGACGATGATGGCGCGGCCAATGATGGCCGGCGCCTTGCTGGGCTGTGTGCTGCTGGCCGGTTGCAGCGGGCCGAAGACGCTGTACCAGTGGGAAACCTACCAGACCCAGACCTACGAGTACTTCAAGGGCGAGGAGGCCCGGGAGGCCCAGGTCGAGGCCCTGGAGCGCGACCTGCAGAAGATCAAGTCCACCGGCAAGGCCGTGCCGCCGGGCTACCACGCCCACCTGGGCATGCTCTACGCGAGCCTGGGCAAGGATGACCAGATGGTGCAGCAGTTCAATACCGAGAAGGCGCTGTTCCCCGAATCCGCCTCGTACATGGACTTCCTGCTCAAGAACGCCAAGAAGGGAGCCGCCCAATGAGCCTGATGACCCTGCGCAACCTGCTGGGCCTGTTGGCCGTGAGCCTGCTGGTGGGCTGCGCCGCGCCCAGGAGCGTGGACTACTCGGCCTACAAGCAGGCCCGGCCGAAGTCGATCCTGGTGCTGCCGCCGCTCAATGAATCGCCGGACATCAAGGCCACCTACAGCATGCTGTCCCAGGTGACCTTTCCCCTGGCCGAAGCCGGTTACTACGTGATGCCGATCGCGGTGGTGGATGAAACCTTCCGCCACAACGGCCTGACCAACCCGGCGGACATCCACGGCCTGGCGCCGGCCAAGCTCAACGAGATCTTCGGCGCCGATGCCGGCCTGTACATCACGGTCAAGGAATACGGCACCAGCTACATGCTGATCAGCAGCGCCACCGTGGTCACCGCCAGCGCCACCCTGGTGGACCTGAAGACTGGCACCACGTTGTGGACCGGCAGCGCCCGCGCCTCCAGTGAGGAAGGCAACAACGGCAACAACGGTGGCCTGGTGGGCATGCTGATCACCGCTGCGGTGAAGCAGATCATCAACACCAGCACCGACGCCGGCCATCCGATTGCCGGCATCACCAGCCAGCGCCTGCTGTCGGCCGGGCAACGCACCGGCTTGCTGTACGGTCCGCGTTCGCCGAAATACGGCACCGACTGAGGGGCAGGGAGCGGGCAATCCGCTCTTTTTCAGGCGGCGCCTGTCGGCGTCCGCCTGGAACCCGGGCCATCGCCTATTCTGTTTTTTCAGTCGCGCGAAGGGCGTTGCCCGGCGGCATGGCCGACCAGTGGCGAAGCCGATCCCGGCCCTGGTGAAACCATCCGCGTGCACCGTGCTCAAAGGCTCTGGAGGCTGCGTTGCTGCCTCTTGAAAACCCACGCTGTGCCACGTTTTTCGTAGAGTCCGTTCATGCCGTTCTTATCTGATCATCACGGGTGCCAGGGGTGGAAGGGCGAGATGGCCGAGCGCATCCGTGCCTTTGACTGGTCCGCCACCAGCCTCGGGGCGTTGCAGCACTGGAGCCACAGCCTGTGCAGCACAGTGCAGCTGATGCTCGGCTCGCCGCTGCCGATGGTGATGCTCTGGGGCCCCCTGGGCTACATGATCTACAACGATGCCTATGCCGAGTTCGCCGGCGGCCGCCATCCCTACCTGCTGGGCTGCGCCGTGGAGATGGGCTGGCCGGAGGTCGCCGAGTTCAACCGCGGGGTGGTGAACACCTGCCTCAGCGGCGGCACCCTGTCCTATCACAACAAGGAACTGGTGCTGCTGCGCAACGGGGTGCCGGAAGACGTCTGGATGGACCTCTACTACAGCCCGGTGGCGGGGGACGACCAGGCTCCGGCCGGGGTCATCGCCATTGTCGTGGAAACCACCGCCCATGTGATTTCCGAGCGCCGCCGCCAGGCCGCGGAGGCCGCCTACCGGGCGGAGAACGAGCGCGTGCAGCTGGCGCTGAATGCCGGTGCGTTGCTGGGCTCCTTCGTCTGGGACGTTCAGGCCGACGTGCTGTCTTGCGACGAGCGTTTTGCCCGGACCTTTTCCTACCCGGCGGACCAGCCCCTGGACAACCTGCCGATCGATATTACCGAAAGCCGCATCCACCCCGATGACCTGCCGCGCATCAAGGAACTGGCCCGGTACAGCGTGACCCAGGGCGGGCCCTACAACGCCGAATACCGGGTGCGCCGCGAGGACGGCAGCTACACCTGGGTGCTGGCCTGTGGCCGTTGCGAGTTCGACGAGTCGGGCCAGGCCTTGCGTTTCCCCGGGGTGCTGATCGATATCCAGGAGCGCAAGATCGCCGAGGAAGCCCTGCGCCAACTGACCCGCAATCTGGAGCAGCGGGTGCTGGAGGAGGTCAACGCGCGGCTCAGCGCCGAGGAGCAACTGCGCCAGGTGCAGAAACTCGAAGCCATTGGCGGCCTGACCGGCGGCGTGGCCCATGATTTCAACAACCTGCTGCAGGTGATCGCCGGCAACCTGCATCTGCTGTCCCGCCACGAAGCGGGCAACGCCAATGTGCAGCGGCGCACAGCCGCCGCGCTGACGGCGGTGGAGCGCGGCGCCAAGCTGTCGAACCAACTGCTGGCCTTTGCCCGGCGCCAGCCGCTGTCACCGGCCAGCTACAACCCGCGGCACCTGTACGAGGGCCTGGGGGAGTTGCTGCAGCGGGCCCTGGGCGAAACCATTTGCATCGATGTGCAATTGCCCGCCGAGCCCTGGTGCATCCATGTGGATCGCAACCAGTTGGAAAACGCCGTGCTCAACCTGGCGATCAATGCCCGGGATGCCCTGGGCGGCGAGGGGCGGATCCTCATCAGCGCCGAGAACCAGGTGCTGGATTCGCGCTTCTGCGCCGGCAAGGGCATCGCTGCCGGCGAGTACCTGTGCCTGAGTGTGGCTGACGATGGCCCGGGCATGCCCGCCGAGGTGCTCAAGCAGGCCTTCGAACCCTTCTTCACTACCAAGGCCGACGGTCATGGCACGGGCCTGGGCTTGAGCATGGTGTTCGGTTTCGTCAAGCAGAGCGGCGGCCATATCGAGATCTTCAGCAGCCCGGGGCAGGGCACCCGGGTGCAGATGTACTTTGCCCGCAGTGCCGAACCTACGCTGCAGCAGGCGCCGCGCCCGGGTCAGCGGGCGGGCGGTGGCGAGGAAAGCATCCTGGTGGTGGAGGACAACGCCGAGGTGCGCAGCGCCGCGGTGGAAATGCTCGAACACGAGGGCTACCGGGTGCGCACCGCGAGCAATGGTGACGCTGCCATGCAACTGCTGCTGGACGGGCTCAAGGTCGATCTGATCTTCACCGACGTGGTGATGCCCGGTCTGATCAAGAGCACGGACCTGGCCACCTGGGCCAAGACCCAGGCACCGCCGATCGCGGTGCTGTTCACCTCGGGGCACACCCGCGACATGATTTCGCGCAACCACCAGCTCAGCCCCGACACCCACCTGCTGAGCAAGCCCTACGGGCCTGCAGACCTGAGCGCCATGGTGCGTTCGGTGCTGGAGGCCTGAGCGGCGCCTGGCGCCAAGTGTGAAGCAGCGCATAAAAATCCCCAGGGAGCGACGACAAACTGGCGTCAAACTTCTACGCTGCATGAAGTTGAATGAACTTGTACGTTTTTTCTGCTGACCAAGGACAGGGGCATCGACCGCCTGATCCCATAACAACAAACGTCGTCTTGCGCGGTTTTTCTTCTCAACCTTTTTTGGATGCTCCGCCGTGATCTCCACCCTTGAACTGCGCAGAATCGTTGAAACCAGCTTCCTGCCCCTGCATTGCCAGTGCACCGTCGGCCACGACGGGGCCATGACTGTGCGCATCTGCGACCCCGCCAGCGGGCGCGTCGACCTGTTGGTCACCGGCATCGCCACCCGCGGCCTGACCAGCTCCCGGGCGCTGTCGGAGCTGATTGCCGAGTTGCGCTACGACCTCCAGCACACCCGCCTGAGCACCGAGCAGCAAGCCCGCCGCCAGCACGGTCGCTGAAGCGCCAGGGAACATTGCGCCGGGGGCGAGGCTCGAACCCCGGGTACGCGCGTCGATTTTCCACGGGGCTTGCCTCGGGCCTCGGACCTTGTGTGATGATCGCGCTTCGACTGTTCGCGGTTCTCGACATAAGGCTGGTTCATGACTGCTTCCCGTAGCCCCTCCGATGCTTCCCAGGCGAGCCCTTCGTCCTTTCCAGCCAGCGGTTTTGTCCGGGTGCGCGGCGCCCGCGAGCACAACCTGAAGAATATCGACGTGGACATTCCCCGGGATGCGCTGGTGGTGTTCAGTGGGGTGTCGGGATCGGGCAAGTCGTCCCTGGCGTTCTCCACCCTGTATGCCGAGGCCCAGCGTCGCTACTTCGAATCGGTGGCGCCCTATGCCCGGCGCCTGATCGACCAGGTGGGGGTGCCGGATGTCGACCGCATCGACGGCCTGCCGCCGGCGGTGGCCCTGCAACAGCAGCGCGGCACTCCCAGCACGCGCTCTTCGGTGGGCAGCGTGACCACCTTGTCGAGCCTGGTGCGCATGCTCTATTCCCGGGCCGGTAGCTACCCGCCGGGGCAGCCGATGCTGTATGCCGAGGACTTTTCGCCGAACACGCCCCAGGGCGCCTGCCCGGAATGCCATGGCCTGGGGCGGGTCTATGAGGTCGACGAAGCGAGCATGGTTCCCGACCCTTCGCTGACCATCCGCCAGCGCGCCGTGGCCTCCTGGCCCCTGGCCTGGCAGGGACAGAACCTGCGGGACATCCTGGTGACCCTGGGCTACGACGTCGACATCCCCTGGCAGCAACTGCCGAAAAAGCAGCGTGACTGGATCCTCTTCACCGAAGAAACCCCCACAGTACCGGTGTACGCCGGGCTGACCCCGGAACAGACCCGCGAAGCCCTCAAGCGCAAGCAGGAACCCAGCTACATGGGCACCTTCAGCGGCGCCCGGCGCTATGTGCTGCACACCTTCACCCACACCCAGAGCGCGCTGATGAAAAAGCGTGTGTCGCAGTTCATGCGCGGCAGCCCGTGCCCGCTGTGCGAGGGCAAGCGGCTCAAGCGCGAGGCCCTGGCGGTGACCTTTGCCGGGCTGGATATCGGCGAGCTGGCGCGCCTGCCGCTGCTGCAACTGGCCGAGGTGCTGCGGCCGGTGGCGGCGGCAGATTACCTGGAGCAGGCGCCCGCCGATGATCCGGTGCTGAGCCACGCCCAGACTCGTGCCGCGCGTCAGCAGCGCCATGCCCAGGGCGCCCCGGAGCATCGTGGCGCGCCGGATGTGCGGCATACGCCGAACCTGTCCCTGGAAAAGCGCCTGGCCGCCCAGCGCATCGCCCAGGACCTGCTGGAGCGGGTCAGCACCCTGACCGACCTCGGGCTGGGCTACCTGGCCTTGGAGCGCAGCACGCCGAGCCTGTCTTCCGGTGAGTTGCAGCGCCTGCGCCTGGCGACCCAGCTGGGCTCGCAGCTGTTCGGGGTGATCTATGTGCTGGACGAGCCCTCGGCAGGCCTGCACCCGGCGGATGCCGAGGCACTGTTCGAGGCCTTGCAGCGGCTCAAGGCCGCCGGCAACTCGCTGTTCGTGGTGGAGCACGATGTGCAGACCATGCGCCGTGCCGACTGGCTGGTGGACGTGGGCCCGGCGGCGGGAGAGCGTGGCGGCCAGGTGCTGTACAGCGGCCCGCCGGCCGGCTTGGCCGAGGTGGCGCAGTCCCAGACCCGGGCCTACCTGTTTCCCGAGCAGGCCCCGGCCCGGCGTACCCCGCGCCCGCCCCGGGGCTGGCTGCGGCTGGAAGGTATCAGCCGCAACAACCTCAAGGAGCTGGACGCCGAGTTTCCCCTGGGCTGCTTTACCGCGGTGACCGGGGTTTCCGGTTCCGGCAAGTCGAGCCTGGTGAGCCAGGCCCTGCTGGAACTGGTGGGCGCGCACCTGGGCAAGGCTTCGGCCAGCGATGAGGCGCCGGAGCTGGACCTGGCGGACGACGCACCGGTCAGCAGCGGCGGGCGGGTGGTGGCCGGCATGGAGCAGATCAAGCGCCTGGTGCAGGTGGACCAGAAACCCATCGGCCGCACCCCGCGTTCCAATCTCGCGACCTACACCGGGCTGTTCGATCAGGTGCGCAAGCTGTTCGCCGCCACCGACGAGGCCCGGGAGCGGGGCTTCGACGCCGGGCAGTTTTCCTTCAACGTGGCCAAGGGCCGTTGCCCGGCCTGCGAGGGCGAGGGCTTTGTCAGCGTCGAGCTGCTGTTCATGCCCAGCGTGTTCGCCCCGTGCCCGACCTGCCATGGCGCGCGCTACAACCCCCAGACCCTGGCCGTGACCTGGCAGGGCCTGAACATCGCCCAGGTGCTGCAATTGAGTGTCGAGCAGGCCTTGCCGGTGTTTGCCGAACAACCGGGCATCCGCCGCGCCCTGGAAGTGCTGCGCGACATCGGCCTGGATTACCTGCGCCTGGGCCAGCCGGCCACCGAGCTCTCCGGCGGTGAGGCGCAGCGCATCAAGCTGGCCACCGAGCTGCAGCGCACTGCCCGGGGCGCCACCCTGTACGTGCTGGACGAGCCCACCACCGGCCTGCACCCACGGGATGTGGACCGTCTGCTGGAGCAACTGGACAAACTGGTGGCGGCCGGGCACAGCCTGGTGGTGGTGGAGCACGAAATGCGCGTGGTGGCCCAGGCCGACTGGGTGATCGACATCGGCCCTGGAGCCGGCGACCAGGGCGGCACCCTGGTGGCCTGCGGCACCCCGCACCAGGTGGCAAAGCAGCGCACTAGCCGCACCGCGCCCTTTCTTGCCCAAGCGCTGGGCGGACGTTGATCCAGGGCAAAAGTGGCGACGAACGGTTACCGCTGGTCTGATTGGCGGTCGACAGACCCGGTCCGGCGAGGCCATTCTGATAACCGGCGGGGGCGTGATGACGCCCTTGCTGCCGATCAACCACGGAGGTGTTCCATGCCGGTGACCCACGACCTTTACCAGGACCTGAGCTGCAGTAAAGAAGACATTCAACAGCGTCGGGCCAGTGACCCCCACCTGAATGCGCTGTTCGACAAATACACCAGCATCGACGATCAGGTGCTCAAGGCCGAAGCTGCCGCTGCCGCAGACGATGAACTGAAGAAACTCAAGGAAAAACGCCTGCTGATCAAGGATGAGATCGCCGGGAAACTCACCGCCGGTTCCTGACCCCCCTGTAGCAAAGACGCTCGCAGTAGCAAGGCGCTTGTTGTGGCGAGGGAGCTTGCTCCCGCTGGGCGGCATAGCCGCCCAGACGCCCGCCGGGCTGTCCCCACCCCAAGCTGCAACGCACCCAGCCTCAAGGCGCCAGCGCCTCCTTCAACGACAACCGGGCCATGTGCCTGGCCGTCAGCGACCCCAGGTACAAGGCATCGCCATATTCGCGCACCGTGGTGATCGGCGAGTAGTTGCCGCTGCTGCCATCCTGCAGGTTGGCGATCACCCGGCCCTGGGTATCCAGGCCCAGCACGAAGCCGCGCTTCTCCACAGGCTTGGGCAATACCGTCATCGCCCGCACCAGCATCTTGCGCACGAAGGGGTAGGGCGCGGTGGCGTCGAGCAACGGGTTGCGCGGTGCGTACAGGGCCACCCAGAAACGCCCGGCGCCATTGAAGCTCAGGTTGTCCGGCAGCCCCGGCAGGTTGTCGATGAACAGGTCGTGGCTGCCGGCCTTGTCACCCTTGAGCCAGTAGCGGCTGATGCGGTAGGCGCCGGTTTCATTGACCAGCACATAGGCCTCGTCCGGCCCCAGGGCAATGCCGTTGGCGAACTCCAGGCGGTCCAGCAGCACCTCGGTGGTGCCGCTCTGGAAGTCGTAGCGCAGCAGGCGGCCATCGGCGCCGTGCTCGATCACCGCTTCGCCGTCATGGCCATAGCCCCAGCGGCTGGTGGCGTCGCTGAAGTAGGCGTAGCGCCCCGCGGCATCGACCGCCACATCGTCGGTAAAGCCGAACTTCAGGCCGTTGGCCTCGGTGCTCAGGGCCTGCAACTGGCCCTGGCTGTCCAGGGCCAGCAGGCCCTTGATGGCATCGGCGATGATCAGGCGCCCGTCCGGGTGCCGGGCCAGGCCCAGGGGCCGGCCGCCGGTATTGACCAGCACCTTGAGCGCACTGCCGTCGAGGCTGCTCTGGATCACCCGGCCGTCATGCAGGCCGCTGAGCAGTTGTTCGTGTTCCAGCAGCAGGGCTTCGGGGCCGTCGATGTCCCGGGCGCCCACCGGCTGCACGGCCTTGAGCTTCTGGTTCTCGGCAAACGGCCCCTGGCTCAGGGACGGCGCCGGCGCCGGGTTCCAGGCCACCGGCTGGACCCTGGTCGGCATCAGCAGCAGGAAGGCCAGGACGGCCAGCAGCACCAGCAGGACAATCCGCAGGCCGCTGAAGCGGCGGGGGGCAATCTGATTCATGCAATGACTCCTGTCGGGGCGGCCTCAGGACGGGCGGCCGGGGGCCTCGGTGGCGGGCAGCGGGATAGCTTGCTGGGCCATCTCGCACAATGCCAGCAATGAGGCGGCGGATTCCCGTTCTATCCGTCGCTTGAATAACAGCTGATTGCCCAGGCGCATCAGCAGGTTGTCAAAGCCGTACTCCAGGGTCCGTACGAAGCGCGTGTGCTGCGCCCCCAGGGGCTGGCATTCGTAGGTCACCTGCAGGTGCAGGCCGTGATCGCCCCGGGCGCTGGCACGCCAGCGGTGCCCCGGCAGGTATTCCTCGACCTTCCAGCTCAGGTGACCGCTGCGCCCGCCGGCATGGATGTCTTCCTCGAAGCCTTGCCCGGCGAACAGCGGGCCTTCGTCGCCCTCGACCTTGAGCGAGGAGGGGTGCCACTGTGGCCAGAGCCGCGAGCTGGCGGCATAGGCCAGGGTGCTGGCGGCGCTGCGGGGGATGTCGACCTGGTGCTGCATGCGGGTCATGGGCGTGGCCTCGTCAGGGGTGGAAGTGACGGCTGGCGGCTCTTGCGGTTGCCAGTGCAGGGTACCGAACAGCCAGTCCATCAGCGGCAGGACAATATTGAAGTTGCGCTCCTGCATCAGCTCGCGGCGGTGATGCAGTTCGTGCAGGCGGCGCATCTGCCGCACCCAGGGCAGGCGCGCCAGGGGGTGATTGGCGGGCAGGTGCTCGCAGGCATGGAACACCTCGTAGGCCAGGTAGCCGAGCAGGGTGCAACTGGCGAACAGCGCCGCCACGTTGCCATTCCACAGGCGCAGCAGCGCCCACAGGGGCAGGGCGAAGAGCAGGCTGTGCACCACGATCAGCCAGGCCGGAAACAGAATCACCCGCCAGTCCCGGTAGCCTTCATAGGCCATCAGCCCGGGGGCGAAGAAGCTGTGGTGGTCGCCGGTATGGCGGGCATAGAACATCCGCGCGAAGCGCTGCTTGTGATGCCCCAGCCAGCGGTGCACCACGTAGATGCACAGGTTGAAGAACAGCAGCGCCACCGGCACCGCCAGCCATTCCAGGGGCTGCACCTGGCTCAGGGTGCTGCATAGCAGGCCGATGCACAGCAGGCCATAGGCCAGGACAAAGCCGCCATGCAGCCAGGGGTTGTAGCGCGGACTGACCGCCGCTCGGTATTGCTGACGAAAGTGCTGGGTGGTTTCTCGCACGGCCCGATTCCCGTTGTTGTTTTTATGGGCAGCAGCGTAGCCGGCGGGTAATTATCCAGCCAATGGATAGTGGGAATGAGGATTATTCATCAGGCTGAAAATGCCTGGATAAAGCCCAGGGAAACGACAGCGAGGCGAATGAAAGATTGACGCCAGAATAGTGGCTATTTAGTATTTTGATATTGAATTGATATCATTTCTGCTCGCACTCTGCTTCTTTCTGGTTCCGTTTTGCCTGTCAGGCATCGAGGGGCTGCCAGTTCGACCCTGCTTGCCGAAATCAATTTTTCCTCGCCATGGGCCTTCAGGATGAAGGCTCCAGGGGCTTGTGCTCCTGCATTGCTAAGAGACTGACATGGACGTTCGCCACTTCACCTTCCTGGCCCAGCAACCCTCTGCTGTCCTGCAATCCCGTGATTCGTTCTGCGGCTTGTCCAAGCGCAGCCTGGCGTTCGTCCTGGCCAACATGATGTTCTGGCAGCCGCTGGTGGCGATGGCCGACGGCATCGTGGTCAACGGCAGCGGTACAACCCTGGGACAGGCCGGCAATGGCGTGCCCATCGTCAACATTGCCACGCCCAATGGCAGCGGCCTGTCGCACAACAAGTTCAGCGACTACAACGTCGGCCAGCAGGGGCTGATCCTCAACAACGCCACCGGCCGCACCCAGGAAACCCAGCTCGGTGGAATCATTCTCGGCAACTCCAACCTGGGTGGCCGCGCGGCCAATGTGATCCTCAACGAGGTCAACGGCGGCAGCCCCAGCCAGCTCAAGGGCTACACCGAAGTGGCCGGGCAAGCGGCCCATGTCATTGTCGCCAACCCCTACGGCGTGACCTGCAACGGCTGCGGCTTCATCAACACCCCCAAGGCCACCCTGACCACCGGCAAGCCGGTGATCGAGAACGGCCAGCTCCAGCGTTACCAAGTGGACCAGGGCAGCGTCGCCATCGAGGGCGCGGGCCTCAACGCGAGCAATATCGACCAGTTCGAAATCATCACCCGCAGCGCCAAGATCAACGCCGAGATCCAGGCCCGGCACCTGGCGGTGATCGCCGGGGCCAACGACGTCGACGCCAAGACCTTGAACGCCACGGCCCGCACCGCCAACCCGGCGGATGCACCGCAACTGGCCATCGACTCATCAGCCCTGGGCGGCATGTACGCCGGGGCGATCAAGCTGGTGGGCACCGAGGCCGGGGTGGGGGTGAAGCTCGACGGCAAGCTGATCGCCAGTGGCGGTGATATCCAACTGGACGCCGATGGCCAGTTGCGCATGGCGGACGCCACTGCCGAGAAGGGCGCGGTGGCGATCAAGGCCGGCAGCCTGGAGGCCCAGGGCGCGGTCTACGCCGGTAGCGAACTCAAGGTGCAGACCAAGGGTGACCTGAGCAGCCAGAAAACCCTCGCCGCCCGCGACAGCATCCAGCTGGACAGCGGTGGCCAACTGAGCAACCAGGGCATCATCGAAGCCGGGGTCAATGCCGATAACTCTCGCAACGCCAACGGCGATATCAGCCTCAACGCCCGGGATCTCGACAACCGCGGCAAGAGCATTGTCGCCAGCCGCGACCTGACCCTGAACACGGCCCAGACCCTGGACAACCGGGGCGGTACCCTTAGTGGCCAGCATCAGGTGAAGGTCAGCGCCGGCACTCTGGACAACCAGAACCAGGGCCGGGTCCTGAGCAGCGACAGCCTGGAACTGCAGGCCACCCAGGTGCTGAACCACAATGCCCTGATCACCAGCGACGGCCAACTCAAGGCCGAGATCGGCCACCTGGGCAATCGCCACGGCGAGCTCAGCAGCCTGAGCCAGGTTCGCCTGCAACTGGCGGCGCTGGACAACGTTGCCGGGCTGGTGATGGCCGGTGAAACCCTGGATATCAACGCCAGCGGGGCCATCGACAACCGTGGCGGTGCCCTGGGGGCGGAGCGCTTGCTGAAGGTGCAGGCCGCATCCCTGGACAACAGCAAGGCCGGTAACCTGCGCAGCGAGAAGCGCCTGGAGGTCCAGGTCGCCGGGCGTCTCGACAACCAGGACAGGGGCTTGATTCAGGCTAACCAGGCCATGGAAGTACAGGCCGGGCAACTGGACAACCGCAAGGGCAGGATTTCCGGCAGCGACACCCTGGTGGTGCGCGGCGAGAGTGCGGACAACCGCGGTGGGGTGATACGTGCCGATCAGGCCCTGGGCCTGCACAGTCGTGACGTGGATAACCGCGACAAGGGCCGCCTGGAAAGCCGGACCGCCGTCACCGTCGAAGGCAACCGCCTGGACAACAGCGGTGGCCTGCTCAGCGCCACTTCAACCCTGACGCTGAACAGCGGCGAGGTGCTCAACCACGCTGGCCGCATCGCCAGCAAAGGCGAACTCCATGCCCAGGTGGACAGCCTTGTCCAGCATGGCGGCGAGCTGGTGGCCGAAGGCGTTCTGCATCTGCAGGGCCAGTCCCTGGATAACCGGGACCAGGGCCTGGTGGCCTCCCTCAAGGCCCTGACCCTGGACGTCGTCGAGGTGGATAACCGTGGTGGTGCACTGTCGGGCCAGGGGGAAGTGCAGGTCAACGGCCAGGGGCTGAACAACAGTGATGGCGGCAAGGTCCTGGCGGACCAACGCCTGCTGCTCCAGGTGGCCCGGGTCATCAACCAGAACCAGGGGCTGTTGTTCAGCAAGCAAGGGCTGACCCTGAGTGGCGACAGCCTGGACAACAGCGGCGGCCAGCTGGTGAGCCAGAAGCCGTTGCTGCTGACCCTGAGCGCAGCCCTGGACAACCAGCGCGGCCTGATCAGCGGCGAAGACCTGCTGACCCTCAAGGTTGGCAGCCTGGACAACCGCGGCGGACGCCTGACCGGTGCCCGGGCCCTGAGCCTCGACAGCCGCGGGGCGCTGCTCAACCAGGGCGGCTCGATCGTCGCCGAGCAGGGGCTGACCCTGGACAGCACCAGCCTGAACAACAGCGACAAGGGCGTGATCAGCGCCAAGGCCGATGCCCGCCTGGGCACCGGCGCTTTCGACAACAGCCAGGGCGGCAGCCTGACCAGTGCCGGGCAGTTGACCCTGACCACTGCCCAACTGACCAACAACCAGGGCCGGATCGGCAGCGACCAGGCCCTCAATGCCAGCATCACTGGTCTGCAGCAGCAGGGCGGCGAGCTGTTCAGCAACGCCGACCTGACCTTGGACCTGAACCATGGCCTGCTGGACAACCAGGGCGGCAACCTGCACACCCCGGGGCAGCTGTTGTTGCGCAACCTCGACCGGGTGGACAACCGCAGCGGTGAAATCTCCGGGGCCAAGGCCTTCAGCCTCAACGCCCGGGAACTGGACAACGGTGCCGGCAAGCTCCTGAGCAATCAGGCCCTGACCCTGCGCATCGAGCAGGCCCTGGCCAACGTCAAGGGGCTGATCTCGGCTGCAGCCATCGACAGCCGCAGCGCCAGTCTGGACAACCGCGACGGCCAGTTGCACAGCCGTGGCGACAGCCAACTGCAGGTCAGCGGGCACGCCGACAACCAGGGCGCAATACTGCTGGCCGAAGGGCAGATGACCCTCAAGGCCGCCAGCCTGGACAACCGCCAGGAGGGGCTGGTGGGCGCCACCCGCGCCCTGGACCTGCAGGTCGGGCGACTGGATAACCGCGGCGGTGAAGTGTCGAGCCGGCAGATCGACCTGAGCGGCGAGCGCCTGGACAACAGTGACCAGGGCCGCCTGCTGGCCAGTGGTGACCTGACCCTGAAGGTGGCCCGGGTGCTCAACCAGAACCTGGGCCTGATTTCCGCGGACCAGGGCCTGAGCCTCAGCGGCATCGGCCTGGACAACCGGGGCGGGCAACTGGTGGGGGCCCAGCGCCTGGACCTGGAGCTGGGTGAAGACCTCGACAACCGCAAAGGCCGGATCAGCAGCGAAGGCCGCCTGGCGATCCAGGCCCGCAACCTGAACAACGACCGGGGCAGCCTGTCCAGTGGTGGTGCCTTGCAGGTCAGCGCCGGGCAGGCCCTGAGCAACCAGGGCGGCAAGTTGTTGAGCGACGCGGGCCTGACCCTGGCCAGTGCCCGGCTGGACAACCAGCAGCAGGGCATCATCAGCGCCAAGGGCCGGCTGTCACTCAATACCGGAGCGCTGGACAACAGCCAGGGCGGCAACCTCAACAGCGGTGATGAACTGAGCCTGAACGCTGCCCAGGTCAACAACGAGCAGGGCAGCATCGGCAGCGCCAAGGCCCTGACGGCCTCGGTCACCGGGTTGCAGCAGCAGGGCGGCAAGCTGTTCAGCAAGAGCCGCCTGAGCCTGGACCTGAACCATGGCACCCTGAACAACCAGGGCGGCCTGATCAATGCCCCAGGTGTGCTACTGCTGAGCAACCTCGGCGCGGTGGATAACCGTCAGGGGGAAATCTCCAGCCAGCAGGCTTTCGAACTGGCCGCCCGCAGCCTGGACAACAGCGCCGGGCAGTTGCTCAGCAACCAGGCCCTGACCTTGCGCATCGAGGGCGCGCTGACCGCGCTCAAGGGCAAGATCGCCGCCGCCGCGTTGCAGATCGATGCCGCTAGCCTGGACCACAGCGGCTCGCTGCTCAGCGACAGCGAACTGGACCTGCGGGTCACTGGCCCGTTGCGCAACCAGGGCCTGATCCAGGCCGCCGGGCCGCTGCAGATCAGCGCCAACGGCCTGGACAACCAGGGTGGGCGCCTGCTCGGCGGCACCCGTGTGGGCATCGACCTGGGGGCCCAAGGCTCGGACCTGGACAACCGCCAGGGCCTGATCAACACCCAGGGCGTGCTGAGCATTGCCGGGCTGCGGGACCTGCAGAACCAGGCCGGGGAAATCTCCAGCACCCTGGGCTTCAACCTGGCCGGGCGCAGCCTGGACAACAGTGGCGGCAAGCTGATCAGCCACCAGCAGCTTGGGGTCGAGGCCGTGAACCTGGGCAACCAGCAGGGCCTGATATCCGGCTGGCAGGGGCTCAAGGTCAGCGGCGGCAGCCTGGACAACCGCCAGCAAGGTACCTTGTCGAGCCTGCTGGGGGATCTGAATATCGACCTCAGCGGCGCCTTGCTCAACAGTGCGCAAGGCGGGCTGGCCAGCCAGGGTCAGCTGACCCTCAAGGCCGCGAGCCTGGACAACAGCGACAAGGGCATCGTCACCAGCAAGGGCGAGCAGCAACTGATCCTTGGCAGTGGAGGTTTGAACAACGCCCGGGGCGGGCTGATTGAAAGCAGCGCCAGCCTCGACATCGGCGCCGGCGACCTGGACAACCAGGGCGGCCGCCTCAGCGCCGTGGGCGGCCTGAACTTCACCGGCAATAGCCTGAACAACCAGGGTGGCAACCTGCGCGGTGAAGGCGCGGTGACCCTCGATCTTCTGGGTGCCCTGGTCAACACCCAGGGCAAGCTGGCCGCCAGCGGCCCGCTGCTGCTCAAGCGTTCCAGCCGCATCGACAACCAGGGCGGGCAGTTGGTCAGCCAGAACCTGATGACTCTGTTCAGCAACAGCCTGGACAACAGTAACCGCGGCACCCTGGCCGCCAACGGTGCGCTGCAGGTCAACGTCAGTGGTGAGGTGCGCAACCAGAATGACGGCCTGATCTACAGCCGCGACGCCGGCCTGAGCCTGAGCGCCGGCAGCCTGAACAATGCCAAGGGCGCGATCCAGAGCGCCAAGGCCCAGACCCTGGCAGCGACCGGGGGCATCGATAACCAGGGCGGCAAGCTGATTGCCGAGGATGGTGACCTGGACATTCAAGGCGCCAGCCTGGATAACCGCGCGGGTGTGCTGTCCAGCCTCAAGGGGCTGTTCCAGGCCCGGATGTCGGGGGTGCTGAACAACCATGGCGGCCAGGCCGAGGCCCAGCGCCTGGATCTGCAAGCCCTGGCCGGTTTCGACAACGGCGCCGGACGCATGGCGGCCAAGGGTGGCGACTTGCTGCTCAATGCCGGCAGCGCCGGGGTGGATAACAGCCACGGCGGGCTGTATGCCAGCGGGCGGGTCAAGGCCAGCGGCAATCAGCTCGACAACAGCACCGGGCAGATCAACGGCCAGCACATCGACCTGGATTTCAACGGTTCCCTGGTCAACCAGGGTGGCCTGATTGAAAGCCGCGAGAGCCTGGCGCTGCGCGGCGCCAGCCTGGACAACCAGGGCGGCAAGCTGCGGGCCCTGGCCCCTGGCGGCAAGACCGACCTGCAGATCGGCGGGCTGTTCGACAACCGCAACGGCCTGCTGGAATCCGCCAACACCGACCTGACCCTGGCGGCGTCGGGTTTCCTCAATCAGGGTGGCAGCCTGCTGCACCTGGGCGAAGGCAACTTCGATATCGCCACCGGCAACGTGATCAATGCCGGCGGCAGCCTGGTCACCCGGGGCGGGCTGACGCTGACCGCCGACAGCTGGACCAACAGTAGCGTGATCCAGGCCGGGCGCCTGAACCTCGACGTCAACCACTTCAGCCAGACCGCCGCTGGCCAGTTGCTGGCCAGCCAGCACTTGCAGGCCCGGGGCGGCAACTGGAACAACGACGGGCTGCTGGCCAGCGATGGCAGCCTGGACCTGCAGATCGGCGGCACCTATTCCGGTAATGGCCGGGTATCCAGCCTGGGCACCCTTGGCTTTGGCGCGGCCCAGCTCAACCTTGGCGCCGCGGGCAGCATCGCCGGTGGCGGCGGTACCCAGGTCACGGTCGCCGGGCAACTGAACAACGCCGGGCGCCTGACCTCCAACGCCGGACTCTCGGTGAATGCCGGCGGCGTGCTCAACACCGGCACCCTGGGCGCCGCCCAGGGCCTGAACCTGACCACCCCGACCCTGGTCAACGACCACGGTTTCGTATTCAGCGGCCAGAACGCCGGCTTCAACGTCAATACCCTGACCAACAGCTATGGCGAGTTCTACAGCCTGGGCGGCCTGACTGTGGCCGGCATGGCGGCAGGCACCTCGGCGCAGAGTCTGAGAAACATCTCCGGCAACATCCAGAGTGGCGGCGATATCAATATCGCTGCACTGGATCTGGTCAACGACCGGGAAAAATACGAAGCCAGCCAGCAGATCACCGATGGCCGCATGACCATCCGCTGCGTCCAGCACTGCGGCGGTGGCGCCAGTTGGGTCCGGGGGCCGGTGTTTATCTACCGGACGGTGGAAGGCGTGGTGACCAGCGACTCGCCGCAGTCGACCCTGAACGCGGGGGGCAACCTGACGGTCAACAGCACCAGCTTCCTCAACCGCTACAGCACCGTGTCGGCAGGCAATGACCTGAGCATCACCAGCGGCACCATCACCAACCAGGCCTCCCTGGTGGCGTCCGGTTCTTCCGGCTATGAAGTCGGCGCCGGGGTCAAGATCAATCGCGGGCTGTTCTTCCAGCTGGCCCGTGACGTGCAGGCCTATGACCGGGCGCACCCGCAGGGCAGTGCCTTCAACCAGGAGGACTTCGCCGCCCTGGTGGCCAAGTTCAACCCGGGGATCTTCTATGGCATCGACCGGCCGGTAGAGACCTCGACCCAGAGCACTTCCGCCGCGCCGGCCATCATCCAGGCCGGTGGCAAGGCCCGGCTCACGGCAGCCAACGACATCAGCAATATCAGCGTGGTCAAGAATGCCATCGCCGTGGGCGGTAGCACCCGCGACACGGCGGTGGGCGCCTCCAGCAAGCCGCTGATGGTAGTGCTCCACTCCCAGCTACCGCCGGACCTGGCGCAGCAGCAGGTCAACCCCCTGAGCCTGCCCAACTTCAGCCTGCCATCCGGGCAGAACGGCCTGTTCCGCCTGAGCGGCCAGGGCGGCGCAGCGCAGCCCTCGGCCCCGGCGCAGAGCTGGAGCATGGGCGGCGCCAGCCTGGAACTGAGCACTCGCCAGGCCGGTCCGGAGCCGGTCCAGCCCCGGGAACTGAGCAACCGGCCGCTGCCGCAAGTGGCCCTGGGCGCTCGCGACCTGAACCTGGTTGATCACCAGGCCACGGGCATCGATGGCCGCGCAGCGACGGTGCAGGTGAACGCCGTGGCCGGGGATTCGCCGGGGGGCGTGCTGCTGCCCACGGGCAGTGCTGGCAACCAGAGCGTCAACCGCGTCCAGGGCCTGCCGGACAGCAGTGTGCGCAGCAATCCGCACAAGTACCTGATCGAGACCAACCCGCTGCTCACCGACCTCAAGCAGTTCATGGGTTCGGACTATCTGCTGTCGAAACTGGGCTACGACCCGGACCAGAGCGCCAAGCGCCTGGGTGATGGTTTTTACGAGCAGCGCCTGATCCAGCAAGCGGTCACGGCCCGTACCGGCCAGCGTTTCCTCGATGGCCAGAACAGCGATGAGGGCATGTTCAAGTACCTGATGAACAACGCCATCGCCAGCAAGGATTCGCTCAACCTGGCAGTGGGCGTGACCCTGACCTCCCAGCAGGTGGCGGCCCTGACCCACGACATCGTCTGGCTCGAAGAGCAGGAGGTGAACGGCGAGAAGGTGCTGGTGCCAGTGCTGTACCTGGCCAACGCCAACAACCGCCTGGCGCCCAATGGCGCACTGGTCCAGGGCCGCGACGTGACCCTGATCGCCGGCAAGGACCTGGTCAACTCCGGGACCTTGCGCGCCAGTGAGAACCTCAGTGCCACGGCGGGGACTGACCTGATCAACGGTGGCCTGATCGAGGCGGGCAATCGCCTGAACCTGCTGGCCGGGGACAACGTGGTCAACCAGTCCGGCGGTATTATCGCCGGGCGTGACGTGACGGTCCGCGCCCTGGCCGGGGACGTGATCAACGAGCGCAGCATCACCACCTTCCAGAGCAACCCGGGCTCCACCACCCAGCGCCTGGACTACGCCGACAACGCCGGGCGGATCGAGGCCCGCAACGACCTGAATGTCGGTGCCGGTCGCGATATAAATAACATCGGCGGGGTGCTGAGCAGTGGCGGCGACACGACCCTGATCGCTGCGCGCGACGTCAACCTGGTATCGGCCCAGGAGCACGACAAGCTCACCCGCGACCGCTACCTCAACGAAAGCATCACCCAGCACGGTTCAAGCGTCAGCGTCGGAAGGGATCTGGCGGTCAGCGCCGGACGCGACCTGACGGCAGTCGCCAGCCAGATCGAGGCCAAGCGCAACATCGCCATGGATGCGGCGGGTGACCTGACCCTGGCCTCGGCGGCGGATGAGCAGCACAGCTACTCCAAGACCAAGAAGGTCACCCGCCAGGAAGACCATGTCAGCCAGGTCGGCACTTCGCTGACCGCCGGGGCCGATGTGGTCCTCAGTGCCGGCAAGGACCTGAGCCTGATCTCCAGCCGTATCAGCGCCGGCAACGAGGCCTACCTGGTGGCCGGTGACAACCTGGAGTTGCTGGCGGCCCAGGACAGCGACTACTCGCTGTACGACATGAAGAAGAAAGGCAGCTGGGGCACCAAGAAGACCCGCCGTGACGAGGTGACCCAGGTCACCAACATCGGCAGCGAGATCACGACTGGCGGCGACCTGACCCTCAAGAGCGGTGGCGACCAGAAGTACCAGGTGGCCAAGCTGGAGAGTGCCAAGGACCTGACCCTGGACAGCGGCGGCGCGATCACCTTCGAGGGGGTCAAGGACCTGCACGACGAAAGCCATACCAAGAGCAACAACAACGCCTTCTGGAACTCCTCCAAAGGCCGCGGCAACACCGATGAAACCCTGCGCCAGAGCAGCCTGGTGGCCGGCGGCAGCCTGACTATCAAGGCCGTGGAAGGCTTGAAGATCGACATCAAGCACATTGACCAGAAGAGCGTCAGCCAGGCGATCGATGCCATGGTCAAGGCCGACCCGCAACTGGCCTGGCTGAAACAGGCCGAGGCCCGTGGCGATGTGGACTGGCGCCAGGTCAAGGAGATCCACGAGTCCTTCAAGTACAACAACTCGGGCCTGGGCCCGGCGGCGCAGTTGATCATCGCCATCGCCTTGTCGGCGGTGATGGGGCCGATGATGGCCGGGATGAACACCATGCTCCAGGCAGTGTCGGTCAGTGTGGCCACCAAGGCCACGGTCAGCACCATCGACAACCGCGGCAACCTGGGCAAGGTCCTCAAGGACGTGACCTCCAAGGAGAGCATCAAGGGCTACACAGTGGCCGCAGCCACCGCCGGAGTGGCCCAGGGGTTGAACTACAACCCGAGCGCCATGGGCCTGGATGCCAAGAGCCTGCAGACCGTGGCGGTCAAGGTCACGGCCGATGCCCTGATCAAGACTGCGGTCTATGGCGGCAGCTTCAAGGACAACCTGGCCAGCGCCGCTGCCGGCACCGCGGCGAGCATTGGCGGGGCCTATGGTGCCGGCAAGATCGGCGACCTGGGCCTGACCGAGGGCGGCCTGGCGAAAATCGCCCTGCATGCCGGGCTCGGCGGCCTGCTGTCTGAAGCCATGGGCGGTGATTTTCGCACCGGCGCCATCGCCGGTGGTGCCAACGAGTTGCTGGTGGGGGTGCTGGGGGACAAGCTGCTGCCGGACAACCTGATCCCCGGCTCGCCGGAGTACATCCAGGCCCAGGCCAACCTGATGGCGCTGTCGCAGATTGTCGGTGTACTCGGCGCGTCGGCGTCCGGTGGTGACATGAGCATCGCCTCGGCGGTGGCGGCCAATGGCACTCAGTACAACTACCTGACGCACCAGGCCTTCGACGAGGTGGGCAACTGCCTGTCGGGACGTACCTGCTCTACCGATGAGCAGAAGAAGGCTGCGGTGGCCAAGGCCGAGAAACTCAGCGAGTGGCTGGACTCGGAAATGCGCAGCCTCTGCGACAAGGCGCCGACCAGCGACAGTTGCCGCGCGGCGGTCAATGCCTCGATCAAGTACGTGGCCATGAAGGATGCCTGGAACATCATGAACAAGGATGTGACCCGTTCCTCGAAGAACACCTTCGACTATCTCTACAACACCGAAGGGGCTGCCGGGCGCCTGGTGACCTACTTGAACACCATCGACAACCGGGCCAATTTCTTTGGTGCCAGCCATGTCTACGAGCAGAACATGGGGATTGGTGCCAAGTGGTTCGGTGGGGCGGAAGAGGTGTCCAGGGCCGGTTGGACCGGCCTGGGAGCCGACGATAACCTCTCGTACATAACCTTTGGTGTCGGCCGGCTGATGGCGCCGGTCTATGACTGGCGCAAGGCAGCCGGGGATGCGCTGATCACCGGTGGCTTCGAGAACTTCAAGAACCTCTACAACAAGGCCACCAGCGATCCGGTCGCCTGGGACATCAAGCAGTTGAAAGGCGAACAGACTATCCTGCAGCCGATTCATGAGCAGTACATGGGCGACCGGAGTGCATTCACCTGGCTTTCCGGGCTGGTGACCGATACGTCGATCATGCCCGAGATAATGATCGGTGATCGAAAAGGAATGGATGGCGGCGTGGATATTCTGGATTACAAGTCCCGGGTGGAGTTTGGCTGCAAATTGCTGGGCTACTCCAAGAGCCAGGGCTGTGCGCCATGAGTGCGGCGGCTTACCCGCGCCGCCGGGTGTTCATGGCGTTTTTCTTCTGCCCGCTGGTGTTGGGGCTGGTGTTCGGCGCCTTCAAGTTCGTCACGCTGCTGGCCCACCTGGCCAGCAACCCGCGATTGCTGGGGGAGGTGCGGGGGGGCGAGTTGCTGCTGATGCCGGTGCTTGCACCGCTGGTGGCCCAGGTGGCGTTTCTGCTGCCGTTCCTGGTCTTCGCCCTGGGGGTGACGCTGATGAAGGTCTACCACAGCCCGCGCGCCTGTGCGGTGCTGGCCCTGGTGGGCGCAAGCGTGGCCAGCCTATGGGCGCTGATCTTCATCGCCCTGGTGGTCCATGGCGTGAAGAAGGCACAGTTCGCCGACTACCAGGTGGAGATGCTGGTGCTATTCGTGGCTGCCTGCCTGACCTGCTGGCTGGCGGCGCGCCTTTTCCTGCCCGAGAGCAATGCTGGTCCAGGGGTTGCTGACTGACCCCTTGCTCCGGCTGCCGTTATTGACAGCCGGGGCTGGCGCCGCGAATTATCCAGCCCCTGGATAATTTCGATGGGCATTATTCATGAAGCTCAATGTGCAGCGCCTGGACCTCAACCTGTTGCGGGTGTTCGACGCCTTGATGCAGGAGCAGAACCTGTCCCGGGCCGCGGTACGCCTGAACCTCAGCCAACCGGCGGTGAGCAATGCCCTGGCGCGCCTGCGTCGGCACCTGGACGAGCCGCTGTTCATTCGCACCGCCCGCGGCATGCAACCCACCTCCCGGGCCCTGAGCCTGCATGTGGCCGTGCGCCAGGCCCTGCACCTGTTGCAGCAGGGCCTCGATCCTGCTGCGGCGTTCGAGCCGGCGGCGGCCCAGCAACTGTTCACCTTGTCGATGAACGATTACGCCCAGGCGCGCCTGCTGCCGGCCCTGTCCCGACGCCTGCAGCAGGTAGCGCCCGGGGTCCGGCTGGCGGTGCGCAGCGACAGCGCCGACGCCATCGCCGCCTGGCTCGGTGCCGGGATGCTCGACCTGGCGGTGGACTACCTGTATTTCGACAGCCCGGACCTGTGCTACCAGCCGCTGCTTGAGGAGCAACTGGTGGTGATCGGCCGTCGCGACCATCCGGCCTTTGCCCCGCAACTGAGCCTGGAGGCCTACCAGGCTTGCCAGCACGTGGCGATTCCCGATCGGGGTGGGCGCGGCTCGCCCCTGGAAATCGTTCTCGGCTCGGCCAAGGTCCAGCGCCAGGTGCAGGTGTTCGTGCCCAACTACCTGAGCATTCCGCTGATCGTTGCCCAGTCCGACCTGCTGGGCACCGTGCCACGCTACCTGGCGGAGCATTTCTGCGCCTTGCTGCCGATCCGCATCGCCAGCCTGCCGCTGCTGGCGGCGCCGGTGCAGGTCAGCCTGATCTGGCATCGCCAGCAGCAACAGGCGCCGGGCCTGCAATGGTTGCGCAGGGAGATTGCGGCCATTGCCAGTGCTCCATAGTCGCCATGCACTCCGGGTAAACGGGGCGCTGCCCAGGTGGGGCCGACCTCGGCCGACCAGCTCTGGCTCCGGAATTTCTTGAGAAAGTGCCAAGTCTCAGAAATTTCCTACTTCCATTGGCGAAGTGTCTTGAACTCAGTTGAGTTCAATTTGGCTAGCATGGTTTTTTATCCGGAGCCGCGGTGATGTCGACGCTGAGCGTACTGTTGTTGTGTTCGAACGCTTTTCGGGTTCGACATTTTTCAAGAATTCTCGCGTCTTGCGGTTTTGCTCGGGTACAAGTGATCAGCGATGACTGCGACGGCGCTCAGTTCCCGCCCGCCCTGGATGAACTGGACCTGGTGATCTGCGACTCGCTGCACTCCCTGAACGCCATCCCCTACCTGCGCAGGCTCTGCGAGCACCACGGCTTTTTCTCGATGATGGAATGCGAAGCGCTGCAAGCGCCGATCCGTTGGGGGCTGGCGAACTTTCGCGTGCGTTCCGGCAAGTACTGCGTCGGCAGTTACAGCGAGCTGGACACGCTGCAGATCAGCGCCTTGCTGCTCAAGGCGCTGGCCATCAAGCGTACGGTGAAAGGCCATGCACGTGACGATGCTCCAGGGGCGGCGGGAGCTGGTTGCGCCAACAACGACTGGGTGGCCGAACTGGATGTTTCCCAGGCCCTGGAACAGCGGCAGATCGTGCCTTTTTTCCAGCCCCAGGTCTGCATGAAGACCCGGCGCATCACCGGCGCCGAAGTCCTGGCCCGTTGGCAGCATCCTCACAAGGGGGTGCTGGGGCCGCAGTTCTTTCTCGACCTGTTCGACAGCCCGCAGGGCCATCGCCAATTGTTCGATTGCCTGTTGCAGCAGGGCCTGGCGCTGCAGCGGCAGTTGCAGGGCCACGCCAGCGGCGATGCCCTGATGTTCTCCTACAACATTGAGGCCAGCCAGCTGAGCGATCCGCAATTCGCCTTGCGGGTGTTGCAACAGATCGACGAGGCGCAGGTGCCCACACGCCAGGTGACCCTGGAGATCACCGAGCGCCAGGCTCTGGTCCTGAGCATGCAGTGCATCGAGAACATCAGTGTGCTGGTGCACAGTGGCGTGCGTCTGTCCCTGGATGATTTTGGCACCGGGCATTCCTCGATCATGCGCCTGGCGGACATTCCCTTTGGCCAGCTCAAGCTGGACTCCGGATTTGTCGCCAACGCTACGGGGCCCAAGGAAACCCGGATCATCGAGGCCATCGTGGGGATGGCCGGTGCGCTGAACCTGGAGCTGGTGGCCGAAGGCATCGAGACCGAAAAGCAACGTGCGCACCTGCAGCGCCTGGGTGTCGATGCGGCCCAGGGCTTTCTGTTTCACAAACCGATGAATGCGGCCGCCCTGGTCCGGGTCCTGACGTTGAGCCGGCCGCCGCAGCGACAGCTCAGCCAGAGCTAGGACGCAGCGCGGTCACTGCGTCTTGAGCATCACATAGGCTTCACCGCCACGACGGTCGTGCATGAGGATGAAGGTCTGCCCGTTGAGGGTGATCTTGCTCGGTACGCTCTGGGCCACCGGGGTGCTGGAGAACTTGCCGGCCACGCTGAGAAATTGCTGGGTCAGCGAGCTGTCGTTCTGGGTCGGGGTGGTGATCGCGCATTCCTTGTTGGCCTGTATCTGCACGCCCAGGCTTTGGTCCTCGTTCATGCCCATCTTGGCGAAGCCGGCATCGGTCAGGTCACTGATGCCATGGTTGCGCGCGGCGGTCTCGGCGCCGGCGAAGGACGGCGCGGACTTCAGGCAGATATCGCGAAAGGCCAGGATGCCGGCGGAAGTGATGGTGGGCTCCGGGTTGATCTCCCGGGTCACGCTGGAGCAGGCGCCAAGCAGCGCCAGGGCGGTGAGGGTTGCGGCAAGTGGTGCGGTGCGGGGCAGAGTGCTCATGGAAATCCTTGGAAGCAGACGGCAAGGGGGGCGGGGAGGGTTCTTGCCGAATGAGGCATCGGCGCCCTGGCAGGGTAGGCAGGGGCATCGTTCAGATCAATCTTTTGTGTGAAAACCGCGTGTTGAACGGCTCCGGGGCGCTGCGGCTGGCGCAGTAATTGCCTGCCTCATGGCTCAGTTCAACGATGGGATCTGCGGCCATGCAATTACGAGCGTTGCGTTACTTCCACGAGGTGGCCCGGTGCGCCTCCCTGCGTCAGGCGGCGGAGCGCCTGTACGTGACCCCCACCGCAGTCAGCCGGCAGATCGAGCAACTGGAGCACTTCTTCGGCACCGCGCTGATCGAGCGCGGGCCCCGGGGCATTCGCCTGACCGTGGAGGGTGAATGCCTGGCCGAGCAGGTCACCTCCACCTTGCGCGGCTTCGACCAGGTGCGCGATGTGATCGCCAGCCGGCAGAGCCAGGTAGCGGGTAACGTCAGCATCCATGTGTCGGAAAGTATCGTTTCCAGCGTGCTGGCGCCGGTGCTGGCGGCGTTCAACCGGGCCCATCCGAAAGTCACCTTCAACATCGTCATCGCCAGTGCCGGCGCCACTCTGGATGCCCTGTGCAGCGGCGAGGCCGACCTGGGCCTGGCGTTCTACCTGCCGGAACGGGCCGAAGTGGAGGTGACCGCCCACTGCCAACTGTGGCACCGGGTACTGGTCAGCGCCGAGCACCCGTTTGCCCAGTGCCCGAGCATTCGCCTGCAGGATCTGGAGGGCCAGCCCCTGGCGATTCCCGACTCGGCCTACGGCGTGCGCCAGGCCCTGGAGGGCGCGGCGAAAAAGCGCGGAGTGAACATCCTTCCGGTATTCACCACCAGCTCCCTGGAGGTGCAGAAAAGCCTGGCCCGCCAACGTGCGGCAGTGCTGATCCTGCCCCAGGTGGATGCCGAGGCCCGGGACCTGGGGGATGGGCTGGTGGCCGTGCCGATCGACGACCAATACCTGGAGCGGATCCGGGTGGACCTGTGCGTGGTGCGCAACCGGCCCTTGTCGGTGGCGACCCTCAGGTGCCAGGAAATGCTTGTCCGGGCGATGCAACGCCATAGCCTGGCGTAGGAGCGGGCTTGCCCGCGAAAGCGTTTCCAAGAGCGCTGCACGGCTTACGGACCTCTTCGCCGGCAAGCCGGCTCCTACGGAGGAGGGGCGGTGGTCAGAACAGGTTGAACGGGAAATTCCCCACCAGGCGGAACTCGTCATAGCTGCCGTCGATCTGCCCGCCGCTGGCGCGGTGGTTGTAGACGATGGTGCGCAGCACCGCATCCTTGAGCCGTCCGGACTGCACCACATAGGCCAGCATCAGGCCGTTCTCGTTGTGCTTGGCGCCGTCCAGGCCGCGCACGTTGTAGCCGCGGTTGCGGCCATCGCGGTCACCGTCGTACTGGGTGCCGTCGATGCCCCAGCCCTTGGCGTGCCACAAGCTGGCGCTCAGCCCGGGCACGCCGTAGGCGGCAAGATCCAGGTCGTAGCGCAACTGCCAGGACTTTTCATTGGGGCCGTTGTAGTCCGAGTACAGGGAGTTGGCCATGTAGTTGCCGGTGGACTCCCACACATAGTCGAAGTACTCGTCGCCGAACACCTGCTGCCAGGCCAGGGTCAGGCTGTGGGCCTGATGGCTGCCGGTCAGCGCCAGACTGAAGGCGTCGTTATCGATGTAGCCCAGGCGCTGCTGGCCCTGGTCCCGGGTGTGGTAGTAGTTGAACGCGGTCTTCAGCGCCAGCCGGCTTTTGTCCCCGGCGCGGTGGGTCAGGCCCAGGTAGTACTGGTCCCACATGTTCTCGAAGCGTGAGGCATAAAGGCTGCCTTCCAGGCCCAGGCCGGGCTTGACCGTCGCGCCCAGGTAGCTGATGCGCTCGCCGCTGTAGGCGCGGTTGCCGAAGGTGGTGGTCAGGCGTTCGCTGCCGGTGCCGGTGCGCGGGATGGCCCGGTCGAAGCTGCCGGCCTGCAGCGACAACCAGTCGGTTTCATGGCTGTACAGGCCCACGCCCTGGAAGCTGGAGGGCAGGGCGCGGTTGTCCTTGTAGCGCAGCACCGGGTTGTCGGTCATCAGGCGCCCGGCCTTGAGTTCGGTGTTGGACAGGCGCAAGCGCACATCGCCGATGCCCAGGCGGCTCCAGGTGGGCAGGGCGTCGCCGTCACTGTCCACCAGCACTCGGTCGCCGCCATTGGCCACCCGGCCGTGGCCGCGCTCCAGGTTCACTGCGCTGAACAGGCCGGCGTCCACCCCAATGCCGATCAGCCCCTGGGTATAGCCGGAGCTGTACTTGAGCATGCCGGTCTGTACCCAGGTTTCCCGCACCCGGGTGCGCTGGTTGCCGTCGGGTTTCTTGATCGTCAGGTAGGTGTCGCGTTGGGTGTGCTGGTTGGAGTAGTAATGGCGCAGGTTGAGGTCCAGGCTGCTGCCTTCGATAAAGCCCGGGGCCTGGGCCTGCTGGCTTGGGCGCGGGTTGTCCTGGGCCAGCAGGGGGCTGCTGGCGCTCATGGCCAGGAGGCAAAGTACGAGCTGTTTCATGTCGCTTCCCCACAAATCAAAGGCGTCGAACCTCCGCCCGACCGCGGTCATGCGCGGCCGGCAGGGTAGAGAAAGACGCGGTGCCGGAAAAGGGTTTTGGGCAGTGAGGCGAATGCTCAGCGGGCGCGGGCTTCTGCGAGCCGTTGGCCGGGGGTGCTGCGCCCGGGTGTTTGTGGGCGGGTTTCCTTGGCGAACCAGGCGGCGGTCAGGCACACCAGGTTGGCCACCAGCAGGTAGCCCACGGGTGACATCGGGTTGCCGGTGGTGCCGATCAGCCAGGTGATGATGATCTGCGCCGTACCGCCGAAAGCCGCCACGCCAAAGGCGTAGACGATGGAGAAACCGGTGGAGCGCACCGCCTTGGGGAAACTCTCCACCAGCAGCACGATCAGCGCCGCGCCGCTCATGCCGTGCAGCCCGGAGAGCACCGCCAGGGTCAGCAGGAAGGTCGTCGGGCTGGGGTGCTCGGTCATCAGTTGCAACGCCGGGAACAGCACCAGCAACAGCACCACCCGCGGCGCCATGAGGATGGTGCGGCGGCCGAAACGGTCGCAGAGCATGCCGCCGGCAATCGCGCACACCGCCATGGCCGCGCCGGCCACCAGGGTCGAGAGCATGGAGATGCTGGTGGGCAGTTTCAGTTCGGTGAGGGCGAAGGTGGTCATGTAGTTGATGAAGTACTGGGTGATGGTGCTGCCCGACAGAATCAGCAGCCCCAGCACCAGCGCCCGGCGATGCTCGCCGAACACCTGGCGCACCAGGCTGCCGGTGCTGGCTGTCTCACCCTGGCCGTGGAAGGTTTCCGCCAGGTTGCGGCGGATGTAGATGCCGATTGGCAGTACCAAGAGGCCGAACACGAAGGGCACGCGCCAGCCCCAGCTGTTGAGGTCCTCGGGGGACAGCACCTGGGTCAGGGTGTAGCCCACGGTGCCGGCGGCCATGGCGGCCACGCCCTGGGCCACCACCTGCCAGCAGGCGTAGGTGCCGCGCTTGTGGGCTGGCGCGGCTTCGAGGATGTAGGTGGTGGCGGGGCCGGCCTCGCCACCCCAGGCCAGGCCCTGGATCAGCCGAGTGAGCACCAGCAGGATCGGTGCGGCGATGCCGATGCTTTCATAGCTGGGCAGGATGGCGATGCTGCCGGTGCCCACGGCCATCATCACCAGGGTCAGGAGCATCGCCGGCTTGCGCCCGACGCGGTCGGCGTAGGCGCCGATCAGCACCGCCCCCAGGGGCCGCACGATAAAACCGACACCGAAGGCGGTGACCGACAGCATCAGGCTGACAAAGGCGCTGTCGGAGGGAAAGAAGGTGTGGCCGATCATCACCGCAAAGGTGGCGTAGACCCCGAAATCGAAGAACTCCACGGCATTGCCGAGGATCACCGCGAATACGCTGCGCTTGCCTCCCGCCGAGTTGGGCGTTTCGGGCTCGGGTGTGGCGGATGGATTGGACGCTTGGCTGTGCATACTGGCCCCTCGAATTTTTATTCATAGGTTGCCCAGGCCCCGGGCGGCAAGGCCCGGGGCTGGGGTGAAGGTGGCAGTTTCGGTGTATCAGTGGGACGGCGGGTTCGGCCAGTTGTGGATCGCTCCACGCCAGCTCTCATAGGTCTTGGCCACTTGCAGCAGCCATTGATCGGCAAAGCGCGGGGCGATCATCTGCAGGCCGATGGGCAGGCCATCGGCGGCAAAACCGCAGTTGATCGACAGCGCCGGTTGTTCGCCCATGTTCCAGGGCAGGGTGAAGACGATGTGCTCGAACGGTTGCTGCGGGTCGTTGCTCGGTGACGGCCACTGGGCGGGAAAGCGGTTGACCTGGTTGGTGGGCGACAACACCAGGTCGAACTCGCTGAACACCTGTGCGGCACGCCGGCGCATCTCGAAGGTCTGGTTGAAGCCCAGCACCGCCTCGACCCCGGACAAGTCGGCCCCCGGCGCCGCCCAGTCGCGAATGTAGGGCAGCACCTTGGCGAACTGTTCGGCGCCCAGGGCCGAGAGTTCCGCCCATTGTCGGGCACGCCAGAAGCGGTCCAGGCCGTCCAGCTGAGCGCGGTCCATGATCGGTGCCAGGGTGCGGACCTGGGCGCCATGGCTTTCGAACAGCCGCGCAGCCTGTTCCACCGCCGCGCAGACAAAACCTTCCGGCTGCAGCCCCGCGCCGGGTTCCAGCATCAGGCCGATCTTCAAGCCGTTGACCGACACCGGCGCATCGCTCCAGTCGCCGGTCAAGGGCGGCAGGCTGGTGGCGTCCCGGGCATCGGGTCTGGCCAGATAGCGCATCATCAGCACCGCGTCATCGACGCTGCGGGTCATGGGCCCGGCGCAGCGTCCGGTGTAATACGGGTCGATGGGAATCCGCCCCAGGGTCGGCTTGAACCCCACCAGCCCGCACCAGGCGGCCGGCAGGCGCACCGAGCCGCCGATGTCGGTGCCGATGTGCAGCGGTCCATAACCGGCCGCGGCGGCCGCAGCGGCGCCGGAACTGGAGCCACCGGTATTGCAGGCGGTGTTCCAGGGGTTGCGGGTAATGCCGTGGAAGCTCGACAACCCCGAGGACAACATGCCGAAATCCGGCACCGTGGTCTTGGCCAGGATGATCGCCCCGGCCTCACGCATCCGCGCGGCGGGTGGCGCATCCTGCAACGCCGGCTTCAGCGTGGTGGCCGCGCTGCCCAGCGGAATCGGCGTGCCCTGGGTGGCGATCAGTTCCTTGATCGTCACTGGAATCCCGTCCAGCGGGCCGTTGGGGGCGCCCTTGTTCCAGCGCTCGGTGGCGGCCCGGGCCTGCAGGCGCACCTGCTCCGGATCGAAGGCGTAGAGCGCACGGATATGCGGCTCCCAGCGCCCGATATGGGCCAGCAGATGCTCGTAGTAGTCCAGTGGCGAGAGGGTGCGGCTGGCGAATTGCGCCAGCAGCTGGGTGGTGGATAGATCGTGCAAATCAGTCATCGAACGCATCCTTGTGTCGGGCGTCAGTCGGGTTGCTGATGGCCCGACTGTATCGCTTCCACCCTAGCCCAACCATCACAAAGGACGCAGCCTGGTGTTGCGTTTTTGTGAGCACTGCAGCGGCGTATCCCTTGGCCCGATTGAATACGGCCCCACCCAATCGCGACGTTCTGTAGGAGCGGGCTTGCCCGCGAAGGCGGCCTCAAGGTTTGCCCAAGGCTCGCGAGCCTCTTCGCCGGCAAGCCGGCTCCTGCGGGATTCTGCACGATGCCGGAACCAGGTGTAGGAGCGGGCTTGCCCGCGAAGGCGGCCTCAGGGTTTGCACAAGGCCCGCGGACCTCTTCGCCGGCAAGCCGGCTCCTACGGGATTTCGCCCGGGTCAGTGTCGCAGGACGGGGGCTTGGGGGTGGGGGCTGGGGAACGCTTGCTCATAGGCCCGGCACAAGCGCAGCACTTGCTCGTCGGCAAAGCGTGCGCCCACTACGTGCAGGCCCACGGGCAGGCCGTCGTCGGCAAAGCCGCAGGGCAGTGAAGCCGCCGGTTGCTGGGTCAGGTTGAAGGGGTAGCTGAAGGGCGTCCATTCCATCCATTCCCCCAGGCCCGAGCCCGGTGGGACGTTGTGTCCGGCGGCGAACGCAGTCAGGGGCAGCATGGGCGAGAGCAGCAGGTCGTAGCGCTCATGGAAGGCGGCCATGTGGGCCACCAGGGCGGCGCGCGCCTCCAGGGCGGCGCTGTAGTCGCTGAGGCTGATGCCTTCGCCCTGTTCGGCGATGCGCAGCAGGCCCGGGTCCAGCAAGGCGCGCTGGGCGGGGCTGAGGGCTGCGGTCAGGCGCGCCGCTCCGGAGAACCACAGGGTATTGAACATCTCCAGGGGATCACTGAAACCGGGATCGACCTGCTCGATCTGTGCCCCCAGTTGCGCCAGGCGCTCCACCGCCCGGGCCACCACTCGCGCCACTTGCGGGTCGACCTTGACGTAGCCGAAGTCCGGGCTGTAGGCGATGCGCAGACCCTTGAGGCTGGCATTTTCCGGTAACCAGGGCGTGCTGCGCGGTGCGCCGAGCAGGCCGTCACGGGCATCCGGACGGGCCACGGTCTGCAGCATCAGCACGGCGTCATCGACGCTGCGGGTCATCGGCCCCAGGTGCGAGAGGATGTTCATCGCACTGGCCGGCCACTGCGGCACGTAGCCGAAGGTCGGCTTGATGCCGAAGGTGCCGGTGAAGGCGCAGGGAATGCGGATCGATCCGCCGGCATCGCTGCCCTGGTGCAACACGCCGAGGTTCAGCGAGGCCGCCGCCGCTGCGCCGCCGGAGGAACCGCCGGCCGTCAGGCGAGTGTCCCAGGGGTTGCGAGTGATGCCGTACAAAGGGTTGTCGGTCACGCCTTTCCAGCCGAATTCCGGGGTGGTGGTCTTGCCCAGCAGCACCGCGCCGGCCGCGCGCATGAAGCCGGAGAAGGGCGCGTCGACTTCCCAGGGGCCGGCGGCCAAGGTAGTTTTCGAGCCCTTGCGGGTGGGCATGCCACGGGTCAGGGTCAGGTCCTTGATCGACGCCGGCAAGCCGTCCAGGGCGCCGCAGGGCTGGCCCTTGAGCCAGCGCTGTTCGGAGGCTCGTGCCGCGTCCAGGGCCCCTTGGTGGTCGATATGGCAATAGGCGTTGACCAGCGGATTGAAGCGCTCGATACGCGCCAGGGCATCCTCGGTGACCTCCACCGGTGACAGGCGCTTGTCACGGTAATGGCGCAGCAGTTCGACGCCGCTCAGGGCGGCGATGTCAGTGGCTTGCTTCATAGCGATTGAGCTCCTTGAGCGGCATTGACCATGGCCCGCAGCAGGACCGCGCAGCCGTCGGCCAGGTCCTGGGGCGCGGCGTTTTCAATTTCGTTGTGGCTGATGCCGCCCTCGCAGGGCACGAAGATCATCCCTGCCGGGCCCAGCTCGGCGATGAAGATCGCGTCGTGCCCGGCGCCGCTGACGATGTCCATGTGGCTCAGCCCCAGGTGCTCGGCGCCCTGGCGCACGGCGGCCACGCAGGCGGGGTCGAAGTCCAGCGGCGGGAAATCGGCGGTGGCGGTCAGCTCGAACGTCAGGCCGTGCTGGCGGCAGCTGTCTTCGATCACCTGGCGCACTTCATCGACCATGGCTTGCAACCGATCGGCGTGCAGGTGGCGCAGGTCGAGGGTCATCTGCACCTGCCCGGGGATCACGTTGCGCGAGCCCGGGTGCAGGCTCAGGCAGCCCACGGTGCCGCAGGCATGGGGCTGATGGGCATGGGCGATGCGATTGACCGCGCTGACCACTTGCGCCGCGCCCACCAGGGCGTCCTTGCGCAGGTGCATCGGCGTCGGCCCGGCGTGGGCCTCGACCCCGCTCAGGGTCAGGTCGAACCACTTCTGGCCCAGGCAGCCCATGACCACGCCAATGGTGGTCTGGCGGTCTTCCAGTACCGGCCCTTGCTCGATATGCGCTTCGAAATAGGCGCCCACCGGGTGGCCGAGTACCGCACGCGGACCGGCATAGCCGATGCGCTGCAGCTCGGCGCCCACCGACAGGCCCTGTTCGTCCTGCTTGGCCAGGGTCTCGGCGAGGTCGAACTTGCCGGCGAACACCCCCGAACCCATCATGCACGGCGGGAAGCGCGAGCCTTCCTCGTTGGTCCAGACCACCACTTCGATCGGCGCCTGGGTTTCCAGGCCCAGGTCGTTCAGAGTGCGGATCACCTCCAGCCCGGCCATCACCCCGTAGCAGCCGTCGAACTTGCCGCCGGTGGGCTGGGTGTCGATATGGCTGCCGGTCATCACCGGGGCGCGGTTCGGGTCACGCCCGGCGCGGCGGGCGAAGATATTGCCGATGCCGTCCACGCTGACGCTGCAGCCGGCTTCTTCGCACCAGCGCACGAACAGGTCACGGGCCTGGCGGTCGAGGTCGGTGAGGGCCAGGCGGCACACGCCGCCCTTGGCGGTGGCGCCCAGTCGGGCCAGGTCCATCAAGGACTGCCAGAGGCGCTCGCGGTTGATCAGCGGGGCATTGCTTTGCAAGGACTGCAGTGGGTCCAGTCGACTGTTCATGGCGTTTCTCCCGTCAGGCGCTCAGGGCCAGGTAGCGGTTCTTGATGGTCGGGTCGGCGCGAAATTCGGCGGCGCTGCCCTGGTAGACCACGCGGCCCTGTTCGAGCACGTAGTGACGGTCGGCGAGCTTGTCGCAGACCATCAGGTTCTGTTCCACCAGCAGCACCGGCAGGCCGTCTTCCTTGAGGGTGCGCAGGATCTTCACCAGCTCGTCGACGATCACCGGCGCCAGGCCCTCGGTGGGTTCGTCGAGGATCAGCAGCTTGGGGTCATTGAGCAGGGCACGGGCGATGGCCAGCATCTGCTGTTCGCCACCGGACAGGGCGTGGCCGGCGTTCTTGCGGCGTTCCTTGAGCCGCGGAAACATTCGGTAGATGTCGTCCAGTTGCCAGCGGCTGGCCTTGCGCTGGGCGATGCGCAGGTTTTCCTCGACGCTGAGCAGGCGAAAGATGCCCCGGTGTTCCGGCACCAGGGCCAGGCCCTGGCGGGCGATCTCGAAGATCTTCTGGCCCACCAGTTGCTGGCCGTTGAAGTGGATCTGGCCCTGGCGCGGGCAGATGATCCCCAGGATGCTGCGCAAGGTGGTGGTCTTGCCCGCGCCGTTGCGCCCCAGCAGGGTCACCAGTTCACCGGCCTCCACCTTGAGCGAGACGCCTTCGAGCACGTGGCTCTTGTCGTAGTAGGAATGGATGTTCTCGACGGTCAGCATCAGGCGGCTTCTCCCAGGTAGGCGACACGCACACGCTCATCGGCGCGCACCACTTCCGGCGTGCCCTCGACCAGGATCTGGCCGTGGCTCATCACGGTGATGCGCTGGCTGATGGACATGACGATGCTCATGTTGTGTTCGATCAGCAGCACCGTGTGGTCGCGGCCCAGGTCGCTGATCAGTTGGGTCATGATCGGGATGTCATCGATGCCCATGCCCGAGGTGGGCTCGTCGAGCATCAGCAATTGCGGTTTCGAACAGATCGACATGCCCACTTCCAGCACCCGTTGCTGGCCGTGGGACAGCTCGCCGGCCAGGGTCTGGGCCCGGGCCGTGAGTTGCAGGCGTTCCAGCACCTGGTCGGCCACCTCCAGGTGCTCGCGACGGCTGTCCACGTGGCGCCAGAAGTTCAGCGCTCCCAGGCCGTCGCGGCCCTGGGCGGCCAGGCGCAGGTTCTCCCGCACGCTGAGGTTCTGGAACAGGCTGGTGAGCTGGAAGGAACGCGCCATGCCCAGGCCGACCCGGCCGTGGACGGGTTTCTTGATGATGTTCTTGCCGTTGAAACGGATGGCCCCGGCGGTGGCCTGGCGTTCGCCGGTCAGGCAGTGGAACAGGCTGGTCTTGCCGGCGCCGTTGGGGCCGATGATGGTGTGGATGGTGCCGGCCTCGACCTTGAGGTTGACCCCGTTGACCGCGTGGAAGGCACCGTAGGCCAGCTCCAGGTTCTGGGTTTCCAGCAGGTACTGCGCAGGCTTGCTCATGAGCGTTTCTCCTCGGCCAGCAAGGCCGTCTTGCGTGAACCTTTGAGGCGTTCCACCAGGCTCGACAAACCGCCCCACAAACCGCCACGCATGAACACCACCACCAGGATCAGGATCACCCCCAGCAGAATCAGCCAGCGTGGCCACAGCTCGGAGAGGAACTCGCCCAGCAGCACGATGGCGCCGGCGCCGAGCAGGGAACCGAACAGCGAGCCGGTGCCGCCGACGATGGTCATGATCAGGATGTTTTCCGACATCGCCAGGTCGATGTTCGACAGCGGTACGAAGTGCAGGAGCATGGCGTACAGCGCCCCGGCAATCCCGGTGACCGCGCCGGAGAGCATGAACACCAGGATCTTGAAATGCCGGGTGTCGTAGCCGATGGCGGCGGCGCGGGTTTCGTTCTCGCGGATGGCCATCAGGGTGCTGCCGAACGGCGAGGCGATCACCCGCCGGGCACCGATGAAGATCAGCAGGAACAGCACCGCGACAAAGCCGTAGAAATAGCGGGCGTCGGCCAGGGACAGCAGCACTGTGTCACCGATGCGGATCTCCGGGCGCGGCACGCTGAGCAGGCCGTTGTCGCCGCCGGTCCAGTCGCTGAGGGTGTAGGCGATGAAGTAGGCCATCTGGCTGAAGGCCAGGGTCAGCATGACGAAGTAGATGCCGGTGCGGCGGATCGCCAGGGCGCCCACCAGCAGTGCCAGCAAGGCTCCCACCAGCGCCGCGCCGAGCAGGGCACTGAACAGCCCCAGCTGCAGATGGATCATCAACAGGGCGGCGCAGTAGGCACCGGCGCCGAAGAAGATGCCCTGGCCGAACGACAGCAGCCCGGTGTAGCCCAGCAGCAGGTTACAGGCCAGTGCGGCGAGGGCGAAGATCAGGATCTCGCTGGCCAGGGTCGCCGACGGCAGCACCAGAGGCAGGCCGATCAGCACCGCGATCACCAGCCACAGCAGGCCGCGCGATTGAGTCTTGGCAAAGGGCAGGGGGTTTTTCTCGCTCATGATCATGCTCTCCCGAACAGGCCGTAAGGACGCACCAGAATGACTGCCGCCATGGCGCCGTAGATCATCAGGCTGGCGCCCTGGGGCCAGAGGCTGGTCATCAGGCTTTGCACCACCCCCACCAGCAGACCGCCCACCAGGGCGCCGCCGAACGAGCCCATGCCGCCGATCACCACCACCACGAAGGCCACCCCGAGAATCTCCGGGCCGACAAAGGGCTGGGCGCCGCGCAAGGGTGCGAACAGCACCCCGGCGATCCCGGCCAGGGCCACGCCGAGGGCGAAGGTCATGGAAAACAGGCGAAAGATATTGGTGCCCAGCAGCGACACGGTCTCGGTGCTTTCACTGCCGGCCCGCACCAGGGCCCCGAAGCGCGTGCGCTCCAGCAGCAGCCACAGGCCCAGCCCCACCAGGGCCGAGAACAGGATCAGGAACAGGCGGTAGTAGGGGTAGACGAAGTCGCCGATCACCAGCACCCCGCGCAGCAGTTCCGGCACCGCCACGGCCTTGCCCACCGGGCCCCAGATCATCACGCTGGCTTCCTGGATGATCAGCGCGATGCCCAGGGTCACCAGGATCTGGAACATGTGCGGCAAGTGGTAGATGCGCTGGATCAACAGGCGCTCGATGATCCAGGCCAGGGCCGCCACCACCAGGGGCGCTAGCACCAGGGCCAGCCAGAAGTTGCCGGTCAGGCTGACGGCGGTGTAGCAGATGTAGGCGCCGAGCACGAAGAACGCGCCATGGGCGAAGTTGACGAAGTTCAGCAGGCCGAAAATGATCGTCAGGCCCACCGCGATCAGGAAGTAGATCATCCCCAGCCCGAGGCCGTTGAGGATCTGGAACAGGTACAAATTAAGCATGCAGGAACCCTCGGCAGGGAGCCCTTGGACGGAGCCCGCTGCCTGTAGCCAGCGATAGAAGTGTCGAGCGTCAGGCCAGGGTGCAGCCGGTGGCGCTGACATCCGGGAACGAGCGACCGGCGCTGAGCACTTCGGCCAGGTCGTCCTTGTCGCGCATCGTGGCGGCGGCCTTGCCCACCAGCAGGTAGTAATCCTTGATCACCTGATGGTCGCCGGCGCGGATGCTCTCCTCGCCGGTGGGGCCCTGGTAGGTCAGGCCCTGCATGGCTTTGGCCACGGTAGCGCCGTCAAAGCTGCCGGTGGCGGCAATGGTGTCGAGGATGATCTTGCTGCCGATGTAGTCGGCGGCCAGCGGGTAGGTGGGGTTGATGCCGTACTTGGCCTGGGTCAGCTTCACCAGTTCGCGATTGAGCGGGGTGTCCACCTGATGCCAGTACTGCGCGCCGAGGTAGACGCCTTCCAAGACGTCGCTGCCCAGCTCCTGGAACTGGTCGAGCCCGGCGGACCATACCAGCAGCACCTTCATGCGTTCCTTGATGCCGAAGTTCACCGCCTGGCGCAGGGCGTTGGATGACTGGCTGCCGAAGTTCAACAGCACCAGCACATCAGGGCGGGCGGCGATGGCGTTGGTCAGGTAGCCGGAGAACTCCTGCTCCTGCAAGGAGTGGTAGCTGTTGCCGATGTGCTCGATGCCGTGTTCGGCACACACCTGCTTCGCCCCTTCCAGCAGGGCTTCGCCGAACACGTATTGCGGGGTGATGGTGTACCAGCGCTTGGCCTCGGGCAGCAACTTGATCAGCGGCACCATGGTTTCGCGGATGGCGCCGTAGGTCGGCACCGACCAGCGAAAGGTCGAGGCATTGCAGTCCTTGCCGGTGACCTCATCGGCGCCCACCGGGGTCATGAACACCCCGCCGACCTTGCCCACCTCCTTGGCCACCGCCAGCGCCGAAGACGACAGGGTGCAGCCCTGGAAGAACCGCGCGCCGTCCTGGGCAATCGCCTCCTGGACCCGGCGCACCGCCTTGCCGGCGTTGCCCTCGGTGTCGATCACCTTGTAGTGCAGCGGTCGCCCCAGCAGGGTCGGGTACTGCTCCACCGCCAGTCGTGAGCCCATGTCGGCGAACTTGCCGTAGCTGGCAAAGGCGCCGGACATCGACTTCAAACCGTAAAAGGTAAAGGGTTCGGCGGCAAAGGCGTTGCGCACCCCCAGCCCGAGGCTGAGGGCACCGCTAACGGCCAGACCGGCTTTCAACAACGTACGACGCTGCATGGGGTAACTCCCTGGTTTAGTTATTGGCAGGAGTGGCAATGGCGAATCGACGTAGCAGCCTGTGTTCAGGCTTGTTATTGGCAAAGCGGTGGACGGCGGGCGCTATCGGTGGTGGTCGAACTCCAGCAGGAAGTGCTGGGTGACTTCGCCTTCCAGGGCGGTCATGTGGTGCTCGGCGTCGCACATGTGTTCGTGCATCAACTGGCGCACTGCGCTTTCATCTTCGGCGCGCAAGGCCAGCAGCAAGCGTTTGTGGTAATCCAGGTTGGCGGCGTCGAACTGCTTGCGCTTGGGCTTGTAGGCCTTCTTCAGCACCACCAGGTCGCGCAGCAAATCGTTGAGAAACTGCGCCATGAAACTCAGCAGCGGGTTGGGGCAGGCTCGCCCCAGCAGGTTGTGGAACTCCAGCTCGGCGATGCGCTGCTCGCGCTGGCCGGCCTCGCTGTCCTCGGGTTGGCTGCAGAAGTCGATATTGTCCTGCAGGGCCTTGAAATCTGCCTCGCTCAAGCGCCCGATCACCGACACCGCCAGCTCCACCTCGATCACCTTGCGCAGCTGATAGACCTGCTCGCCGTCCATGTGCTGGAAGTGCAGGTAGTTGCGCAGCGCGCGGCTGGCCGGCTCGGTGCCGGCCTGGTTCAGGTAGGCGCCGCCGTTGGGCCCGGTGCGGGTGTTGACCAGGCCTTCCACCTCCAGCGCCTTGAGCGCTTCCCGGGCCGAGCCCTTGGAGCATTGGAAGCTTTCCATCAACTCCTTCTCGGTGGGCAAGCGGTCCCCGGGGCGCAGGGCATCGGTGACGATGGAACGCTTCACCGACTCGACAATCACGTCGGAAAGCTTCTGGCGTTTGCGGCGAACGGGGCGTTTCAGCATGGGCGGCTATTTATCGTATTAATGCGGATAAATAGTAATAAATAGAGATGAGGGCAGCGCGTCAACTGCCTGGGGTCAGGGGGTGTCGTTTTTGGTGTTGAGGGGTCGTAGCTGGACAACCGAGCGGCCTCCACCCCCGTCCAACCCTCACGAAACCCGCAGGAGCTGGCTTCAAGGTTTGCACAAGGCCTCAGGGCCTCTTCGCCTGCAGGCCGGTCCCTACGGAATTTTGCGCGATGCCGGACGCTTGTGTAGGAGCTGGCTTGCCAGCGAAGGCGGTCGCAAGGCTTGCACAAGGTTGCAGGCCACTTCGCCGGCAGGGCAGGACTTCCTGAGTTTGCTGTAGGACTCAGGAGCGCGAGTGTGGATCAAGCGCGCCGCAGGTTTAATGGCCGGGCTCAGTCGAAGCCGATGATTGAACTGTGGCGGGTTTCGCGGTCGTGCAACTGGTCGATATTGGTTTCGTAGGTGCATTGGCCGCTGCAATGGTGCTCGTAGCTGATGCCTGGCTTGAATTGCAGTTTGAAGGTGGGCATGTCGCTCTGGGGCGCCGGGGTCTGGATGGGGGGGGCCGGTAACGGGGGCTGCGGGTAGCTCAGGTCAAGGCCTTCAGCCTGGGTCGAGAAGGCTGCCGCGAGCAGTGCGCCCGGGAAAAACGCTTTGCAACTGAACATCATTGAATCCGCATTGCCATAAAAGGGTTGCCGATTATAACGAGCCAGGGGCGAAAAATTTAGCCGTAATGGCTCTGGCCCGGATGCCTCGTGGGTTTTTAGGCACCTCGGGCCTTCGTACCGTGAAACATTTGTCACGGGGCAGCGAGACGGGCTGCTCCTACACTGCAAGTCACCTCCATGGTCAAGGACACTCCCCGATGCCGGCAAAATCCACCACCAGCATTCTCGATACGGTTGAGGGCCGGCGCCTGCAAGGCAGCGACGCCGAGCACTGGCGCCAGTGGGGGCCGTACCTGAGTGAGCGGCAGTGGGGCACGGTGCGCGAGGACTACAGCGCCGATGGCGACGCCTGGAGCTACTTCCCCCACGAACATGCCCGCAGCCGCGCCTACCGCTGGGGCGAGGACGGGCTGGCCGGGTTCTCCGACAAGGCCCAGCACTGGTGCCTGGGGCTGGCGCTGTGGAATGAACACGACAGCATTCTCAAGGAGCGTCTGTTCGGCCTGAACAATGCCGAGGGCAACCACGGCGAGGACGTCAAGGAGCTGTACTTCTACCTCGACGGCGTGCCCAGCCATGCCTATATGCGCATGCTCTACAAGTACCCCCATGCGGCTTTCCCCTATGCCGACCTGGTGGCGGAAAACGCCCGTCGCGGCCTGAACGACACCGAGTACGAGATCCTCGATACCGGGGTTTTCGAGGACAACCGCTACTTCGACGTGACGGTGGAATACGCCAAGCACACGGCCGATGACATTTTCATGCACATCACCGTGCACAACCGTTTCCACCAGCCGGCGCGGCTGCGGGTGCTGCCCCAGGTCTGGGCGCGCAACACCTGGAGCTGGGGCGGCGACGCACCGCGGCCGAGCCTGCGCCTGGAGGGCGACAAGGTGCTGGCGCGGCATGGGCAACTGCCCGACCGGCAGATCACCGCCTGGGGGGCCGAGCCCTGCCAGTGGCTGTTCTGCAACAACGACAGCAATTTCCCCAAGCTGGACGGGCTGGCGTCACCCGGGCCGTTCAAGGATGGTTTCAACGATTACCTGGTGGATGGACAGGCCAGTGCGGTGAGTTTCGATGGCGGCACCCGGGTGGCGGCGCACTTCGTCCTGGATCTGGCGGGCGGCGAGAGCAAGCGCCTGTTCCTGCGCTTTGCCCCGGCCGGTAGCGAACCGGTCAGCGCCCGCCGCCTGTTCGAGCAGCGCCGGCGCGAGGCCGATGAGTTCTACGGGGCGTTGCAGCAAGGTATCGCCAGTAGCGACGCGCGCAATGTCCAGCGCCAGGCCCTGGCGGGGTTGCTGTGGTCCAAGCAGCTGTACTACTTCGACGTCAACCAGTGGCTTGATGGTGATCCCGGCCAGCCGGCGCCGCCGAGCGCGCGCGAGCACCTGCGCAATACCCATTGGCGCCATCTGTCCAACTGCGACATCGTCTCCATGCCCGACACCTGGGAGTACCCTTGGTATGCCTCCTGGGACTTGGGTTTCCAGGCGGTAGCCTTTGCCCTGATCGATCCCGGCTTTGCCAAGCAGCAGTTATTGCTGCTGGTGAAGGATCGTTTCATGCATCCCAACGGCCAGTTGCCCGCGTACGAGTGGCGTTTTGACGACGCCAATCCGCCGGTGCACGCCTGGGCCTGCTGGCGGGTCTACCAGCAGGAAAAGTCCCTGACTGGCGTCGGTGACCTGGATTTTCTCGAACGCATCTTCCACAAGCTGCTGCTGAATTTTTCCTGGTGGGTCAACCGCAAGGACGCAGAAGGCCGCAACCTGTTCCAGGGCGGCTTCCTCGGCCTGGACAATATCGCCCTGTTCGACCGCTCCGCCGCCTTGCCCGAAGGTTTCGCCCTGGACCAGGCCGACGGTACGGCCTGGGTGGCGGCCTATGCCCTGGACCTGATGCGCATCGCCCTGGAACTGGCCAAGCGCAATGGGGTGTACGTGGACATTGCGGTGAAGTTCTTCGAGCACTTCCTGTATATCGCCGGGGCCATCAACCGCGTGGATGAAAGCGCCGAGGGGCTGTGGGACGAACAGGACCAGTTCTTCTACGACGTGCTGCATCGCCCTGATGGGCAGAACGAACCCCTGCGCCTGCGCTCCATCGTCGGCCTGATGCCGCTGTTCGCGGTGCAGGTGCTGGAGCAGCATGAGCACGAAAACCTGCCGGGGCTGGCCCAGCGCCTGCTGGGTTTTTTGCATCACCGGCCGGACCTGGCGAGCCTGGTCTCGCGCTGGTACGAGCCGGGCAAGGGCAACCGCATGCTCCTGGCGCTGTTGCGCGGCGAACGCACCAAGGACCTGCTCAAGCGCATGCTCGATGAAAGCGAGTTCCTCTCGGACTTCGGTATCCGCTCCCTGTCCAAGGCCTTCGAGCAGCCGTTCGCCATGCAGGTGGACGGCAAGCAGTTGTGCGCCCGCTATGAGCCGGCGGAGTCCGATTCACGGTTGTACGGCGGCAACTCCAACTGGCGCGGGCCGTTGTGGATGCCGATCAACTACATGCTGATCGAATCCCTGCGCGAGTTTCACCGCTATTACGACGTCAACTTCTCGGTGGAGTACCCGCGGGGCTCCGGGTATCTGGCGTCCCTGGAGGAGGTGGCCGACGGCTTGAGCCAGCGCCTGACGCGACTGTTTCTGCTGGACGAGGACGGGCGCAGGCCGTCCATGAGCGGCTACCCGCAGTTGCAGGTGGAGGCCGAGGACCGCGAGCTGGTGCTGTTCCATGAATACTTCCATGGCGAAACCGGGCGCGGCCTGGGGGCTAGCCACCAGACCGGCTGGACGGCGCTGGTGGCGTTGCTGCTTCAGCGCTGATTTTTACGCAGCAATGCTGTGCGCCGAATGTTCTGAGTGACGTGATTGTCGCAGTTGTGCATGCAAGCTAGATCCAGCAGACGTAGGGCTTCCTCAGGATTGTTCAGCTTCTCCATTTGGTAGCTCGCTTCATCTGCGTATAGCACCGGATCGCGAGTGCCTGCTTTGATTCTGGTCATTCGTAACGAGGAAGCTTCTGTGCCACGATTCAATTTCTCAAGCACCTTGCCACGAATGTTCTCGATGTAGTTATCAGGGATGCACTGGTGTTTGTTAGCAAGATCCAAAATGCGCAGAGCTTCTTCAGCGTCATTGCATTGGTCCAATTGGTATTGGGCTTCGTCGTTATAGATCACGGTGTTCTTGCTGCCACTGTCGATAACCTGACGACGTTGATCGGAGGCTTCTGCGGCACGATCTAGTTTCTCTAGCACTTTGCCCCGAAGGGTAATGCTGTAATCGTTGGAGCACTGGTGTTTGTCGGCAAGATCCAATAGGCGCAGTGCCTCGTTGGCATCATTGCATTGTTCCAACTGGTATCTGGCTTCTTCGTTGTAGAAAGCTGGGTTTTTGCTGCCATTGTTTATGGCTTGGCGGCGTTGAAGTGCTGCCTCATTCTCATCCCCTACCAGCTGCTGGCAGCGATTCTGGATGGACTGAACGTGGTGGTCGATTGCTTCCGGGTAGGCTTCTTGGTGCTCCTCAAGGCGTCGCAGGAACTCCTCAGCGCCACTTTTGCCTCGACCCAGAAGGAGTTTGCCGAGATTGGCCAGATAGGGCGGGAATTGTGGGCTGAGCTCCAGCGCACGTTCGAAAGCCTGTAAGGCTTCGTTGCAGCTTTTGCCCTTGGTCTTCTGCAGGCATTCGCCAAGGAAGCGCTGTGCCATGTGTTCGCGAGGATGAATGTTGGTCAGTAGCTGCAAGACTTCCTGCTGCCTTTCAATCGACTCATTGGCATTGCGACGACGGTGGTAGATGGCCCAAAGAGCTTCGTTGCTCCAGCCTGTATCCTTTCCGACCAGGTGATCGATCCACTCCTCGATGTTTCCCAGTTCGTTGCAACATAGCAGGTGGTAAAAGGTTTCATTGGCACGTTGGAAATTGATTTGCTCTTTCTGACGACCGATCTGACGTTGCCAGCATTGGGCGATCAATAGATGCATTTGCGCTACATTCTCCGGAATGTTTTCTGCGTAGTCGGGAGTGAGCTCTGCGTCTTTGATCGCCATTTTTTTTTGCCGCGTCCAACTGGCGATGAATCCATGAAGGTAGTGGTCTTTGTTGTTGTCGAGAGGAAGCAGGCCACGCCTTCTCAAGTTTTGCCAAGCGTCTTTGATACAAAGACGGTCTTCAAGATAGTCGGCATGGTCCTGTGGAATTGAGTTGCGGTAGAGGGCTAGTACCTTCAGCAATTGCTGCTCGGCACCACTGAGTACTTCATCGTGAATAATGCTCAGCAGCTTTTCATCCAGGCGTTCGATGACTTCCTGGCGAAGGTTTTGGTAGACCGCCAAGGGCGAGCTTTTCCTTTCTATCGCGATTGTGGCGAGCAATTCGATTGCCAAGGTATGGGCGGTGCCTCCTTGACCGCCACCTAGCCACTGGTAGAGCGCTTTCAAGTTATTGCCGGTATAAGTCCATTCGGCTTTTTTTTCATTGGGAGCCCTGGCTGCCAGAAGGGCTGCGAGACCTGCCCGGTCGAGTCCTGGTATTTCCTGTATCGTGCAATCGCGACCGAAGCTGCCTTCTTCCGGCTTTTCGCTGAGCTCATAGGCCCACCGCCAGTCAGGAAAGGCTTGCCTCAAGGCTGCTAGCAGCGTGTGAATCTGTGGGTTACGCCATTGCGCATTTTCAAACAGCAAATGGGCGCCATTGATCCAGATGAACGCAGTCTGGGCATGGGGATACAGTCGTTTGAGCTCTTTCGCCTGTTCCTCGACGCTTCCACTGGGTGGCTGTGGATCTTCACGTCGGTTACTCAGTGCGTCCAGCAAACGACGAAACAGTTCGCCGGCGGTCATCTGACGGCTTGAATGAATATCTACAAAAACGGTTCTTTGAAATGCTGCTTGCCGGTGCAGTGCTTTAATCAGCGTGGTCTTGCCGTTACCACTAAGACCGTGCAGCGCAATGCAAGGCTTTTCCTTGAGTGCTGTGGTGAGACTGGCGATCAGCTTGTCACGACCGAATAACTCCGTCGGCTTTGGAGCTTCTTCAGCTGGAGGATTTTCCGGGGTGGGCAATGGCGGCGTTTCCGTGCTGTCCGAAACCTCTGAGCTCGGAGCTACCAGGGCCGAATGCTTGAAGTGCCAATGCCCGTCTTCCGCCATATCGGCAACCGTTTGTACCTTCCAGCCGTTCTTGTATTCGAACAGATGGGCGACTCCGCTGCCCTGTTGCAGGTCGAGACTGACAAGATTGAAGCCGAACTGGTCATCGGTATCGGCACCAATGGCGCCTGCTTCCAGCTTGATCAACCGTTGCCCAGGCTCGAGCCAGGGATTATGGCTATGTCCATGCAACCAGAACTGGAAGTCATGGGCCTTGCGCTGTTTGATGATCTGGGTTTCGGCCTGATTGAACCAGTCCCGGGGATGATGAATTAGACCGATTTTCAGGTCTGCGCCTTCCAGGGCTCCATGCATGTGGTTGAACTGCCATTCTGCTCCCAGCCACATCTGCCCTTTATCGCTGTCGTTGAAGCAGCTCCATGCGGAGTTGAAGCCTGCAATTCCGACCTTGATGCCATTCACCGTGACCTGCCGCGCGTAGAGGTGTCGCACGGGATCATGCTGATGCGGCAGGTACTCGGCGACAAAGACGCCATAGTCCTCCATTCGCCGCATGTCCTCTTTGAACTCTGCAGACAGGCTGGCAAATCGGGAACTGATTTCCCGGGTGTACTGCACGGGGTTTTTGGCCATTTCCCACAGGTGACGCTGTTGGCCCTGGAGTACTTTCTTGCGGTTCACATCATGATTGCCGGGTACCACGAACAGTCGATCCCGCTCCAGGCCGCAAAGAGCCAGCAACTGATCGAAGAACTGCTTTGCCGGCTGGTACTGCTCGGCCATTGGACAATCCGCTGTCTGCCCAAATGCGATATCGCCGGTGCAGAAAATCAACTGCGGCTTTGGCAGATCGTTGGCTTGGAACTTGCGCTCCAAGAAACTCAGCAGCCTGCTGTGGGTGTGGTTATCGGACCAGGCGGTATTTTTATGAAAGTGGATATCTGACAGATGCAGCCAATGCAGTTTGTTTTGGGTTGGCATAGTTTTGAGCAGGTAGAAGGAAGTTGATAGACGCTAGCATAGCTACGCAAGATCATGGGGCTCAATGCGCATCAGAGTCGCTGAACCATTGGCTGTTGCTGGTGGTGTTTGTGTTGCGTTTCATGTGACCGCACGCCACGCAGCCTTTGCGGCTGCGTGGCGTGAGTGGACGAGCAGATCCGACGGCTAGGCTGATCGGACGATCAAAGTGGCGGGCTGCGGCAGCGCCCAGGCTTCGATCAGCCGCTCCGGGGTGCAGCAGGTCTTGCGCTTGTAGACGAAGTTGCTGCACTTCTCGGCGAAGCCCTTGCGGTTCTGCACCATGTCCATGTGCATCTCTTCCAGCTCGGCGTTGCGGCAGTGCTGCATCAGTTGCGGGTCGGCATCCAGCTTGCGCTGGCGCAGGTGCTGGTAGCGCGGGTCGTTGAGAACGCCGTTGGCCCGTTGCAGCAGCCACAGGCCGAACTCGTCCGGGCAGCGCGGGCCGATCTCCTGCACCATGCCCATCTGCAGGGCCTGGAGGGCGCTGATGGGCAGGCAGGCTTCGGTCAACTGCTTGGCCATGGCCTGGCCGACGGCGCGGGGCAGGCTGTAGGTCCAGTACTCTGAGCCGTACAGGCCCATGCTCTTGTAGTGGGGGTTGTACACGGTGTCGGCGCGGGCCAGGACCACGTCCGCGGCCAGGGCCAGCATCAGGCCGCCGGCGCCGGCATTGCCGGTCAGGCCGCTGACCACCAGTTGGCGGGCGGTGAGCAGTTCCAGGCAGACGTCGTCGATGGCCTGGATATTGGCCCAGGCTTCCAGGCCCGGTACTTCGGCGGCCTGGATCACGTTGAGGTGCACGCCGTTGCTGAAGGCGCCGCGGCCGCCACGCACCAGCAGCACCTGGGTGTCCCGGGCCTTGGCCCAGCGCAGGGCGCTGACCAGGCGTTGGCACTGTTCGGTGCTCATGGCGCCGTTGTAGAACTCGAAGGTCAGTTCGCCGATCTTGCCCGTTTCGCGGTAGCGGATAGGTTGGTAGGCCTCGGTGCTGAACGGGCTGTTGGCCACCGACCAGTCCAGCACCGGGACATCGGCCAGGCGCTCGCCGAGCACGTGGCGGGCGGGGCGCTTGAAGGTTTCTTCGCCAGGCTGGGGCTTCTGGCGCAGGGAGCCGATCCACAGGCTGTGATCGCCACAGGCCACCAGTACTGCGTCGTCGTGCACCGCCAGCAGTTGCCCGGGCATGCCGGTGCGCGAATCCAGGTGGGCGTCGTACACGTAGTACTGGCCGCCGGCGAGGCTGGCCAGGACGCCGGGCTGACCGTCGGCGGCATCGATGCTGCGCTTGATGAACTGGGCGCTGTCGTGCCAGCTGAAGGTGCGGTCGGATTGCTTCATGTTCGGTTGCAGGCGCCCGAGGACCGAGGGTTTGTCGTAGTCCAGGGGCTGGGGGGTGTAGCCGTTGCGGAATTTCTCCACCACGTCGCGGATACAGTGAATCGCCGCGTCGCTCACCAGGCCGTTGTACAGCTCGGACTTGCGCAGCCCGGCGGGCAGGTTGAATTCGTGGGTCGACCAGATCGGCCCGGCGTCCATTTCTTCCACCGCCTGCAACGCGGTGACGCCCCAGCGCTTGAGTTCCTTGCTGATGGCCCAGTCCAGGGCGCTGGCCCCGCGGTCGCCGACGATACCCGGGTGGATGATCACCACCGGGCGCTTGGGATGGCTCCACAGTTGCTGGGGGACCCGGTCCTTGAGGAACGGGCAGATCACCAGGTCGGCCTCGGCCTCTTCGATCTGCCGGCAGACCTCTTCTTCGCTGGTGAACAGCACCACGCTGGGGCGGTGGCCGGCCTGGCGCAGGTCGAGCCAGGCGCGTTGGGTCAGGCCGTTGAAGGCGGTAGACAGCAGGATGATCTTCAGTGATCGCATAATGCAGACTCTTCCGTGAGTGATGGCGGTATGGCAGGTGGCTCCGGCTGAGCCGTCCCTGGCCGCGATGGAAGGCGCAAGAGTAGAGGGGCGTTGCGGGGTGGGAACTGACCGAGATCAATCAAGCGTCTCGCCTGAAATGCCAGCCGCCCAGCGGTATTGATTCAGGGCAAAGGCACGGGCCAGAGCGGTTGCGGCAGCCAGAAACGACGAATCCCGCCACAGGGGCGGGATTCGGGTACAGCCGGACCTTGCGCGGTCTTAGGCTGGGAACAGCTCGCTCAGTTTCATGGCCAGCATCATGTCGCCTTCGGCGCGCAGCTTGCCGCCCATGAAGGCTTGCATGCCGTCGGTCTCGCCGCTGACGATGCCGTCCAGGGTCTCGCCGTCCATCACCAGGGTGACCTGGGCGTCCGGGTTCTCGCCTTCCTTGAGTTCGCAGGTGCTGTCCTTGACGACCAGCGAGAAGTGCTTGGAGTCATCGATGCGGAAACCGAAAACCAGGTCCAGGCCGGCAGCGGCAGCTGGGTTGAACTTGGCTTGCATGGCTTGTACGGCGTCAGCTACGGAGGTCATGGTTCGATCCTTTTATGGGGTGGTTACAGCAAGGGTCACAGTAAGCCGGGCTCAACGGAAGGTGATGAGCTCCGGGGCCTTCAACAGTTGCAGATGGGCATGACCGTTGAAGGAAGCCAGGGACACCTCGCGACCGCGGAACTTCAGCTGGTTGAGCGAGGTGTTGACGATTTGCCAATTGAGTTCGAAAGCCTGCTGGGCGGGCATCCGGGTAATCAGGTGGAGCAGGGCGGTTATGGTGCCGCCGGAGGTGAACACGGCGATCTTCTGCTGGTTGTTGGCTGCTTCGAGAATCCGTTGCAGGCCGCCCTGGACGCGTTCGACAAAACCCAGCCAGCTTTCCAGGCCCGGCGGGTCGTAGGTGCCGGCCAGCCAGCGCTGGATGATCAGGGCGAAGATGCGCTGGAACTCACCGCGGTTCTGCGCGGCGTTGCGCAGGATGTTCAGGGCTTCGGGTTCCTGGGGCAGCAGGTCGGGCAGCAGCGCGCGGATGATGGCGTCGGCATCGAATTCGTTGAAGGCGGAATCTATTTCCAGGGCCGGGCTGTCAAAGCCTGCGGCGCTCATCTGTTCCAGAGCGGCCTGGGCGGTGTGCTGCTGGCGCCGCAGATCGCCGGACAGGCAGCGATCGAAGCCGATGCCCAGCGCTGCCAGGTGTTCGCCGAGCACCGCCGCCTGGCGCACGCCAGTGGCCGACAGCACGTCGTAGTCGTCTGCACCGAAGGAGGCCTGGCCATGTCGAATCAAGTAGATGCTGCCCACGTCCGCGTCATCCCGGTACGTTGAAAGTTTTGCGAGGTTATGAGGATGCCGGTGAGCTGTCAATGAAAAAACATACGCTTGTTTGAAATGATTGTTGGAGCTTGGTTACACAAGGTTTCCCGACTGGTGGCCGACCAGTCGCGCCGGTATGCTTTAGCCCATTACGCCGCTCGTTGGCAGCGGTCCATGTTTGAGGAGTCCCTGTGGAGTTTATCGCCGAATATGCCAGTTTCCTGGCCAAGACCGTGACCCTGGTGGTCGCCATCCTGGTGGTGCTGATCACCGCCGCTGCGCTGCGCAGCAAGGGGCGGCGCAAGGGTGTGGGGCAGTTGCAGGTCAGCAAGCTGAATGATTTCTACAAGGAGCTGCGCGAGCGCCTGGAGCAGAGCCTGCTGGACAAGGATCAGCTCAAGGCCCTGCGCAAGGCCAAGAGCAAGACCGAAAAGAGCCAGAAGAAGCACAAGAAACAGCCGGCCGAGGCCAAGCCCCGGGTCTTCGTGCTGGACTTCAATGGCGACATCAAGGCTTCGGCCACCGAAGGGCTGCGCCATGAAATCACTGCCCTGCTGAGCCTGGCAACGCCCAAGGATGAAGTGGTGCTGCGCCTGGAGAGCGGTGGCGGCATGGTCCATAGCTACGGGCTGGCTTCGTCGCAGCTGGCGCGTATCCGCCAGGCTGGCGTGCCGCTGACGGTGTGCATCGACAAGGTAGCGGCCAGCGGCGGCTACATGATGGCCTGCATCGGTGAAAAGATTATCAGCGCGCCGTTCGCCATCCTCGGTTCCATTGGCGTGGTGGCCCAGTTGCCCAACGTCAACCGCCTGCTGAAGAAGCACGACATCGATTTCGAAGTGCTGACCGCTGGTGAGTACAAGCGCACCTTGACGGTGTTTGGCGAAAATACCGAGAAGGGCCGGGAGAAATTCCAGGAAGACCTGGACGTCACCCATCAACTGTTCAAGAACTTCGTTTCCCGCTATCGCCCGCAACTGGCCATTGATGAAGTGGCCACTGGTGAAGTCTGGCTGGGCGTGGCGGCGCAGGAAAAACTGCTGGTGGACGAGTTGCAGACCAGTGACGAATACCTGGCGGACAAGGCCAAGAGTGCCGAGGTCTTCCACTTGCACTATGCCGAGCGCAAGAGCCTGCAAGAGCGGGTAGGGCTGGCGGCCAGCGGCTCCATCGACCGCGTGCTGCTGACCTGGTGGAGCCGCCTGACCCAACAGCGCTTCTGGTAACCCCCCGGCCTTGTAGGCGCTGGCTTTTTGTAGGAGCTGGCTTTGTAGGCGCTGGCTTTTTGTAGGAGCTGGCTTTGTAGGCGCTGGCTTTGTAGGAGCTGGCTTTGTAGGAGCTGGCTTGCCAGCGAAGGCGATCGCAAGATTTGCACAAGGCCCGAGGGCCTTTTCGCCGGCAAGCCGGCTCCTACAGGAGTGCGTCGTTTGCGGGCGTCTGCTGTAGGAGCTGGCTTGCCAGCGAAGGCGGTTGCAAGCTTTGCACAAGGCCCGAGGGCCCTTTCGCCGGCAAGCCGGTTCGTACAGGGAGTGCGTCGTTTGCGGGCGTCTGCTGTAGGAGCTGGTTTGCCAGCGAAGGCGGTTGCAAGCTTTGCACAAGGCCCGAGGGCCTCTTCGCCGGCAAGCCGGTTCCTGCGGTAGGTGGGAGGCGCGGAAACAAAAAAGCCCTGGAGCGGGAAACCGTTCCAGGGCTTTTTGTTGGCGCCAGGGCTTAGCGGCGACGGAACAGCGGTAGCGGTTCGTCGGTGGCGGCCTGGTAGGTCACCGAGAAGTCTTTGAGGCTTTCCAAGGCTTCGTAGGGGTCCTTGTCGGCCCGCAGTGCATAGGCGTCGAAGCCGCAGCGGTGCAGGTAGAACAGCTGGTCGCGCAACACGTCGCCAATCGCTCGCAACTCGCCCTTGTAGCCGTAGCGGTCACGCAGCAGGCGGGCGTTGGAGTAGTTGCGGCCATCGGTGAAGGCCGGGAAGTTCAGGGCAATCACCTGGAACTGCTCGACGTCGTCACCGATTTCCTCGGCTTCTTCGTCCGCATCCAGCCATACACCCAGGCCGCCATCGCGGGCCTTGAGGGCGTGGGCATGCTCGCGCCACAGGGCCAGTGGCACGATCAGGTCGTCGCAGTTGGAAATGCCGTCGAGGGTCGCGTCCTTGGGCAGCAGGTGCCAGGTTTCGTCGATGACCTCGTTGTTCTTAATGATTCGCTGCATAGACGCGCTCCTTGAAGAGGTCGATGCCAATACGTTGATAGGTGTCGATGAAGCGTTCGTCTTCGGTACGTTGTTCCACGTACACGTCGATCAGCTTCGAGATCACGTCGGGCATGTCGTCCTGGGCGAAGGACGGGCCGAGGATCTTGCCCAGGCTGGCGTCGCGGCTGGCGCTGCCACCCAGGGACACCTGGTAGAACTCCTCGCCTTTCTTGTCCACCCCGAGGATGCCGATATGGCCCACGTGGTGGTGGCCGCAGGCGTTCATGCAACCGGAGATGTTCAGGTCCAGTTCACCGATGTCGAACAGGTAGTCCAGGTCGTCGAAACGGCGCTGGATGGATTCGGCGATCGGGATCGACTTGGCGTTGGCCAGGGAGCAGAAGTCGCCGCCCGGGCAGCAGATGATGTCGGTCAAAAGGCCGATGTTCGGCGTGGCGAAGCCGTTCTCCCGCAACTCGCCCCACAGGGTGAACAGTTGGCTCTGCTCGACGTCGGCGAGAATGATGTTCTGCTCGTGGGAGGTGCGCAGCTGGCCGAAACTGTAACGGTCGGCCAGGTCGGCGATGGCGTCGAACTGCTTGTCGGTGACGTCTCCCGGCGCTACGCCGGTGGGCTTGAGCGACAGGGTCACGGCCACGTAGCCCGGCTTCTTGTGGGCCAGGGTGTTGCGCGTGCGCCAGCGGGCAAAGCCCGGGTGCTGCTGGTCCAGGGCGGCCAGTTCGGCGTCCTGGTTGCTCAGGGTCTTGTAGTCCGGGTCGACGAAGTGCTTGGCCACGCGATGCACTTCGGCATCGGTCAGGGTGGTCTGGCCGCCGCGCAGGTGGGCCATCTCGGCCTCGACCTTCTCGGCGAACACTTCAGGGGTCAGGGCCTTGACCAGGATCTTGATCCGCGCCTTGTACTTGTTGTCACGCCGGCCGTAGCGGTTGTAGACCCGCAGGATGGCGTCGAGGTAGCTCAGCAGGTCCTGCCACGGCAGGAACTCGTTGATGAAGGCACCGACCACCGGGGTACGGCCGAGGCCGCCACCCACCAGCACGCGGAAACCCAGCTCACCGGCGGCGTTGTACACAGGCTCAAGGCCGATGTCATGGACTTCGATGGCCGCGCGGTCAGAGGTCGAGCCGTTGATGGCGATCTTGAACTTGCGCGGCAGGTAGGCAAATTCCGGGTGGAAGGTGGTCCACTGGCGGACGATCTCGCACCAGGGGCGCGGGTCGATCAGCTCGTCGGCGGCGACACCGGCGAACTGGTCGGTGGTGACGTTGCGCAGGCAGTTGCCGCTGGTCTGGATCGCGTGCATCTGCACGGTGGCCAGTTCGGCGAGGATGTCCGGGATGTCTTCCAGGGCCGGCCAGTTGAACTGCACGTTCTGCCGGGTGCTGATGTGCGCGTAGCCCTTGTCGTAGTCGCGGGCAATCTTGGCCATCATCCGCGCTTGGCGCGAGGTCAGTTGGCCGTAAGGCACGGCGACCCGCAGCATCGGGGCAAAACGTTGGATATAAAGGCCATTCTGCAGGCGCAGGGGGCGGAATTCTTCTTCGCTCAGCTCGCCTGCCAGATAGCGTCGGGTCTGATCACGGAACTGCTTGACGCGGTCCTCGATGATCCGCTGATCGTACTCGTCGTATACGTACATATAGGTCCAGTTCTCAGGCTACAGGCGGCGCTCAAGCGCACTTGGCAAATACTGCGGTGAACGGCTTCGGTACGCTGCTCGGACTGGCGTCCAGCGCGGTTTTCGCCGGTCTCACCTCGTCTTGCCTTCGTTCACGCTTCACGCCACCCATGTAAGCAAATCTGCGCGCACGGCCGCGCACTCCCAACGGAGCCGCCGAACGATACCAGTTTGCGGTTATGCGCAAAAGTGATGTTTGAGTATATGCACAGAACCAAAACGACTAACGGTAGGGGCGTGAGAGTAACCCCATTTGTGGTAGGGGCAATCCTGGTCTTAACTGTGGACGAGTCTTTGAGCAGTCACCGACAAAATCTACTAGAGGCGATGCTATGAGCCATCCAACCAAAGTAAGGAAAAGTGACAGTAGCGTTGATGCTTGGGCCATTCTCTTTCTGATCATACTGGTCGTGGGTACGGCCGTGTTCTGGGTCAGTCACCAGTAGTCGAGCGATAAAAAAGAGCCTGAATTGTCGGACAATCATGACAATTTGCCGCCGTTGGCCAGCACTTTGCCAGTTATACTGCCTGGGCGAAATTCTGGGGCTCTTCTCGTAATGTTCAAGCGTCTGTGCAAGTGGCTGTTGTGCCTGAGTCTGCCGTTCTGGGCGGTCGCTCATGCCACATCGGTGGTGTTTCTCAATCCCGGCAATTCCACGGAGACCTTCTGGGTCAGTTATTCGCAGTTCATGCAGGCCGCGGCCCGGGACCTGGGGCTTGACCTGCGCATCCTCTATGCCGAGCGCGATCCGCAGAACACTCTGCAGCAGGCCCGGGAGCTGTTCCAGGGCCGCGACAAACCCGATTACCTGATGCTGGTGAACGAACAGTACGTGGCTCCGCAGATCCTGCGTCTGTCCCAGGGCTCCGGGATCAAGCTGTTTATCGTCAACAGCCCTTTGACCCTGGACCAGCGGGAGCTGATCGGGCAGAGCCGGCAGAACTATTCGGACTGGATCGGCAGCATGGTGGGCGACGATGAGGAAGCCGGCTACCGCATGCTCAAGGAGCTGCTGCACAAGCTTGAGCCGGTCCCGGCAGGGCACGGCATCGAACTCCTGGCATTTTCCGGGCTCAAGGTCACACCTGCGGCGCAGTTGCGCGAGCGCGGTCTGCGCCGGGCCCTGGCCGAACATCCGCAGGTGCATTTGCGTCAGTTGGTCTATGGCGAATGGAACCGGGAGCGCGCTTACCTCCAGGCGCAACAGTTGCTCAAGCGCTACCCGAAAACCCAACTGGTCTGGTCGGCCAATGACGAAATGGCCCTGGGGGCCATGCAAGCGGCCCGGGAACTGGGCCGCAAGCCGGGAACGGATCTGCTGTTCAGTGGAGTCAACAGTTCGCCCGAGGCCTTGCAGGCCCTGATCGACGGCAAGTTGTCGGTGCTGGAGGCGGGGCACTTCACCCTGGGGGGCTGGGCCCTGGTGGCGTTGCACGATGATGCCCTGGGGCTGGACGCCCGGCGCCTGGGCGGGCCGGATTGGCAGCTGTCGCTGTTCCAGGCATTGACCCCGGCCCAGGCCCGGCAGTTGTTGCGCCTGGGGGATCAGGTGGGCACCAGGGTCGATTTTCGCGGGCTGTCCGCCCAAGGCAAGCCGGACAGCTACCGCTATCCCTTCGGTTTGCAGCTGTTGCTGCGCTGACGCCGCTTCAGACCCCCGCCAGGTGCATCGCCAGGTTGGCGATGCCCAGCAGCACCAGAACAAACAGGGTGGTGAACAGAATGCCCAGCACGATGAAGTGGCTGGGCTTGCCGTGGCTGAAGTCGCGGGCGCGGTTCTTCCCGCTCTGTACGCCGAAGGCGGCGGCCAGCACGCTTTGCAGCATCTGCAGGAAGGTCGGAGGCTGATTGTCCTTGCTTGGATCGTCCATAAATCCCTCGACACGGTTGGGTGTCAACAGAGCATAGACAATGCCGCCCGGGGTGGCGGGCGGTTGCAGGAATGGGCTTGCCAGCGAAGAGGCCCCGGGGACCGCCTTCGCCGGCAAGCCGGCTCCTGCACAACGTGGGTCAGTTGTCGTAGCCCAGGTTGGGTGCCAGCCAGCGTTCGCTCACGGCCAGGTCCTGGCCCTTGCGTTCGGTGTAGCTCTGAACCTGGTCCTGGTCGACCTTGCCCACGGCGAAGTACTGCGCCTGCGGGTGAGCGAAGTACCAGCCGCTGACGGCGGCCGCCGGGAACATGGCGAAATGCTCGGTAAGGAACACGCCGCTACGGCCGGCACGGCCTTCGCTGGCCTCGGGGTCGAGCAGGGCGAACAGGGTGCTCTTCTCGGTGTGGTCCGGGCAGGCCGGGTAGCCCGGGGCAGGGCGGATACCGCTGTACTGCTCCTTGATCAGTGCCTCGTTGTCCAGTTGTTCGTCCTTGGCATAACCCCAGTACTCCTTGCGCACCTGCTGGTGCAGCCACTCGGCGCAGGCTTCGGCCAGGCGATCGGCCAGGGCCTTGACCATGATCGAGTTGTAGTCGTCACCGGCATCCTGGTAGGCCTTGGCCACTTCTTCGGCGCCGATTCCGGCGGTGGTGATGAAGCCGCCGACGTAGTCGGTGACGCCGCTGTCCTTGGGCGCGACGAAGTCGGCCAGGGAGAAGTTCGGCTTGCCATCGGTCTTGATGATCTGCTGGCGCAGGTGGTGCAGGCGCGCCAGGGGCTGGCCGTCATCGCCGTAGACTTCCAGGTCGTCGTCCTGCACCTGGTTGGCCGGCCAGAAGCCGAACACGGCGCGGGCGCTGATCAGCTTTTCGTTGATCAGCTTGTCGAGCATCTCCCGGGCGTCCTTGTACAGCGCGGTGGCAGCTTCGCCCACCACTTCGTCTTCGAGGATGCGCGGGAACTTGCCGGCCAGGTCCCAGGAGATGAAGAACGGCGTCCAGTCGATGTATTCGGCCAGCACCTTGAGGTCGATGTTGTCCAGCACCCGGGCGCCGGTGAAGGTCGGTTTGACCGGCTGGTAGCTGCTCCAGTCGAACTGCGGCTTCTTGGCGATGGCCGCCGGGTAGCTCAGGCGCTCGGTGCGGGCGCTGCGGTTGGCGGTGCGCTCGCGCACTTCCACGTATTCCTCGCGGGTCTTCTGCACGAAGCCGGCCTTGAGCTCCTTGGACAGCAGCTGGGTGGCCACGCCCACCGCGCGGGAGGCGTCGGTGACGTAGACCACCGCGTCATTGCTGTACTTGGGCTCGATCTTCACCGCGGTGTGGGCCTTGGAGGTGGTGGCGCCACCGATCATCAGCGGCAGGTGGAAATCCTGGCGCTGCATCTCGCGGGCGACGTGGACCATCTCGTCCAGGGACGGGGTGATCAGCCCGGACAGGCCAATGATGTCGCACTTCTGCTCCTTGGCCACCTGGAGGATCTTCTCCGCCGGCACCATCACCCCGAGGTCGACGATGTCGTAGCCGTTGCAGCCCAGGACCACGCCGACGATGTTCTTGCCGATGTCGTGCACGTCGCCCTTGACCGTGGCCATGAGGATCTTGCCCTTGGCTTCCGGCTTGTCGCCTTTTTCCAGCTCGATGAAGGGAATCAGGTGGGCCACCGCCTGTTTCATGACCCGGGCGGATTTAACCACCTGGGGCAGGAACATCTTGCCGGCGCCGAACAGGTCGCCGACCACGTTCATGCCGGACATCAGCGGGCCTTCGATCACCTCGATCGGGCGGCTGAAGCTCTGGCGCGACTCTTCGGTGTCTTCGACGATATGGGTGGTGATGCCCTTGACCAGCGCGTGTTCCAGGCGCTTGTTGACTTCCCAGCCGCGCCATTCCTCGGTTTCCGCTTCCTTGACGCTACCGTCGCCCTTGAACTGGTCGGCGATGGCCAGCAGCGCGTCGGTGCCGTTGGGCGTGCGGTTGAGCACCACGTCTTCCACGGCGTCGCGCAGCTGTTGCGGGATCTGGTCGTAGATCTCCAGCTGGCCGGCGTTGACGATGCCCATGGTCAGGCCGTTGCGGATCGCGTACAGCAGGAACACCGAGTGGATCGCTTCACGCACCGGGTTGTTGCCGCGGAACGAGAACGACACGTTGGACACACCGCCGGAGCTCAGGGCATAGGGCAGCTCGTCGCGGATATAGGCGCAGGCGTTGATGAAATCAACGGCGTAGTTGTTGTGTTCCTCGATGCCGGTGGCCACGGCGAAGATGTTCGGGTCGAAGATGATGTCTTCCGGTGGGAAGCCCACTTCATTGACCAGGATGTCGTAGGAGCGCTTGCAGATTTCCTTCTTGCGCGCCTCGGTATCGGCCTGGCCGACCTCGTCGAAGGCCATCACCACCACGGCGGCGCCGTAGCGCTTGCACAGCCTGGCATGGTGAATGAACTGCTCGACGCCTTCCTTCATGCTGATGGAGTTGACGATGCCCTTGCCCTGGATGCACTTGAGGCCGGCCTCGATCACTTCCCACTTGGAAGAGTCGATCATGATCGGCACGCGGGAGATGTCCGGCTCCCCGGCGATCAGATTGAGGAAGGTCACCATGGCCTTCTTCGAATCCAGCATCCCCTCGTCCATGTTGATGTCGATCACCTGGGCGCCGGCTTCCACCTGCTGCAGGGCGACTTCCAGGGCCTCGGTGTAGTTGTCCTCGCGGATCAGCCGGGCGAACTTGGCCGAGCCGGTGATGTTGGTGCGCTCGCCGACGTTCACGAACAGCGAGTTGCGATCGATGGTGAAGGGCTCCAGGCCCGACAGGCGGCAGGCCTTGGGGATGTCCGGGATCTGTCGCGGGGCATAACCGGCCACGGCCTTGGCGATGGCGCCGATATGCCCCGGGGTGGTGCCGCAGCAGCCGCCGACGATGTTGAGGAAGCCGCTCTGGGCGAACTCTTCGATGACCTTGGCGGTTTGTTCCGGCAACTCGTCGTACTCGCCGAACTCGTTCGGCAGGCCGGCGTTGGGGTGCGCCGAGACGTGGGTGCTGGCCTTGTTCGACAGCTCTTCCAGATAGGGGCGCAGCTCGCTGGCGCCCAGGGCGCAGTTCAGGCCCACCGAGATCGGCTTGGCGTGGGCCACGGAGTTCCAGAAGGCTTCGGTGGTCTGGCCGGAGAGGGTGCGCCCGGAAGCATCGGTGATGGTCCCGGAAATCATGATCGGCAGTTCGAAGCCCAACTCCTCGAACACGCCCTGCACGGCGAAGATCGCGGCCTTGGCGTTCAAGGTGTCGAAGATGGTCTCGATCAGGATCAGGTCGGCACCGCCTTCGATCAGGCCCTTGGTGGCCTCGGTGTAGTTTTCCACCAGTTCATCGAAGGTGACGTTGCGGTAGCCGGGGTTGTTGACGTCCGGCGACAGCGAGCAGGTGCGGCTGGTCGGGCCCAGGACGCCAGCGACGAAACGTGGCTTGTCCGGGGTCTCGAGGGTTTTCGCGTCCGCCACCTTGCGCGCCAGGCGGGCGCCTTCTACGTTCAATTCGTAGACCAGTTCTTCCATGCCGTAGTCGGCCTGGGACACTTGGGTGGCGTTGAAGGTGTTGGTCTCGAGGATGTCGGCACCGGCATCCAGGTAGGCTTTTTCGATGGCGCCGATCACGTCCGGGCGGGTCAGCACCAACAGGTCGTTGTTGCCCTTGACGTCGCTGGGCCAGTCGGCGAAGCGCTTGCCACGGTAGTCATGTTCTTCGAGCTTGTAGCTCTGGATCATGGTGCCCATGCCGCCATCGAGAATCAGAATGCGCTCTTTGAGGGCTTGCTGGAGGGCGTGGAGGCGAGCACTGCGATCGGACATGAGAACTACCTGGTAAGGCCATTGCGAAGGGCGGCGATCATAGCAAACCTGCATGGTTTTGCGGCATGCGTGGTTTTTGCATGAATATCGCTCATGTTGGTCGAGGGGTGAGACCGGTAGAATCGCGGCGTTTTTTTCTTTCGGGACCAGGGACATGCCGTTTCGTTTTATCGTCAGCAGCGCGCTGCTGCTTCTGAGTTCAGTGTGCCTGGCACAAGGTCCGGCGCCGGCGATTTCCTATACCCGCGACATCCAGGCGATCTTTACCGAGAAATGCGTGGCCTGTCATGCCTGTTACGACTCCGCCTGTCAGCTCAACCTGGGCAGTGGTGAAGGGGCCAGCCGTGGTGCTTCGAAGATTCCGGTGTACGACGGCGAGCGCAGCAAGGCCCAAGCGCCTACGCGGCTGTTCTATGACGCCACTGGCCAGCGTGCCTGGCAGCAGAAGGGCTTCTATTCGGTGCTTGACGCCCAGGGCAGCCAGGCGGCGCTGATGGCGCGCATGCTGGAACTGGGCCATCGCACCCCGCTGCAACCCAACGCCAAGTTGCCCAGCGAGATCGCCCTGGGCCTGAGCCGCGAGAACATGTGCCCGCAGCCGGCGGAGTTCGACGCCTATGCCGGGGCTCACCCCAAGGAAGGCATGCCCCTGGCGGTCACCGGCCTGACCGATCAGCAATACCTGACCCTGCAACGCTGGCTGGCCTCGGGCGCGCCCATCGACGAGCAAGGCCTGGCCCCCAGTGCCTGGGAAAGCCTGCAAGTGGCTCAGTGGGAAAACCTGCTCAACGCCCCTGGCGCCCGGGAGAGCCTGGTGGCGCGCTGGCTCTATGAACACTTGTTCCTCGCCCATCTCTATTTTGAAGGCGGTGAGCCGGGGCATTTCTTCCAGTGGGTGCGTTCCCGTACCCCCAGTGGCCAGCCCATCGACCTGATCAACACCCGTCGCCCCAACGACGACCCGGGCACCCAGGTGTACTACCGCCTGTGGCCGGTGCAAGGGGTGATCGTGCACAAGACCCATATCACCTACCCGCTGAGCGCGGCGAAGATGGCCCGGGTCAAGACCCTGTTCTACAGCGGCGACTGGCAGGTCACGGCCCTGCCGGGCTACGGGCCGGCGCGCCGGGCCAACCCGTTCGAGACCTTCGAGGCGATTCCGGCCAAGGCCCGCTACCAGTTCATGCTGGATAACGCCGAATACTTCGTGCGCACCTTTATCCGTGGCCCGGTGTGCCGCGGGCAGATCGCCACCGACGTGATCCGCGACAACTTCTGGGCGCTGTTCCAGGCCCCCGAACATGACCTGTACATCACCGACCCGGCCTATCGCGGCCAGGCCACGCCGTTGCTGGCCATGCCCGGGCAGAACGACGACGTCGGCAGCGTGCTTAGCCTGTGGCTGGCCTATCGCGACAAGCGCAACGAGTACGAGGCCCTGCGCCGCGATTCCTATGCCGATTCGCCGGCGCCCAGCTGGTCGACCCTGTGGGCCGGCAACGACAACGCGCTGCTGAGCATCTTCCGCCACTTCGACAGCGCCTCGGTGACCAAGGGCCTGATCGGCGAAGTGCCACAGACGATGTGGTTGTTCGACTACCCGCTGCTGGAGCGCACCTACTATCAATTGGCGGTGAACTTCGACGTGTTCGGCAACGTCTCGCACCAGGCCCAGACCCGGTTGTACTTCGACCTGATCCGCAATGGCGCGGAGCAGAACTTCCTGCGCCTGATGCCCGCCGGCACCCGCGAGGATTTCCTCGACGATTGGTACCAGAACAGCGGCAAGTTCAAGATGTGGCTGGATTACGAGTCCATCGACGACGACAAGCGCAGCGCGCTGAAGCTCGACCTCAAGGACCCGAAAAAGGACTTCGCCAACCAGTTGCTGGCCCGCTATGGCGACCTCAACGCCAAGCCGGATCCGATCAACCGCTGTGACAGCGCCTACTGCTCACGCCCGAACATCGACCCGGCGCTGCAGGATGCCGAGCAGGCCCTGAGCCGCCTGGCATCGCGCCCGGCGGCGGGCCTCAAGGTCATCGAACAGTTGCCGGAAGCGACCCTGCTGCGTGTCCAGACCGCCAGCGGCAAGCGCGAGTTCTACAGCATGCTGCGCAACCGCGCCCACAGTAACGTGGCCTTCATGCTCGGCGAGTCGCTGCGCTATCAGCCGGGGCTGGACACCCTGACCATATTCCCGGGGATTCTCAGCAGCTATCCGAACTTCATGTTCAACGTACCGGCCGGGCAAGTGCCGGAGTTCGTCGACGCCATGCAGGCGGCCCGGGACGCCGCCAGCTTCGAGAAGATCGTCGAGCGCTGGGGCATCCGCCGCAGCCATCCGCAGTTCTGGCAGTACTTCCATGACCAGACCCGCTACCTGCAGGAAACCGATCCGGTGGAAGCCGGGGTCCTGGACATGAACCGTTACGAAAACCTCTGACATAGAGCTGTCATCGCCCCCGGACTGCGCCTTGGCGCGGCCCGGGGACGCTCTATACCAAAGTCTATCCCGACAAAAATACTAGGACTTTGTCAGCGGCTTGGATTGGCGTAAACTGCGCCCACGTCTGCGAGGAACCACCATGAGCGCCATAACCATTACCGACGCCGCCCACGATTATCTGGCTGATCTGCTATCCAAGCAGAACACCCCGGGGATTGGCATCCGCATCTTCATCACCCAGCCAGGGACTCAGTACGCCGAGACCTGCATCGCCTATTGCAAGCCGGGCGAAGAGAAACCCGAAGACAAGGCCCTGGGCCTGAAAAGCTTCACCGCCTACATCGACGCCTTCAGCGAAGGTTTCCTCGATGATGCGGTGGTCGACTACGCCACCGACCGCATGGGCGGCCAGCTGACCATCAAGGCGCCCAACGCCAAGGTGCCGATGGTCAATGCCGACAGCCCGGTCAACGAGCGCATCAACTACTACCTGCAAACCGAGATCAACCCGGGGCTGGCCAGCCACGGCGGCCAGGTCAGCCTGATTGACGTGGTCGAGGACGGCATTGCCGTGTTGCAGTTCGGCGGCGGTTGCCAGGGCTGCGGCCAGGCCGACGTGACCTTGAAGGAAGGCATCGAGCGCACCCTGCTCGAGCGCATTCCGGAGCTCAAGGGCGTACGTGACGTCACCGACCACACGCAGAAAGAAAACGCCTACTACTAAGGCGTTCGCTGCGACTTGAAAAAACGGCGCCCCGTGAGCGCCGTTTTTTTATGCCCCCAAGCCGGCTCCCCCCAAAGCCTCCGTAGGAGCCGGCTTGCCGGCGAAAGGGCCCTAGAGCCTTGCACCAATTCCCAGATCGCCTTCGCTGGCAAGCCAGCTCCTACAAAGCGCCCAGCGCGGCAACATAGGAACTCCCACCTCGTAGGAGCCGGCTTGCCGGCGAATGGGCCCTCAAGCCTTGCACGATGCCAAGATCGCCTTCGCTGGCAAGCCAGCTCCTACACAGGGTGTGTGTCAGGGGCGATAGAGGTGTGCGTGCCCGGCGCGGTACAGCGACGATTCGCTGAATGCATCCGTGGCCAGCACCCGGCCCACCAGGATCAGTGCCGTGCGCCGAAAACCCTTGGCCGCCACCTGATCGACGATGTCCGCCAGGGTTCCCAGGGCCCAGTCCTGATCCGGCCAGGTGGCGCGGTGCACCACTGCAATCGGGCAGTCTGCGCCGTAGTGGGGCAGCAACTCGGCAACGATCTTCGATAGGTGATTGACCCCCAGGTGGATGGCCATGGTGGCGCCGTGGGCCGCCAGGCTGGCGAAATCCTCGCCGGCAGGCATCGCGGTCTTGTCCGCGTAGCGGGTAAGAATCACGCTTTGGGAGACGTCCGGCAGGGTCAGTTCGGCCCCCAGCAGGGCAGCGCAGGCGGCGGTGGCGGTGACCCCGGGGATGATCTCGAAGGGGATGCCCAGCTCCCGCAGGCAGCGGATCTGCTCGCCGATGGCGCCATACAGGCTCGGGTCGCCGGAATGCACCCGGGCCACGTCCTGGCCCCGGGCATGGGCCTGCTTGATGGCCTCGATGATCTGCTCCAGGTGCAGTTCGGCGCTATTGATCACCCGCTCCGCGCGGTGCCCGTCGAGCACTGCCTGGGGGACCAGGGAGCCGGCGTAGATGATCACCGGGCAACGATGGATCAGGCGCTGGCCCTTGACGGTGATCAGTTCCGGGTCGCCGGGGCCGGCGCCGATGAAATAGACAGTCATGGCTGTGTCCTGTGAAAAAAGGTCGGGAGCCGTGCTTCAGATGAAGATTGCTCATGATCGAAGGCGGGAATTATCGGGGATTCTACCGGGCGGCGACCAATGCCAGGGTGGCTTGGGCGTATTTTTGCCGGGGAACAAGCAGTGTGGCCGGGCCGGGTGACAGCTGTTCGGCCAGGGCCAGGGCGGCACTTTCGGCCACGCCGTAGCAGCCGGTACGTTCGAAGGCGATTTGCGAGCGGTGGCTCAGGCGCAGGGCAAAGGGGGCGAGCTGGCCGCTGCTGAAACAGGTCAGCGGCAGTTCCAGTTGCTCCGCCAGTTGCAGCAGGCCGGGTTCGTTGCGCTTGAGGTCGATGCTGGCCAGGGCCAGGACCTGCCGGGCCTGCCACTGGTGCGCCGCCAGGACCTGGTCGAGCAAGGCGCGCAGCGTGGTCACCGGGCAGCCTTTCTGGCAGCCCAGGCCGACCACCAGGGTCGGCGCTGCGCTCACTTCGATCATGCCGAGTACTGGCCCGCGCTCTTGCGCCGGAACAACCAGGCGCTGATCAGCCCGAGGGCCAGCCAGAAGGCCGCATTGGTCAGCTGCGAGGCGATCTTGAATTGCGCTTCCAGTTCTTCCGGGGCCAGCATCGAATGCACTTCCGGCTGCGGCGCGCCGATCACGTGGGGTACGGCGATGATGGCCGCGCCCAGGACCTTCAGCAGCCAGTTGCGGGCGAACACGATCAGGGCAATGCCCACAGCGGTGGAGGCGGCGGTGCCGACCCACCAGATCTGCCGCTGTGCCAGGTCGGCTGCGGCGGTGCCCGGCAGTTCCGGCGGCAGGCCCAGGGTCGGCGCCAGGCAGAAGGTGGCATAGCCGGCCAGGCCCCAGAGCAGGCCCTGGGACGTGCGGTTCGGCGCGCGCAGGGTGTAGAGGCCGGCCAGCATCAGGGCGAAGCCCACGGCCACCACCAGGTTGCCTCCGGTGGTGGACAGCACGCGCTGCCAGCCGTCTTCCGGCTCCCAGGCTTCGGCATCGTGGCTGTGGGCGGCCATGGCGCCTTCGGCGTGCTCATGGACTTCGGCCGCGGGGGCCTTTTCATAGGTTTCCGCCTGCAGGATCAACGGGGCGACCCAGAAGCTTTGCAGCAGGGTCAGCAGCAGGGCGGCCAAGAGGCCGGTGAAACCTGCGGTTTGCGCGATACGCTTGATCATGTCGGCAGGTCTCAATGGCAAGGGAAGGCGGCGCTGTGGCGAGTGTCGTGGGCCGCGTTGTGCACCGCCTCGATGTGGGAGAAGCCGGCGAAGTACACCAGGCACGCGCCGAGGATCGAGGCGCCGATGGCGGCCACCAGGCGCTGGCTCAGGGTGGAGGTCGTGCTGGCGGAGTGGCTGGTGCTGCTGATGATCGACATGGCGCTTCCCTCTGGAGTGTCAGCGGGGTAGAGGCGCAGGAAAACCCCGCGTGATGGCCACGCAGGGTTTGCAACAGCGCCCGCCCACCGCGGGTTGTTATGTAAGTGTTGCGGGCCGGTCTCCGGGCTTGCGAGGGGCAGGGCTGTGTCATGCCGTGCCGGCAAGTGTCGCCTTCCCATGCCTTGGCACAGTGGATCTGACACTTCGCTCGCTTACCGTTGCGGGGGCAGCACCGGACTGGCCACGGCTTTTTAGTTAAGCACGTGATTCACCGGTTTCCCGTTTCACCCTGTAAAGGGCACCCGTAACAAGGTGTGTAGGAGATCATGGGCGGGGCAGGGGCGTCAATTGCCGTGACCGCTGCGCAGGTGTGCGCCGCGTTCGTGCAAGGTTCAATGGCCCTTTCGCCGACAAGCCGGCTGCTACGGGCGCATTGTCGATTGACCGACCCCCTGGCTCTGCGTAGCCTTGCGCTTTCGAGGTTCTTCGGCCATGGGTCGAAGCTAAGAAGGGAACGCGGTCGATGCCGCGGCTGCCCCCGCAACTGTGAAGGGTTCGATTGCTGCAAGGCCACTGCATGGGTGTCGACGACGCCGGTGGGAAGGCGCAGCAATCGCCGGTCCGACGACTGGCAAGCCCTCAGCCAGGAGACCTGCCTCGATCCAAGATTCTCACTACAACCGGGCGGGGTGATCCGGTGGCGAAATCTCCGCGCGCCCGGCGTTGCGGTTCTCGTCCCGTTTGCCCGCCTCCTTTTGCCAAAGGGCATCCGATGAAAACACTGGCCAAACTTCCCGTCACCATCGTCACCGGCTTCCTCGGCTCGGGCAAAACCACCCTGTTGCGGCACATGCTGGACAATGCCCAGGGCCGGCGCATTGCGGTGATCGTCAACGAATTCGGCGAGCTGGGCATCGACGGCGAAATCCTCAAGCAATGCGCCATCGGCTGCACCGAGGAAGAGGCCAGCGGCCGAGTCTACGAGCTGGCCAACGGTTGCCTGTGCTGCACCGTGCAGGAGGAGTTCTTCCCGGTGATGCGCGAACTGGTGGCGCGCCGTGGCGACCTGGACCACATCCTCATCGAGACCTCCGGCCTGGCGCTGCCCAAGCCTCTGGTCCAGGCCTTCCAGTGGCCCGAAATCCGCAGTGCCTGCACCGTCGATGCGGTGATCACCGTGGTCGACAGCCCGGCTGTGGCCGCCGGCACCTTCGCCGCCTTCCCCGATCAAGTGGACGCCCAGCGCAAGCTCGACCCCAACCTGGACCACGAATCGCCGCTGCATGAGCTGTTCGCCGACCAACTGTCCAGCGCCGACCTGGTGATCCTCAACAAGACCGACCTGATCAGCCCCGAAGACCTGGCCAAGGTGCGCCTGGAAGTGGCCGAGGAGCTGCCGCCGGCGGTCAAGGTCATCGAAGCCAGCAGCGGTCGCCTGCCCCTGGATGTGCTGCTGGGCCTGGGTGCCGGTTCCGAGGAACACATCGACGGCCGCCACAGCCACCACGACCATCACCATGACGGCGATGACGATCACGACGACCACGATCACGACGCCTTCGATTCCATCTCCATCGAGCTGCCCCAGGCCGACGAAAGCCTGCTGCTGGACGCCCTGACCCAACTGGTGGTCAAGCACGGCATCCTGCGGGTCAAGGGTTTCGCCGCGATCCCCAACAAGCCGATGCGCCTGCTGATCCAAGGCGTGGGCACGCGCTTCGACAAGCACTTCGACCGCAAGTGGGGCGCCGACGAGGCCCGTACCACGCGCCTGGTGCTGATCGGCCAGGAACTGGACGCCGCCCAGCTCGAAGCGCAACTGCGCGCCGCACTCAGCGTCTAAGCCATGCACCTGCTCAGGACCCAGCCCGGCGGTTTCGTGTCGGATGACAACATTGCCGACCTGGGACAAACCCCCGCCGAGCTGGTGATCCTGTGCAGCGGCGATTCCAGCCTGGCGCTGCTGGCGGACGCCGCCGAGCAATTGCCCGAGGACTACCCCAGCTTTCGCCTGGCCAATCCGATGCAGGTGCAGAACCACGCCTCGGTGGACCTGTATGTGGACCAGGTGCTGCGCCACGCCAAGGTCATCCTGATTTCCCTGCACGGTGGCATCGCTTACTGGCGCTACGGCGTCGAGCAGTTGGTGGAGCTGTCCAGGCGCGGGGTGCAGTTGATCCTGGTGCCGGGGGACGACCGCCCGGACCCGGAACTCAGCGACTTGAGCACGGTGGCTGCCGGCGAACGCGACCGCCTGTGGCAGTTCCTGCGCCAGGGCGGGCGTGACAACGCGCTGAATTTCTACCGCTGCCTGGCCAGCGGCCTGTTGGGGCGCGACTACCCCTGGAGCGAACCGCAGGCCCTGCCACGCACGGCGATCTACCACCCGCACAAAAGCCAGGCTGCCCTCAGTGACTGGCAGGCCGACTGGCAGCCGGGGCAAGCCGTGGCGGCGCTGCTGTTCTACCGTTCCCACCTGCAGGCGGCCAACACCGGCTTTATCGACCTGTTTTGCCAGCGCTTGCTGGCGGCGGGCCTCAACCCCTTGCCGATAGCGGTGGCCAGCCTCAAGGAACCGGGCTGCCTGAGCCAGGTGGAAGACTGGCTGGATGAAACCGCGGCCGGGGTGATCCTCAATACCACCGGCTTTGCCCAGTCCAGCCCCGAAGCCCCGCACCTGCGGCCGTTCCGCCGCAATATTCCGGTGATCCAGGCGATCTGCGCCCAGGACAACGAACCGGGCTGGCGTGACAGCGAGCAGGGCCTGGGGCCGCGGGACCTGGCCATGCACATCGCCTTGCCGGAACTGGACGGGCGCATCATCAGCCGGCCCATCAGCTTCAAGGACCTGGCCTGGCGCAGCGAGCGCAGCCAGTCGGACGTGGTCTGCTATCGCGGCCAGCCCGAACGCATGGATTTCGTCGCCGAACTGGCCCGGCGCTGGGTAGAACTGGGGCGCCTGGACAACGGCCACAAGCGCGTGGCCCTGGTACTGGCCAACTACCCGACCCGGGACGGGCGCATCGGCAACGGCGTGGGGCTGGACACCCCGGCGGCGGCGCTGAACATCCTCAAGGCACTGCACGCCGAAGGCTATCCGCTGCCGGCCGAACTGCCGGCCAGCGGCACCGAGTTGATCCAGCAGTTGCTGGGCGGGGTCAGCAACGACCTGGACAGCCTGGACCAGCGCCCCTGCCAGCAAAGCCTGGCCATGGCCGACTACCTGACGCTGTTCCAGGCCCTGCCCGAAGCCAACCGCAAAGCGGTGCTGGCGCGCTGGGGCACGCCGCAGCAGGACCCGATGTGCCGCGGCGGGCGGATGATGATCGCCGGCCTGCGCTTTGGCCTGACCTTCGTCGGTATCCAGCCGGCCCGGGGTTACCAGGTGGACCCCAGCGCGGTCTACCACGACCCGGACCTGGTGCCGCCCCATGGCTACCTGGCGTTCTACTTCTGGCTGCGCCAGGCCTACGGCGCCCACGCGCTGATCCATGTCGGCAAGCACGGCAACCTGGAATGGCTGCCGGGCAAGGGCGTGGGGCTTTCCGAGCAATGCTGGCCGGATGCGCTGCTGGGGCCGTTGCCGAACATCTACCCGTTCATCGTCAACGACCCGGGGGAGGGCGCCCAGGCCAAGCGCCGCACCCAGGCGGTGATCATCGATCACCTGATGCCGCCCCTGACCCGCGCCGAGACCTATGGCCCGCTGCGCAACCTGGAACTGCTGGCGGACGAATACTACGAAGCCCAGTTGCTGGACCCGCGCCGGGCCCGGGAGCTGCAGCGGGACATTCTCAAGCTGGTGCGCGAGACCCATATCGACCGCGAGCTGCAATTGGGCGAACAGCTCGACAGCGACGCCGACGCCGCGCTCTGGCTGCCGCGCCTGGACACCTACCTGTGCGACCTCAAGGAATCGCAGATCCGCGATGGCCTGCACCTGTTCGGCGAGTCCCCCGAGGGGCGCTTGCGCATCGACACCCTGTTGGCCCTGCTACGCATTCCCCGGGGCGACGGCAAAGGCGCCCATGCCAGCCTGCTGCGGGCCCTGGCCAAGGCTTTCGGCCTGGGCTTCGACCCCCTGGACTGTGCCCTGTCCGAGCCCTGGACCGGGCGCCGCCCGCCCGTGCTGCAACAGTTGAGCGAGGCGCTGTGGCGCACCGCCGGTGACGTTCGCGAGCGCCTGGAGCTCTACGCCGCCGGGTTGATCGAAGCGGCGCTGCAAGGGCCCGTCCCACAGCTGGACGAACCCGGCTGGGAGCCGGTGCAGAGCATCATCGACGGCCTGCGCGAGGTGGTCGCACCGCGTCTGGACGCCTGCGGCCCGGCGGAAATGCGCGGCCTGCTGGACGCCCTGAACGGGCGTTTCGTGCCTGCCGGCCCCAGTGGCGCGCCAAGCCGCGGGCGCCTGGACGTGCTGCCCACCGGGCGCAACTTCTACTCGGTGGATGTGCGCAACCTGCCCACCACCACCGCCTGGCGCATCGGTTTCCAGTCGGCCAACCTGATTCTCGAACGCCACTTGCAGGATCACGGCGACCACCTGCTGCAATTGGGCCTGTCGGTCTGGGGCACCGCCACCATGCGCACCGGCGGTGATGACATCGCCCAGGCCATGGCCCTGATGGGGGTACGCCCGGTGTGGGCCACCGGCAGCCAGCGGGTCGATGACTTCGAGATCCTGCCCCTGAGCCTGCTGGACCGGCCGCGGGTCGACGTAACCCTGCGGGTGTCCGGGTTCTTCCGCGATGCCTTCGCCAACCTGATCCGCCTGTTCGATGCGGCGGTGCAGGCGGTAGCGGCTCTCGATGAACCCGAGGACTTGAACCCGCTGGCGGCCAGGGTGCGTGCCGAGCGTGCGGCCCTGGAGGCTTCTGGGCTGGATGCCGACGCCGCCGCGCGCCAGGCCGGCTGGCGGATCTTCGGTGCCAAGCCGGGGGCCTATGGCGCCGGGGTCCAGGGCGCCATCGACGGCCGCCTGTGGCAGAGCCGCGAGGACCTGGCAGAGGTCTACCTGAACTGGGGTGGCTACGCCTATGGTGGCAGCGACGAAGGCACTGCCGCCCGCGAGCAGTTCGCCACCCGCCTGAGCCGGGTGCAGGCGGTGCTGCAGAACCAGGACAACCGCGAGCACGACCTGCTGGACTCCAACGACTACTACCAGTTCCAGGGCGGCATGCTGGCGGCGGTGGAAAGCCTCAGCGGCAACCAGGCCGCCAGCTACCACGGCGACCACAGCCAGCCGGACCTGCCGAAGATCCGTACCCTCAAGGAAGAACTGAACCGGGTCATCCGTTCCCGGGCGGCCAACCCGAAGTGGATCGAAGGGGTCAAGCGCCATGGCTACAAGGGCGCCTTCGAAATGGCCGCGACCCTGGACAACCTGTTCGCCTTCGACGCCACCACCGAACTGATCGACGATCACCAGTACGCCTTGCTGGCCGATGCCTATCTGCTCGATGGCTCGACCCGCGAGTTCGTCCGCCAGCATAATCCCCACGCCCTGCGGGACATGACCGAGCGCCTGCTGGAAGCTCAGCAGCGTGGCCTGTGGCAAGAGCCCGGCGATTATCGTGAAGCCCTGGAACACCTGCTGCTGGATATAGAAGAAGATTCCTGAGGCGGCGAGTACTGCGCACTCGATCGCGAGCAAGCTCGCTCCTACAGGGCTGGCATTGCCGTTGTAGGAGCGAGCTTGCTCGCGAAAGCGTCCTGCGGGACACCCCCCGACCCAAGCGAGACCCTGACATGAGCGACACCCCACATTTCCCGCTGTCCGCCGTGGTCGGCGCCGAAGCACTGAAACTGGCCCTGTGCCTGACCGCCATCGACCCGAAGATCGGCGGCGTGCTGATCGAAGGCCCACGGGGCATGGCCAAGTCGACCCTGGCCCGGGGCCTGGCGGACCTGTTGGCCAGCGGGCAGTTCGTCACCTTGCCCCTGGGCGCCACCGAAGAGCGCCTGGTGGGCACCCTGGACCTGGACGCCGCCCTGGGCCAGGGCCGGGCGCAATTTTCTCCGGGGGTACTGGCCAAGGCCGACGGCGGCGTGCTCTACGTCGATGAAGTCAACCTGCTGCCTGACCACTTGGTGGACCTGTTGCTGGACGTGGCCGCCAGCGGCACCAACCTGATCGAGCGCGACGGTATTTCCCACCGCCATTCGGCGAAGTTCGTGCTGATCGGCACCATGAACCCGGAGGAGGGCGAACTGCGTCCGCAACTGCTGGACCGTTTTGGCCTCAACGTCGCCCTCAGCGGCCAGCCCGCGCCCCAGGAGCGGGGGCAGATCATCCGCCGCCGCCTGGATTTCGACAGCGATCCCGAGGGCTTCTGCGCCCAGTGGGCCGAACCCCAGGCGGCATTGCGCGAGCGCTGCCAACAGGCGCGGGCCGCCCTGGCCAGCATCCCGCTGGACGACCAGGCCCTGGCGCTGATTACCGAGCGCTGCTTTGCTGCTGCCGTGGACGGCCTGCGCGCCGACCTGGTCTGGCTGCGCGCGGCCCGCGCCCATGCCGCCTGGCGTGGCGCCCCGGCGATTGCCGAGGAGGATATCGATGCTGTGGCCGAGTTCGCCTTGCGCCACCGGCGGCGGGAGACACCGCCCAGCGCGCCACAGTCCGGGCAAAGCCCCCAGGCACCGGCGCCAGCCAACGCCAACCCCAGCGAAGGCCAGGGCCAATGGGGCGAAATGCCGGCCCAGGCCCTGCCCACCGGCGCCCGTCGTGAAGTGCCCAGCTGGCCAAAAAAGCCCTAGGCATCCGCCCCCGCACTGACCGGGGGGCGGATGCCAAGCCCCGGGCGGGGCACCTGGATCACGGCCGGCAAGGCAAAAGCCGCGAGGCCAGCGCCGGTTCGGTCAACTGGCCCGGCACCTTGCTCAAAGGCCGTCCACGGTTGCGTGCAGAGCTGCTGTTTCGCTTGCGCAGCCGCTCGCCCCATGAGCTGTGGCTGGTGATAGTCGACGCGTCGGCCTCGACCCGCCGGCACAGCGCCCTGAGCGATGCCAAGGGCCTGCTGGCGCAACTGTTCGACGACGCCTACCGCCAGCGTGCACGCCTGGCCCTGCTCACTGCCAGCGGCCGTGCGCCGAGCTGGCAGGTCCAGGGCCTGAAGGCCTCCAGGGACCTGCGGCACTGGCTCGACGGCCTGGGTGCCGGCGGCGGCACGCCCTTGCCCCAAGCCCTGAACGAAGCGGCCCAGTGGCTGGAACAACGCCAACGGCGCCTGCCGGCGGAGCAGCAGCGCGTGCTGCTGATCACCGATGGCCGGCTGAAGAACCTGCCACCGCCCAGGCCCCTGAACTGCCCGACCTTGCTGCTCGACATCGAACGAGGCCCGATCCGCCTGGGCCGCGCCCGCGAACTGGCGACTCGGCTCAACGCTGTCTACCAGCCTATCGACTGACTACCTCCCCGACACACCGCACATCCCCCGTAGGAGCTGGCTTGCCAGCGAAAGCGTCCGGCCTGGCGGTGCAAGTCACAAGGGCCTCTTCGCCGGCAAGCCGGCTCCTACAGGGTTTTGCCTTGGCATGCCGGAGCGGGAAGCGGCTACGCTTTGCGCTGTCTTTCACAGGAGTGACTTCATGCGGGTACTGGTGCGTAACGACAAGGACGATTTCCGGGTCAAGGCCTATGCCGGAACCAACGGGGTGCTGCTGGCCATGGACCTGGATGCGTCGCGGCGCCAGGGCCTGTTGGGTTTTGCCATCGAAAAACAGACCGGCAGCAAGCCCTGGCTGTTTCTGTTCAACAGCCTGACCTTCCCCGGCAAGGCCCATACCTTCCCCCAATACAACGCCACCCCCAGCGATCAGGCGCCCCTACAGAAATTCCGCTGGGCCGACTACGCGGTCAACCCCGGTGCCACCCTCAACTACCGGGTGCACCTGGCCTATGGCAGCCCGGACGCGCCGCAACTGGGCGAGTCCCTGCAGTTGAGCATCACCGCCGACAACGGCCAGCCTCCCGGCCAGCGGGTGATCTTCAACCGTGCGGTGGCTGCCAGCCAGGCGTTCTCGCGCAAGTTTCCCGAGCTCGATGCGTTGCTCAGCGCCAACAAGAACCTGCCCATCGAAAAGTGGCCGGACGCGCCCCGCCAGTGGCTGGAAAACGGCCTGCTGGAGGCGCTGCTGGGGTTCATTCAGCGCGCCACGGACGCCAGCTGGAGCCTGGACATCGCCATCTACGAGTACCAGTTGCAGGCGATCATCGATGCCGTCAATGCGGCCTTCGACCGCGGCGTACAGGTGCGGGTGCTTTACCACGCCGCCCCCGGCGATGCCGACACCACGATGAACCAGGCCAGCCTGCAGCACCTGCCCGAGGCCAATAAGCGCGGGCGGGTGACCCACGCGATCTTCCACGACAAGTTCATCGTCCTCGGCCGCCTCGACGCCGCCGGCCAGCGCCAGCCGCAATCGGTGCTGTGCGGCAGCACCAACTTCACCGCCAATGGTGTCTACCGTCAGGCCAACGTGTTGCACAGCCTCGACCACGTGGACATCGCCACGCGCTACCTGGAGGTGTTCGAACAGGTCTGGGCGACGCCGGCGGATGTCGGCGCCACGCGCACCTGGCTGACCCGGAACAACCCGATGCAGCCGCAGGCGTCGCTGTTCGCCGGGTTTTCCCCGCGCAGCGGCCAGGGCGACCTCGCGGAGTTCGTCGATATCATCAACGGCGCCCGCCGCGACCTGCTGTTCGTCACCGCCTTCGCCTTGCCCGACAGCATTCTCGATGCCTTGCTCGGCCAGCCCCACGACGATGTGTTGCGCTACGGCCTGCAGAACACCGCCAGTCGCATCACCGGTTTTCACGCCGACCGCACGGCCGAGTTCGCCGCCACCGCCTTGCTCAACAATGGCCTGGAGGGCTGGCTCAAGGAGGGGCTCAAAGGCCAGAAGGGCAACCTGCTGGTGCACACCAAGGCCATCGTCACCGACTTCACCAGCGAGGCGCCGGTGATCATCAGCGGCAGTCACAACCTCAGCGTCGGCGCGAGCCAGAGCAATGACGAGAACTTCCTGATCATCCGCGGCGACATCGACCTGGCGGACCGCTACGGCCTGGAGCTGCTGCGGTTCTACGAACACTACCGCTTCCGCTACTTCGCCAGGCAACTGGCCCTCAAGCAGGTCCAGCCCCTGGCGGTGGACGACAGCTGGAGCAACGCCTACTACCTGGAAGGGGATCTGCGCCAGCTGTCGCGGCTGCGTTTTTCCGGGCGCTGACCGGGGCTGCGAGCAGCCGCCACAAGGTTGGACAGGGCGCGCCCGACTGGGTAGTTTTCACGGACCGCGCACAAGGACCCTGCCATGGCCCCGGACCTGACCTCCATCGAGCTGTTTCTCAAGGCCCTGACCCTGGGCAACCTGTCCCGGGCCGCCGAGCAGTCGCACCTGTCGCTGTCCGCCGCGAGCCGGCGCCTGTCGCTCCTGGAGCAGCATTTCAAGGTGGCGCTGCTGACCCGCACCTCCACCGGGGTATTGCCGACGGCGGCGGGGCAGGCCCTGGCCGAGCACGCGCGAAGCCTGCTGCGGGCGGTGGATGTGATGCACGCCGACCTGGCCGACTTCGCCAAGGGTGCCACCGGCCGGGTCAGCCTGTACGCCAACAGTTCGGCCATGAGCCAGGAACTGCCCCGGCAATTGACCCAGTGGAGCGACCTGCACCCGGGCATTCGCGTGGACATCCGCGAGGAGCGCAGCCGCGAGATCCTCCTGGCGGTGCGTGACGGCGTGGCCGATGTGGGCATCGTCACCACCCGGCCACGGGGCCAGGACCTGCATTTCATCCCTTATTGCCGCGACCGGTTGTGCCTGATCGTGCCCCAGGACCACCCGTTCAAGATGAGCCGCGCGCGCTTTCAGGACCTGTTGGGCTATGACTTCGTCGGCCTGGAGGACAACGCCGCGATCACTCCCCTGATCAGCGAGGCGGCCGCGGCGGTGAGCATGCCCTTGCGCCTGCGGGTGCAGGTGCGCAGCTTCGAGGCCGTGTGCCGGCTGATCGCCGCAGGGCAGGGCGTGGGGGTGCTGCCCCAGGGGGCCGTGCAGATCTTTCGCAAGGAGATGGCCTTGCGTTTTATCGAAATCGACGACCCCTGGGCCGACCGCCAGATGTACCTCTGCCGGCGCCAGGAACAGCCGTCCCTGGCCAGCCGCGAGCTGTTCGACTACCTGGCTGGTTGCGAGCAGGCCGCGGCAGCCGCGGGCTAGCCGCCGGTCATAGCAGGACTCTTCCCGCGCGCCTTCGAATTTTGCGAAGGCGGTTTCCATAATGAGCAATTCCCACTGGCCCCGCGCTGTGGCCAGAATGGGCTCGCCCGTGCGCTTGACCTGCCTCCATAACAACAACACGTCAGACCAGGAGAGACGGCTTGTCCAGGATCAATCCCGCTGTAAAACCTCCCCATCGCATTGCGGTGATCGCCGGTGACGGCATCGGCCGCGAAGTGGTCCCCGAAGGCCTGCGTGTGCTGGAAGCCGTCAGCCGGCGCTTCGGCATCGCCTTGCAATTCGATCATTTCAACTGGTGCAGCGAGCACTACCAGGCCCATGGCAGCATGATGCCCGACGACTGGGCGCAGCAGATCGGTGGCCACGAGGCGATCTTCTTCGGCGCCGTGGGCGCGCCGGACATCGTGCCCGACCATATTGCGGTCTGGGATTCGCTGCTGAAGATCCGCCGCCAGTTCGACCAGTACGTGAACATCCGCCCGGTGCGGCTGATGCCCGGGGTGCCGTGCCCGCTGGCCGGCCGGGCGCCCGGGGACATCGATTTCATCGTGGTGCGGGAAAATACCGAGGGCGAGTATTCCAGCGTCGGCGGGCGCATGTGGGAGGGTACCCCGCGGGAGATTGCCCTGCAGGAGTCGGTGTTTTCCCGCCATGGTGTGGACCGGGTGGTGAACTACGCCTTCGAACTCGCCAGCCGCCGGCCCCGGCGCAACCTGGTGGCGGCCACCAAGTCCAACGGCATCGCCATCACCATGCCGTTCTGGGACGAACGGGTGGAGGCGCTGGCCCAGGCCTACCCTCAGGTCGCGACCCGCAAGTTCCACATCGACATTCTCTGCGCGCACTTCGTCCAGCACCCGGACTGGTTCGACGTGGTGGTGGCCTCCAACCTGTTCGGCGACATCCTCTCCGACCTGGGCCCGGCCTGCACCGGCACCATCGGCATTGCGCCCTCGGCCAACCTCAACCCGGAGCGCCTGTACCCCTCGCTGTTCGAGCCGGTGCATGGTTCGGCGCCGGATATCGCCGGTCTCGGCGTGGCCAACCCCATCGGCCAGATCTGGTCGGCGGCCCTGATGATCGAACACCTGGGGCAGGGCGACGAACTTTACCAGCGGGCCGCGGCGGCGATTGTCGAAAGCATCGAGACGGTGCTCGCCGAAGGGCCGCGCACCCGGGAAATGGGCGGCACCGCCAGCACCGTGGAAGTCGGGCGGGCGATTGCCGAGTGTCTGGCTGGAAACAGGAGCTGAACAGATGACCCTCGAACACTACATCGACAACCAATGGCAAGCCTCATCCTGGGCCGAAGACATTCCGGTGCAGGACCCCAGCACCGGCATCAGCTACGCGCGGATCGCCCGGGGCACTGCCGACGATATCGACCTGGCGGTGCAGGCCGCGCAACGGGCCCTGGGGGACAATTTCGACGGCCCCTGGGGCAGCCTCTCGGCCCTGGAGCGCGGGCGTCTGCTGGCGCGCCTGAGTCATGCAGTGCTGGAGCACCACGAAGAGCTGGCGCAGATCGAAGCCCGGGACACCGGCAAGGCACTCAAGGTGGCCCGCGCCGACGCCACCGCCCTGGCGCGCTATTTCGAGTACTACGCCGGGGCCGCCGACAAGCTCCACGGCGAGACCTTGCCCTATCAGGCCGGCTACACCGTGCTCACGGTGCGCGAGCCCCATGGCGTTACCGGGCACATCATTCCCTGGAACTACCCGATGCAGATCTTCGGCCGCAGCGTCGGCGCCGCCCTGGCGGCGGGCAATGCCTGCGTGGTCAAGCCCGCCGAGGACGCCAGCCTGTCGCTGCTGCGGCTGGCGGAGCTGGCGGCCCAGGTCGGCTTCCCGGCGGGCAGCCTGAATGTGGTCAGCGGCTATGGCCACGAAGCCGGTGCCGCGTTGTGCGCCCATCCTGGCGTCGCGCATATCTCGTTCACCGGTTCCACCGGCACCGGCGCCCTGGTGGCCAAGGCGGCGGCCGAACGGCATTGCCCGGTAACCCTGGAGCTGGGCGGCAAGTCGCCGCAGATCGTCTTCGCCGATGCCGATGTGGAGCGGGCGCTGCCCGTGCTGATCAACGCCATCGTGCAGAACTGCGGCCAGACCTGTTCCGCCGGCAGCCGCCTGCTGGTGCAGCGCAGCCTGTATGAACCGCTGCTGGAACGCCTGGCCCAGTGCTTTGGCCAACTGCGCGCCGGGCCCTCGGAGCTGGACCTGGACATGGGCCCGCTGATCAACCAGAAACAGCTGCGCCAGGTCCGGGAGTTCGTCCGCGAGGCCGAGGCCGCCGGTATCCGGGTGGCGGCGCGTGGGCAGGTGGTGGCCGAGGCCGGCAGCGGCGGCTACTTCCACGAAGCGGTGCTGTTTCGCGATGTGCCGCCAGACAGTCGCCTGGCCCGGGAGGAAGTGTTCGGCCCGGTGCTGGCGGTGATGCCCTTCGAGGACGAGGCCGAGGCCATTGGCCTGGCCAACGACAGCGCCTTCGGCCTGGTGGCCGGGGTCTGGACCCGGGACGGTGCGCGTCAGTTGCGCATGGCTCACAAGCTGCGCTGTGGCCAGGTGTTCATCAACAACTACGGCGCCGGTGGCGGCGTCGAACTGCCCTTTGGCGGAGTCAAGGCCAGCGGCTACGGGCGCGAGAAAGGCTTCGAGGCCCTGCTGGGTTTTACCGCCTTGAAGACCATCGCCATTCGTCACGACTGAGGGCCGCCACTACGGCGGCCAATAACAACAAAAACAGGAGTCACTAGCATGCGTCTAGCCCATAAAACTGCCATCGTCACCGGCGCCGGTTCCGGCTTTGGTGAAGGCATCGCCAAGACCTTCGCCCAGCAGGGCGCCCGGGTTGTAATCGCCGACATGAACGCCACGGGCGGCCAGCGGGTGGCGCAGGAAATCCGCGATGCCGGCGGCCAGGCCCACTTCATCGAGGTCAACGTGGCCCAGGACGCCAGCGTTGCCGCGCTGCTGCGCAACACCCTGGAGCAATACGGCGGCCTGGACATCGTGGTCAACAACGCCGGCACCACCCACCGCAACCGGCCGATGCTGGAAGTGGACGAGGCCGAGTTCGACCGGGTGTTCGCGGTCAACGTCAAAAGCATCTTCCTCAGCGCCAAGCACTTCGTGCCGCATTTTCGTGGCCAGGGCGGCGGGGTGTTCATCAACATCGCCTCCACGGCGGCGATCCGGCCGCGTCCGGGGCTGGTCTGGTACAACGGCAGCAAGGGCGCGGTGGTGGTGATGAGCAAGACCATGGCCGCCGAGCTGGGGCCGGACAACATCCGCGTCAACTGCGTCAACCCGGTGGTGGGCGCCACGGCCCTGCTCAGTGAGTTCATGGGGGTGCCGGACACCCCGGAAAACCGCCAGAAGTTCATGGCCACCATTCCCCTGGGGCGCTTCTCCACCCCCCAGGATGTGGCCAACGCCTGCCTGTACCTGGCCTCTGACGAGGCGGCCTTCATCACCGGCACCTGTCTGGAAGTGGATGGTGGACGTTGCGTCTGATGATCTGTAAAACCCTCCAGGCCAGAGCCCCCGGCGCGTGTGATCTGCGCTTCGTGTAGCCGCTGCCGCAGGCTGCGAACGGCCCGCAGGGCCGCAAGGTTCCAGGGGGCGCCGGGGCTTGACGGTTGATCGCCAGGCAAGGCCACGCGAGCATTTTCGCCCGTTTCAACCCAATCAATGGAGTGCATTCGACATGTGTGGGATCGAGAACAACAAGAACCACCCCAATACCCGGCAACTGCTTGAAGGCCTGCCAAAGAACTGGGGCAAGTGGGGCCCGGACGACGAAGTCGGTGCCCTCAACTACCTGCAACAGGCCGAGGTACTGCGGGGCGTGGCGGCCGTGCGCCAGGGCAAGACCTTCACCCTGCAAGTGCAGATCGGCCATCCCGGCGGCGACCCGATGTGGCCGGCACGCAACCCGTCGATGCGTTTCAATACCCTGGACCGCAGCCACTATCAGGCCGGCAAGCAGCCCTCCATGACCGGTGGCGCCGAGTACTGCGACGACGTGATCTTCATGCAGCTGCAGGGCTCGACCCAGTACGACGCCCTGGGCCATGCCTGGTACGACAACCAGCTGTGGAACGGCTACGACGCCAGCAGCACTGTCGGCGGCATGGCCAAGGCCAGTGTGTTGCCGATTGCCGAGCGCGGCGTGGTGGGCCGTGCGGTGCTGATCGACATGGCCCGGCACCGCGGCAAGAAGTACCTGGGGCGCGGCGAGACCTTCAACCACCTGGACCTGCTGGCCGCTGCCCAGGCCCAGGGCGTGGCCATCGAGAAGCGCGACATCCTCATCATCCGCACCGGTTCCATGGGCGCCTTCTACGAGTACGGCAAGACCGAGTTCTTCAAGGACCTGGTGGAACCCGGGCTGACCTACAGCCGGGAACTGGTGGACTGGTTCAACCAGATGGAGATCCCCAATCTGGTCACCGACACCATCGCCAACGAGGTGATCACCGACCCGGTGTCCGGGGTGCAGATTCCCCTGCATTGCGCGCTGATGCGCAACCTGGGGATCGCCTTCACCGAGATCGTGCTGCTTGAAGAACTGGCCGAGGATTGCGCCGCCGATGGCCAGTGGACCTTCCTCTACACCGCCGCGCCGCTGAAGATCGTCGGCGGCAGCGGAGCGCCGGTGAACCCCATCGTCATCAAGTAACCGCTGTTTGCTGGTGGCGAGGCGGGCGCAGGGTTTATCCTGCGCCCCCTCACCAAGACCGATAGGGATCATCGACCGATCATGCATGACGATTCACATTCGCCGGACTGCAGTTGCTGCCTGGATCATGCCAGTGCCCATCAGGGTGTGCTCGATACCCTGGAATTGATGGCCGGCCACCCCGAGGCCAGTGAAGACGACATCGTCCAACTGCTGCAGGAGCGTGGCTACTCGGCCATCGCCGCAGAAAAACTCAACGTCTTCGTGCCGTCGGCCTTCTCCTGGATAGTGCTCAAGCGCCTGGGGGTGGAGCACTTGCCCAATCACTTCATCGCCCTGGATGAGGCGGGCCAGGAGGTCCGGATTCCAGTGGCCGGCCAGCACTATTTCACCGCCGCGCTGACCCTGGCCTACAACACCTTTGAAAACGGCTGGAGCGAGGTCCTGCCGCGCAAGACCTACGAAATGGTTGCCGGCCGCAGCGCTGAAATGGCCATGGCCAACGAGGCGCTGTATGCCGGGGAATCTTTGCAGGGCTCCACTCTGGAACCTTTGCAACTGCTGCGCCTGGATGCCCAGGCCGCGCTGACCTGAGCACCTGGCGCAACACTACCTACACTGATGGGCAGTCACCCCGGCCGAGGGCCCTTGCGCACGCAGGCCGCTGGCCGGGACCACCCGCCTTCAGTACAGGAGAACCCCCATGAACCATGAATCCGTTTGCATCGTCGCGGCGGCCCACACCCGCTTTGGCCGCCTCGATGGCAGCCTGGAAGACCTGGTTGTCCAGGTCACCCGCGACGTGCTGGTGGACGCCGCCATTGACGCCGGGGCGATCGATGCGCTGTTTCTCGGCCAGTTCAACTCCGGGCTGGTGCCTGATGGTTTTCCCGCGTCCCTGATGCTCCAGGCCGACCCGCAGTTGCGCTTCAAGCCGGCCACCCGCTGCGAAAACGCCTGTGCTTCCGGCTCGGCGGCGATCCAGGCCGGGATCAACGCGATCCGCAGCGGCGCCGCCGAACTGGTGTTGGTGGTGGGGGCGGAAAAGATGACCGGCAACAGCACCGCCGAGGTCACCCGGGCCCTGGCCGGGGCCGGCTACCAGAACGACCCGCAAGAGGCCGGCCTGAGCTTTGCCCAACTGTTCGGCCAAGTGGCCCAGCGCTACACCGAGCGCTACCAGAGCCCCCTGGCTGCCATGGCGGCGATTGCCGTGAAGAACCACGCCAACGCCATGGCCAACCCCCTGGCGCAGATGCATCGGGCCATGGATTTTGCCCACTGCAACAGCGTTTCGCCCGGCAACCCGCTGATCGCCGAGCCCCTGCGTCTGACCGACTGTTCGCTGATCAGCGATGGCGCGGCGGCGATCCTCCTCGCGTCGCCGCGCCGGGCCCGGGAGTTCCGCCGTGAAGTGGCGATCCGCGCCCTGAGCCAGGTGAACGACTTCCTGCCCATGGCGCGCCGCGACGTGCTGGCCTTCGAAGGCCCGCAACTGGCGATCCAGGGCGCCTTGCACGAAGCCGGCCTGGGCCTGGACGACCTGGCGTTCGCCGAAGTCCACGACTGCTTCACCATCGCCGAACTGCTGATCTACGAAGCCATGGGCCTGGCGCCCAAGGGCGAAGGCCATCGAGCCCTGGACGAAGGCTGGGTGAATGCCGACGGACGCCTGCCGGTGAACCTCTCCGGCGGGCTCAAGGCCAAGGGACATCCGGTGGGCGCCACCGGTGTGTCGATGCATGCCCTGGGCTTTCGCCAGTTGACCGGCGAGCCCATTGGCCTCGCCGCGCGCTCGCCGGAGTTCGGCCTGCTGTTCAACATGGGCGGCATGGCGGTGGCCAACTACGCCTCGGTGTTGCAGGCCGTCAGGGTGTAAGCGTCAGGAACCCTGCGGCTTCCAGCATGTCGCAGGGGGCGCCAGGCTGGCACAGGCCGGTTGAGAGATGTACAGCGGTCCTGGCGGTTTACGGGTCACCGAGCTGTTGCGGGTCTTGATGCAGTGGCGGGTATAGGTGTGCATCTGGTTGAGCCGCAAGTTGCGTAGCCCCTTGGGACAGATCAACAGCGTTTCACCGAAAGAGAACAGCTGAAAACCCTGAACCTCCAGGTGGCGCTGCGAGGTCAGGCGGGTATTCCACATCAGCGGGTCCAGGTCATGCAGTTCGAGATCGTCCAGCAGGACGAAGCGTTCGATTTCGTCCTGGCGTACATCCAGCCCTCCTGCGGCCTTGTAGGTGACCTTGCTCATGGCCCCGGGCAGTACAAACAGAAACGCCAGGGCAAACAGTGCCACCGACAATATCGAATACAGGATGCGTTTATTGAGGCTTCCGGCCTTGTGGTAGAAAATCACGACCGGTAGCAACGTAAGGATCAGGATCAGCAGATTCAATGCCGCCACATAGTGCGGGGAGTCGCTGCTGACTTCACTCACATAGGCATTGAGTGTCACCAGGCTGGGGAAGAGCGCTGCGCAGAGCGTGCCAAGCAGGCAGGTCAGCAACACAAGCAGAAAGTCCATTTTGTCCCTGGTGGGTGTCAGGTTTTCCTCAATTACCTTTTTGAACGCCGGGCGTGACAGTACCCCCCAGCAACTGAGCAGAAACAGCACTAGCAGCCCAAGCAGGGATTGCCCTACCGGCAGCCAGCCTGAGGTGTAGTAAATGACAACGACATATCCCAGGAACCCCACCAGGAACGGGAGTGTCAGCCACACCACTACATCCTTCAGGCGCCCCGGGGTTCTGTGAAACAGGCTGGCGGACAGCCAGAACAGCAGAGTGGTGACGGTCAGCAGAAACAGAAACGCGCTCATGAGCACCAGCACTATGACCAGCCAGATCATCAGCGCCGACTTTGCATCGATCGAAGCCATGAACAGGTCGGTGCGGCCAATCGCCCGGGTGTACATGTACAGGCTGATCAACCCCAACCCGACGGCGCTCAAGCCCATGACCGTGCCGATCTGGCTCCAATAGGTCAGCACGCGCTTGAAATTCTTCCTTAACACCTCTTCAAAGGTGGGGCCTGCGACTTGCATGTGAGCACTCCCTGGCTACGTTGATGGCGCGCGAGTAGACCAAGACCGCAGGGGGTGTGTCGATGTTTTTACGTTTTGAGCCGCAGCCGGGAGTGCCATCCCTGGCACTGTTGCGCTTCAGCGCGGGTATGCCGCCCGGCCATGAACCCGCCCCTTGCGCCCCGCCGTCAGGCGATAGGCAATGCCCAGCCAGACAAACCACGCCGGCATCACGCACAGCGCCAGGCGGGTGTCCGGGCGCAGGGCCAGCAGGCACAGGACAAACAGCAGGAAGGCCAGGGCAAACCAGGCCATGGGCACGCCGCCGGGCATCTTGTAGTGCGAACGGGCGTGCAGTTGCGGGTGCTTTTTGCGGTAGGCGATGTAGGACGCGAGGATGGTCGACCAGGTGAAGATCACCAGGATCGCCGACACCGTGGACACCAGGGTGAAGGCGGTCATCACCTCGGGAACCACGTACAGCAGCAACACCCCCAGCAGCATCAGCAGGGTGGTGAAGCTCAGGCTGATGACCGGCACGCTCTGGCCCGACAGGCGCTTGAACAGGCGCGGCGCATTGCCCTGGTCGGCGAGGCCGAAGAGCATGCGGCTGGCCGAGAACACGCCGCTGTTGGCCGAGGAAGCGGCGGAGGTCAGCACCACGAAGTTGACGATGCCCGCCGCCGCCGGGAAGCCGGCAATCAGGAACAGCTCGACGAACGGGCTCTTGTTCGGCGACACCTGCTGCCAGGAGGTCACGGCGATGATGCAGGCCAGGGCCAGCACGTAGAACAGGATGATCCGCAGCGGTATGGCGTTGATGGCCTTGGGCAGGGTGCTGTGAGGGTCGCGGGTTTCCGCGGCGGCGGTGCCGATCAGCTCGGTGCCGGCGAAGGAGAAGATCGCCATCTGGAACCCGGCGAAGAAGCCCAGCAGGCCGTGGGGAAAGGCCGCTTGCCGGTCCAGCAGGTGGCCCAGCGAGGCGGTCACGCCCGAGGGCGAGACGAACGAACTGGCGATCAGCACCAGGCTGACGCCGATCAGGGTGACCACGGCGATGATCTTGATGATGGCGAACCAGAACTCCACTTCGCCGAACAGCCGCACCGTGAGCACGTTGAGGGCGAACAGCGTCAGCATCATGCTGACCGCGGGCATCCAGGCCGGCACCCCGGGGAACCAGTACTGGAAGAAACCGCCCACCACCACGGCGTCGCCCACCACCGCCACGCTCCAGCTCAGCCAGTAGGACCAGCCGAGAAAAAACGCCGCGCGCGGCCCCAGGTAGGCGCCGGCAAAGTCGGCGAAGCTCTTGAATTGCAGGTTCGACAGCAGCAGCTCGCCCATGGCGCGCATCACCAGGTACACGAACAGGCCGATGATCATGTAGATCAGGATGATCGAGGTACCGGACATGGCGATGATCTTGCCCGAGCCCATGAACAGCCCGGTGCCGATGGCGCCGCCCATGGCCATGAGCTGGATATGACGGTTATGCAGGGTGCGTTGCAGCACGGGGCGCGCAGGGGCCCCGAGGGTATCTGGAGTCATCACAAAACCTCTTGATTTTATAGTTGTCGAGTTTTGGCAGTGCAGGGTGGCTGGGGCTGCGCGCTGTGGTTGTAGGTCGGGGTGGCGCAACCGGTTCGGGTTGGGCCGCTGCACAGGGGCACGGGGCGTTTTCCCGTGCAGCGGCCATGGGGGTATTGCCTCAGCCGCTGGCCAGGCGGCGCGGGGCGCCTGTGGCGGCGTCGGGGCCCTGGCCGATCAGTTGGTACAGGTCCTTGATGTTGGCCGGGGTCGGCACCAGGTGGATCCGCTCGCCAATGCCGTGTTCGCGCGCCTGGTCGTGCAGGTAGCGCAGGGACGAGAAGTCCTCCAGGGCAAAGCCCACCGAGTCGAACACCGTGACCTGCCGGGCATGCTCGCGGCCCGGTTCCAGGCCCTGGGCGATGCGGAAGTATTCGGTCACCGCAAAGTCCGCCGGCAACTGCTGGATATCACCCTCGATGCGCGTTTGCGGCTCGAACTCGACGATCACCCGGGCATTGCGCAGGATCTCTGCGTGCAGCTCGGTCTTGCCCGGGCAGTCGCCGCCCACCGCATTGAGGTGCATGCCGGGCTCGATCAGCTCCGGGGTGAGGATGGTGGCGTAGGCCTTGTCCGCGGTCACCGTGGTGACGATGTCGGCGCCCTTGACCGCATCGGCCACCGACTCGGCGATGCGCACCTTCAGGCCCGGCCAGGCTTGCAGGTTGTGCTTGAGCTTGCGGGAGGCGGCCGGGTCGATGTCGAAGATCCGCAGCTCGTCGATGCCGAGCATGTCGTGGAAGGCGATGGCCTGGAACTCGCTCTGGGCGCCATTGCCGATCAGCGCCATGGTTCGGCTGTCCGGGCGCGCCAGGGCACGGGCCACCAGGGCCGAGGTGGCGGCGGTGCGTACCGCGGTGGTCAGGGTCAGTTCGCTGAGCAGCACCGGGTAGCCGCTGTCCACCTCGGCCAGCACGCCGAAGGCCATGACCGTGAGCAACTGCCGGGCCGGATTGCCAGGGTGGCCGTTGACGTACTTGAAGGCGTACTGCTGGCCATCGTCGGCGGGCATCAGTTCGATGACTCCGGTGGGCGAGTGGTTGGCGGTGCGCGGGGACTTTTCGAAGGCTTGCCAGCGCAGGTAGTCGGCCTGGATATAACCGGCCATTTCACGGATCGCCCTGGCGACACCCAGGCGCTTGTACAGCGCCGCTGCCTGATCCACATCGATAAACAAGGTCATGGTGATTTCCCTCTCGGTCGGAACGTTGAACACTGCGGGAGAGCGCGCCTGGCGCGCGCTAGCGGTTGGCATGGCCGTGCAGCACATTGACCGCATTGATGCCGATCTCATCCACCATGTAGCCGCCTTCCATCACGAACAGGGTGGGCGTGCCCACCGTGGCGATGATCTGGCCCATGCCGAGAAAGTCTTCGCTTTCCAGGAGGAAGTGGCTGATGGGGTCGTCCTTGAACGTGTCCACGCCCAGGGACACCACCAGCAGTTCGGGAGCGAAGGCCCGCAACTGTTTGCAGGCCAGCTCCAGCGCTTGGCGGTAGTGCTGCCAGGTGGTGTTCTTCGGCAGGGGCAGGTTCAGGTTGCAGCCTTCGCCGGCCCCGCTGCCGCGCTCGCTGGCATGGCCCGAGAAGTAGGGGTAGGACACGGCCGGGTCGCCGTGCAGCGAGACGAAGAGCACGTCGCCACGGTCATAGAAAATGTTCTGGGTGCCATTGCCGTGGTGGAAGTCCACGTCCAGCACCGCCACCCGCCTGGCGCCCCGGGTGATGGCGTGCTGCGCGGCGATGGCGGCGTTGTTCAGGTAGCAGTAGCCGCCCATGTATTCCCGTGCGGCGTGATGCCCCGGCGGGCGGCACAGGGCGAAGGCGCTGTCCTGGCCTTCATCGATCAGGGCCAGGGCAGTGAGGGCGATATCGGCGCTGGTGCGCACCGCATCCCAGGTGGTGGCGGTGATCGGCGAGCCGGCGTCCATGGCGAAGAAACCCAGCTTGCCGTCGATGAATTCGGGCACCTGCTGGTTGGCCAGGTCGCGCACCGGCCACACCAGGGGCAGGGCGTCGTGGCTGCGGCCGGTGGCGGTCCATTCGCTCCAGGCGTTTTCCAGGAAGCTGACGTAACGTTCGCTGTGGGCGGCCACGTAGCAGGCGCGGTCGAAGCGCCGCGGGCCGATGATCTCGCCAAGCCCCACGTGGCGCACCCGGTCTCGCACCGTGTCGGCGCGGCTGGGTTGCTCGAAGGAGGGCTTGAGCACGCCATCCTTCAATTCGGTGCCATGGTGCAGGCGGTGGGATTCGCTGAAGACGGTAAGCATGCTGAACGCATCCATTGTTATTGTCCGGTGCAAATAGTTTGTTCCGGCATGGCTGCGAATTCTTTGCTTTTTGTTCGGGTGCAATTAGAGTTTTGGGTAATATTTTCCCCGTTGGTGGCTGATTGTGAAAAAAACGACTCGCAGCGTTAACCTCGACGACACCGACCTGGCGATTCTTGCGCTGTTGCAGCAGGACGCGAGCATTTCCAACGCCGAGCTCAGCGAGCGCCTGTCCCTGAGCCTTACCCCCTGCTGGCGGCGGCGCAAGCGCCTGGAGGAGGAGGGGGTGATCAGGGACTACCAGGCCAACCTCGACCGGCGCCTGCTGGGGCTGGACATCCTGGCCTTCGTCCATGTGCGGTTCGCCACCCACTCCGACCAGACCCCGGACGATTTCGAGACGGTGATCATGCGCCTGCCCGAGGTCCAGGCCTGCCACAAGATCACCGGCGACGCCGACTACCTGCTGCAGGTGCTGGCCCGTGACCTGGACAGCTACAGCGACTTTGTCGAGCACGTGCTCAGGCGCCAGCCGGGCATTGCCTCGATCCAGTCCAGCCTGGCGCTGCGCGAGGTCAAGGCCACCAGCCGCCTGGCGATTCCCCAGCCGCCACCCAGGTAGGGCGGCATCAGATTTTCGATTTTTTGTGCCGGGCTATTCAATGATTGCCATGCAGGTACTTTCGGCGCGGTCGTGCGCTCGCGTTCCAGCGAGGCAGGCAACAGCAGTGTTGAGCAGGCCATGGATGCAGAAGCAGCAGCGCCTGGCCGCGGCGCTGCCCCGGCCCCAGGGCCTACTGAAATTCGCCGGACTCCAGGCAGAAGGCGACCAGGGCCTGGTCGCTGTCCAGGTTGAGCTTGCGGATCGCCGAGATCTTCTGCGCACTGACGGTCTTCACGCTGCGCTTGAGGTTGGCGGCGATCTGCATCATTGATTCGCCGCGCACGAAATGCCGCAGCACTTCGTATTCCTTGGGCGTAAGGCTGCTCAGGCCGTCGGCCATGGAGCGCAGCGGGCTGCTGTTGAGCTCGTTCTGCACCAGGCTCGGCGGGTGGTGGATGCGCCCCTGGCGGACGTTCTCCAGGGCGCTGAGCAGCTCGCTCATGTCATGGCGCTTGGGCAGTACCGAGCGCACGCCGATGTCATACAGCGCGGCCACGATCATCGGGTTGGACATCATGGTCAGCACCAGCACCTGGACCCTGGGGAAGTGCCGGATCAGGTAGGTCACCAGGCGTATGCCATCGCCGAAGGTCGGGTCGCCCTCCATGAAGTAGTCGGTGATGACCACGTCGATCCGCGGGTCATCCGAAAGTTGCTGGACCAGGGCACTGGGGGTGGTGACAGCCGCCACCACCTCGTACTGGCGGGTCTTTTTCAACAGGTCGCTGACGGCAGCGAGCACCAGGGGATGATCGTCGGCCAGGGCAACGCGTATTTTTTTCATGGTGGACACGATCCGTTGTCAAAAGGGAATGCGTAGAAATGCGGGTACTACGAGCGTTCATTCGGGCTGGCTGATGTTCTGCAAGGCGTGCAGCAGCGTCAGGCTATGCGCGTGCGTGGTGGGCGTCAAACCGCTCTGGCGCAAGCTCTGCCCCAGGTCGTGCAACTGCAGGATCAGCCCTTCGTGGCCAGCCACCGCGAGGGACCCGCGGACTCGGTGCAGCAGTTGGAAGATGCGGTCGTAATCCTGCTGTTCGAGGGCCTGGCGCAAGTGTTCGATATCCTGGCTCATGGTGCGGGCGAACAGCTCACGCAGGTTCGACGGCAAGGTGCCCGGTTGTGGGGCGCTTGCCGCGGGTGTGGGGGCGGGGCCGGGTTCCGGGGCGAGGCTGGTGAGCCGTGCCAGGCTCGCGCGCAAGGTCTGCAGCGGCACCGGCTTGACCAGCCAGGCATCCATGCCGCTGGCCTTGCAACGTGTCTCTTCATCACACATGGCGTTGGCGGTGATACCGATGATCGGCCGGTCATCGCCGGTAGCGCGCAGGATGCAGGTGAGTTCGTAGCCGTTCATGCGTGGCATGTTGACGTCGGTTAGCAGCAGGTCGTAGTCGCCAATCCGCCACAGGTCCAGGGCTTCGGCGCCGTCGGCGGCAAGGGTGTTGCGACAGCCCAGTTGCTGCAACTGATGGCTCAGGGTTGCCTGGTTGATCGGGTTGTCCTCGGCCACCAGCACGTTGAGCCCCAGCGGTGCCTGACTGGCGATGTGCGCTGGCGGCGGGTCTAGCACTACGACGCTGTCGGGTTCACCACCCAGGGTGCGTTCCAGCAGGCGGCCGATAGCGTAGAAGTCGCAGGCATCGGCCAGACCGGCACCTGGGGCCTGGCCACCGAGGTCGATGCAGACCAGTCCGTAGGGTGGCGGTTCAGGCGTCCCGTGGCTGTCACCGAACAGTCGCAGGAGTATGCCCCGGCCCTGGAGCGCAGGGGCCAAGTCTTCCAGCGGCGAGGCCTGGGCCTGCCATTTCTGCAGCCACTGGCAGAGGTTTTCGGTGAGTTCGTGGTGCGGGCTTTGCACGTAGATCCGAGCGCCATCGAGGTCGGGCTGGCGTTCGCCGTCAGGATCGCTGGCCACCGGCAATTGCAGCTGCATGGAGAAGCTGCTACCCAGGCCCAGCTCGCTGGTCAGGTGGATCTGGCTGCCCATCAGCGCCGCCAGCTTGGCGCAGATCGACAGGCCCAGGCCGGCGCCGTGCACGGTGTGGGAATGGGCGTCGATCTGGTAGAAGGGCACGAACAGTTGCTGCTGTTCTTCCTTGCCGATACCCATACCGGTGTCCGCCACCTGCAGCGACAGCAGCACCTGTCCCTGGCTGCCGGGCTCGGCCCGGGCACGCACTATCACCTGACCTGAGTGGGTGAACTTGATCGCGTTGCTGATCAGGTTGTTGAGGATCTGGCTGATTCGCCCCGGGTCACCGAGCAGGGCCTGGGGCAGTTGCGGGTCGACCCAGGAAAACAGCAGCAGGCCCTTGTTCCGCGCGGCGTCGACAAAGCTGGCGGTGCACTGCTGGACCAGTGCCCTGGGGTTGAACAGCTGGTCGCCCAGAGACAGTTGGCCGGACTCGATGCGGGTGATGTCGAGGATGTCGCTGATGATCTGCAACAGCAGCCCGGAGGACACCTGGATGCGTTCGAGCAATTGGCGCTGCTCGCGGTCCAGATCGGTCAGGCTCATCAGTTCGAGCGAGCCCAGGACCCCGTACAGCGGCGTACGGATCTCGTGGCTCATGGTGGCGAGAAACACCGACTTGGCGCCGTTGGCCTTGTCGGCGGCCTGTTTCGCCTGGGTCAGTTGCTGCTCCATCTGCGCCCGCGCGCTGAGGTCGGCGAAGGCGCAGATCAGCACCTCCTGATTGCGGTAGCGGGTCGGCGCGTAGGCGATGTAGAACGAGCGTCCGTCATAGCTCTGGTAGTTCTCGATTTCCCCCGGCTCACGGGCCTGGGTGATCTGCTCCAGCAGCTCGCTATCCAGCCCGCTGGCATCCAGGCTTTGCCCGACCTGGGTGACGAACCACTTGAGGGCCAGGTTGTTGGCGAAGACGATCCGCCGGTCTTCGCGGCTGAGCACGCACAGGGCCACTGGCGTGGTCTCCAGCAGGGTGCGGCTGAACTGATGGTTTTCCACCAGCTCGGCGTGAGCCTGTTGCGCCGGCGCTATGACCCGGCGCTGGTACCAGCGCGCATAGACCCTGGCGGCCAGGGGGCTGAGCAACAGCAGCAGGAAGATCGCCGCCAGGGACCAGGAGTGGCCGAGGAACAGGGTGCGGTAGCTCAACAGGTAGTAACCGCTCCAGTGGCCACTGGCGTCGTTGATCTGGAACAGCAGGCCGTCGCTGCGTACGTTGGCCCCCTCGTGCAGCGCCAGGGGCGCCGGTTCATCCCCCAGCAGCAGGCCGTCGAGCCGGCCCTGCAGCCAGAACTTGTCGTAGAAGTGCCGCCGCTGCGGCGTGGTGAAGACGTTGATGCGGTCCCTGTAGGTGAGGCAGGCAGCATAGGTGCCGGAACTCTGCAGGCCGCTGCCGGGGGCAAGGTTGTGCAGGGCGATGAAGGCGATCATGTGCTGGGGAAAGTCCTTGAGACGGATCCAGCGGATCGCGTCGCTGTCGCTGCTGGTAGCGCTGGCGCGCACCGCATGCAGGCCTGCCAGGACCAGGGGGGTGGTCAGCCGCGGCCAGCGGCTGCCGATGGTGGGCACGGTAAAGCTGCTGCCGGCACCGGCGTCCACCACCAGCAGGGCCGAAGCGGGAAAGCTCGAGCGCACCCAGAAGCTGGAGTAGAGATCGGCCAGGTAGCGCCCAAGGCCGGCTGCTGCAGCGCTCTGGTGGGGGCATTGGGCCTGGTCCTGGCAGACCAGGGTGAAGGGGGTTTCCACTGAGGAGGGGTTGCCCTGGAACAGGGTCGCGCCCACCGCCTCCTGTTGCTCCATGAGGTGGAAGAGCTGCGCCGGATCCTGGTCCGCGTCCTTGTATTGCAGGCGCTTCTCGCCGGCCAGCCGCTGGAGCAGGGCTTGCTGCTCGCTCATGTAGCGGGTCAGCAGTTGGAAGTCCACGGCAATCCGTTCCTGTTCCTGGCGGATGATCCGCTGGCCGCCCCAGAACAGCGCGCCGCCCATGACCAGCAGCAACGGCAGAATGAGGAACAGCACGAGATTCAATCGTCGGAAGTTTTTCGCGATGCGGCGTAGCGGGATGTCTGGCATGGGAGAGAGGAGGCGGGCCGGGTAGGTGACGAAAAGGGTGGAGTAACAGTGCATCCCAGCAGTTGTGTGAAGGCGTCCAGCTCCAATGCGGCGGAAATAAGATACCCCTGGGCACTGTCGCAGCCAATCTGGCGCAGAAATTCCAGGTCACGGGCCGATTCCACGCCCTCGGCCACCACTTCCAGGCCCAGTTGCCGGCCCAGTTGCACCGCCGCCACCAGGGCTGCGGCGCGGGCATCGTCGGCTGCGGCGCCATGCACGAAGTGGCGGTCAATCTTCATCTCGGTAAAGGGCGTGGAAATCAGGCTGTACATGGAACTGTAGCCCATGCCGAAATCATCCTGTGCCAGGCCGAAGCCTTTCAGGCGCAGACGGCTGGCGCCCATATGATACTGCCCGGGGGACAGTGGCCGCTCGGTTTCCAGCAGCTCGAAGCAGATATCGCTGGTGGCCAGCCCCGAGGCGAGGGTGATCTGCTGCAACTGGTCGGGCAGGCCGGGGTCGTCCAGCAGTCCGGTGGGCAGGTTCACCGAGACGGTGAGGCGATGGCCCAGGCGCTGCCAGTGCTGCTGTGCCTGGATGGCCTGGCCGAGCATCAGCAGCAACAGCGCATGGTCCAGCTGGCAGCGGCTGATGGAGGCAAGGAACGAGTCCGGCATCAGCAGCCCGAAGGACGGACTGTTCCAGCGCACCAGGGCCTCCGCGCCGACGATCCGGCCAGTGCTCAGCGAGCGCCGGGGCTGGAACCGGGCCTTGAGCTCGCGGCGTTCGATGGCCCGCTCCAGGACCTGGCGGTCGAACACTGCCTCGTGCTCGGGCCGGGCTGCCAGCACCGGGTCCTGGCTGTTGCCGATGATGGCGCTGATCTGCTCGACGTGGATCGCTTCCAGAGGCTTGGGGAAGGTGCCGAGTACCGCCAGGCCTTTCTCCTTGGCCATCAGGCTGACGCTGTTCATCAACCGCCGCGAGCAGGACGAGACGATGGCCAGGATCGGCACCTGGTCGACACCGGTCAGGGCATGGATGAACTGCACTCCATCCATTTCCGGCATGTGCAGGTCCACCAGCACCAGGTCGTAGACCTGGCGGTGCAACATGGCCAGGGCCTCGCGCGCATCGAGAGCGCTGTCCACTGGGCCGAACCCGGCCGCGTGCAACAGTTGCCGGGCCTGCTGGCAGTGGATCGGATGGTCGTCCAGCACCAGGACTCGCAGGGACTTGAGCGTGCTCACATGACTTTCCTCTTGATGGATTGCAGTACTTCGCTCAAGGCGTCCAGAGGTACTGGCTTGATCAGCAAATGACGGATTCCGGCGGATTCGCAGCGGCTGCGCAGCACCGGGGAGAGTTCACCAGTGATGCCAATGATGGGCCCGTGGAACCCCTGTTCACGTAGGGCCCGAGCAAACGACAGACCGTCCATTGGATCCATCTGCAAATCGGTCAGCACGCCGTCGAAGGACAGCAGGTCGGTGCGTTTCAAGGCATCGACGGCGCTGGCGCAGGCCACCATCCGGTTGCCCAGGTAGCGGCCCTGCTGAAAGATCACCTGCAGCGACAGGGGGCTGTCGTCCACCGCCAGCAGCTTGAGGTCCAGGCTCGGGGCCAGGGCTTCGGGGGAGGCGAAGCACCGTTCGGCAACGATGCCGGACTGGGCCTGGGCCACGGCGTTGCGCAGGCTGTCGAGGCTGAAGGTGCGGGCCACCCAGCTGTCGCCGGCCAGGCGCTGCGGCGGGCCCATGCCGGGGGCGTGCATGAGCACCCGCGGGCCGCTCCAGGCCACTGGCCGCGAGGGGCCGAGAAAGGCTTCCACCAGCACCGCCTTGCGGGTCGGCGGGTCGCGTTCGGCCACATAGGGAATCGCCAGGGCGCCCCAACGGCGCAACCAGTGGCAGAGATTGAGAGTCACTTCCTGGATGTCCCCGCGCACATACACCGGGGTCACCCCCAGGCGCGGCAGGTCCGCTGCAGCAGCGGCGGTGCAGGGCTCCAGGGCCAGGGTGAAACTGAAGCTGGAACCCAGCCCAGGCTCGCTGATGGCGCTCAACTCGCCCTGCATCATGTGCGCCAAGCGTTGGCAGATGGCCAGGCCCAACCCGGTGCCCGAGGCCTTCTGCCCCAGCCAGCCGGGCACCCGGTAATAGGGCTCGAACAGGTTGGCCTGGAACTCCGGGGCGATCCCCGGGCCGCTGTCCACCACCTGGAAACGCAGGCTAGGCGCTCGGTTTGGGGCTGGTTCGGCATGCAGGCGCAGTACCACATGGCCGGACTCGGTGAACTTGATGGCATTGCTCACCAGGTTGTTGAGGATCTGGCGAATGCGCTCGCTGTCGCCCACTACCCGCTCGGCGACATCCGGGTCGAGGGTCACGTACAGGCGCAGGCCCTTGCTGCGGGCCCGGGCCGAGTAACTGAAGGCCACTTCTTCCACCAGCCGCACCGGGGAGAAGGGGGCGCTGGTGAGGCTCAGGCGGCCGGACTCGATCAGTGACATGTCGAGGGTGTCGTTGATGGTTCGCATCAGCGCCGAGGATGCTTGCTGGGTGGCTTCCAGGTAGTCGCCCTGCTGGGCGCTGAGGGCGGTGGTGCGGAGCATTTCCAGAGAGCCGAGGATGCCGTACATGGGCGTGCGGATCTCGTGGCTCAGGGTGCTGAGGAACAGGGTCTTCTCGCGGTTGGCCTGGTCCGACAGCTGCTTGGCCTGCAGCAGTGACTGCTCGGCAACCTTGAAGTCGGTGACGTCGCTGATGCAGCACAGCACCGCCGCCACACCGTTGTAGCCGGTGGGTGCGCAGGTCAGCTGGATGAAGGTGCCGTCTTCCAGGGCATGGTCGATGGCGTGCACCCGGGTACGCGGTTGGCCAAGGATGCGCTCGCGCAAGCCGGGCACCGAGGCCAGCCAGCGTCGCCCGGATTCGTTGCACAGGATCAGCCGGCCGTTGTCGCGACGCATCAGACACAGGCCCACCGGCGCTACCTCGATGAAGCGCCGGTTGAGGGATACGCTGTCCGCCAGGGCACTGTAATGGCGCACTGCGGGCTCCACCAGGCGCAGGCGGATGTAGCGCGCGCCGAAGAAGATTGTCGCGAACAGCAGCAGGGTCACCAGCAGGGTGCTGTACAGCGGGCCAGCGCTGTCCTGCAGCAGTTGGCTGACCGGCGCGTAGTACACCAGGCGCCAGCCGGCGTTGCCCACGGATTTGTTCAGCACGATGTAGTCGGGCAGCACGCCCAGGCGATGCAGGCCAAAGGAGTCGGCGTCGGCCTGCAGGCGCGACAGGCTGCCGGGCACTTGCCAGTTGGCGCTGTGCAGCACCAGCGCGCCCTCGGCGTCATACAGTAGGTATTTGCCCTGGTGCAGGCCCTGGGGGTCGAGAGCCAGGTCGATCTCGGTCAGCTCCAGGCCGAGCCAGCCCTCGTTGGCCTGAAGCTCGTCCACCGGGCGCAGCAGGTACACCTGCTGGTTGCCGTCGGTGCCGGCCGAGTACCACAGGGTTCGGGCTTGCGGGTGCTGAGCCAGCATGTCCTGCGCGGCGCGCTGGTCAAGTTGCTTCAGCCAGGGGGTATCGAGCGCCCGGATGGAGTGGAGTTTGCCGCGCAGGCCCGGTGGCTCATAGAGGGGTGTGACTAGGCCTTGTTCCGGCACCAGGTACAGCAACTGGCTGTGGGTGTTGTCGATCTCCACCAGGTCTCGTGCGGTCAGCGCCAGGGCCCAGCGCCGCGCCGGGTTATTGCCGAACGGCAGCACCCTAAGTTGTTTATTACTTGCCAGGAAGTTGCGGCTGAAAGAACTAAGCCGATCATCGCTAGTAGTCACCGCAGAAGACGAAATCGCCTTGAGTAGACTCTCCCTCTGACCGAAGAATTGTTGGGCGTTAAATACCGCGGCATTCATCTGGCGTCGATAGCTGGAGAGTGTTTCATTAAGTGACCAGTGAATAACGAAGCCGGCGATGATCAGGACGCAAGTTAGCAGGCTGTACACGAACAGGCGCAGCAAGACCACCGGAATACAGGCTTCGGAGAAGTGGCGGATCAGGGCGGGGAAGTGGGCTTGTGTAGGCATCGGCCCATAATAAAGAGAACTATCTATACCAATCTTCAGAATATTCTTAATGCCTGGGGTTTGAGAAAATTCTCATTTTTCGTTTTGATCTTCGACTACAACATGCCGGCCTTCTTCTGGTGTTCTAGTACGAAGGCTTTAAAGTTATGGTTCTGGTTAAGAAGACGATAAGTCTCGCGGTTAGTTCCGCGCTATCGTTGCTGACGCTGGTTGCTCAGCCGGCAACCGCTGCCGACTATGAAAAGATCGACTTGTCCTCTCCCGAAGGTGAATCCCTGACTCTGGATGACGTAGGTATCGATTACACCGGCCAAGGTCCGGCCGTGCGGGTGAGCGGTGCACAGAACCAGTTGCAAGGTCAGAACTATGACATCCAGATCACGCCGGACAGCTCCCACAGTTCTGTGGTGGGCGTGCAGGTGGATGCCGGCGGCAAGGCCGAACTGAGCGGCGTGAGCATCCGCGCCGGCGACTCTGATTACGCCACCGGGGCCCAAGCCACCGGCGCCGGCAGCCAGCTGACCCTGAACGATGTGCAGATCACCACCAGCGGCTACCAGAGCCGCGGGGTGGAGGCCAGGGCCGGCGGCCAAGTGCAGCTGGCCGGCGGCGCCATCACCACCTCGGGCAACCAGGCGGATGTCTTGTATGCCACCGGCAAGGGCTCCAGCATCCAGGCCTCGGACCTGACCCTGAGCACCACCGGAACCGGTTCGGTCAATGTGGTGAGCATCGCCGATGGTGCGTCCATCGATTTGCAACGGGTCAGTATCCATTCCAACGGGTTCATTGGTGCGGTGGTGGTGGAGGGTGTTGGTTCCTCTCTCAGTGCCGACGGGGTTGACATCACCTCCGAAAGCGGCCGCGGCATTGGCGTGAACAGTGCCGCTCTGAGCTTCCACAACGGCAGCATCAACGCCTTGGGCGACGGCATCACCTTGAGCGGCGTGTACCAGAAACCGGGCGGCACGGCGGTGGTCAGCAATAGCCGAATCACCTCGCAGAACGGCTACGGCATCAACGTCAACGCCAGCCAGGCCAGCGCCGACCTGGACAACCTGCAGATCACCACCCTGGGCGACCATGGATCGGCGATCTGGATGCCGGGCAACAACACCCGGGTCGACGTCAAGAACAGCATCCTGGAAACCCAAGGCTCTAGTGCAGCGGCCATCGACAACCGTGGCGGCGTGTTCACCATGGACGGTGGTGTCATCAGCACCCTTGGCGACAACTCCCATGCCCTGTACGCCTCGCCGGACACCACAAACAGCCCCGGTGCGGTGTTCAACGTCAGCCGCGTGCTGATCGAAACCAGCGGCCGGGGCTCCGTGGGGGCGCTGGCCCGCATGGCGGGGGCGAGCATCAGCCTGAGCAACAGCAGCGTCGTCACCCACGGCGACCTGGGCTATGGCCTGTTCGCCTCGGGCCGCGGTGCCAGCGTGGAGCTGCAGGACAGCGACGTGCAGACCGCCGGCGAGCAGGCTCACGGCCTGGCCATCAGCAACAACGCCACGACCCGCTTCCAGGGCTCGACCGTGGTCACCAACGGCAGCAACGCCCATGGCATCGTCAGTTTCGCCACCGGCGCCGGGGTGGTGAACGATGTGGAGGTCACGTCCAGCCATATCCAGACTGAAGACGGCGCCGGCATCCTGGTCAACGGCGGAGGCCTGACCACGCGCTTTACCGACAGTAGCCTGGTGGGCCGCAGCGGTGGCGAGCAGGGCACCGCGCTGTGGATCACCGACCGCGCCAGCGGGGTGCTGGCCGGTGCGGTGCAACTGGACGCCGTGCGCTCGAACCTGTTCGGTGATGTGCTGGTGGACGGCGGCAGCCTGCAACTGTCCCTGTCCGACCACTCCAGCCTGGACGGGGCGATCAAGGGCGGCAGCCGTGATACCCAACTAAGCCTGGACGACAGCAGTGTCTGGACCCTGCGCGGCGACTCCCAGCTCACCCGCCTGGCCAACAACGGCGTGGTGGAGTTCGCCGATCCCGGCCTGGCGGGGGCCTTCAAGCAGTTGCAGGTCAGTGGCGACCTCGAGGGCGACGGCCACTACATCATGAACACCGACCTGGGCCTGCAGCAGGGTGACCGGTTGATCGTCGGCGGCCAGGTCACCGGTAACAACGACATTCTGGTGCGCAACTCCGGCAGCGAACCGGGGGCCGAGGGCCAGAGCCTGACCCTGGTGCAAAGTGCCGGCGGCCCGGGTTCGTTCAGCCTGGCCAACCGCGGTGGGGTGGTGGATGCCGGGACCTATCGCTACGGTCTTGCGGCCGATGCCCAGGGCAACTGGAACCTGGTGAACGTCGGCCGTACCCAGCCGGCGCCGGGGCCGGACAACCTTTCCACCGGCGCCAGCGCGGCGGTCAACAGCAGCGCCATCGCCACCTTGCGGGCCACCTGGGATGCCGAGCGGGCGACCCTGGTACAGCGCCTCGGCGACCTGCGCCAGGGGGCCGATCGCCAGGGTCTGTGGATCCGTGGTTTCGGCCAGCAGCAATCCCTGGACAACGGCGTTGGCCGGACGTTTTCCCAACAGGTACAGGGCACGCAACTGGGCATGGACACCCGGCTCGACACCGCCGGTGGCACCCTGGTGCTTGGCGCGCTGGCCGGCTACAGCCAGACCGATCGCAACTTCAAGGGCGAGGGCAGCGGCAAGCTCGACAGCTACCACCTGGGCGGCTATGCCACCTACCTGGATGACTCGGGCTGGTATACCGATACCTTGCTGACCCTGAACCGCTGGTCCACCCGCCTGGATGTATGGGGCACCGACGGCGCCAAGGTCTCCGGGCATTCACGCAGCAAGGGCGCGGGCCTGTCGGTGGAAGCCGGCAAGCAGATCGATCTGGGCAACCGCTGGTTCGTCGAGCCCCAGGCGCAGGTTTCCATGCTCTATGCCCGCTCCGACAACTACCGCCTGGACAACGGCTTGCAGGTGCAGCCCGGCGATGGGCTGTCGACCCAGATTCGCACCGGTGCCCGGGCCGGGCGTAACCTGCAGCTGCAAGATGGCACACGCTTGCAGCCCTACCTCAAGGCTGGCTGGGTCGAGGATCTGTCGGCGCAGAACAAGGTCCGCACCAACGGCATCGCCAGCCGTCCCGATGGCAACGGCGGTGGCTGGTATGCCGGGGTTGGCGTGACCGGTGAGCTGAGCCGCCAGCATCAGGTGTATGCCGAGGTCGAGACCAGCGAAGGCTCGAACATCGACCGGCCCTGGGCCGCCAACCTCGGTTACCGCTTCACGTTCTGAGGGGCACTGGCGCTCGCCGCGAGTGTCTGGCGCACCCCTTCGGTATAGGACGTCTTGGCGATCGGCCCGATCAGAGCTTGCAGGGCCGAGTCGTCGAGGATCAGCGGCGAGCTGATCAGGTAATGCATCTCCACCATCTCGCGCAGCAGCGGGTCGAACAGCCCCAGCAGGCGCAGCAGGGGCTTGCCGATCACCCGCTGCTTGAAGCGGGTACCGCCGTGCTGCCGGATCAGCTCCAGCAGCTCGCGCTGGCTGGTGACCCCGGCGCCGCCCAGGTGCCAGGTCTTGCCGAAGGCTTCGGGCTGCTGGATCAAGCGGCAGACCACCGGCCCCACGTCGGGAACGAAGACAAACTCATGGGGCCGGTCCAGGGGGCCTACCAGGTTCGCCGTGCCGCCCTGGACCGCGGCCTGGAACGCGCCGTGCAGCAGGCTTTTATCGACCCCGGGCCCGTAGAAGTCCGGCAGGCGCAGCACCGTGGCCTGGATCTTGCCGTCGGCATGGGCCTTCCATAGCAGGTCTTCCTGGGCCTTGCGCATGCGGCCCTTGAAGCTGTTGGGCTGGCGCGGATGCTGCTCCGCCACCGGGTTGCTGCGAGCCATGCCGTAGGGATAGACGGTGCCGATCAGCAGGATCCGGCGCACCCCGGCGGCGATGGCGCCGTCCAGGGTCTGGCGCATCAGTTGCGGGTGCAGTTCGAAGCGCCAATAGTCCACCCCCACCAGATAGATCAAGGTGTCGATGCCGGCTGCTGCGGCCTCGACCGAGGCGGGCTGGTCGGGGTCCCAGGTGACCGGCTCGGCCAACGGGTCGGCGCCATAGGCCTTTAGCAGGCTGCTCTGGCTGCGGCCCACCACGCGGTAGGGCTGGCCCTGGCTGCGCAGGGTCCGGGCAATGCTCTGGCCAATGGCGCCGACGGCGCCGAACAAGGCTACTTGGGGCATGACGGGGTTCCTCGTGGATGAACAGAGCTTGCAGAGTGCGAGTTCCTCGGCTAAATGGAAATTGCCCAGACTTCGATGGTTTCTATAAAAAAATGCATAGCCCCACGGATACTCCCCCCCACTGGGACTGGTACCGCACCTTTCTCGCAGTGCTGGACAGTGGCTCCCTGTCTGCCGCCGGCCGTGCCATGGGTTTGACCCAGCCCACGGTGGGCCGGCATATCGACCAGTTGGAAGCGGCCCTGGGCCTGAAGCTGTTCACCCGTTCCTTCGACGGATTCGCCGCCACCGAAGCGGCGCTGGAGCTCAAGCCCTACCTGCTGCAGCTGGCGGCGGGGGAGGCGGCCTTGCGCCGGGTGGCCAGCAGCCATGGCGCCGGGGTGCAGGGCAGTGTGCGGATCTCGGCCAGCGAAATCATCGGGGTGGAGGTGTTGCCGCCGATTCTCGCCACCTTGCGCCAGCAGCATCCGCAGTTGGTGGTGGAGCTGGTGCTGTCCAACCGTGCCGACGACCTGCTGCAACGCCAGGCCGATATTGCCGTGCGGATGTTCCGCCCGACCCAGGAAGCGCTGCTGGTGCGCCGGGTCGCCGACATCGAACTGGGCCTGCATGCCCACCGGGACTATCTGCAGCAGCAGGGCACGCCGCTCTCGCTGGAGCAGTTGGCCGGGCACGCCCTGATTGGCTTCGACCGTGAAACCGCGTTTATCCGCCGCCTGCAACAGCAGTACCCGATGCTGGCCCGGGGCGCCTTCGCCTGGCGCAGTGACAGTGACCTGGCGCAGTTGGCGGCATTGCGCGCGGGGTTTGGCATTGGTGCCTGCCAGGTGCGCCTGGCCGAAGCTGATCCACGCCTGGTGCGGGTCCTGGCGGAGCAGTTCGCACCGAGCCTGGAAGCCTGGGTGGCGATGCATGAAGACCTGCGCAACAGCCCGCGCTGCGCGGTGACCTTCGCCGCGCTGGTGCAGGGGCTGGCGGCCTATGCCGGGGGCGATTGACCGCCAGGGTGTCGGCAAGGGTTGCCAGGTGGCCCCGGCAGCGGTTTATCATACGCTGTATGTTTAAGCCCCCAGGAGGCAACGCCCATGGTATTCGGCAAGGTATTCATCGCCACCTCGGTCGATGGTTTCATCGCCCGCAACGACGGTGCCATCGACTGGCTGCCCAGTGGCGAGTCCGGTGAGGACTACGGCTACGGCGCCTTCATGGCGTCGGTGGACGGAATTGTCATGGGCCGTGCTACCTACGACAGCGTGCTGGGTTTCACCCCCTGGCCTTTCGACAAGCCGGTGGTGGTGCTCAGCCGCACCCTCAGTACGCAGGACGTGCCGCAGCGCCTGGAGGGCAAAGTACGCATCAGCGCGCTGCAACCGGTGGCGCTGGTGGCGCAGTTGCGGGCCGAGGGCTGGAGAACCGCCTACATCGATGGCGGCACCCTGATTCAAGCCTTTCTCCAGGCCGGGCTGATCGATGAAATGACCCTGACCCGGGTGCCGGTGCTGCTGGGCACGGGCCGCCCCCTGTTCGGCGCACTGCCCCGGGACCTGCACCTGCGCTGCGTCGATTCCCGGCGGTATCCGGATGGGCTGGTGAGCACCCGCTACCGGGTGGAGCGGGGCGCCGTCCATGACTGACCGGCCCAAGCGCAGCGGCCGCCCTGCCGCAGGGCGTGAACTGAGCCTGGACCAGGTTCTCGACGTGGGCCTGGAGCTGCTGGAGGAGCTGGGGCCCCAGGGGTTCGGTGGCCGGGCCCTGGCGCGGCAGCTGGGGATTACCCCGATGTCGGTGGCCTACCACGTGGGCGACCAGCGCAACCTGATGCGCCTGCTGGTGGAGCGGGTGCACGCCGAGCCGCTGGCCGAGCCGGCAGCGCAGTGGCCACCCGAGGCAAGAATCCAGGCGCTGTTGGGGGAGTACATGGCCCGGGTCCGCCGCCATCCGGCGCTGACCCTGTGCGTTCTCGGTGACCCGCAGCTGTTCGGCGGCTCCCTGGCCACCTTCAGCCAGCGCTTGCGCGAGGAAGTACGGGCCTTCGATGCAGACCCGGCGCTGTTCGACCTGCTGGTGGACTACAGCCACGGCCACGCCCTGGCGCTGGCCCTGGCCGGGGAGGGCGCGCAGGCGCTGGAGGGCGCTTTCGAAGCGGGGCTGCGCCGCTTGCTGCGCTAAGCGGCTTTCTACAGGGCGCCGGCGAGCATCGCGGCAAAGCGCCGGGCTGGCCATTCCTTGCGGTCCGACACCTGGCCGTCGCCCACCTCCACGAGGCGCAGTACGCCGTCGGCCCGCAACACCACATCCACCGAGAAGAACCGACTGTCGATCAGTGCCGCGCATTCGTGCACCAGCGCCGGTACTTCACCGCTAGCACCGTAAGCCTGGCCGTTGAGGACGAAGTAGCGGCGCTCGGTGTCATCCTGGTAGTCCTCGCGACGCCTGACGCAGACACCACCTTCGATCTGGCCGCGATACTGGCGCATGCGTTCGATCAGTGGCGCGATATCCGCGGGGGTGTGCACCAGGCTACCGCTGCCGGTGTTCAGCGATTTGACGTAGTCCTTGATGAAATACCCCGGCCAGTGGAGGTCCGCCAGGGCCTGGGTGAAGTTGGCGTCGGCCGCCAGCACCCGGGTTTCGCAAGTGAAGCGGGCCAGCCGCGGATACCACTGGGGCAAGTGATGGCAGTCCCGGTAGTCGGCAACGCTGGTGAAGGCAACGGCGCCCAGGCGTTGCAGATGCTCCACCAGTTCGCGGTAGCCTTCGGGCGTCAGCATCCAGCCGCGGTACAGCACCGGGGTGCCTCCTTCGAGGGCTGGCCGCGCCCGGAAATTGCCGCTCTCGAAATCCTCGAAGGAAAATAGCGAAGCGCTCAGGCCGGCGGCCAGAATCGCCTGGTATTCGTCGAGGTACTGCTCGTCCGGGCGCTTCGGGTCGAAGGGGTCGCTGGGGTAGAGAAGGTGCATGGCGAATCCTGCCGGTGAGGGTTTGCCCGGGCCCATGGGCGCCGGTGAAGTGAGATGGCGGCCGATGATAACGGGATTTTCCAGGGCAATCCTCTCGGCCCGGGCGTTCATTACATCCCTGCACCTTTGTTCACAGAAAATCACCGACCCACGACAGATTCCAACACCGCTGCTGGGGATACTGGCGCCTGCTCCGCCGGAGCGCCAAGGACCGACGTGACTGGAGAACCCCATGCGTAGACTGTTGACCGCCGTACTGATCTCGACCCTGGGGGCGGCCTCTCTGGTTCGTGCCGATGGACCAGCGCCATTTTCCAAGGTGTTCGAGGATATTTCGGCCGACCAGCCCGGCTGCGCCGCCGGGGTGATGCGCGGCGGCAAAGTGATCTGGAGCGCAGGCTATGGCGCCGCCGACCTGACCACCGGAGCGGCGATCCAGGCCGATACCCTGTTCAACCTGGCGTCGGTGTCCAAGCAGTTCACCGGCTTTGCCATCCTCCAACTGCAAGCCCAGGGGCGCCTGAGCCTGGAGGACCCGGTGCGGCGCTTTCTGCCGGAGCTGCCGGCCTATGCCCAGGGCATCAGGATCCGTCACCTGTTGCACCACACCTCAGGGCTGCAGGACTACATGCTGCTGGCCGAACTGGCGGGGATTCCCCTGAGCCAGCGCTTTACCCAGCAACAGGCCCTGGACCTGCTGGTGCGCCAGAACAGCCTGATGTTCCCGCCCGGCAGCGAATTCAGCTACAGCAACAGCGGCTACGTCCTGCTGTCGAGCATCGTCGAGCGAGCCAGCGGCCTGTCGCTGAAACACTACTCCCGGGCGAACATCTTTTTGCCCCTGGGCATGGATCACTCAAGCATCGTCGATCAGTACCCGGTGCAGTTGCCGAACCTGGCCCGGGGCTATGAACCGGGCGGGCAGGGCAAGGCCCAGGTGGCGGTGGATGCGCGCTGGGAGCAGACCGGCGACGGCCAGGTGCACAGCAATGTGGCGGACCTGATGCGGTGGTTGCGCAACCTATCCACCGGGCGGGTCGGGGGCAAGGCGCTGGTGGAGAACATGCGCCAGACCGAGCCCCTGAACGACGGTGATCCCGGCTATTACGGCATGGGCCTTGCCAACCGCAGCTACCGCGGGCTGCAAGAGCTGTCCCACAGCGGCGGCTGGGCCGGTTTCAACACCGACGTGGCCTGGTACCCCAAGCTCGATGTGGCCACGGTGGTGCTGTGCAACAGCGATGACGGCCGTGCCTCGGAGCGCGGCCGCCAGTTGCTCGATACCCTGCTGGGCTCGCCGGCGCCGTCCGGGGAAGCGGACATTCCTCCGCCACCCCCGAGCATCCGGGCGCTGCCCAAGGCCTCGCTGAAAACGCTGGTGGCCGGCACCTACCTGGACGATGGCGGCCATCAGTTGCAGCTGCGGCGCAGCGGCAAGGGTTGGAGCCTGGAAACCTTCCCCGACGTCCTGCCGCTGACCCGGCAGAGCGATGAGGTGTTGGTGGCGGACAACGACGGCACCCCGATCTACCTCGCGGCGGCCCCGGGAGGGCGGATCGCGCTCAACAACCCGGCCTCGACCTATGCCCTGGCCCCGCCCTGGAAGCCCGATGATATCCGCCCCTACGTCGGCCTCTATACCCTAGAAACCAGCCCCGGACAGCTCAAGGTCCATGCCCGGCAAGGCAAGCTTTATGTACGCATCGGCCTGTACACCTACCCGATGCAGCCCCTGACCGCTGAGCGTTTCAGCGCCGGGGAACTGGGGGTGCTCAGCTTTGCCGAGCAAGGCGCGGTGCTGACCAGCAGCGTGGCGCGCAATCTGCGGTTCGGGAAAGTCTTTGCGCCATAGCACGATACGCAGGCCGCAGGTGTCTGTACGCGCTTCATATCTTGCCTTTCTTGATGGCCAGGGCCAGGGCCTGGTGCTTGTTGGGGCTGTCGAGTTTTTGCAGGATCTTGGCGATGTGGTAGTCGATCGAGCTTTTGCTCAGGTGCATGCGCATGGCGATATCGGTGGAGGACATGCCATCGGCGGTGTAGCGCAAGATATCGATCTCGCGATCATTCAGGGCTTGCTGATGATCGTTGAAGATGCGCTGCAGGGAGTGTTGGCGGTTGATGTAGTCGATCAGCTTGGCGTAGACCTTGAGGACGCAAGCCGACCAGTCGAGGGGGTCGACGCCTTGCAGGGAACCCTGCTTCAACGAGGCGATCGACAACACCCCGTAGTTGCCGAAGCTGCAGGGCAGGCCGATGCTCATCCCGGAAAGAAAGCCATAGTCCTTGCCCGCCTGGAGAAACAGTTTGCTCTCGATGAAGTCGTCGCTCCATATCGTCGGGAAGTAGGGGGTCGGAGAATGGATCTTCAGGATCGGGTCCACTATCCAGAATTTTTCCGCTTCGTAGTCCCGGCGCCAGGCGTAGCTGTAGCTATCGATGTTGTAGACAACTTTGCTGTGGGACTTCAGATCCGAGCGCAGTATGAAAGAGAACTCGGTGTGGTTGGTTTCTCGTTCCAGCTCGGTCCTGATCTCATCACATAACTTGCTCGGGATATTGACTCTCTTGAACTCTATCTCGGGCGATCTTCTCGTATAACGTCCCATTTTCTACTCCTTTAGAATCGGCCTGAAAAATGCGTGGGGAAAGGCCAGAAGTGCGCTTTTCCGAACTCAAGCCGGGACTTGATCCGCACCTCGTGGTGTTTGATCAAGTTGCCTTGGAGGTTCCAGTGTAGTTGCTGGCGAGCGTTTGAAAATGCTGCGAAGGGACGCTGCATACTCCTTGGAATCAGTGCCGGAACTGTTCTGTCAGGTTCTATGAAGTGGGTACTGATGAATTTTGCGGGCACCGTTGAGCGGGGCCGAATGAGCCCCGGGAAGAGGGCGCAAGGAGTCAACTTGTTTGGCAATAGACGCCATTCTGGATATGCAGAAAGATTATCGAAAAGAGGACCGGTAGGCCGTCTCGAAAAGTGCGGGAGGAAGATTTGGTAAAAGTACCAATTTCAGCTTGATTGGGTCGCTTTATAGTCGTTTTCAGCAAGTTGCCATAGCGACTTAGCTGGCAAGAAAACCGTGACCCAACTCTGGAAAAAAGGACTTTGAAATGAACTCGAACCCTGCCAACAAAGTGACTGAAGAACAAAAAAATGCCTTGTTCGTGCTGTCCAAGGTCGCCTATGACGCCGCCGTCGCCCAACGTGTCGAGATGGCCGCAGGCAAACCCGGCCTGGCCTCCTCGCTGAGCCAGCAGCCGCATCCCCAGTCGCTGTGCGGTTGTGGCTGCCAGGAGTATGTGTGCGGCTACTACTGCTTCAGTACCCAGGGCTGTGGATGCAGCAGCTACCTTTACATCAGCTCGAACCTGACCACCATCGGCCCGACGCAAAGCCAGGGCATGCCCGCGCATTTCAACGGCAGCGCGAACGGGCCGATGAACGCCGGCATCAACCTGTCAGATGTCTACATGAGTGGGGTGTTCCCGGATGTCAACAGCGTGGTCAACCACACGTTGCCATTCAACCTGGAGATTTCTTCGGGGGCGGTCACCATGACGTTTTACGACCAGGGGCGGGTGCTGGGGGTGATGCACTCGCTGCCGGGGCACTACTACAACGGCTATTTCCATGGTAGTGGCACCGGGACCTTCACTCTGGCCTGATGGCTGGAGCCTGGTGGACCACCTGGGGCAGGCGAGCCTATTGCTCGCCTGCGTCTTTTTATGCGGTACACGCCGAGGCTCAAACCCGCCGGCTACGGCCCAGCAACCACAACAGGTAGAAACCTCCCAGCAGGCCGGTCATCAGGCCGATGGGCAGGTTGGCGTGGAACGCCAGGCGCTGGCTCAGCAGGTCTGCGGCCAGGAGCAATACCGCGCCCATCAGCGCGCCCGACCCCAGCGGCACTTCGGCGCTGCGGGTCAGGCGCCGGGCCAGTTGCGGGCCGGCCAGGGCGATAAAGGCGATGGGCCCGGCAGCAGCGGTGGCGATGGCAGTGAGGCCGACGGCGGCCAGGACCATGATCAATCGGGTGTGCTCCACCGCGACCCCCAGTTGGCTGGCGGTGGCGTCGCCCATTTCCAGCAGGTTGATGCGCCGGGCGTGGTACAGGGCGATCGGGGCGATCAGCAGCAGGTCCAGGGCTGCCGGCAGTACATGGGACCAGGTGCGGGTGTTCAGCGAGCCGGCCAGCCACAGTTGGGCGAACATCGCCTGGTCGAGGTTGCCGCTGACCAGCAGGATGCTGTTCAGGCCGGACAGGCTGGCGCCCACGCCGATGCCCACCAGCACCAGGCGATAACCCCCGCTGCTGTGGCCGTTTCGCGCCAGCAGCAACACCAGCAGGGCGGTGCCCAGGCCGGCCGCCACTGCTGCCAGGGACGTGGCCAGGGGGCCGGCATCGAACAGCATGATCTGCACGATGGCGCCACTGGCGGCGCCGGTGGTGAAGCCGATCACGTCCGGCGAGCCCAGGGCATTGCGCGAGATCGACTGGAAGATCGCCCCGGCCATGCCCAGTGCCGCGCCCACCAGGGTCGCGGTCAGGGCCCGGGGCAGGCGCACGCGTTGCAGCACCCGCTGGGCGGTGGGGTCCTGGCCCTGGCCCAGCAGGTTGGCCAGCACCTGTTCCGGGCCCAGTGACAGGCTGCCGGTACCCAGCAGCAGCGCCCAGAGCAGCAGCATCGCCACCAGCAGCACGGCGCAGACCAGGGCCGTGCGCGGTTGCCAGCGCAGCGAGAGCGAGCCCAGGCGCAGGGCCTTGAGCCCCTTCACAGGCGGCTCAGGCGAAAGCGCCTGACCAGTACGATGAAGCACGGCCCACCCAGCAGCAGGGTGATGATGCCGGCGGCGATTTCTTCCGGCGCTGCCACCACCCGGCCGAGCACGTCCGCCCCCAGCAGCAGGCCGGCGGCCAGCAGCGCCGAGTAGGGCAGGATCCAGCGGTAGTCGGTGCCCACCAGCATCCGCGCCAGATGGGGCGCCACCAGCCCGACAAAACCGATCGGCCCGGCCACGGCGGTGGCGGCACCGGCCAGCAGCATCACCGCCAGGCAGGCCAGTAGCCAGGTCAGGCGCAGGTTCACTCCCAGGGCGCGCCCCAGGTCCTGGCCCAGGGCCAGGGCGTTGAGCTGGGCGGCGATCCCCAGGGCCAGGGCCAGGCCCAGCGCGATGGCCAGGGCCGGAACCTGCAGCAGGGCGAAGCCGCTGCCGGACAGCGAGCCCGCGGCCCAGTGGCGAAAGTGATCGAAGACCTCGGGCGGGCTGTTGAGCACGATGATCCCGGTCAGTGAAGTCAGCATCACCGACAGCCCGGCGCCGGCCAGCACCAGGCGCACCGGGTTGGTCCCGGTCTCATGGGCCTGCCCCAGCAGGAACACCACCACTCCCGCCAGCCCGGCGCCGCCGAACGCCAGCCACAGGTACTCGGCCAGGCTGGTCAAGTGCAGCAGCGCCACGCCGCCGATCACCGCCACGGCGGCGCCGGCATTGATGCCCAACAGGCCCGGTTCGGCCAGCGGGTTGCGAGTCACCGCCTGCATCACCGCGCCGGCCACCCCCAGGGCGAGGCCGGCCAGCAGGGCGATCAGGGTCCGGGGCAGGCGCAGTTCACGCAGGATCAGGTGCTGGTCGTTGTGCAGGTCGGGTGCCTGCAACGCCTGCCAGGTCACGCTCAGGGGGATCGCCCGGGAGCCGATGGCCAGGCTCAGCAGGGCCAGCACCAACAACAGCAGCAGCCCGGCCAGCAGGCCCCAGGTGCGGTGGTGAGGGCGCGACAGCGGTCGGGCCAGGGGCTGGGCAACGAGGTTCATGGCTTAGCGAAAGTGCGCGGCGACGGCATCGATCATCTGCCGTCCCGAGTAATAGTCGATGCGAAACGAACTCGGGCCCAGGGCATACACCCGCCGGTTGATCACCGCTGGCAGGTTGGCCAGCACCGGGTCGGCGAGGAACGCCTGCACGTCGCCGTCGGTGGCGCTGAGCAGGAACACGCTGTCACCGGTGATCGCCGCCGGCAGGTTTTCCCGGGAGATGAACTGGAAGTCCGACGCTCGGGTGACCTTGCCCGCCAGCGCCTCGGGCAGCTCCGCGACCTTGAAGCCAAGAGCGCCGAGCAGCCGGGCCTGGGGGCTGTTCAGGCGGCCGATGGAATAGCTGCCGGCAATGTTGTAGCCCACCACGCTCACCGGCCCCGGGGGCGGGGTGATGCGGGCGGCGGTTTGCGCGGTGTACTGGTCGAAGCGCTGGATCGCCGCCCGGGCCTGTTGCTCCAGGCCGGTGCGCTGGCCCAGGGCGGTGGCGATGTCTTGCCAGCTCTGGTTCGAGTAGTCCACCACCAGGGTCTCCAGGCCCTGGGCCTGCAGCTCGCTGCGGTGGGCGACCACGCTGTCGGCGCCGGTGGCGGACACCACCAGCAGGTCCGGGTCAGCGGCGATCACCGCTTCGATATCGAATTGCAGGTTGCGGTACAGCACCGCTACGCCGCGCTGCCTGGCCACTTCTGCCCACTGGGAAAAGAACCCGCGCTCATCGGTGAGGCGGCTGGGGGTGGTGGCGGCGCTGGCCACCAGCGGCGCATCCATGGCCAGCAGGATCCCGGTGACGCTGGGGCTGGTGGAGACGATACGGGTGGGGGTGGTGCTTGCCCCGAGGGCCAGCTGGCAACTCAGGGCCAGGACCGCTGCACTGAGCAGCCGGGCGCAAAGGCGTGGGTTCATCATCGATCCATCGGACGGTAAAGGGTGGGGCGCAGGGGCCTGAACAGCAGAACCATATGATAATGCTTCTCATGCAATGCGTTCCATATTGTAGAATCCATTCCGCAATTGCAATACTGCAAGCGCTTGTCTCCCAAGGAAAACCCCGCCATGACTCACCGTTTGCACGCCGATGCCGTGACCTTGCGCCACGACGCGCGAATCATTTCCCAGGGCCTGTCCCTGAGCATTCCCGACGGCTCGTTCACGGTCATTGTCGGGCCCAACGCCTGTGGCAAATCCACCTTGCTGGCGGCGTTGTCCCGGCTACTGGCACCGGCTGAAGGGCGGGTGGTGCTCGATGGCAAGGACATCCGCCAACTGCCGGCCCGGGAAGTGGCCCGGCGCCTGGGCCTGCTGCCGCAAAGCGCCATGGCGCCGGATGGCATCAGCGTTGCCGAACTGGTGGCGCGCGGGCGCTATCCGCACCAGTCGTTGCTGCGCCAGTGGTCGAAGGAGGATGAGCAGGCGGTGCGCGGGGCGATGGCCGCGACCCGGGTCGAGGCGCTGGCCGAACGCTTGCTGGACGAGTTGTCCGGCGGCCAGCGCCAGCGGGTTTGGATCGCCATGGTGCTGGCCCAGGAAACGCCGATCCTGCTGCTGGACGAGCCCACCACCTACCTGGATATCGTCCATCAGATCGAGCTGCTGGAGCTTTTGGCCGAGCTCAACCGCCAGGGCCGGACCATCGTCGCGGTGCTGCATGACTTGAACCAGGCCTGCCGCTATGCCAGCCACCTGATCGCCCTGCGCGACGGCGCCATCGTCGCCCAGGGCGCGCCGGCGGCGATCTTCACCGAGGCCCTGGTGGAGCAGGTGTTCGGCCTGGCCTCGGTGATCATCCGCGACCCGGTCAGCGGCACGCCGTTGATGGTGCCCAAGGGCCGGATCGACCCGGCCTGAAGCCACGGCTCAGGGGCGCGCCGGCAACGCTTCCTGGGGCACGCGCTGGCCACCGGTGGCCTGATTGACCTGGGCCGCTTCATGGAACAGCGCATCGCGGTCTTGCGGGGCCTGCAATTGTCCCAGGTCAGTGACTGTGGTCATCACGCAGACGATCTCCTGCTGGGCGTCGAATACCGGCGCGGCCTGCCCGGTGACGTTGGACAGCAGGTGACTGGTGAGTTCGGCCCAATGCCGGCGTCGTACCTCGTCGAGCACCGCGGCACTGGGCGGGGTGCCGCGAAAATGCGCCGGCTGCTGCTTGCGCGCCGCGTCGATCACGGCCTTGGGCAGAAAGGCCTGGAACACCAGGCCGCAGGCGGTGTTGTCGATGGGCAGGATGTCCCCCAGGGCCAGGGGGTTGATGGAGAAATAGGCGCTGCGGTACCAGCGCACCAGGGTCGGCCCGCGGTCGGTCCAGATCGCCACGCCCCCGCTGGCGGCATGCCGCTGGGCCAGGGCTTTCATGCGCTGGGCGGCGATGTCCACCGCATCGATGCGCTTGAGCGCGCCAATGCCGATGCTCAGGGCCGCCGGGCCCAGGTCGTACAGGCCACTGAGCGGGTCCTGCTTGGCCAGCCCTTCCTTGACCAGGCTTTGCAGGTAGCGGTGGGCGGTGGAGCCACCCGTGCCGGTGCGCCTGGCCACTTCCCCCAGGGCCAGCTCACCCTCGGCATTGGCCAGGGTGTTGAGAAAACGCGCGGCGATCGACACCGACTGGATCACCCCGGAACGTTTTTCCGGCGGTGCATCCAGGGTCTCGTCCAACGGGGGCTGCGAACTGTTCAACGGCTGGGTCTCCTCACCAATGTCTGGCCGCGTGGGGTACGCAGGCTACGGCCTGCGCGGCGCTGGCGCTAGCGGCGGCCATGATACCGGTTCCACCGCCTGCCTGGGACGGGGGAATGCGCCCGGGCCAAAAGTGTAGATCATTCCAATTTGCAGAACGTATTCCGTATTGAGGAATATCATGGCAGCGTGATAGCCTAATCGTGAAAGAGGATCATTCTCATTTGGAAGGAAGTTTTGATGGCCCTTACGCACCGCACATTCAGTCACGGTATTGGCGTTCTCACCTTGTCCACCCTGCTGGCGAGCCCGCCGCTGATGGCCGAGGACAGCAGGCAGCCAGACAAGCCAGGGAAAGGCAGCCTGGCCCTGGAATCGCTGGTGGTCACCGGTGAGAAACTCGACCGCGAGCTGAAGGACACCGCCTCCTCGGTGTCGATCATCACCGACCGCGATATCGACCAGAACAAGACCGGCGATGCGTCGGTGTCGGAGGTCATCAACGGCAGCCCCAACGTGATCTACACCGATTCGGTGGGCGCGCCGATCATCCGCGGCCAGGACACCCAGGGCCCGAACAACGGGCAGAACGTGTTCTGGGGTGGTACGGTGCCGCGGGCCACCATCAACCTGGACGGCCACTACCTGAACTACAACGAGATGTTCTTCGGCGCGACCTCGGTCTGGGACCTGGACAGCATCGAGGTGTTCCGCGGCCCGCAGACCACCTCCCAGGGCGCTAATGCGATTGCCGGGGCGATCATCGTCAACACCAAGAACCCGACCTTCACCCCCGAGGCGGCCTACCAGGCGGAGATCGGCAGCTACCACTCGCGGCGCAGTTCGGTGGCGGTGTCCGGGCCCCTGGCCCAGGACTTTGCCGGGCGCCTGGCAGTGGACTATTCGGCCCGCGACACCTTCATCGACTACGACAACCCGAAGTTCCAGGGCGGCAAGACCGACCAGGATTTTCGCAACCTCAATGCCCGGGCCAAGCTGCTGTGGTTGCCCACCGACATTCCAGGGCTGGAAAGCCAGTTCACCTTCGCCCACAACGACAGCAACCGCCCGACCCAGGAAGCCGCCTCGGCGCCGTTCCACAAGCTGGAGCACAGCTCCACCACCATGCCGTCCTGGGAACAGGACACCAACACCAGCATCCTCGACGTCTCCTATGAGCTGGGTAATGGCCTCAAGCTGTTCAACCAGGCGCAGTATTCGCTGTCGTCGGTGCACCGGGTGACCGGGGCGGCGGGCGAGGGCGATGCCGACATCCACCAGAAGAACGCCTCCAACGAGTCGCGCCTGACCTTCGGTGAGAAAGAGGACCTGCTCAGTGGCATGGGCGGGATCTACTACGCCCGCACCCGCACCGACGAAACCCTCAACCTGCGGGGCCGTTCGGCCTTCGACGACACCAAGACCAACCTGGGGATCTTCGGCGAGCTCAACTACCGGCTCACCGACCTGTGGACCCTGAGCACCGGCCTGCGCTACCAGCAGGACCACATCGAGCGCACGGGCAACTCGGTGCTGGCTCCCGGCGCGCTGAACTACGACAAGACCTTCTCCACCGTGCTGCCCAAGGTTTCCCTGGCCTACGCCGCCACCCCGCACTGGACCGTCGGTGGCCTGGTCAGCCGGGGCTACAACCCGGGCGGTGTGTCGCTGAACCTGACGACCCGGCAATGGGCCTATTTCAAGGAAGAGTCGATCTGGAACTATGAGCTGTTCAGCCGCGCTAGCTTTCTCGACGACCGCCTGCTGATCAACACCAACCTGTTCTACATGGATTTCAAGGACGCCCAGTACAACATCCCGGTGGTGATTTCCCCGGGGGTGGCACAGTCCTACACCATCAACGCCGAGAAGGCCCACGCCTATGGCCTGGAGCTGGATCTGGACTATCGCCTGCTGGACAACCTGCGGCTCAAGGCCAGCGCCGGCACCTTGCGCACCCGCATCGACAAGATTTCCAGCAATGCCGACTACGCCCACAACGAGTTTGCCCGCTCGCCGGGCTACACCCTGAGCGTCGGCCCCAGCTGGGACATCACCGAGCGCCTGAACCTCAATGCCCAGGTGCGCTACCTGGACGGCTACTACTCGGATACCGCCAACACCTCGGCCTATTCGATCAAGCCCTACACCCTGACCGATGCGCGCATGAGCTACCGCTTCAACGACCAGGTGCAGCTCTATGGCTACGTCAAGAACGTCTTCGACGACCGCTCGCCCACCTACATGCAGCAGAACCGCGGCATCGGCGGCATCGAGGCCAGCATGACCCAGCCACGGACCCTGGGCATCGGCGTCAAAGGGGCGTTCTGAGGCCCCCGGGAACCCGTCGCCGGCCGCCCCTCGAGGCGCTGCCGGCGTTCATTCGTACACAGGAGATTGGCAACAGATGAGTAACCGCAAACGCCTGCATATCGGCATGTCCCTGGCCCCCACCTGGCTCAGTGGCGATGCCTGGCGCCAGCCCGACAGCAATATCGAAGGCATCTACAGCGCCGACTTCGCCGTGGACATCGCCAAGCGTTCCGAGGCCGCGCACCTGGATTTCGTGTTCCGCCCCGACGTCAGTTGCCTGAACATGGACGGCCTGGAAAGCGGCTCGGGTTTCGCCAGCCTCGATCCCACGGTGCTGCTGGCGTGCATCGCCCGGGAGACGTCCCGCATCGGCCTGGTGTCCACCGTTTCCACCACCTTCTTCCCGCCCTATGTGGTGGCGCGCCAGTTGCAGTCGCTGCATTGGGTGAGCAACGGCCGCGCCGGCTGGAACATCGTCACCGCCTTGCAGGGCCACGAGAACTTCGGCCTGGAGGCCATGCCCGGCGCGGATGAGCGCTATGCCCGGGCGGCGGAGTTCACCCGCCTGGTGCACGACCTGTGGGCCAGCTACCCTAACCAGGCGCTGCTACTGGACCGGGAGAACGGCCGTTACGCCGACCGCAGCCAGGTGCACCCGGTGGACCATGCCGGCGAGCACTTCCGGGTGCGCGGCCCGCTCAACCTGCCGGCGTTCGGCAAGGCACGGATTCCCCTGGTCCAGGCCGGCGCCTCGGACACCGGTCGCGACTTTGCCGCCTCGGTGGCCGACCTGGTGTTCGCTCCGACCCCGGACAAGGATGCGGCCCTGGAACTGCGTCGCGACCTCTCGCAACGGGCCCGGCGCCACGGCCGCCGCCCCGAGGACATCCGCCTGCTGCCGGGCCTGAGCCTGTACCTGGCGCCGACCCGGGAACAGGCCCGCGAGCTGTTCATGCAAACCCACGGGCGCCCGGACAACGCGCGCAAGTTCGCCTCGATCCAGCAGATGATCGGCCTCGATTTAAGCGACTGGCCCCTGGACCGCCCGGTGAGCGCCGCCGACCTGCCGGCCCCGGTGCACAACCCCGGCAGCCGTACCCACACCAACCTGCTGCGGCGGTTGATCGAGCGCGAAACCCTGCGCCTGGACGAACTGCTGCTGCGCCCGGAAGTGATTTCCGCGGCCCACTGGCAAGTGATAGGCACCGCCGAAGATGCATTTGCACAGATCGTGGAATGGGCCGAGGCCGGCGCCATGGACGGCTTTATCGCCGCGCCGGGGGGCTCGATTCGTTCGATGCACATTTTCCTGGAACAGGTGATACCGATGCTGGTGGAGGCGGGGCTGTTTCGCGAGCGCTATAGCGGCACGACCTTTATCGAACACCTGCAAGAGCAGGATTGACCCGGGGCCTGCGAGAAATATCCGGCTTTGAGTGGCGGGCGCTATGGTTGTTTCTCCACAACGTGCGCCCGGATCATGCCGGGCGATCCTAACCCCGCAGTCAATAAAAGGAATGCAACATGAAAGTCAGTGCACGCAACGTGTTCAAAGGCCGGGTCAGCCAGGTGGAAGAGGGTTCGGTCAACGCCGAGGTGGTGCTGTCCCTGGAGGGCGGCGAGCAACTTGTGGCGGTGGTGACCCTGCAAAGCCTGCGTAGCCTGGGCATCGCCCCGGGCACCGAGGCCCTGGCCCTGGTCAAGGCACCCTGGGTGATGCTCATGACCGATGCCGAGGGCATCCGCCTGTCCGCTCGCAACTGCCTGCAGGGCAAGGTGATCAGCGTCACCGATGGTGCGGTCAACGCCGAAGTGGTGCTGGAGCTCAGCGGCGGCAGCCAGGTGTATTCCATCGTCACCCGCGATGCGGTGACCGAACTGGGCCTGGCTCCGGGCGTCAGCGCCACGGCGGTGATCAAGGCTTCCCACATCATCCTGGGCGTGCCGGCCTGATACCCGGCGGTTTCGATCGAGCAGGGGTTCAGGCGCTGTCGGAAGCTCCGGCATCCGCCTGCGCCCCCGGGTTCTCGATGCTTGCGGCAGAGTGCGTACTGCCAATGAACAGGTACATGGCCGGCACCATGAACAGGGTCAGCAGGGTGCCGATGGACAGCCCGGCGAAGATCACCAGGCCCATGTCGTGGCGGCCCGCCGCGCCGGCGCCGGAAGCCCAGACCAGCGGCACCACCCCCAGGACCATGGCCGCGGTGGTCATCAGGATCGGCCGCAGGCGCACTGCGGCGGCTTCTTCGATGGCTTCGCGCTTATTGTGGCCGGCGCGCTGCAATTGGTTGGCGAACTGCACGATGAGGATCCCGTGCTTGGTGATCAGCCCCAGCAGCGTCACCAGCCCGACCTGGGTGTAGACGTTGATCGAGGCGAACCCCATGGTGATGAAGGCCAGGGCGCCGAACAGCGCCGGCGGCACCGAGAACAGGATCACCACCGGGTCGCGATAGCTCTCGAACTGGAACGCCAGGGCCAGGTAGACGATCAGGATCGAGAACAGCAGCAGGCCGACGAACCCCCCCGACTCCTGGATGAACTGCCGTGATTCGCCGGCGTAGTCGCTGGAGTAACCGGATGGTGCCACCTGTTCCAGAATGCCCTTGAGCCGGGCCAGCAACTCGCCCTGGGACACGCCGCTGACCCCGGACAGGGTCGCCGAGTTGAGCTGCTGGAAGTGGTTGACCGACTCAGGCTCGGTGGAGGTTTCGATATGGGCCACGGTGCGCGCTGCAATCATCGCCCCCGACGGGGTACGGATGTAGTAGTCGAGGATCTGTTCGGGGTTCAGCCGGTCCACCTGCAGCACCTGGGGGATCACCTTGTAGGAGCGCCCGGCGGTGGAAAAGTAGTTCACGTAGTTGCCCCCCAGGGCCGCCGAGAGCGCGGCGCCGACGTCGGCCTGGGTCATGCCCAGGGCGGCGATCTTTTCCCGGTCCACCACCAGCTTGGCCTGGGGCTTGTCGAGCTTGAGGTCCAGGTCGGAAAACCAGAACAGCTGCTGCTTGGTGGCCTCGGCCAGTACCGCCTGGGCCACCTCGTTGAGGTTGGCCACCGACTCGGTGGTGCTGATCACGAACTGCACCGGCAGGCCCTGGGCGCCGGGCAGCGAGGGCAGGGGGAAGGCGGCGATGGTGGCGCCGGGCACCTGGTTCCACTTCTGTTGCAGGTCGAGGATCAACTGCGCCTGGGAGCGGTCACGATCCTCCCAGGACTTGAGCAGCACCCCGCCCAGGCCCTGGTTCAGCGAGGGCAGGCCGGTGAGCTGGAACATCTGCAGGTACTCGGGCTCCTTGTTGGCGATCTGGAACGCCTGGTCGGCAATCCACTCCATCTGCTGCGGCGAGGCGGTGGGCGCGCCCTTGATCTGCATGAACACCAGGCCCTGGTCCTCGGTGGGCGACAGCTCGCTCTTGGCGGTCAGGCCACTGGCGGCCACCAGCACGAACAGCAGGAAGCCGAAGGTCACCAGCACCGGCCAGCTATCCAGCCCGGCCGCCAGCACCCGGTGGTAGCGCCCCCGCAGCCAGTCGAAGTAGCGGTCCAGGCGCTTGGCGAACCGGCCTTCCTCCTGGCCGCTCTTGAACAGCCGCGAGGTCATCATTGGCGACAGGGTCAGGGCGATCACCGCCGACACCGTCACTGCGCCGGCCAGGGAAAAACAGAACTCCTTGAACAGCGCCCCGGTCAGGCCGCTGCGCAGGCCGATGGGCACGTAGGCGGCGATCAGCACCACGGTCATGGCGATGATCGGGCCGCCCAGCTCGCGGGCCGCCAGCAGCGCCGCCTCCAGTACGCCGCGGCCTTGCTCCTTGATATGCCGGTCGACGTTTTCCACCACGATGATGGCGTCGTCCACCACAAGACCGATGGCCAGCACCAGGGCCAGCAGGGTCAGCAGGTTGATGGAATAACCCAGCAGGTACATGACGAAGAAGGTGCCCACCAGCGACAGCGGGATCGCCACCAGCGGCACGATCACCGCACGGAACGAACCGAGGAACAGGTAGATCACCACCGAGACGATGATCATGGCTTCCACCAGGGTCTTCACCACCTCGAAGATCGAGGTGTTGATGAAGGCCGTGGAGTCGTAGACGATCTCGCCGCGCACCCCGGCCGGCAGTTGCGATTGCAGTTCGGGGAAGGCTTTGCGCACGTTGTCGGCGACGTTGAGGATGTTGGCGGTGGGCGCTGCCTTGATGCCGATGAACACCGAGCGCTTGCCGGAGAAAGCCACGCTGCTGTCGTAGTTTTCCGCCCCCAGGGTGACGTTGCCCAGGTCCTCCAGGTACACCAGGGCGTCGCCGTTGTGCTTGACCACCAGGCGCTTGAATTCGTCCACCGTGTGCAGGTCGGTGCCGGCGGTGAGGTCCACAGTGATCATCTGCCCCTTGGTGGAGCCCACGGCGGACAGGTAGTTGTTGTTGCCCAGGGCCGTGGCCACGTCCTGGGCGGTGACGTTGTGGGCCGCCAGCTTGTCCGGGTCGAGCCAGGCCCGCAGGGCGAACTGGCGGCCGCCGAGGATCTCTGCGGTCTGCACGCCTTCCAGGGAATCGAGCTTGGGCTTGACCACCCGCACCAGGTAGTCGGTGATGTTGTTGGTGGCCAGGGTGTCGCTGTAGAACCCCAGGTACATGGCGTCGGTGGTCTGGCCCACCGCTACCGTCAGCACCGGTTCCTGGGACTGGGCCGGCAACTGGTTCTTCACCGAGTTGACCTGGGTGTTGATCTCGGTCAGCGCCTTGCTGGAGTCGTAGTTCAGGCGCAGGGTCGCGGTAATGGTGGAGAGCCCGGTGATGCTGGTGGACGACAGATAGTCGATGCCCTGGGCCTGGGCGATGGCGGCCTCCAGGGGCTGGGTAATGAAACCGGCCACGGTGGCGGCGTCGGCCCCGTAGTAATAGGTGCTGATGGTGACCACGGTGTTCTCCGTGCGCGGCCACTGGTTCACCGGCAGCTCGAAGATCGAGCGCAGGCCCAGGATCAGGATGAACAGCGAGACCACCACGGCCCAGACCGGACGCTTGATAAAGGTATCGGTGAAGTTCATGGCGGGCCCTAGTGCTCTTGCGGCGTCGGCGAAGGATCGTTGCGCGGCGCGTGGCTGTTGTCGACTTTCACCGGCGAGCCGTTCTTGAGTTTCATCTGGCCGCTGGTGATCACCAGGTCGCCTTCCTTGACCCCTGACAGCACCGCCACCTGGTCGCCACGGTTGGGGCCGGTTTCGATGAAGGTCTGCTGCGCGGTGAGCACTGCGTCGCCCTGGTCGTTGTTCTTCTGGCTGGCGATGAACACCGTGGTGCCGTAGGGGTTATAGGTGACCGCGGTCTGGGGCAGGGTCAGGTAACGCTGGGTGCCGCCGGAGGCCACCACGGCCCGGGCGAACATGCCGGGCACCAGGCTGCGCTTGGGGTTGTCGATGGTGGCTTCCACTGTGACGTTGCGGGTGTTGGGGTCGAACTGGGTGTCGATGGAGCTGACCCGGCCGGTGAACGTCTGTTTGGGCAGGCCGTCGGCGCTGACCGTGACGCTCTGGCCCAGGGCCACCTGCTGCACCTGGGCCTGGGGCACGTTGAAGTCGATGTAGATCGGGTCGAAGGTCTGCAGGTTGGCGATCTTGTCCCCCGGGTTGAGGTATTGCCCGGGGTTGACCGCGGTGATGCCGATGCGCCCGGCAAAGGGCGCGCGGATGCTCTTCTTCGCCACCAGCGCGCGCTGCTGTTCGGCAGCGGCCAGTTTGGCCTTGAGGTCGGCTTCGTCGGCCTCGACCAGGGCCTGGGACACCGCGCTCACCTTCAGTTGCGCCCGGTCGCGCTTGAGCACCGTGCCGGCCAGGGCCGCGGTGGCTTCCAGGGAATGCAACTGGGCGATGTCGGAGTCGGCATTCAACTGCACCAGCAGGTCGCCGGCGGCCACTTCCTGGCCGGGCTTGAAGCCGATGCTGCGCACGATGCCGCCGACCTCGGTGGTCACGTCCACCCCGCGCACGGTCTTCATCGAGCCCACCGCGGAGACGCTGGGCTGCCACTCTTCGTACTGGGCCTTGATGGCGGTAACCACCGCGGGCGGCAGGGGCACCTTGGCCTGGGCGATCAGCTTGGAGATCTGCGCGAACTTGACCCCACCGATCACCGCGACGATCAGCAGCACCACGCCGAGCATGATCAGCATCGGCCGCAGCAGCCGGCGCTTGCGCGGCGCCTGGGGGGCCGCGCCGGGGTGCGCAGGGGAGGGGCTGGAGTGGACATCGGCCATGGCGGATCTCACTTAAGGCAAGGGTGCAGGTCGAGTGGACGGCGCGGCTGCTGCCGGCCCCTGGAGCCGGCCCGGCTGGCCGGCTTGAGCCTGTTCGCGGTGCTGGGTCGCGGGCGGCGGGTACATCTCCTTGAGCGACGGCCAGCCGAAACGATCGGGGCTGCCGAGGCTGTCGGGGTCGACATCCTGGCGCTGCCACCAGCCGCCCCCCAGGGCCTGGAACAGCGCCGTGGTGTCGCTGTAGCGGGCGGCCTGGGCCCGCACCCGGCTGACAATCGCGTTCTGGTAGGTCTGCTGCGCGGTCAGCAGGTTCAGGTAGCCCACCGCGCCCAGGCGGTACTGGGCCTGGGCCAGGTCCAGGCTCTGGCGCGCGGCGGTCTCGGCCAGCACTTGCTGTTGCAGGGCCTCGGCGTCGGCCTGCAGGGCACGCAGGGCATTGGCTACGTCCTGGAAGGCGGTGATCACCGTGCCGCGATAGCGCGCTGCGGCCTGCTCATAGGCGGCCACCGCGGCGCGCTTGCGATGCTCCAGGGCGCCGGCGTCGAACAGCGGCTGGGCGATGGAGCCGGCCAGGCTCCAGACCCCGGTGCCGGAGGAAAACAGTTTGGTGCCCGCCAGCGCCGTGGAGCCCAGGGAACCGGTAATGCTGAACTGCGGCAACTGGTTGGCGATGGCCACGCCGATATCGGCGCTGGCCTGATGCAACTGGGCCTCGGCGGAACGCACGTCGGGCCGCTGCTCGACGATGGCCGAAGGCAGGCTCAGGGGCAGTTCCTCGGGCAGGTGCAGGGAGGCCAGCTGGAAGTGTTCGCCACGGTCCTGGCTGGGGAAGCGACCCAGGTAGGCCTGCAACTGGTTGCGGGTCTGGGCCTGCTGTTTCTGCAAGGGCGGCAGGGTGGCGCGGGTCTGGGCCAGGGTCGCTTGCTGGGTCAGCAGATCGCTGTCGCCGATGGCACCCAGTCGACGCTGGGCCTGCAGCAGGTCGAGCTGGTCGCTCTGCAGGCGAATCACGGTTTCGGTGGCGGCGATCTGGTCACGGATCGAGGCCAGGCTGATGGCGGTGTTCACCAGGTTGGCGGTGAGGGTCAGGTAGGTCGCCTCCAGCTGGTAGCGCTGGTAGTCGGCCTGGGCACCGCTGGCCTCGATCTGCCGGCGGGTGCCGCCAAACACGTCGGGGGCGTAGGACACACTCAGGGACGCCGAGTTGACCGTGAAGATCTGCGCCGCAGAGCCCCCGGCCGCTGCCGCACCGCCGCTGGAGCCCAGGGCGCTGGCGGCGGACACCTTCTCGCGGGTTTTCGAGGCCGAGGCGCTGAGGGAGGGAAACAGCGACGCCTGTTCGGCGTACAGCAGTTCATTGGCCTGGCGCAGCGCGGCCTGGGCGGCGTCGATATCCGGGTTGGCCTGCAGCGCTTCCTGCACCAGGGCATCGAGTTGCGGCGAGCGGAACAGCGTCCACCACTGCCCGGGAATGTCCATGCCGTTCACCAGTCGCTGCGCCGCGCCACCGGCGGCGACCCCCGCCGTGACGGTGCCGGGCGGCAGGGGCGTGGCGCTGTAGCCGGCGTCCCGGCTCAGTTCCGGGCGGCTGAAATCCGGCCCCACGGCGCAGCTGGCGAGGGCTGCGATGCAGATCAGGTTCAGGGACGAGCGGGCAAGCAACAGAAGAGACAGGTGCCCAGAGGATTTTCGACCGGTACCTTCGTCCCTGTGAGGACGCCGGCCGCCAGTGGCTACAGGCAGCAGCTGTGGCTTGTTCATATTCTCTCTAATTGAGCAATCAGTGAGTGAGTTCAACAGGAATATGGAGAGCGGCGCGACGGCAGGGCAGGCGCCCCCCTCAAGCGCTGGGCTGCGTGAGGTGTAGTGAACGTTAATGGATGAGTCGGCTAACCGCCAATAGATGAAATCTTGTGCCGGAAGGTGATCGGTGGGGCTTGGGCTATCCCATTTGCCGCGGGGAGCGGCAAATGGGTATTGCGTGCTGGAGCAGGTGTCTGGGTCAAGCTACCAGTGATCGAACAGCTGTTTGACCTGCATCGGTGCAGTACAGCGCAGCAGGGCCTGGCGAAACCGCGGGTTGGTAAACAGCCGGGCGGTGTCGGCCAGCAGGTCCAGGTGCTGCTGATCGGCGGGAGCGGGCACCAGCAGCACCAGGATATCGCTGACCGGCTGCTGGTCCGGGGCGGCAAAGGCCATGGCGGTCTGCGGCCGCAGGTACAGCGCATGAATGCGATCGAGCTCGGCGAGTCGCGCGTGGGGCACCGCGACCCCTTCACCGATGGCGGTACTGGCGGCCAGCTCCCGGCGCCACAGGCTGGCGGCCACCCAATCCGCCGGCAGTTGCCGGGTCTCTTGCAGGTGCTGGCCGACCTGCTCGAACAGGCGCTGCTTGTTCGTGACATTGACCGCCAGGAGGATGTCTTCGACCTGCAGATAGCGGGCGACTTTGCTCATGGGCTTCTCCGGGAGCTTCAGGCTTGGCTTGCAGGCTATTGAAGCGCATTTGCCAGGTGCCGGGAGGGGCGGGCGGGCAGACTTTACGAACTCTTTAGATCGCCAGCCGCCGGCCCGCTGCCGCCAGGCGCCTGTTGCCCAGCGCCTCGAAGTCTGGCTCGACAGCGGTATCCGCAGCGGGCAGGAGGTGATCAAGTCCCTGGCGCTGGCCCTGTGTGGGCACACCGATGTGCAGCCGCCGCGGCCAACCTCTCATAGGGCCTCCAGGAAAGCCTTCAGTGCCTTCAGTTCGGTCCGGTCCAGCTCCAATACCTTCAATTGCGCCGACGTCACGGGAAACAGCGGGTCTTGCAGCTGCCCCTCCTTGGGTACGGGCCTGGGCATGCCTGCGTTGTAGAACAACAGCACCTGATCGAGGCTGCTGGCCAGCCCGTTGTGAAACCAGGGGCCGGTATGGCTCACCAGCCGCAGTGAAGGTGTGCGCATGCGCCCGACATCCTGCGCCAGCCCGGTGACTTCATAGCGCCCGAGGTCTTCGCGCAGGCGCCCATAGAAGGTCAGGCCTGCATTGTGGAAGCGGTCGTCCTGCATCCCCGGGCCGAAGTGGCAGTTCATGCAGCGTGCCTTGGTGCGAAACAGGTGCAGCCCCTGCAATTGCTGGTCGCTGAGCGCCTTCGCCTGCCCCCGTAGAAAACGCTCGAAGGGGGTGCGTTGGGCAACCCGCAGCAGGCCACGCTGATAAGTCGCCAATGCCGCCGCCACCTGCTCGGCACCCAGCGCCTGTCCGGGAAATACCTGGGCGAACTGTGCCGGGTAGTCCTTGGTGTCACGCAGCCGGGCCACCAGTTGCGCGACACTGAAGGCCATCTCCTTGGGGTCGACGACCGGCATCAGGGCCTGCATCTCCAGGCTGTCGGCGCGCCCGTCCCAGAACAGCTTCTTGGCCAGGCCGCTGGCCACCAGGCTCGGTGCATTGCGCCGGCCCGCGGCACGGTCATGCCCGAACGAAACCCGACGCCCATCGGCGAACCCCAGGTCCGGTTCATGGCAGGAGGCGCAGGCAATCTGCCCCGAACGCGACAGGCGCGGGTCGAAGAACAGCCGGCGGCCCAGATCGGCCTTCTGCTGCGTGTAGGGGTTGTACGCCGGAGACGGCGCCCGCTCGGGCAAGGGGCCCAACTCTTGCCAGGCCACGCCGGCATCCACCTGCGGCGCCGGCCACTGCGCGGGGGGGCGGCTGTACAACTCGCGCAGGCAAGACGGTTCGCTCGTGGCGCAGGCCAGCACGTGCTGCGGGCCAATTACCAGCACCATGCCGAGCATGACCTGCAGGCTCTTCAGGGACCGGCGCATTTCAGAACGCGTATCCGACTTCGAGCCAGTACTGGCGGCCCACCTCATAGGTCGAGACCGAGTTGCTGTTGACCGTCTGGTTGGCATTGACCGACTTCTTGTCGAGCACGTTGAACACGTCGACATTGATGAACACGTTCTGGTCCCTGGCGGTGGGAATACGCCAGCCCAGGCGCGTGTCCCAGGTCAGCGCCGCCTGGAATTTCTGTTCCTCCCAGACATCCACCGAGGTGCCCATGTAGTCCACATTGCGCCCCGTGTCGCCAATGCGCTTGTAGCCGGCGCGGTAGCGCCAGAAGTTGCTCCACTGCAGATTGGCCTGGGGGATCTCGGTGATGGTCGTCAGGCGGGCCGTCCAGGGCCGGTTGAAGTTGCTGGCCGGGCGGTCGTCATAATTGATGAAGCTGCCCTGGTACTGGATGACGCTGTTCTGGTAGTACAGGTTCTCGGCGGCGACGTAGGTCGGTGCGGAGGCCTTGCTGTCGGTCCAGTTGAGCGCCAGTTGCCCGCCGGTCTGGGTGCCCAGCAGTGTCCAGCGCTGCAACGGTGTCACCGTCAGGGTGTAGGTGTCGGTCTCGCTCTTGCCGTCGTTGGTGTAGGTGGTGTAGTTGCTCGCCAGCGTCGGGTCCGTGGAGGGCTCGCCCAAGGTCTTGCCGGACACCTGAACCACCTGGTCGCGCCCCTTGCGATTGACATACTTGAGGGCATATTCGACCCCGGCCCATTGCTGCACCACGCCCAGCATCAGCTCGTCGTCGTAGGGGATGTCCAGCTGATTGAAGCGCACCTGGTTGGCCGCGTTGGATTTGACCACCCAGGGTTTGTCCAGGCTGTCGCGGGTTTCGTTGAAGCGCAGGCGGTTGCGCCCGTCCTGCAGTTGCCAGCTGCTGACGCTGCGCCCGTAGTAACGGTTGACGCCGGCATTGAGCAAGGTGGTGCGGTCACCGAACAGGTCATATTCCAGGGAGAAGCGCGGCGCCCAGGTGGTCTTGTCCATGTAGTCGTCGCTGTCCACGCGCACGCCCGGGCGCAAGGTCAGTTGGCCGAGGGTGATCTCGTCCTGCAGCCAGCTGCCCCAGGAGGTGGTGGTGAAGTCGAATTCGCCAGTGGCATAGCGGGTACGGCTTTTCATGTACTGGCCCGCCCAGCCGTTCAGGGTCTGGCCGATGTTGCAGGCGACGCTGTCGGTAACCCCGGCGCCGTTGGTGCAGGTAGTGGTGGCCGCGGGGGTGACATAGGTGCTGCTGTCGGTCAGGCGCTCGTAGCGCACGTACTGGCGGGAGAACTCCAGGCCGGTCTGCGGGCGGTGAGTCATGCCCAGCCAGTCGACGCTGCGCCAGTCGGCATTGAGCTTGTACTGCCAGGTACGTTGCTGCTGCTCGATATCACCCCAACCGCCTTCAAGGGTATTGGAGGTGGCCTTGTTGCCGATGCCCCAGTCCTTGGTGGCCGACTTGCGCCAGGTCCAGTAGTCGGCGGAGTCCGATTGGCGGCTCTGTTCCTGGCCGCTCCACGCCAGGTTCTGTTCGACGCGCGCCAGGTCGCCATCCCAGACGGTGCGCAGGTTCACTTGGGTGCCACCGGCCTTGTTGTCATAACCCGAGTTGGCCACGTTGGCACGGAAGTAGTGACTCTCCTCGGGGGCATGGGTCACGCTGGTCTCAACAGTGAGTTGATCGCTGGCTTTCCATACCGACTTGAGGAAGTAGTTGTCGATGCGCCGTTGCTGCTTCTCCTCGTGAAAGCCCATCTCCTCGACATTGTTGTAGGAGTAGAAACCCAGGGGGATGGTCGAGCGCTTCTGGCTGAAGCTGCCAAGCAGGCCGAAATTGTCGGTCAGGTGGCCCTGCAGCGTGCCACGAACGGTGACCTTGTCGAACTTGGGCTGCTCGTCGGGAGAGCCCGAGTTTTCCATGCGTTGTTCTTCGCTTTCGTCGACGTGATATTGGGTCCAGGCGGAGCGGGTGGTCTGCACCGAGAATTTGCCGTGCAGCGCCTGGGTCGGTGCACGGGTCTGTGCATCGATGACGCCACCGTTGAAGCCGCCATAGGCCGCTGGCACGTTGCTGTCCAAGACCGTGATGTTCTCCAGCAGGTCGGTGTCCAGTGCCAGGCCCTGGCTGCGCCCCGGCACCGCGTCCAGCAATTGCACCCGGTATTCGGCCGGATCGATGTCATTGTTCATGTTGATGCCATCGACCAGGAAGGCATTCTGGTAGAACTGCGCCCCGTTGATGCTGATGTTGGCCGGGCCGATTTCGCCAGGGGTCTTGCTGCTCAGCTGAGCGTCGTCGAACTGCACGTTGGGATGGCTGCGCAACAGGCTGGTGATGTCGCCATTGCCCGCCGGCATTGCTTCGATCGTCGCGCGGTCCACTCGGGTTTCACCCTGGGGCAGCGACAACTCGCCAGGCACCTTGGTATTGCCCAGGCGGACCGGGTCGGTACGCGGGCGAGTCGCCCGTTGCACCATCAGCGCGTCGTCACCGATGTAGATCCACTCCAGCTGGCTGCCCTTGAGCAGTTTCGCCAGCGCCTGCTCGGTGCTCAGTTCGCCCTGCACCGCCGGAGCGTTCAGGTTGAGCAGCAGTTGGCTCTCGACGCTGATCTGCAGGCCGGTCTGCTGTGCCAGCGCCATCAGCGCCGTGCTTAACGGCTGGCGTGCGATGTCGATGCTATGCCGTGTCCGATGGTCACTGGCCAAGGCCGGCAGGGACACCGCCAGCCCCACTGACAGCCACAACAGCCGCGCACTGCGTCGGCAACCCTGTAGTCCCTGTTGGGGGAAAATGGACATGCTCTGGTGAACTCCCCGTTCAGTGCGAACAATACGCACATGCTAGTGAGAATAATTATGATTAACTCAGCGGGGCAATAAACGAACGGCGATCGAGAACTTCCAGAAAATTTTGAAATTTATTGTTTTGCCGGCACTTGCGGCTCTTTGCGGATCAGCGTGAGGTAGGGGCCCCATTGCCGCAGATGCCCACCCAACGGAGCGATCGCCAGTTGCAGCGCGCTGACTGGCGAGCGCAGGTTCAGCGAAGCGGTGATGCGCCGCTCGCCCAGAGCAGGGTCCGTCAATAGCAGTACACCGGGGTAATAGTCCTGCAGCGCTTCAACCACTTCGGAGAGTGGCCGGTCATTGACCAGCAACTGCCACTGGCGCCAGGGGGCAACCTGGCCAGGCAATCGCCGACCGCGCTGCGGCGGGCCCTGGTCCAGGCCAAGGCGAAGGCTATCGCCCGGGCCCAGGGCCGGCACCGCGAGTTCGCCGCGCCCATCGCGAACCTGGACAGCGCCGCTCTGTACGGCTACCACCACGGCGGTGCGGCTGAGGTCCACGTCGAACGCGGTCCCTATGACCCTGACCTTGACGTCCGCAGCCTGCACCGTGAACGGGCGCGAGGCATCGTGGCTGACCTCGAAGAACGCCTGCCCCCTGAGCAGGGTGACCGCCCGCGTACCCGGTTCGAAGTCCACTCGAATAGCGCTGTCGCTGCCCAGTTCAATACGGCTGCCGTCACTCAAGAGCACTTGTCGGTGCTCGCCGGCTGGGCTGGTATGGGCGGTCGGTGGTGTCGGCCCGGCCAGCAACAGCAGGCAGGCCGCCAGTGCAAGCGCCTTCAGTGCCCGCCGCGGCCTGTTGCGCCGAGCCCGGAGCGGGGTGGGCAAAGGCTGGGGCACGAGTGGTTCCAGCGGCGCCAGGCCGCCACTGAGCAACCAGACTTTCTCGGCCTTGCGCCAGGCGACAGCATGGCGCTCGTCAGCGGCCAGCCAGCGCGCATGGGCCTGTTGCAGCAAGGCGTCATCCGGCGCCGCGTGGCATTGCAGCAGCCAATCCATCGCCGCCTGCCACACGGGGTCGTCCTTCAGTGAACCGGATACAGGTTGAGGCAAGGGGGTATCAGTCATCGGCCAGGTGCTCCGCACAGTGGGTCAGTGCGTCACGCACCAGCTGGTGCGCCAAGCTGGAGGAGATCTTCAGCTCAGCGGCAATTTCCTGGAAGGTCAGGTGTTGCAGGCGGTGCATGTGGAAGGCCCGGCGCGTGCGCTCCGGCAGCAGTGCCAGCGCATCTTGCAGCAGGCGCAACTGGTCGCTGTGCAGCGCCTGATGCTCCGGTGATGGCGTACTCGAGGGCAGCTCGTTCAGCAGATCGGCGCCATCGGGATGACGATTTTCCAGGGTCGAGCGCCGCAGCAGGTCAAAGGACAGGTTGCGCACGATGCGGTACAGGTAGCCCACCGGGTTGCTCGGCTGGGCGGCGCTATCGGCCTGGCCGCAGAAGCGCAGCCAGGCCTCCTGGACCACTTCTTCGGCTTGAGCCCGACAACCGACAATGGGCGCCGAATAGTCGACCAGCGCGGTACGGTGGGAAAGGTAGAGCTCGAGTTTATCGCTGAGATAAGACACGGCGGCGATCATTCAAGGCGGGATCAGACCAGGGGGCGGAATTCTATCCGCAACTGCAAATGATTATCAACAACACTGATTACACACTGACAAGCACCGTCGCCTGCGGCAGCAATGTGGTCAGCTGGTTATTGATACCGTTGGATAGAACCGGGAAACAGCAGGAGTGGACGTTTCAGAAGTGATGCGTCGAGGGTCGGTGACGTTTGACCGCAGCAGGTGGTAGATCTCGCCTTAAGTTGCATGAATGCGCTTTGCTTGGGAGCTACATCATCGTGCTCTTGCTGAAGCTGTTTAACCCAGCGCCGTAGCGCAGATTCGACAACTCCACGTAGAACGATTGGACTCGACGTGACTAAAGCCCTGGTCAAGCACGAGGCCTGCGGCCTCGCGTTTGAACTCAGCGGAACACGAACGACTCTGCTCGGTCATCAGGCACTTCTATCTGGCGAGCATTCTCGTCTGAATGGATGTCCTGCTTGATCAGACCGTTAAGGGAGGCTACATCGGACGGTCATATTAGAACGCGTACTTAGCCTTAATCGTACCTGCGGCACCTTCGCGCTCGCCTACGTAGCCCTGTAGACCCAGATCAATACTAAGCGCCGCGTCAGACCCCAGTGGGTTCATACTTACACCCACTTCAAATATACCGGTGTTGCCATTGAGCGATGGTTTCTCGATTGAAAGATCATAGGCACTGCCTGAAACATCACCTTTGAACTCATGCTCATAGGCTGCCCCTACATAGGGTTTTATTTTTTGTGTATAGGCATATGTGTAGCGGCTACCCAGCCTGAGGCGGGAACTTTCTGAAGTGTTAAAGCTCAACTTGTCCTTGCCGATATTGACTTTTTCTGCGTCCAGGCGCGTCCAAGTGTAGCGGCTATATACATCGACTGACTGTTTTTCATCAATGTTCAGGACGTAACCTACACCACCATGGGCGCCGTAGTACTTGGACTTTCGGTTGTACTTGCCACGAACTCCTTCAGCGTCCGTCAGGTCATTGCTGTCAAAGCTCATGTCGGCATTACCGGTACGTACCGACCCATCCAAGTACAGACCTTCATGTCCACGCTCAACCGACGAGGGTTTTTTACTCAGAGCAGTCCCGGCAACATCCATGTGGAACAACGCACCACCACCGGTATAGCGCACATTGCCAGTCCCATGGACGGAGCCGTAATCAGAGAAGTGGTTGTAGCTGTCGTAGTTACCGTCGCCGCGTTCAGCAAAGACACCCAGGGTAATAGCGCTTTGGTCTTGAAGCTCAAGGCCTGTAGCCACACCAAAGAGCATGTTGAAACCACGTACATCAACATGAGACCCCGTGTTGTATCGGCTGGAGCCGCCATTGACTACAACAAATGGAGTCAGGTTAATACCCTCTCGCTGGGCTCGTTTAACACTTGAACCAGCAGCACTGATCCCATAGTCACTGATCAGGTCAGCGCCTTGATTGGTGAAGGCAAGGGATGCTGCCCGACCTTCCAAAAAGGCTTTTGAAGTGGGATTGATGCGACCGGCAGGCGTGGAGTCCTGCTTTCCGTCAATGCTCAGCACAAGCGCATCATTGCTGGTCTTGAGGCTTGCATCGTAAATGATGAAGTGGCCCTGTTTAATCTGCTTGGTTGTAAGTGTAGGCGTGCCCTCAGCCTTATCGATAAGCGTCACGATGTCACCTGCATTAAGGCGCGTACCATCGTTTTCCATCGCTACGGTGTGCTGGGTATTGTCGAGCTGGACCTTGTCGGTACCTGTTATACGGATCAAGGTATCGTTGTTGACCACGTCCTTAGGCAAGATCCAATTATAGTTTTCAAAGTTGTAGATACCTGTCAGAGAACCTCTGTAGCCATAAAGGTTTAGAGTGTTACCTGTAAAGGCTCGACTGTTTTGAACAGTTCCGTCACCGTCAACGCTGTAACCACCGTAGACCGAGCCAGCAATCGTCAAGTCAGAACCTTCAAGTGTTACGGTGTTATTGGTTGCATTGCCGCCTGACCCAGGGGCGCCGGCACTTTGAATCAAACCATTAGCATAAGTCCAAATGGTCCCCGCTGCGCCCCCACGGCTGTAGCCGCCGTAGATATCGCCAGAAATGGATGATTTACCTGAGAGGCTGATGATGTTGTTTGAGGTATTAGCGCCGCGTCCTCCGGTTGCGGAGCTGAGGAGGGTGTTGTTAGCGCTGGCACTTCCCCCAGCGCCGCCGGAGCTATATCCGCCAAAAACAGAACCGCCGCCTTGCCCAGGTGCAATAGCTGGGTCGCTAGAAGAACCACCGGCTCCACCGTTAAGGGTGACATTGGTCAGAGTGATAATGTTGTTGGAGGCTTCACCACCGCTTCCGCCGTTAGCGTTACTATTATGGTTGCTACCGTAGGTAGCGTTGGAACTTCCTGCGGCAGCCCCGCTACTGAAACCGCCAACTACAGAGCCGCCTCCCATACCACCTACACCATTTGCCGTGCTAGAAGCGTTTCCTCCATTTCCCCCATCTCCTCCGTTGAGTTTCACATCTGTCAGGTTGATGGTGTTGTAGGAGGCATTGCCGCCGCCGCCGCCGTTAGCGTTGCCGTTGGTGTTGATGTATCCTCCCGCACCTCCTGAGCTAAATCCGCCAACTACAGATCCGCCTCCTAGACCGCCTGCGCCATTACCAGCAAAAGATGAGTCCCCCCCATTCCCCCCCTTTCCTCCGTTGAGTTCGACTTCGGTCAGGTTGATGGTGTTATGAGAAGACTCACCCCCGTTTCCTCCGTTGGCATCGATGTCGGTATTGGGAAATCCAGCTGTCCCCCCAGAACTGAAACTGCCGAAGACAGAGCCGCCTCCCGCGCCTCCCGCGCCTGCGCCACCGGTATAGTCATCAGCTTCTGTACCATTGCCTCCGTCGGTTCCTGTAATGCTTACACTTTCTTTTGTGACAGTGTGACCAGAGACATCATTACCATTGCCACCATTAGTATCATTAGTATCATTGACGCCAGAAGTTCCCTGACTGTAGCCGCCGGCAAAGACGTTATTGCCGTTTGCACCTGCCTCCCCGCCGTCAGCAAATGCGTAGGAAATAAAGATCGAGGTAGAGATAGCTGTGGTGAGACTTGAAAGGCGAAATGTGAAGAGTTTTCTAAATTTTTCCATGGCTGTTCAACTCATTTTTCTCTGGGTTGTAGGTGCTGCTTTTAATTGTTAAGTTGTATGGTGTATGCGCTTTAATATTGTTGATCTTCGAGTTCTCTAGTTGGCATTATTGATATTCTCGTATGGTGTAGTTGTTAATATAGTGTTCTTGATTTGTTGCTGTTAGTTTGTTTTGCGTAGGCGAAAATACTGTTTTTTGTATGGGGATATAAGCTTTGGCTAATTGAATATTTTGTGCGGAAAAACTATCAGGAAGGATCTTGGAAAAAAACAAGAATATTCTTAAAGTACGTGATTAGGGTTGGGCAGCCGTTTTTTTTGATTAGAAAAAGCTTCGGAGGTTTGTAGGGTAGGGCGCTAAATTAGTTGGGATAAAGGCCTAGAAACTTGCTGGCAGATTTCTGTGTTTTAGGGGGGGTAATCCGCGCGCGAATTAAGTATTTTTCGTGCTGAGTGGGTGCCGCGCTGTTATTGAACTGGTATGGCCGAATTCAGCTATATTCATCCATCAGGCAACGGGTGGTGTCTCACAAGGTATTCTCGGTTTCCTGTGGTCTGCGGTTAGTATTAACTTGGTTTTAAACTTCGGGCACTCGCTCTGAAGTTGGAGGGCGGGTTGGTTTAGCGGCGTGAGGGTAGACTTGCTATACGGAGAAATTTTTTAGGGATGGCTCTGGTCGAGATGAACATCACACGCTTTTCGATATGTCGAGAAGGTCAAAGTGATCAACTGTCGAACTGTGTGTTCTCGAAAACTTCAGCCTCTACGGCGCTCCTGTGGCACCGTAGAGACTGCATCGGACGGTCGTATTAGAACGCGTACTTAGCCTTAATCGTACCTGCGGCACCTTCGCGCTCGCCTACGTAGCCCTGTAGACCCAGATCAATACTAAGCGCCGCGTCAGACCCCAGTGGGTTCATACTTACACCCACTTCAAATATACCGGTGTTGCCATTGAGCGATGGTTTCTCGATTGAAAGATCATAGGCACTGCCTGAAACATCACCTTTGAACTCATGCTCATAGGCTGCCCCTACATAGGGTTTTATTTTTTGTGTATAGGCATATGTGTAGCGGCTACCCAGCCTGAGGCGGGAACTTTCTGAAGTGTTAAAGCTCAACTTGTCCTTGCCGATATTGACTTTTTCTGCGTCCAGGCGCGTCCAAGTGTAGCGGCTATATACATCGACTGACTGTTTTTCATCAATGTTCAGGACGTAACCTACACCACCATGGGCGCCGTAGTACTTGGACTTTCGGTTGTACTTGCCACGAACTCCTTCAGCGTCCGTCAGGTCATTGCTGTCAAAGCTCATGTCGGCATTACCGGTACGTACCGACCCATCCAAGTACAGACCTTCATGTCCACGCTCAACCGACGAGGGTTTTTTACTCAGAGCAGTCCCGGCAACATCCATGTGGAACAACGCACCACCACCGGTATAGCGCACATTGCCAGTCCCATGGACGGAGCCGTAATCAGAGAAGTGGTTGTAGCTGTCGTAGTTACCGTCGCCGCGTTCAGCAAAGACACCCAGGGTAATAGCGCTTTGGTCTTGAAGCTCAAGGCCTGTAGCCACACCAAAGAGCAGGTTGAAACCACGTACATCAACATGAGACCCCGTGTTGTATCGGCTGGAGCCGCCATTGACTACAACAAATGGAGTCAGGTTAATACCCTCTCGCTGGGCTCGTTTAACACTTGAACCAGCAGCACTGATCCCATAGTCACTGATCAGGTCAGCGCCTTGATTGGTGAAGGCAAGGGATGCTGCCCGACCTTCCAAAAAGGCTTTTGAAGTGGGATTGATGCGACCGGCAGGCGTGGAGTCCTGCTTTCCGTCAATGCTCAGCACAAGCGCATCATTGCTGGTCTTGAGGCTTGCATCGTAAATGATGAAGTGGCCCTGTTTAATCTGCTTGGTTGTAAGTGTAGGCGTGCCCTCAGCCTTATCGATAAGCGTCACGATGTCACCTGCATTAAGGCGCGTACCATCGTTTTCCATCGCTACGGTGTGCTGGGTATTGTCGAGCTGGACCTTGTCGGTACCTGTTATACGGATCAAGGTATCGTTGTTGACCACGTCCTTAGGCAAGATCCAATTATAGTTTTCAAAGTTGTAGATACCTGTCAGAGAACCTCTGTAGCCATAAAGGTTTAGAGTGTTACCTGTAAAGGCTCGACTGTTTTGAACAGTTCCGTCACCGTCAACGCTGTAACCACCGTAGACCGAGCCAGCAATCGTCAAGTCAGAACCTTCAAGTGTTACGGTATTGTTAGTGGCGTTTCCGCCGAGTGCGCTGAGGGTGTCTGTATCAATGTTTGCCGCGCCACCACGGGTATACCCTCCGTATATGTCGCCAGAAATAGATGAGGTTCCGGAGAGTACTATTGTGTTGTCAGTGACGTTGCCGCTCGCACCACCTTGGTCCCCACCTGCTCCACCTAGACTCGCACCTCCATATATACTGCCGCCATTGAGACCATCCAGGCCGTTACCCCCCATGTAAGAGTCTCCAGCCCCTCCAATCCCTGCTGTCGAACCGATCAGTGTCACATTATTCAATATTAAATGATTTCTAATGACTGATCCTGACGCACCACCTTCGCCGGGTGTAAGATCCATGAAGTCATCAAGGCCCGATGTACCGCCTATGCTAAGCCCACCATAAACGCTACCCCCACCCATGCCACCAACGCCGCCAGAAGCAGAGCTTGCATTTGTTGATCCGCCATCGCCACCTTTTGAGCCTATAAGTGTTACTCCGCTTAAACTCAAATAGTTATTATAAACGGCGCCACCATCACCTCCGTGACCTACTAGTCCTCCGCCGGCGCCGCCTATACTTAAACCACCATAAATACTCCCGCCGCCCATGCCGCCAACACCGCCGCCACCATTCCCACCGTCGCGGGAACCTCCTGTGCCGCCAGCTGCGCCCCCTAAAGAAACCTGATTCAGTGTTATGTGATTGTTATAAACAGAGCCACCGTTGCCTCCTATGCGACTGGTTCCGTTACCACCATTTCCGCCGATACTTAAACCTCCATAGACACTCCCACCGCCCATGCCTCCAACGTCTCCGCCATTTCCTGAACTAAACTTTTCAGCATTAGGTGCTGTTTGGCCGCTCCAGTCATACTGGACATTACTGATAAAAATCTTGTTTTCGTATATGTCTGCACTAGCACCGCCACCAGCACCGCGTACATCAACGCCGCCGTAAATTACATATGGCGCGCTTTGGGGCGTGCTATTGGTATTCCAAGATTCTTGAGTTGTGGCATTCTTGTTGCCGACGGTCACACTATTGTTTGCGGCGCTAGATGGAAAAAGACTGCTTTTCGGGAGTGATGTGTTCCCAGTTGGGTCAGCTTTTAAATCAGAATTATTTCCCAGGTAGATAATCTCCTCAGAAAAAGCAGATGACGCAGGGAAAGCGGTCAAGCTTGCAGAGGCCAGAAAGAAACAAGTCATGCGTATTGCGACACAGAATCGGTTGAGTTGATGGTCTTGCAGATTTCTCTTCATAAACGGCTCATTCTGATGCTTAATTTTTTTGAGATACGTGCTGCCTTTGAGTGTGCGCATGCGAGTTTCATGCGGGCTAACTAACCAAGTATTACTAGGTTGTTAGTCAGAGTCTCTTCAGAGACCTTTGGTTATGGTAGCGCTTACTTTAAAGGCACTTGTATTGCCACTTGATGATGGTCTCTCAGTTGTTCATGCAGTCCGCTAGGGCTGTAGATGTTGGTTTTTAGTCATGTGAGTCGGTTTGATGGAAATAAATTTTATAAAGTCAGCGTGAATGTATATCAGAATTATCTGATGGTTATATGAGAATAATCTGAAATTTTGCATCAATAGCTAGGTGTATGCCCCCTCTGTGCTTGTGCGGCTTGACGCATGCGGCGTTAACCGTTTTCGAGGGAGTTCACATCTTTTCGCCGCGCCTTCTCTCGATGCTGTTGACTCCAGAGTAGTAAGCTAATACGGCCTTGAGCGATCCAGCTTCTTTGTTTTTGTCCCCTCCCAGTTCAGGTTTTAACCTTTGGTGGGAGCGTTGTTTGCAGAAGTATCATGATTATCTAGTTCGTGTTCTATCTCGTATGCCGAGTAGAGGGGCGGCAGAAATGACATGGTTGCGATCGCAGAGCTGGGCCTTTCTTAGGGGGGCTGGGCGGAGTCAATGGGATTTAAGAGCCATTGTTTAAGTGGAGTCCTGATTCTTCATGAAGCCCCTGCAGTTAAGAGATGGCTAGGTTCTGTACGAAAAGTAATGTCATGACCTCCGCATGACACAAGCCAGTGAGGCCATCGCGGCTTAGCTTTTCGCGAGCTGGTCGAAGCGCGTAACAATGCGGCGGTTTTCCTTCGGCCGCCTGAACATGGGCTCAATGATGTTGCGCAGCCGGTATTTGGGGCGATCAAACAACCTTGCTCATCGACCTGCAGCTTCACGAATATGGCCGGCAACTGGTTATTAATATCGTTGGAAAAAATCAGGGAAAGATTGGGAATCGATGTTTCAGAAATGATGCGCTGAGGATCGGTGATGTTTGACGTCAGCCGGTTGTAGATTCCGCCCTGCGCCTCTTCTATCAGAGGGTAGTAGGAAGAGAGGGATGGCTGTATAGGATCCAGATCGAAGAGGAGGGTCCGTAGGCCAGCATCGGCGAAAAAGGCGCCAATACCGGCGGATGTGGTGGCTTTCCCAATGCCAGCTTCGGTGGATGCTACTGCAGCAATTTTCATGGATGCACGCCTCTAATGTTGGCTCATTAGAGGCTGCAGTGACGCAGGAGCCGGTATTCCCTGGGGTATAGACCCTTCCTAGGTGATCTTGAGCCAACTGCCCTTGAGCCAGTTGGTCCTGGCCAGTTCGATCACCTCATCGCCACGCCCGCTCATCACCGCCTTGAGCATGTACAGGCTGAAGCCTTTGGCCTGTTCCAGCTTGATTGCCGGCGGCATGGCCAGTTCCTGGGTGGCGGTGACCACGTCCACCAGCACCGGGCCGTCATGGGCCAGGGCGGTGCGCAGGGCGCCTTCCAGTTCTTCGGAGTTTTCCACCCGCAGGCCGAGAATGCCCATGGCGTTGGCCATGGCGGCAAAGTCCGGGTTGTGCAGGTCGGTGCCGGTGTCCAGGTAGCCGGCGGACTTCATTTCCATGGCGACAAAACCCAGGGAGGCGTTGTCGTAGACCACGATCTTCACCGGCAGCTTGAGCTGGGCCAGGGAGATGAAGTCGCCCATCAGCATGCTGAAGCCGCCATCGCCGGACAGCGAGATCACCTGGCGCTGGGGGAAGGCGGCCTGGGCGCCCATGGCCTGGGGCATGGCGTTGGCCATGGAGCCGTGGTTGAAAGAGCCCAGCAGGCGCCGCTGGCCGTTCATTTTCAGGTAGCGCGCGGCCCACACCGTGGGGGTGCCGACGTCGGCAGTGAAAATGGCGTCTTGGTCTGCCAGTTCGCTGAGCAGCCGGGTCAGGTACTGCGGGTGGATCGGCCGGCCAGCGGGCGAGGGCTGGGCCAGGTCGTCCAGGCCCTGGCGCGCCTTGGCGTAGTGCTTGAGGGATTCTTCGAGAAAGCGGCGGTCGCCCTTATAGGGCAGGCGCGGCAGCAGTGCGGCGAGGGTTTCGCCGACGTCGGCGGCGATCCCCAGGTCCAGCGGCACTCGCCGGCCCAGGGCCTGGGGGTTGCGGTCGATCTGTATGACGCAGGCGTCGCTGGGGTAGAACTGGCGATAGGGAAAGTCGGTGCCGAGCATCACCAGGGTGTCGCAGTTGAGCATGGCGTGGTAGCCGGAGCTGAAGCCGATCAGGCCGGTCATGCCGACGTCGAAGGGGTTGTCCCATTCCACGTGCTCTTTGCCGCGCAAGGCATGCACCACCGGTGCGCCGAGGGCGTCGGCCAGGGCCACCACCTGATCGTGGGCACCGGCGCAGCCACTGCCGCAGAGCAGGGTCACGGCCTTGCTCTGGCTCAGCAGTTCCACCAGCTTGTCCAGGTCGTGGGGGGCGGGCAGGGTGCGCGGTGCGTGCAGGGCCGGCCATGGCTTGCTGGCGGCGGGTACCTGCTGCAGGGCCACGTCGCCGGGGATCACCACCACCGCCACGCCGCGGTTGAGGATCGCGCTGCGCATGGCCCGGTGCAGCACCTCGGGCATCTGCGCCGGGTTGCTCACCAGTTCGACGAAGTGGCTGCACTCCTTGAACAGCTCCTGAGGGTGGGTTTCCTGAAAATAGTCGAGGCCGATCTCCGAGGAGGGGATCTGTGCGGCGATGGCCAGTACCGGCACATGGTTGCGGTGACAGTCGAACAGGCCATTGATCAGGTGCAGGTTGCCCGGCCCGCAACTGCCGGCGCACACCGCCAGTTGCCCGGTGGCGGCGGCTTCGGCGCCGGCGGCAAAGGCGGCCACCTCTTCGTGGCGCACATGCATCCACTCGATGGTCTGCATGCTGTGCAGAGCGTCGGTGAGGCCGTTGAGGCTGTCGCCGGTCAGCCCCCAGATACGCTTGACCCCGGCCTGTTCAAGGGTGGTTGCCAGTTGCTGGGCGATGGTGATGTTCGCCATGAAGAGCTCCTGCGGTCCGCTTAAGAAGTCGTGCAATCAAAAGAGGACAACAGGCGAGTGCGGATGATTCCGTGAAATCTTGCAGGCCCTGCCGCGGTGTGGCGACAGGGGCTGGTGTTCAGGCGAAGCGTGCCGGTCGGCAGGCGGCCAGTTCGGCGCAGGTTTGCCCGTGCAGCAGTTCCTGGCTGATCAGGCGTGCCACCGTGGGGGCCAGGGTCACGCCGGCGTGCATCACCGCCAGGTACAGGCCCTGGTAGCGGGTGCTGGGGCCGATGATCGGCAGTTGGTCCCCGGGCATCGGCCGCTGGCCGACTTCCACGCTGCGCAAGGTGATGGCCTGGGCGCCACGGAACAGCTGGCGGATGCTGGCCAGGGCCTGTTGCGCGATGGCCTCGGGCCCCTGTGGACCCTGGGCATCGATATAGTCCTCGGCCAGCAGCAGGCTGCCGTCCGCCGCTTCGCGGATTTCCAGCTGGCTGTTGGAGACCAGGGTCTTGACCAGGCCCGGTGGCGCATTGACGCGGATCAGGATCGACGGCGAGGCCTGCACCGGCAACTGAATACCCAGGGGCGCGAGCAGGGCCGGGGTGGCGCAGCCGCTGGCGAGCAGCACCTGGTCGGCACGGTGGAGCCCTGCGGCGGTGTTTACCCCGAGTACCCGCTGGCCTTCGACCCGCAAGCTAAGTACCCGGGTCTGGTCGAACACCCGGGCGCCGTGGGTGCAGGCCGCATCGAGCAGGGTGCGGGTGGCGGCCACCGGGTCCAGGCTGCCTTCGCCGGGTGCATAGCGGGCACGCTCCGGCAGCACTTGCAGGTGGGGTTCCAGTTGGGCAACGCCGGCCCGGTCCAGCCACCGGGTCGAGGCCTCGGCGGTTGGCTCGTCGGTATCTGGCGCTTGCTGGTCGGCCGCGCCGTAGGTCAGCGCGCCGGACCAGCGGATCTGCAAGGCCGGCAGTTCGTGCTGCAGGCGGCGGTAGTCTGCCAGCGCCTGGGCCCGCAGGGCGCGGGCGGCTGCCGGGAACTCGCCGTGGGGGTTGATCCAGGCAAAGGAGTGGCGGGTGACGCCCGAGCCCGGGCTGTCCTGTTCCAGCACGGTCACCTGCGCGCCCTGGCGGGCCAGGTGGTAGGCAATGGCGGCGCCGACAATCCCGGCGCCCACCACGATCACGCTTGAAGGCTTCACGCTCACCTCGTTATCCATTCAATGGGGCGTTGCGAAGGGCGCACCTTAACCGTGGCGGATTGCCCCAGCAATTGAACGAGTGTTGTGAAATTGCAAGCGGGCGGGCCAGGACCGCTGCCGCAGGCGCGGCAGCGGTTTGTGCAGTGCCTGGGCTATTGCAGCTTCAGCGTCAGCCCCGATGCCTGGGGCAGTGGATTGCGCATCAGCCGGCCCACCACCAGGGCGCCGAGCAGGGCGAGCATCCCGGCCACCGTCAGCACCAGGCCGAAACCACCGACAAAGGCCTGCCGGGCCAGGGGCTCGACCAGGGCCCGGGCATCGGGCGGCAAGCCGGCCATCGCACCCTGCATATCCCCGGCCACCACCCGTGAGGCAATCTCCGGTGCCTGCTCCAGCCAGTGCCCGGGCACGGCGTGCAGGCTGCCCTGCAAGAGCTGCTGGGTATGGCTGGCCAGCAGCGCACCGAACACCCCGATGGCCAGCATGATGGCGCTAAAGCGCATGGTGGTGCTCATGCCCGAGGCCATGCCGGTGCGTTCCCGCGGCACGCAGGCCATGATGTTTTTCTGCGTGTCGCCATTGAGCAAGCCGGCCCCGGCGCCGGTCACGGCGATTGCCAGGGCGAAGTTCAGGTAGCCCCCGGCGTGTACCGCCCAGGCGCTGAGCAGGTTGCCGCAGCCCACCAGGGTCAGCCCTGCGGCCATCAGCGTGGCCGGCGCATAGCGCCCGGCCAGGCGTGCGCCGATCCGCGGGCAGATGAGCATGGTCAGGGCGAAGGGCAGCATGCCCAGGCCCGAGGCGATGGCCGAGAAGCCCAGGCCGTTCTGCAGGTAGAAGGGCAGCAGCGTCATCATCACCTGGGCACAGCCGGCGTAGGCGAACATGCCCAGCAGGGCGCCGATGAAGCGCGGGTGGCGGAACAGTTGCAGGTCCACCATGGGCCGGCTTTGCAGCCGCTCGATCAGCACGAACAGCCCCAGCAGCGCCACGCCTGCCAGCAGGCGGGTGGTGGTCGCCGGGTGGCTCCAGCCGATGCGGTTGGCCTCGATCAGGCCCCAGATCAGGCACAGCAGGCTGGCGCTGAAGGCCAGGCTGCCCCAGGGGTCGAGGCGCGCCGCCTGGGTATCCCGGGATTCCGGCACGTTGCGCAGCACACTCCACAGCAGCAACGCACCCACCGGCAGGTTGAAGTAGAAGATCCAGCGCCAGCCGAAGTACTCGGTGATCAGCCCGCCGACCGTGGGCGCGGCAGTCATGGCCATGCCCATGCAGGCGCCCCAGAAGGCCCAGGCCTTGGCCCGTTCCACTTCGTCGTGGAAGGTATGGCCGATGGAGGCCAGGGCCGAGGTCAGCAGCAGCGCCGCGCCCACCCCCTTGAGCGCCCGGGCGATGTCCAGCAGCAGGGCGTTGGGCGCCGCGCCGCAGCCCAGGGAGGCGAGGATGAACAGGCCCAGGCCGCAGAGCAGGGTGCGCTTGCGGCCGAAGCGGTCGGCCAGGCTGCCGGCGGGCAGCAGCAGGGCGGCGAAGGCCAGCATGTAGGCGCTGACCACCCACTCGATATCGGCGAAGTTGGCCCCCAGGTCACGGGCGATGCTCGGCAGCGCCACGGCGACGATGTTGGTGTCCAGAACGATCAGCGAACAGACCCCGGATGCGGTGAGCAGGGTCAGGCGCGGGTTGACGGAGCGGTTCATTGCGTGGCCTGCCGACTGAGGGTGGCGAGGGCGGCCAGGGCGATTTCATCGTCGTGGGCCGGGGTGTCGGCACTGACCCCGATGGCGCCGATCACCTGGCCGTCGACGATGATCGGCTGGGCGCCTTTCATCATCACCAGGCCGGCGCTGAGGGCGGCGGGGCGGCCGCCATTGACGGCGTTTTCCAGATCCCCGGAGGGCCGCTTGAACAATGCCGAGGTGCGTGCCTTGCCCTGGGCCAGCTCGACTCCGGCCACCACTGGGGCGCCGTCCATGCGCGCGCCCAGTATCGGCCAGCCGCCGTCGTCGACGATTGCCACGGCGCAGGGCCAGCCCTTGGCCTGGGCGGTTTGCTGGGCGGCCCTGAGCAGGCGCTGGGCGTTGTCCAGGGTAAGGATTGCCTTGTGGGCAACGACGGGGCGGCTGTCCTCGGCTGCCGCAGTCTGCAGCACGCAGCAGGTGATCATTACCAGAAACAGGGGTTTGACGCGCATGGCAGAGGCTCTCTACTGTGAAGGTTCGCTCAGCTTATCCCGGCCTTTCGCGGTCTTTGTTAGCTGCTGGCGACCAGTTCATTACCTTTGAGCTAATGCCCATCATGGAAATTCGTCACTTTCGCTACTTCCTGGCGGTGGCCCGGCAGCGCAATTTCACCCGCGCCGCCGAGCAATTGGGGATTGCCCCGCCCACCCTGAGCCGGCAGATCCAGGACATGGAGAACACCCTTGGCACCCGGCTGTTCCTGCGCCAGCAACGCGAGGTCAGCCTGACCGAGGCCGGCGCCACCCTGCTGCTGGAAGCCGAGGCCACGGTGCGCCAGTTCGAGTTTGCCCAGCGCAATGCCCAGCGTGCCGGGCGCGGCGAGATCGGCCATATCGAACTGGGCTATGTGGCCTCGGCGGTGTATTGCGGGCTGTTGCAGAAACAGGTGCAGGGCTTTGGCCGCGACTGCCCGGACGTCAGCCTCAACGTGCGAGAGTGCCCGATGGCGACGCTGCCGGCGCGGATTGCCGATGGTCGCCTGGACGTGGGCTACATTCGCTCGCCCATGACATTGCCGGAAGGGGTCGAGGCCATTCGCCTGGACGCCGAGGGCTTTGTCCTGGCGCTGTCCGATGAATCCTGGCTGTGCCGCCTGCCGCAGATCGCCTCCGAACACCTGCTCAATGAAACCTTCATTCTTCCGGAGCAGATCAGCGGCACCTTGCAGGTGGCGGCCCAGGGTGCCTACGCCCCCAAGCTGGGCCCCCAGCCCGGCGGCCTGGTGGCGGTACTGGCCCTGGTGTCCCTGGGGCAGGGCGTGGCAGTGGTGCCGGAGTCGGTGGTGGGCCACATCAGCCTGCCCCATGTGCTGTACCGGCCGATTGGCGGCAGCTCGGCGACGTCCTGGCTGTCGCTGATCCACCGGCGTTTCGAGCAGGCACCGGCGGTGGTGCGCTACATCGAGCAGGTACGGCGCGAGTACCGCGGCAAAGCCTGATGGGGCATGTTCAAGCGGCGGCCCGGGTCGCATAATCCCCGGGCCATTCCTTTCGCTTCAGGAGCTGCGTCTTCGATGATCGACCACCTTGACCACCTGGTACTGACCACCATCGACCCGATTGCCGCCGAGGATTTCTACGTCCGCGTGCTGGGCATGCAACTGGAAACCTTTGCCGGCGGGCGCAAGGCCTTCAAGTACGGCAACCAGAAGATCAACCTGCATGTGCGCGGCCAGGAGTTCGAACCCAAGGCCCACCTGCCGGTGCCGGGGGCGCTGGATTTGTGCTTCATCGCCAGCGTGCCCCTGGACCAGGTGATTGCCCATCTGCAACAGGCCAACTGGCCGATCATCGAAGGGCCGGTGCCGCGCACCGGCGCCACCGGCCCGATCCGTTCGGTGTACCTGCGGGACCCGGACCTGAACCTGATCGAGATTTCCGAGCAGTTGTAACGGTGCCGGCCTGCGTCAGAGACGCGGGCCGGATAAAATCTTGTAATGATTTCCCGCTGGGGAATCGGCTCGCCCTCCCTGTAATCTCCAAGTCCGTTTTTTCCTTCAGGACTTGCATGAACACGCTCTCGGAGCCCCCCAGTCGGCGCTCTTTCCTCGCTTTGCCCCATGACTTCTCGCGCCATCCGGCGGCCCTGAGCCCCAGACGCTCAGGCAGCCATTCTCCCGGTTGCACTTGCCTGGCACTTGCCACTTCCTGCCTTTATCCGCCCGTACCCGAGGTTTTGCAGCCCCTGCACCTTGGCGCTGCGTCGCGCCTGGCCGTTTGAATTTTCCGGAGCACTTGAGTCGTCGTTATGGAATGGATCGCAGACCCCACGGCCTGGCTTGGCCTTTTGACCCTGATCGTCCTGGAGCTGGTGCTGGGCATCGACAACCTGGTGTTTATCGCCATCCTCGCGGACAAGCTGCCGCCCGAGCAGCGCGACCGTGCGCGGATCATCGGCCTGTCCCTGGCGTTGTTGATGCGCCTGGGCCTGCTGGCCAGCATCTCGTGGATGGTGACCCTGACCCAGCCGCTGTTCGAGGTCTTCGAGCACAGCTTCTCGGGGCGTGACCTGATCATGCTGTTCGGTGGTGTGTTCCTGCTGTTCAAGGCCACCATGGAGTTGCATGAACGCCTGGAGGGCCATGTCAGCCAGCGCGCCGGCAGTACCACTTACGCCTTGTTCTGGCCGATCGTGGCGCAGATCGTGGTGCTCGATGCGGTGTTCTCCCTGGACGCGGTGATCACCGCGGTGGGCATGGTCGAGCACCTGTCGGTGATGATGATCGCGGTGGTGGTGTCCATCGGCGTGATGATCGTCGCCAGCAAGCCGCTGACTCGTTTCGTCAACGCGCACCCGACGGTGATCATGCTGTGCCTGGGCTTCTTGATGATGATCGGCTTCAGCCTGACCGCCGAAGGCTTGGGTTTCCATATTCCCAAGGGTTACCTGTATGCGGCCATCGGCTTCTCGATCCTGATCGAGGTGTTCAACCAGATCGCCCGGGCCCGGCGCAAGAAATCCATGCAGGGCCTGCGGCCGATGCGCGAGCGCACGGCCTATGCGGTGATGCGCCTGCTGGGTGGGCGCAGGCTGGCGGCGGAAGAAGTGGGCGAGGAAATTGCCGACTTGCTGGAAACTGATGAGGCCCCCAGCAGCGAGCTGTTCGACCGCCGTGAGCGGGTGATGATCAGTGGTGTGCTGCAACTGGCGGAGCGGCCGATCCGCAGCCTGATGACGGTGCGTGCCGAGGTCGACTGCATCGACCTTACGGACAGCCCGGAGAGTATTCGTACCAAGCTGATGCATTCTTCGTACTCGCGCCTGCCGCTGATTCGCGATGGTGCGGTGGATGAGCCTTTGGGCTTCGTGCACAAGAAGGAACTGCTCAAGGAGTACCTGGCGGGCAGTGAGCCGAACCTTGAGCATCTGGCGCGCAAGACCATTAACCTGCTGGACAGCTTTTCGATCCTCAACGCCCTGGAACAGATGCGCCAGGCGTCCACTCACATTGCCTTTGTGATCAACGAATTCGGTGACTTCATGGGCATCCTGACCATGACCGACATTCTCGAATCCATTGCCGGCGAGCTGCCGGATGCCAGCGAGATCGAAGGCCCGGATGTGATCGAAGAAGAGGGCGGGTTCCTGGTCAATGGTGCGCTGAACCTGCCTCAGGTACGCCAGCGGACCGGTTTCGGCGCTGAACCCACCGAGGACTACCAGACCCTGGCCGGTCTGGTGATGAGCCTGCTGGACCGCCTGCCGGTCAAGGGCGATCGGGTGGAGTGGGCAGGCTGGAGCCTGCAGGTCAGGGCAGTGGAAGAGCGCCGGGTAACCCAGGTGCTGCTGTCGCGCAGGAGCGTGGACTGACACTGGGGCCTCTTCGCTGGCAAGCCAGCTCCTACGCGGGTGGTGCGGGCCTGCCGGCTGGATGGAAGGTGTAGCGATCCTTGCCGCCGTGCTTGGATTCGTACAGCGCCTGGTCGGCCTTGATCAGGGCCTGGTTCAGGGTTTCGCCAGGCTCGACCCGGGCCAGGCCCATGCTGATGGTCACCGGGTGCCGGGTCGGCTGGTCGCGCACCACCTGGCACAGCCGCGCGGCCAGCGCCTCCACATCCGCGCGGGGCACGTCGGCCAGGTAGATGGCGAACTCCTCGCCGCCCAGGCGGGCATAGTCGAAATCCCTCATCACTCCCTCGATATCGGCGGCGATGCGTTTGAGCACTTCGTCGCCGATGTCATGCCCGTACACATCGTTGACCTTCTTGAAGTTGTCGATGTCGACCATCGCCAGGTAATGGTCGTGCTCCCGGGGCAGAGCCTGCAGGCGCTGGCCGGCGCGGGCCATGAACGAGCGGCGGTTGGGGATCTCGGTGAGGGTGTCGAGGTAGGCCTGGTCCAGCAGCAACTTGGACATGATGTAGTTGTGCAGCCGGGCCCGGCGCAGGGTGATGAAGCTGTAGAGGGTCAATGCGCTGAGGAACAATGCGTAAACCAGCACCAGCAGCCCCTTGAGTTCCTGCAGGGTGGTGCTGGTGCGCCAGAACGGATTGAGCACCAGCCAGGTGATGAAGATGGCGCTGACGAACGACCAGCGTCGCAGAGGCATCACCGAGGCGCCGTAGAGCATGCTCGACGCCCCGAGAATCAGCCAGACCGGGCGCTGGTCGATGGGCAGCCCCTCGATCACCAGGCGCACGCCGATGGTGATGGTCAGCACGAACAGCAGGTTGACCCACTGGAAGTGCCGGTCCTGGCGGGTGAAGCCGAGGATGATGGTGGTGAAGGACAGAATGCTCAGAAAGACCATCGAATAGGCGGTGAAGCCCTGCTGCCCGGGAAAGCTGACGATCAGGTCGAAGATCAGCCAGATCAGGATGCTGGCGGTGTAGATCAGGACGCAGAAGCTGCGCAGGCGTTCGAAATCATGTTGCGCGAATTCAAGCTTCAAGGCCGCCGGAGCGGCCTGTTTGAGCACTTGTTCTTCAAGGGTTCTGAACATCGCGGGCCTTGGATGTGAGCTGATGATCCAGCAGCGGCTTGCCCCAGGGGCGATAGCGCAGGGAGAACACCGCGCCGGGGTTGGAGGGGGCGCGACGATCCGCTGCTTGAAAGTGTAGGTCGTCCAGTTCAATCGGCAGGTACCTGCCAGTGACCGGTAGCTTCCAGTTCTCGCACAAGGTGTGGAGCCATATGGCCAACTGGACGTTTTGCGACTGCGGGCTGCGGGGGCTGCCCAGGCTCATGCCGGAGTACGGGGGGCTTGGGCCTCCAGCCAGGTGCACAGGCGGCGGGCGATGTGTTCGCTGGCGCGGCCGTCACCGTAGGGGCTGTACACGCGGCTCATGCGGGCATGCAGCTGTGCATCGTCCAGCAGTTCGCTGGCGTGGTGCACGATGCGCTCGCGATCGGTGCCCACCAGCAGCACGGTGCCGCCTTCCAGCACCGACGGCCGCTCGGTGACCTCGCGCAGCACCAGCAAGGGCTTGCCGATGGCCGGGGCCTCTTCCTGGACACCGCCGGAGTCGCTGAGGATGAAGTGCGAACGTCCCATCAGCCAGACAAAATGCTGATAGTCCTGGGGCGCTACCAGGTAGATGTTCGGCTTGTTCGAGAGCAGGCCGTACACCGCGTTCTGCACCTGGGGGTTGAGGTGTACCGGGTACACGAACTGCACGTCCGGGTAGCGCTCGGCCAGGGTTGCCAGGGCTTCGCAGATATCGCGGAAACCGTCACCGAAGTTCTCCCGGCGGTGGCCGGTGATCAGCACCATGCGCCGGCTGTCGTCGAGCACCGCCAGGGGCGAGTTGGCCGCGGGGCGCCAGTGGGTGTGCTTCTGCCGGTTGCGCATCCACAGTAGCGCGTCGATCACCGTGTTGCCGGTGACCTCGATGTTTTCAGCGGGCACGTTTTCCCGCAGCAGGTTGGTTGCGGACCTGGCGGTCGGGGTGAAGTGCAGGTCGGCGATGACCCCGGTCAGGCGCCGGTTGGCTTCTTCGGGCCAGGGTGCCTGGAGGTTGCCAGTGCGCAGGCCGGCCTCGACGTGGCCAATGGGCAACTGCCGGTTGAAGGCGGCGAGGGCGGCGATAAAACTGGTGGTGGTGTCGCCATGGACCAGCACGATGTCCGGTTTCAGGCGCTCGTAGCTGGTGTCCAGGTGGATCAGCAGTTGCTGCGACAAGCCGTTGAGGGTCTGGCCCTGGGTCATCACTTGCAGGTCCACATCGACCTCGAGCTCAAAGGCGTCGAGTACCTGTTTGAGCATTTCCCGGTGCTGGCCGGTGGAACAGATGTGCAGCTCGATACCTGGCCAGTGCCTTAGAACCCGAGCCAGTGGTGCCATCTTGATCGCCTCAGGACGTGTACCGAAAACCATCATGACCTTGAACGACATGGACCCTCCCTGGGATTGTGAAAACCGGACCTGGCGTTGAGATCAAAGCAGTGAGAATCACTCTTGTCCAACCAGGAGTGCAGGCGCTGATAGCGCTCAGGTTCGCGGTTTAGCGGGAAAAGGGGGCTTGCATTGATCCCGGAGGCAGCAGGTTTCTCGGCGGAAAGAAAACACTGGGCGCAATGCAAGATGATGTTGCGCAGTTCGGCTGCCCGTTAAGAAGAGTCAGGCTGATTTAAGCCATTAAATTGACGCCAATACCATTTGTCGGGAGGCTTTTAATCAGGCTTAGAGGCTCGTGTCAAAATGACGTCGCGCGCTGCTAGAATGCGCGCCATGACTCACCCCGAGAGTGAGTGTGTTGATGACTGCCTGGTTCGTGGAGTGATGCTGTGGGTCGTGCTTTAGCGGTGTATGTAGTGGGGATGGCCCTGGTGCTGGCGTGTTTTGCCTGGGCAATGGTGACGCTCTACAGCTGAGCGCCGGCGGCGCTCGAGCTTTCCCGGGCAGTGTTCATCGGCCCTTCAATGTTGTTTGCCCAGGCCCATGAGCAGCAGGGCCTGGTCCAGTCATTCAGCCAGGGATTTACTGCCACCCAGGGTGGGCAGGGCTGCTGCAATCGCCCCAGCCAGGCCTCGTGCCGCGGGCAGATCCCGTTCGGCTGCCTGAGCCTGGAACCAGTTCAATACGGTTTCGCAGGCCGGATGCGCGGCGCCGCTGTCGCGTAGCCACAGGGCATAGACCCCGCCGGTCTTGAGCGCCTGGCCAAAGGGGATCAGCAGGCTGCCCCGGGCAATCGAGTCCTGGGCCAGGATCAGGTCCGTCATGGCCACCCCCAGCCCCCGGGCCGCGGCGTCCAGGGCCAGGTCGTCGAGGTTGAACAGCAGATGCTTGTAACTGTGGGGCGTCTGGTCGTCCTGGGCCTGCAGCCAGGCGGTCCATTCCTGGCGGCTGGTAGAACCGTGGATCAGCGCGTGCCCGGCCAGTTCCTCCAGGGAGCGCGGCGGCAATTGCCCGTCACTGAGCGTTGGGGCACACACCGGTACCAGGTATTCGTCGAACAGCGGGGTCAGCGGCCGCTCGTCCAGGCCTTCCGGCAGGTACAGTACATAGGCGTCGCAATCGCCGCCGGGGTCTACCGTGGCCCCGCCCACGGTCTCGATCGACAGGCACAGCCCGGGGTTGGCGGCGTAGAAACCGCTGAGCCGCGGCAGCAACCAGCGCACCGCCAGGGAGACAAAGATGCGGATGCGAAACGGCCGGTCCAGGGGCGCCGGGGCCAGGCGTTCCTGCAGGGAGCCGAGGGACCTCAGGACTTGGGTGGCCACCGTGCAGACATCGCGCCCCTGTTCGGTCAGCGAGACCCTTCGGCTGCTGCGCTCGAACAGGCTGACCCCATAGTGCTCCTCCAGTTGCTGGATCTGCCGGCTCACCGCGCTTTGGGTCAGGTGCAGGCGCGCCGCGGACTCGGTGAAGCTGTGGGTCTGGGCCACGCTGACCAGGGTCTGCAGGGCCTGCAACGAGGGCAGTCGAAGAGGGTTATCCATGCGTTTTCCGAATAGATGGATGAATTAATAACGTTCGAAATAAAGCCGTCATATCCATAGATTGTAGGCATGTGGCGCCGGGTTGAGTGTTCTGTTGAATGCTCCGGGCGCATGGATTGTGCAGGAGTGACAGGCTTTGAACAATGTATGTGGCTGGATCGCCCTGGCAGGGCAGACTTCCCAGCGGCCAACCCTCAAGGGCCTACAGAAAGCCGACTGGCTGATCATTGGCGGTGGCATCACCGGCCTCTCGGCGGCCCATGCCCTGGCGCGGATGTTTCCCCAGCAACGCATCGTCCTGCTGGATCGCCAGCGGGCGGCCCAGGGGGCTTCGGCGCGCAACTCGGGGTTTGTGGTCAGCCATGAATTGCCCGGCGCCGATGAGTTGCTGGGGCGGCCCGGCCACTCGGCCTATCAGCTTGCCTGCGGCATCGGTATCGCTGCCGGTGAAGAGGTGCGCCGGCGCATTGACGAGTTGGGCATCGAGTGCGAGTTCGACGCTGGCGGCTATCACTTCGCCGTGCACCAGGGGCAGCACTTGCAGGACAGCGGCGCCCGAGTCGCTACCCTGAATGCCGCGGGCGCCCAGGCCCAGTACCTGGAAGGCGCGGCCTTGCAGCAGCGCCTGGGCAGCGGCTTCTACCAGCGGGCCATCCACTGCGCCGGTGGCAACGCGCTGCTGCAGCCGGCCAAATACGTCAAGGGCCTGCTGGAGCGCCTGCCGGAGCGGGTGGAGGTGTTCGAGAACAGCCCGGTGCAGGACCTGCAGTCTCTGCCGGGCCGGGGCTGGCGGGCGGTGACCGGGGAGGGCGAGATCCAGGCGCCCCAGGTGCTGGCCTGTGTCGGTGCCTTTCTGCCCCGGCTCGGAGTCCGGCACAGCCGCACCTTCCCCCTGGAGCTGAGCGCCAGCATCACCCGGCCCCTGCAGGAAGATCACTGGCAGCGGCTGCTGGATGAGCTGGGCTGGGGCGTGCTCTCCACCTTGCCCGGGGCGGCCACGGTGCGCCTGTTGCCCGGGCGCCGCCTGCTGATGCGCAACACCGTCGAGTATCGCCAGCGCGATCTCGGCCCGGCGCAGTTGGCGGTGCGCCGCCAGGAACACCTGCGGGGCCTGCAAAAGCGCTTTCCCGGCATTACCGATACCGACCTGCAATACACCTGGACCGGGCACCTGAGCGGCACCCGTTCCGGCGAGCCGTACTTCAGCCGGGTCGCCGAAGGCCTGCACGCGGTGGCCGGCTGCAACGGCTCGGGGGTGGCGCGGGGCACCCTGTGGGGCCGGCTGCTGGTGGAAATGGCCGCCGGCTGCGACTCCTCGCTGCTGCGGGACGTGCTGTCCCAGGCCCGGCCCGGCTACCTGCCACCCCGACCGTTTTTCGACATTGGAGCAAGCTTGCGCATGGGCTGGGAAGTGCAGCGCGCGCGACACGAACGTTAACCGTCGCGGCGAATGAAACGCCGCAATAATAAGAGCACAGAGGGCGGCAACATGATCAATCGCACCACTACGGCACTTTTATCCCTGGCCTTGTGCGCCGCAAGCGTCCAGGCGGCCGAGACCGTGAGCATCGCCAACTGGAGCGGCTATATCGCTCCGGACACCCTGGCCCAGTTCACCCAGCGCACCGCAATTCAGACTACCTACGACGTGATCGACAGCAACGAGACCACCGAGGCCAAGCTGATGACCGGCGGCAGCGGCTATGACCTGGCCAGCCCGTCCAACCACTTTCTGCCGCGGCTGATCCAGGCCGGGGCGATCCAGCCCCTGGATCGCAGCAAGCTGCCCAACTGGAACAACCTCGATCCCAAGCTGATGAAGCTGCTGGAAACCAGCGACCCGGGCAATAGGTACGGCATTCCCTATATGTGGGTGACCGTGGGCATCGGCTACAACGTCGACAAGATCAAGGCGATCTTCGGCGACACCGATGTCACCCAGTCCTGGCAGCTGCTGTTCAAGCCGGAGAACATCCAGAAGCTCAAGCAGTGCGGCGTGGCCTTTCTCGACAACCCGACACAGATGGTGCCCATCACCCTCAATGCCCTGGGCCTGGACCCCCACAGCGAACAGCCGGCGGACCTGAAAAAGGCCGAAGCGGCGCTGCAGGCGATCCGCCCCTCGATCCTCTACTTCCACCAGGCCAAGTACGTCAGCGACCTGGCCAACGGCAACATCTGCGTGGCCGTGGGTTTTAGCGGCGACGTGCTGCAAGCCATGGCCACCGCGCAGCAGGCAAAAAACGGCGTGAACCTCGGCTACAGCATCCCCAGGGAAGGCTCCACCGTGGCCATGGACATGGTGGTGATTCCCAGGAACGCCCCGCACCTGGACAACGCCTACGCCTACCTGAACTATCTGCTGGACCCCAAGGTGATCGCCAACATCAGCAACTTCGTGCAGTACGCCAACGGCAATGCGGCGTCCTTGCCCTACATCGAACCGCAGTTGCGCAGCAACCCGGCGGCCTACCCGCCGCAGTCGGTGCTCGATACGCTGTTCCCGATCAAGACCATGACCCCGGCCGGCATGCGCCTGAGCACTCGCCTGTGGACCCGGGTCGTCAGCGGCACATGAGGAGCGCGGCATGATTGCAAGTCAGCAACAACGCGGCCACGCCGTGGTGGTGGGGGCCGGGGTGGTGGGCCTGGCCAGCGCCCTGTGGCTGCAGCGCCTGGGCTGGCGGGTGACCCTGCTGGACCGCCAGCCGCCGGGCAGCGGCACTTCCTTCGGCAATGCCTGTACCTTCGCCACCTATGCCGTGGAGCCAGTGGCAACCCCCGGCATCTGGCGCCAGGCCCCGGGCATGCTGTTGCGGCGCGACAGCCCGCTGGCGATCCGCCCGGGTTACCTGCCACGGATCGCCCCCTGGCTATGGCGCTTTTTGCAAAGCTCCAGCGAGCCGCGGGTCAAGGCCATCAGTCATGATCTGCACAGCCTGCTCAAGCCCTGCATGGGCGCCTGGCAGGCGTTGTTCGACGATGCCGGGGCCAACGACCTGGTGCGCCATGACGGCTCGCTGTACATCTTCGAGGCCCACGAGCGGCAGAGCGCTATCGACATGCTGGCCTATCACCAGGGGTTCGAGGTGCCCATGCGCCTGGTGGAAGGGCCGGAGCTACGGGCCATGGAGCCGGCCCTCAACGCCCGTGCGGCCCTGGCGCTGGAACTGCCCCAGGTCAGCCGCACCCTCGATCCCTTCGCATTGAGCCAGCGCTTGCTGCGGTGCTTCATCGAGCGCGGCGGAGTGTTTCGCCGCGATGAGTTGCAGGGGGTCGAGCGCAGCGCCCAGGACGGCGAGCGGGTGCTTGCCCGCCTCGGCAGTGGCGAGCAACTGCCCGCCGAACGCCTGGTGTTGTGCAGCGGCGCCTGGTCCCGCCGCCTGGCGCAGAGCCTGGGGGACGAGATTCCCCTGGACACCGAGCGCGGTTATCACGTGCTGTTCGATCAGGCTGGCGGCTTGCTCAGCCGCCCGGTGTGCTGGGGCTCCGGCGGTTTCTACCTGACGCCCATGGCCCAAGGGCTGCGGGTGGCGGGCACGGTGGAGTTCGGCGGCCTCGACGCCGCGCCGGACCCGCGCCGCTATCACTACCTGGCCCGGGCGGCGCGACGCTTCCTCACCCTGCACCACGAACCGGTTTCCCGGTGGATGGGCTTTCGTCCCTCGCTGCCGGACAGCAAGCCGGTGCTCGGCCAGTCGCGGCTGCTGCCCCAGGTGCACTACAACTTCGGCCACGGTCACGTTGGCCTGACCCTGGCCGCCATCAGTGGGCAACTGGTGGCGGAACAGGCCAGCGGGCTGACCCCGAGCGTGACCCTGCAACCCTTCCTGGCGGGGCGTTTCCGCTAGTCACGCAACCGCGGTGGTTATGGGGAAGGGAAACGGTCATGTTCATCTGCTACAACGGCTTTTTCCCTCGACAGACCTGCCCGGCGGCCGGAAAGGCGCCGGGGGACCTACGCTAGCCATGGACGCGCCCCTATGCGAAATGCACTTGTGCTGACTTCCCTGTTCCTGTGTGCCGGCGCAGCTTGCGCCGAAGACCCCGCCTCGGTACTGGGCCATGGCTTTGGTTCCCTGGGCTGCATCGACCTCAAGGACCCCGACAGCAAGGCCACCTGCGGCGCCCGCGCCCTGTCCAACGGCACCGGTTGCCACGGCCTGTCCAGCCAGGGCATGCGCGACAAATGCCTGGATGAAGCGCTGTACCCGCAAAGCAGCGCGAGCCGCAGCCGTACTGCGAAGGCGGCCCAACCAACGGCCCCGGTGCCCGCCCTGTCCAGCCAGCGCCTTGTCCAACCGCCTGCGCCCTTGTTGACGGAGGGCGAGGCGAAGCGGTTGGAAGAGGTGTTGGGGGTCAATGGTTCCAGGCGCTGAGCTTGGCTATTGCACCACGGGCTTTTATGCTCCCGGTCCGGTGAATGCACTGACCGGCAGGGGGCTTGAGCATTGATGCCTGCTGATGCAGCGAACAAGGGCTCGCCTGTTATCCCTGATGCGGATGCGGCGCGCTGGAGGAGGTGAATCAATGGCCGGGCCGACTGTCAGGGTGCTTTTACCGCGCCAGATCGATGGCTTGCTCGAAAACCGGGTGCGGGCCTGTCTGGCCGCAATTGCGGATCAACCCTGGGCCGGTACGAGCTCGTTCTTCATTGACGGCAGCCCCATGCTGTTTGGGATGGGGGCCGAATATCCAGGGGAACTGGCGGAATATGCCGGGCTGGCCGGGCAACTGGGATGGCTCCCTGAAGACATTCTGAGCCTGGCGGCCATGGATAAAGACCAGGCGGATCACCAGCGCCTAGGGCAGGCGGCGCTGGCCTTGGCCCGTCACCTGGATGGCGTACTGGCCTTCGGCGCCAGCATCCGTGCCTACACCCGGGACAGCGAATTTCTGGCGGGGCTGGCGATCCTCGAGCATGAGGGCGAGAGCATTTTCAGCGCTGCGGACTTTTCGGCATGGTTGGGCCACCGGGATTTTCGACTGGTGAAATAATCCACGGCTACACGCCCGCACTGCCGCCCACCCACTACCTTGCGTAGGCGCTGGCTTGCCAGCCAAGGCGTTCGGGAGATCGCCTTCGCCGGCAAGCCGGCTCCTACAGGGGAGGGTCAGGCTTGCTGGCGGTGCTCGGCGGCGTGCAGGCCCAGGTAGAAGGTCAGGTTGTCGTCGCTGATGCCCAGGGTGCCGAGAATCTGTGCCATGAAACTCACTGGAGCGCTGCCCGGGGCGGTGATCACGCGCTGGTCCGCTACCGCGTGGGGCACATCCTGGTAGTGCGCGGCGCCGGCATAACCCACCGCCAGCAGGTTGTCCGCCGAATTGGAGGTGTGCTTGAGCTGGTCCAGCACCCCGGCCCGGGCCAGTTCGCGGGTGCCGTCGCAGATACCGGCGAGGACCAGCTTGCGCTCCTTGGCCGCGCGTAGCAGTTCGCGGATATCCGGCGCCTGGGGGCTTTGCCAGACCGTCCCGCCGCAGACCATCAAGAGGTCCACCTCATCCAGACGAATATCTTCCAACGCCAGGTCCGGGGTCACCCGCAGGCCACCCATGGAGGTCACGATGGCGCCCTTGGGGGAAGCGTAACGGCAGTCGAAGCCATAGTAGCCACGGCCGGTGGCGTTGATCAGGGCGGTTTCCCAGTCGGCGAAATTGTCGCAGACAAGGGTAATGGCGCGGGTCATGGGCAGCTGTCCTTGCTGAGGCGAATGAGTATTGGGGGCGCGCAGAATAGCCCGATTTCAGCGACTCAATGGAACATTTCGTTGCTGGGCAAGGGGGGGAGGGCTGCTGTCGTTGGCGTGTTGCTGACCCCTGCAACAGCGCTTTGTAGGATAGGTCCTTGGCTCCTGAGGATTTATCGACAGCGTTCTGTGTTCGGGCTGATAGGTGCCGTGATGGGGGGGGGCTTAAAGTCGAAGTTTGGGTCGCCTCGTCCTCAGTGGAAAGAGCGCCAAACGTCGTGGACATTTGAACAGGCACCGTACTTTCATGAAGCGCACCCTTCTGCTCTCGGCTCTTGTCCTGGTGTTGTCGCTATGGGGTGAGGGGCCGGCGTATGCCGGCGGGGAGTTCTCTCCCGAGTCATCGATCATTCAGTTGCCTGCCAGCATTTACATCAGTGCAGGAACCATGAATGGCGACGTCATTGCGACCACCGCAGAGGTGGACTCGATGATGAGGGATCCATGGCCGCAAATATTCAGTTCCGAGCCCATGGTCTACAAGCTTCAAGGCGCTACGCTGGCCCCAGGTTACTACAACGTCTACTCGAGCAACGTGCCTGGAGTCGGATTCAGGTGGAACGCCAAATGGAGATGGCGTGAAAATCAGTCCGGGTCCAGCCAGTATCTGGTGGGGAGCGGAAAGTCATCCGTAAAACTCAGATGGGTCAAGGGTGATGTCTACAAGCAATCCATGTGGCTGGAAATCATAAAGATCGGCGACATCCAGAGTGGGACCTTGGCTGGTAACGGGTTGGTGAACGTTGCGTTCAACTGCGTTGGTATCTGCAACTCCAAAGGCTGGACGGTCTACACCAGCGGTAAAAGCGCAGTGACGGTGCAGCTCAGGGTACCGACCTGCAGTGTGTCCAGCTCGCAGATTTCAGTGCCCCTGGGGCGAACATCGAACATGACCTTTTCCGGAGTGGGGAGTACCTCCAAAGCGGTGCCCTTCAAAATCAACCTGTCATGTTCGGGAGGGGATGCCGGGGCTTCGATCGGGGCTTATGTCTCGTTCATAGATGTGAACAACTGGGCTAACCAGGGCAGCACCTTGTCGCTGAGCGCCGGGTCGACTGCCTCGGGAGTGGGGGTGCAGATCCTCAAGGGAGCGACTGTTCTCGGCTACGGTTCGGGCTCTGTCAATCAATGGTGGGCGGGGAATATCTCCGCTGGGGTCTCGAGCTACGACATTCCCCTGACCGCGCGTTATGTCCAGACCGCTTCGCGAGTCACCCCAGGAACGGTCCGTGGGATGGCGACCTTGACGATGAGTTATCGTTGAGCGGTTTCATCGTTCAGGGTCTCGGCATGCGCCGGGGCCTTAGCAGTTACTACGGCTCAAGACCCAGAGCTATGCCCAGGGCCGCTTCCTCTGGCAGCAGACCCTGGCACGCCTGCCGCCGTTGCAGGCGCGAGCTTGCTCGCGAAGACGGTTGCTGGCGCAAGGCGCATATGCCGGACAGGCCGCCAACTGCCAGGTGCAGAAGGTGCAGATCAAGGGCGTGCGCTTCAACTTCTGACCCCGCGCAGCTCTGTAGGAGCCCGCTTGCTGGCGAAGGCGTCTCGCCAGGCGCCTTCTTAAATAATTTCTCCCCGGCTATTTACATCCACAGCGTCATTCCCCCATTATCCGCGCCGTCTAAGTTTCGCTGCTGACCAGACAATTCCAGCCACCAAAAGGGTGGTTGTTTTGTTGCGTCCAAGAAAAGCAGTTGAAAAATGACCAAGACTCCTCTGAAAAGAATTCAGCACAAGCTCGCCCGTTCCGGGGTGGCCATCGAACGCCTGAATTCCAATTCCCTCTCTATCTCGTCCACCAATGACGCCGGCCTCAAGGTGGATCTGCTGCTGCCCGACAGTTTTGCCATCGAAGAGAAAGCCATCCTGCAACTGATGGATTTCGCCAAGGTCGCCCACCCCCATGGCGGCGAAGTGAAGTGCGCCTGCGCCACGCCGGATTTCCATACCGGCAGCCCGATTCCGGTGGGTAGCGTGATCGTCACCAGCCACGACATGGTGGTGCCGCAAGCCATCGGCACCGACATCAATTGCGGCATGCGCCTGCACAAGCTGGGGCTGAACTACGAGCAGTTCATGGCACAAAAGGCCAAGTGGACCGCCCTGGTGCGTGGCGATCTGCTGGAAGGCACGCGCAATATTCCCACCAGCCCCACGGCCATGAGCGCGCTGTTTGCTTCGGGGCTGGGGGATTTCTGGGCTCAGGTACAGCAACAGGACCCGATCGGGCTGTTTGCCGGGGCAGATTTCGCTCAATTGCAGCGTGAGCTTTCGGGCCTGCATGAGTCGTCCTTTGCCCGCGGCAGCGCCGACTATGCACCGGAGGCCCTGCAGGACCTTTCGCGCAAGATCCTTCGCGACCCGGGCCTGGGTTCCCTGGGCGGTGGTAATCACTTTGTCGAGATCCAGGTCGTCACCGAACTGGTGGATCGCCAGGCCTGTTTCGCCCAGGGCCTGTCCGTGGGGCAGGTGGTGATGATGATCCACACCGGCTCTCGCGACGTGGGCTTCTATGTAGGCCGACGCTGGATGGACAAGGCCAAGGCCCTGTGGCCGGCGGGGATCAAGCATCCCGATTCGAAGATATTCGCCCTGTTTGGCGAGATGGCCGATGAGTACCTGCTGGCCATGCACAGCGCCGCGCACTACGCCGACGCCAACCGCGCACTGATCGCCGAAATGGTGCGCCAGCGCACTCGGCAGGTGTTCGGCGCGGGCATCGAAGCGCCGCTGATTGTCGATGTACCGCACAACATCGTGCTGCGCGAGGAAGGCGGCAACGTCCACCGCAAAGGCGCCACACCGGCCTATGCCGGGCAGCCGCTGCTGATTCCGGGGAGCATGGGGCATGACTCCTACCTGCTCACCGGGCTGGGCAACGAACGCTGGCTGCGCTCGGCCAGCCACGGCGCCGGGCGCTCCATGTCGCGCAGCGAGGTGGTGTTCAAGGCCAAGAAGGACAAGGCCTTCCTCGGCCTGCAGGGCGTGGAGTGCATCACCACCAAGGAAGAGCGGATGATTGAAGAAGCACCGGGGGCCTACAAGGAAATTGGCCAGGTGATTCGTTCCCAGGTGGAAGAAGGGACGGTATCGGTGATGGCGCGGTTTTCGCCGATTCTGACGTTCAAGGCGTAAGCACGAGAGGGCTGTGGGGCGGGGAGGGTATTCGGGTTTGCCATGCAACTGGACGGCCGATCCATGGTCGCTCCCGGCCCGATCGTTCTGACCCCCCTGTCATGTTCCGTGCTTCCCATGGCACACTCCTGCGGAATTTATTCCGTTATTTGATATTTAATTCCGTTGTAGCGGAATTATTGCTGTGTGACCCAGGCCGCCTTTGTTTTCCCGAGGGTGGTCTTGTCTGCTCAGCCTTCAACCAGGAGAACCTCTCATGAGCATCACCCGTTACGGCACCGGTAGCACCGCAGGCGGTGGCCAGCCGCGTCCTTTCGCTCGCGCCGTCGAAGCCGATGGCTGGCTGCATGTGTCCGGCCAGGTGCCGGCGCTGGATGGCGAGATCATTCACGGTGGGATCGTCGAGCAGACGCATCAGACGCTGCGCAATCTGGTGGCCATTCTCGAAGAGGCCGGGTATGGCCTGGAGGATGTGGTGCGGGTTGGCGTGTGGCTGGAAGACCCGCGGGATTTCTGGAGTTTCAACAAGGTGTTCGGTGAGTACTTCAAGCCCGAACACGCGCCGGCCCGGGCCTGTGTGCAGGCCAGCATGATGGTGGATTGCAAGGTCGAGATCGATTGTGTGGCCTACAAGAAGAAGGCCTGATGGCCACGGTCTGTAGGAGCTGGCCTGTAGGAGCTGGCTTGCCAGCGAAGGCGCCCCTGAGGGTGGCACAAGGCTTGAGGGCCTCTTCGCCGGCAAGCCGGCTCCTACGGGGCGATAGAGGGGGCGCAGGTAGATGAGCGAAGACAACATCAAGCGTCGGGCCAAGGGCCTGGATCGGGCGTTCGATATTCTCGATTTCCTCAAGGAGATCGGCCAGCCGTTGCGGCCCAACGATATCGCCAAGGGCATTGGCGGCCCCAAGTCCACGGTCTATGAGTTGGTGGCTTCCCTGCTGGAGCGGCGGGTACTGGAACCGGTGGGCCAGGAGGGGCATGTGTACCTGGGCCGCCAGTTGTACTTTCTCGGCCAGGCCCATTTGCGTCATTTCGACCTGAGCCGCGAGGCCGATCAGGCCTTGCAGGAAATCGTCCGCCAGACCCAGGAAACCGCGCAGATGTGCCTGCTCAACGGGCGCAAATACACGGTGGCGCTGATGAAGGAGGGCGAGCGGCACTTCCGCATTTCCTCGAACATCGGCGAGAACGCGCCGATTCCCTGGACCGCTTCCGGGCGGTTGCTATTGGGGCATTTGAGCGATGGGCAGATTGTCGACCTGATCGATGAACGGGACTTCGTTCTGCCCGACGGTGAGCGTCTGCCCTTGGAGACGTTTCTCAAGCAAATCCGCCAGGCCACCGAGGATGGGTTCTTTTCCTTCGACAGCGTGGCCGACACCTTTACCCATTGTTTTGCCGCACCGGTGCGCGATGAGCACGGGGTGTGCATCTGCACGCTCTGCATCGTCGCGCCCAGGGCCGATGCCCAGCGCAACTACCAGGAATATCGCCGGGTGCTGATCGACAGCGCCAACCGTCTGGCCCGGCGTATCAACGATTGATGACTGTTTCGCGGCTGTGCGCAGCTGCCTTGATAAGGAGTGCCAAGATGTCTTCCGTATTGAACCTGCCACTGGTGGAAAAGGGCGCCGCTGCCCAGGGCGCGAGCCTGTTGCAAGACGTCAGCCTGCCGGCCCTGGTGCTGCATCGCGAGGCCCTGGAACACAACATCCGCTGGATGCAGAAGTTCGTCAGTGACAGCGGCGCCGAGCTGGCGCCCCACGGCAAGACCAGCATGATGCCCGCGCTGTTTCAGCGGCAGTTGGACGCCGGCGCCTGGGGCATCACCCTGGCCACTGCGGTACAGACTCGCGCTGCCTATGCCCATGGCGTGCGCCGGGTGTTGATGGCCAACCAGCTGGTGGGGGCGCCGAACATGGCGCTGATCGCCGAGCTGCTGGCGGATCCGGATTTCGATTTCTATTGCATGGTCGATCACCCGGACAGCGTCGCCGACCTGGGGGCGTTTTTCGCCCAGCGTGGGGTCACGCTCAAGGTGATGATCGAGTACGGCGTGGTCGGTGGGCGTTGCGGTTGCCGCACCGAGCAAGAGGTGCTGGCCCTGGCCAAGGCGATCCAGGCTCAGCCGGCCCTGGCGCTGTGCGGTATCGAAGGTTATGAAGGGGTGATCCATGGCGATCAGGCCATCAGTGGCATCCGCCAGTTCGCCGACTCCCTGGTGCGCCTGGCGGTGGACCTGCACAACGACGGGCTGTTCGCCATCGAGCGGCCGATTATCACCGCCTCGGGGTCAGCCTGGTATGACCTGATTGCCGAATCCTTCGAGACCCACAACGCCAAGGGCCGCTTCCTCAGTGTGCTGCGCCCGGGCAGTTACGTGGCTCATGACCATGGCATCTATAAAGAGGCGCAGTGCTGCGTGCTGGATCGCCGCGCCGACCTGGAGGAGGGCCTGCGCCCGGCCATGGAGGTCTGGGCCCATGTGCAGTCGCTGCCGGAGCCGGGCTTTGCCGTGGTGGCCCTGGGCAAGCGCGATGTGGCCTATGACGCCGGCTTGCCGGTGCCGCTGCGGCGTTATCGCGCCGGGGCCCAGGCCAGTGCCGGGGATGACGTGGGGGCGTGCAAGGTCACTGCGGTGATGGACCAGCATGCGTTTCTCACGGTGGCGCCGGGAGTGGAGCTGCGCATTGGCGACATCATTTCCTTCGGTACTTCGCACCCCTGCCTGACCTTCGACAAATGGCGCACCGGGTTGCTGGTGGATGAGCGCCTGCAGGTGATCGAGAACCTGGAAACCTGTTTCTGATCGCCGGAGCCGGGGATATGCAGGGTCTGCAGGAGCCGGCTCGCCGGCGAAGAGGCCTCTGGATGGTGCGCAGGCCTTGCGGGCGCCTTCGCTGGCAAGCCAGCTCCTACGGGGCAGGAGGTATGCAGGTTTTGTAGGAGCCGGCTCGCCGGCGAAGAGGCCTCTGGATGAGGTGCAGGCCGTGCGGGCGCCTTCGCTGGCAAGCCAGCTCCTACGGGGCAGGAGGTATGCAGGTTTTGTAGGAGCCGGCTCGCCGGCGA
>NZ_JBXAMM010000004.1:55492-310151 GCF_058800645.1 Pseudomonas sp. GW822-FHT04H02 | reverse complement strand
AAGAGGCCTTTGGGTGAGGTGCAGGCCTTGCGGGCGCCTTCGCTGGCAAGCCAGCTCCTACCCGGTGGAATGTGCTTTGAGGGGAGGTCAGGAACATGGACAGGAAGAAACGCATCGCGGCCATTGGCGAATGCATGATCGAGCTACAGCAGCATCATGACGGCAGCCTGCAACAGAGCTTTGGCGGCGACACCCTGAACGCCGCGGTGTACCTCGCGCGGGAAATGGGCGAGGCCGGGCGGGTGGATTACGTCACCGCACTGGGCGATGACAGCTTCAGTGATGCCATGTGCCAGGGGTGGGCGGCGGAGGGCATCGGCCTGGAGCGGGTGCAGCGCTTGCCGGGGCGCCTGCCTGGGCTGTATTGCATCCAGACTGACGCCCGGGGCGAGCGGCGCTTTCTCTACTGGCGCAACGAGGCGGCAGTGCGCGACTGTTTCACCACGGCGGCGGCCGGGCCGATCCTCGAAGCGCTGAAGCATTACGATGTGCTGTATTTCAGCGGCATCACCCTGGCGGTGCTGGGGGAGGTGGGGCGCGGGAAGTTGTTGCAGACCCTGGCCGAGGCGCGCCAGCGCCAGGCGCTGATAGTCTTCGACAACAACTACCGGCCGCGCCTGTGGACGTCGGTCGAACAGGCCCGGGCGGCGTACCGCGAAGTATTGCCCCAGGTGGATCTGGCATTGCTGACCCTGGAGGATGAGCAAGCGCTGTTTGCCTATGCGGATGCCGAAGCGGTGTTCGCGGCGTATCAGGGCACTCCGGAAGTGGTGCTCAAGCGGGGCGCCGAGCCCTGCCTGATTCGCGTGGCGGGTGGTGCTTTCGAGGTGCCGGCCCAGCGGGTGGAGCAGGTAGTGGACACCACGGCGGCCGGGGATTCGTTCAGCGCAGCCTATCTGGCCCGGCGCCTGCTGGGCGGCAGCCCGGTGCAAGCGGCAGAGGCCGGGCACCGGCTGGCGAGCCAGGTCATCCAGCATCCCGGCGCCCTGATACCCCGCCATTGAACCGTGCGTTGACCTAGCGGGCGCCTTCGCTGGCAAGCCAGCTTCTACAGGGCAGGTGGAGGTTGTAGGAGCCGGCTTGCCGGCGAAGAGGCCATTGAACCGGGCGATGACCTTGCGTGCGCCTTCGCTGGCAAGCCAGCTCCTACAGGGCAGGGAGAGGTTGTAGGAGCCGGCTTGCCGGCGAAGAGGCCATTGAACCGTGCGTTGACCTTGCGTGCGCCTTCGCTGGCAAGCCAGCTCCTACAGGGCAGGTGGAGGTTGTAGGAGCCGGCTTGCCCGCGAAGAGGCCATTGAACCGTGCGTTGACCTTGCGGGCACCTTCGCTGGCAAGCCAGCTCCTACAGGGCTCGGGGTCAGTCGCGGAAGAAGACCTGCACCAGGTGATAGCCGAACTTGCTCTTGATCGGGCCATGCACGGTGCGCAGGGGCTTCTTGAAAATGACCTGGTCGATGGCACCGACCATCTGCCCCGGGCGCACTTCCCCCAGGTCGCCGCCGCGCTTGCCGGACGGGCAGGTGGAGTATTTCTTCGCCAGTACGTCGAAGGCTTCACCCTTGGCGATGCGCTGCTTGAGCTGTTCAGCCTCTTCGGCGGTTTTCACCAGGATGTGGCGGGCTTGGGCTTTCATGGGCGGGTGACCTTGTAGCGGGAAATCGGCGGCCGCGGATTATGCCTGAATTCAGGGCGCGTGGCCGATCATCTGACGAATCTTCTGGGCCATTTCCTCAATGGAAAACGGCTTGGCCATCAGGTCCATGCCCGGCTCCAGGAAGCCCTGGCGCTCGGCCGCCTTTTCCGCGTAGCCGGTCATGAACAGCACCTTGAGCCCGGGCCGCTGCTGGCGGGCGATCTCCGCCAGTTGCCGGCCGTTCATGCCCGGCAGGCCGACATCGGTCACCAGCAGGTCGACGCGCATCGGCGATTCCAGCAAGGGCAGGGCGCTGCGCGCATCTTCGGCCTCGAAGGCGCGGTAGCCCAGTTCGGCGAGGACATTGAGCACCAGCATGCGCACTGCCGGGTCGTCTTCCACCACCACCACGGTTTCCCCGGCGATGGCCTGGGGCGCCTGGTTGAGGGTGGCGGGTTCGGCGCTGTCCAGTGGTGCGGCGAACAGCCTTGGCAGGTACAGGCGCACGCAGGTGCCCTGGTCCGGTTCGCTGCTGATGGTCACGTGGCCGCCGGACTGCTGGGCGAAGCCGTAGATCATCGACAGCCCCAGGCCCGTGCCCTGGCCGATGGGCTTGGTGGTGAAGAACGGATCGAAGGCCTTGGCCAGGATCCGCGGGCTCATGCCGGCGCCGTTGTCGCTGACGCCGAGCATCACGTAGTCGCCGGCCTTGACCGGTTCCAGGGTGCTGATGTCGCTGCCGTCGAGGTAGCTGTTGGCGGTTTCGATCAGCAGCCTGCCGCCGTCGGGCATGGCGTCGCGGGCGTTGATCACCAGGTTGAGCAGGGCATTTTCCAACTGGCTGGCGTCGGTGTTCACCGGCCACACACCGTCCGCCAATTGCATCTGCAGCTCGATGTGCTCGCCCTTGGTGTGGTTGAACAGCTCTTGCAGCGAGCGCACCAGCTGGTTGGGGTCCAGGGGCTGGCGGTCCAGGGACTGGCGCCGGGAGAACGCCAGCAGGCGGTGGGTCAGGGACGCCGCGCGTTTGGCCGAGGACATGGCCGCTTCGGTGAAGCGGCCGATCTCGGCGCCGCGGCCGTTGTCGATATAGCGCTGCATCAGGTCCAGGCTGCCGATGATGCCGGTGAGCATGTTGTTGAAGTCGTGGGCGATGCCGCCGGTGAGCTGGCCCACGGCTTCCATCTTCTGCGCATGGCGCAGGGCATCTTCGGCGCGTTCGCGCTCGAACATTTCGTTCTGCAGGCGCTGGTTGGCAGTGGCCAGGGCCTCGGTCCGCTGGTTGACCCGTTCCTCCAGGGTTTCGTTGAGATTGCGCAGGGCTTCTTCGGTCTGCCGGCGCTCGGTTTCGTCGATGACAAAGATGTAGAAACCATTGATCGCGCCGTCGGCGCCGTAACGCGGCAGGTACTTCATCAGGGCATGGCGCGGCCGGCCGTCGCGGTGCGGCGAGTTGGCCTCGAAGCTGCACGGCTTGCCGGCCAGTGCGGCCTTGATGTTCTCGGCGCGAGTGGCGTAGATCTCGTCGCCGACTACCTCGCGGATGCTCTTGCCGTACAGTTCCTGCGGGGTCAGGCCGTACCAGTCCAGGTAGGCGCTGTTGTTCAGGCGAAAGCGTTCCTCGTGGTCGACATAGCCGATCAGCACGGGCATGGCATTGATGATCAGTTGCAGCTCGGTCTGGCTCTGGCGCAGCGCCTGTTCCATCTGCTTGCGTTCGGTGAGGTCCAGGGCCGCGCCGAGAAAACGCGTCGGCCGGCCATGGTGGTCCTTGTAGCAGCGGCCTCGGGCGAACACCCAGCGCAGCTGGCCGTCGGCCAGTTGCAGGCGGTACTCCTCGGCATATTCGGTGCCGTGGGTGATGCAATGCTTGATGCCCCGGGCCACCATGCCGCGGTCCTCCGGGTGCACGCCCTTGAGGTATTCGCTGATGGGCAGTTGCCGGGACTGCTGCGGATCGACGCTGTGCAACTGGGCGAAATGCGCGTCGGCGATGAAGCGGTCTTCGCCGATGTCCCAATCCCAGGTGCCTACCGCGTCGGTGGCCGCCAGGGCCAGTTGCAGGCGCTCTTCGGTCTCGTGTTGGGCGCGCAGGCTGTCGTCGGAGCGCTGCTGCAGTTCCAGGGCGATGCGCCGGCGCTCGTTGGTCTCGATGGCGGTGACCAGGATTCCGGCGACGTCGCCGCGTTCGTTGCGGATCGGGCTGTAGGTCAGGTCCAGCCACAGGTCGTATTCGCTGCCGTTGGTGCGTTGCAGGCTGAAGCGCTGTTCGCTGAAGGTGCGCACCTGGCCGTTGAGCACGGCGCGGTAGATCGGGTCGGTGAAGTCCATCAGTTCCGGCCAGGTCAGGTGCGCCGGGTGGCCGAAGGCACTGGGGTGCTTGTTGCCCGCCAGCAGGGCGAAGCCGTCGTTGTAGATCTGCGTCAGCTCGGCGCCCCACAGCAGCAGCATCGGCATCGGCGAATGGATCACGATGTCCACGGCGGTGCGCAGGCTCTGGGGCCAGTGGCCGGATTCTCCGAGGGGAGTGGCCGACCAGTCCAGGCGGGCAATCAGGTTGGCGGCTTCGCTGCCGGAGTGGGGGCCATTCATGTCGAAGGTGTCCTGGGTGGTGCGGTATTACGCGGCGACGCCACAGGCTCGCGCACTCGAAAAGTCGCATGGACATGCGGTGCATATTCAAACGGATGGATTGTAGGCGTTTTCGGCGCGCACATTTTCACCCGCTTTTGCGGCGGATGACCAGTCTAGAGGGGCTGAACGGTTATCAGAGTGATGCGTTGGGGATGCGGTAGCCAGTAGGAGCCGGCTTGCCAGCGAAGTGGCCATTGCCTAGCGCGCCGACCTGGGCGACGCCTTCGCCGGCAAGCCGGCTCCTGCAAGGGGAGGGGTCAGCTGCGCAGTTCCTCGCGGTCGCGAAACTGTTCCAGGGCCTCGGGGTTGGCCAGGGCGTCGGTGTTCTTCACCGGCAGGCCGTGCACCACGTTGCGCACCGCCAGTTCGACGATCTTGCCGCTGATGGTGCGGGGAATGTCCGTGACCGCGAGGATCTTCGCCGGCACATGGCGCGGCGTGGTGTTGCTGCGAATCACCTGGCGAATGTGTTCCTGCAAGGCTTCATCGAGCTCCACGCCGTCTTGCAGGCGCACGAACAGCACCACCCGCACGTCCTGCTCCCAGCTCTGGCCGATGGCCAGGCTTTCCAGGACCTGCTCCAGCTTTTCCACCTGGCGGTAGATTTCCGCGGTGCCGATACGCACCCCGCCGGGGTTGAGCACGGCGTCCGAACGCCCATGGATCAGCCAGCCACCCTCGGCCAGTTGTTCGGCGTAGTCGCCCTGGGCCCAGACGCCGGGAAACAGGCTGAAGTACGAGGCCTTGAGCTTGCTCTGGTCCGGGTCGTGCCACAGGCCCACGGGAATGCTGGGGAAGTGCCGGGTGCACACCAGCTCGCCTTTCTCGCCGATCACCGGCTGGCCCTGGTCGTTCCACACTTCGATGGCCATGCCCAGGCCCTTGCCTTGCATCTCGCCGCGGCGCACCGGTTGTATCGGATTGCCGGCGACGAAGCAGGCGACGATATCGGTGCCGCCGGACATCGAGGCCAGGCACAGCTCGCTCTTGATCTCGCGGTACACGTAGTCGTAGCTCTGCGGCGACAGCGGCGAGCCGGTGCACAGCAGGGTCTTCAGGCTCTCCAGGCGGTGGCTCTGGCGCGGCCGGCTGCCGGCCTTTTCCAGAGCTGCCAGGTACTTGGGGCTGGTGCCGAAGACGCTGATGGCTTCGCGGTCGATCAGGTCCATCAGGTGCTCGTTGCCGGGATGGAACGGCGAGCCATCGTAGAGCACCAGGCTGGCCCCGGTGGCCAGGGCCGAGACCAGCCAGTTCCACATCATCCAGCCGCAGGTGGTGTAGTAGAACAGGCGCTCGCCGGGGCCCAGGTCAGCGTGCAGGCCGTGCTCCTTGAGGTGTTGCAGCAGCACCCCGCCGGTGCCGTGGACGATGCACTTGGGCACTCCGGTGGTGCCGCTGGAATAGAGGATGTACAGCGGATGGGCGAAGGGCACCGGGGTGAATTCGGGCTCGCCGCCGGGGCGGTAGAAGTCGTCCCACAGGCTGACGCTGGCGGGGGTGCGATAGTCCTCGGCCCGGGCCTGCGAGCGGGCGTAGGGCACGATCAGCAACTGCTCCAGGGACGGCAGGCGCTCGAGGATCTGGTTGACCTTGGCCGTCTGGTCGATGTCCTTGCCGGCGTAGCGGTAGCCGGCGCAGGTGATCAGCACCTTGGGCTCGATCTGGCCGAAGCGGTCGACCACCCCCTGGGTGCCGAAATCCGGCGAGCAGCTGGACCACACGGCCCCGAGGCTGGTGCTGGCGAGCATGCCCACCAGGGTCTGCCAGGTGTTGGGCATGCAAGCGGCAACCCGGTCACCGAGGCCGACTCCAGCGTCCCGCAGGCTGCGTTGCAGGCCGGCGACCTGGGCCGCCAGTTCGGCGTGGGTCAATTGTTCGCGCTGGCCGTTTTCGTTGATCGCCACCACCGCGACGCTGTCATCCCGACGCTTGAGCAGGTGCTCGGCGAAGTTCAGGGTGGCGCCGGGAAACCATTGGGCGCTGGGCATCTGCGGGCCTTCGCGGAGCACGCATTCAGCAGGCTGGTGGAAGCTGACCTCGAAGAAGTCGACGATGGCCTGCCAGAAGCTTTCTCGCTGGTCGATGCTCCACTGGTGCAGGGCGGGGTAGTCGTGAATATTCAGGCCGTGGCGCTGATTGACGAAGCGGCGAAAGGCATCCATCCGCGTCTTGCCGATGCGCTCGGCGCTGGGTTGCCAGAGTAGGTCGGACATGCAAGGCCTCGTGTTCTTATTGTTGTTTTTAGGGGGAGCTGTTCGCTGGCAAGCCAGCTCCTACACAGGCCAGCACAGCCGTGTAGGAGCCGGCTTGCCGGCGAAGACGTCAGCCAGAGACGCGCGTCATTGCGCCAGCCACCCGCCATCGATGTTCCACGCCGCGCCGCGCACCTGGGCGCCGGCTTCGCTGCACAAAAATAGCACCAGTTCCCCCAGTTGCGACGGGGTGACGAACGCCAGGGACGGTTGCTTTTCCGCCAGCAGATCATGCTGGGCCTGTTGCGGGGCGGTGCCGGCCGCGACGCGATCATCGATCTGCTTCTGCACCAGCGGGGTCAGCACCCAGCCCGGGCAGATGGCGTTGCAGGTGACGTTGCTGGTGGCGGTTTCCAGGCCTACCACCTTGGTCAGGCCGATCACCCCGTGCTTGGCCGCCACATAGGCGGCCTTGCCCACCGAGCCCACCTGGCCGTGCACCGAGGCGATGTTGACGATCCGCCCCCAGCCCTTGGCGCGCATCCCCGGCAGCCCCAGGCGGGTGCTGTGGAACACCGACGACAGGTTGATGGCGATGATCGAATCCCAGCGCTCCACGGGGAACTCCTCCACCGCCGCCACATGCTGGATGCCGGCGTTGTTGACCAGGATGTCGACGCCGCCGAACTCCCGTTCGGCGTAGGCGAACATTTCGGCGATCTGCGCAGGGTCGCTGACATCCGCCGGGTGATGGCCGACCTGGCCGCCGAATTGTGCGACCTCGGCGATCGCCTTCGAGGCATCGCCAAAACCGTTGAGAATCAGTTTGGCCCCGGCCTTGGCCAGCACCAGGGCGATGCCCAGGCCGATGCCGCTGGTGGAGCCGGTGACCAGGGCGGTCTTGCCAGAAAGAGTGGTCATGAATACCTCACACAATGCCGGTGGCGTAGAAAGTGGCGATGACGACGAAGACCGCCAGGGTCTTGATCAGGGTAATGCAGAAAATGTCCTTGTAGGCCTCGCGATGGGTCAGCCCGGTGACCGCCAGCAGGGTGATCACCGCGCCGTTGTGGGGCAGGGTGTCCATGCCGCCGCTGGCCATGGCGGCCACCCGGTGCAGCACTTCCAGGGGAATGTTGGCAGCGTGGGCGGCGCTGATGAAGCTTTCGGACATGGCCGCCAGGGCGATGCTCATGCCGCCCGAGGCCGAACCTGTGATGCCCGCCAGCAGGGTCACGGTAATGGCTTCGTTGACCAGCGGGTTGGGGATGCTTTTGAGCCAGTCGGCCAGCACCAGGAAGCCCGGCAGGGAAGCGATCACCGCACCGAAGCCGTATTCCGAGGCGGTGTTCATGGCCGCCAGCAGGGCGCCGCTGACCGCGCTCTTGCTGCCCTCGGCGAGCTTGCTGCGAATCGCCGAGAAACCGAACACCAGCACCATCAGGATGCCTACCAGCAACGCCGCCTGCACCGCCCAGATGGCGGTCAGCTTGGCGATTTCGCTGGTTACCGGCGCCGCCATGCCCGGCAGGCTGAGGCTGTGGGTCTTGCCGTACCACTGGGGAATCCAGTGGGTGAACAGCAGGTTCATGATGCCCACCAGCAGCAGCGGCGACAGCGCCAGCCAGGGGTTGGGCAGCTCCAGGTCTTCGGCGGTTTCCGGCTCGTTGCGCAGCTCGGTGCCGTAGCCTTCACTGGCCTTCTGCGCCTTGTTGCGCTGGCGCTGGAGGAACAGCATGCCGGCGCAGAACACAAAGATGGTGCCGATCACCCCCAGCCAGGGCGCGGCCCAGGCGGTGGTATTGAAGAAGGTGCTGGGGATGATGTTCTGGATCTGCGGGGTGCCGGGCAGGGCGTCCATGGTGAAGGAAAATGCCCCCAGGGCGATGGTCGCCGGGATCAGGCGCTTGGGGATGTTGCTCTGGCGGAACATCTCGGCGGCAAAGGGGTAGACCGCGAACACCACCACGAACAGCGAGACCCCGCCGTAGGTCAGCAGCGCGCAGACCAGTACGATCACCAGCATGGCCTGGCGGGTGCCCAGCAGGCGGATGGCGGCCGCGACGATGGAGCGGGAAAAGCCCGACAGCTCGATCAGCTTGCCGAACACCGCGCCCAGCAGGAACACCGGGAAATACAACTTGATGAAGCCGACCATCTTCTCCATGAACACGCCGGTGAAGGCGGGCGCCACGGCGGACGGGTCGGTGAGCAGCACCGCGCCGAGGGCGGCGATGGGGGCAAAGAGGATGACGCTGTAGCCACGGTAGGCAGCGAGCATCAGCAGCGCCAGGGCTGCCAAGGCAATGATCACACTCATGGTGTGTCTCTCCAGGATTGTTATTGTTGTCGGGTGTTGCGTGTGGAGAGCGTTATAGCGAGAACTGTGCCATCTAATTAAGCTATTGAAATATATAGATATTTTTATTTTTCTGGGGGCGAATTGACGTTGATTGTCTCTGTTTGGAGAATTTTTTGGGTTTACCGGCCTCTTCGCTGGCAAGCCAGCTCCTACAGAGATTGTGCAAGCCGACGTAGGAGCTGGCTTGCCAGCGAAAAGCGCGCAGTGCGCGGTAGGTTCTTCAAACTGAGATTTGTGTCTCTTTATTGAGACTCGGCAATCCCCAGGGCCGCCATCTTCTTGTACAGCGTGGAGCGCCCCAGCCCCAGGCGCCGGGCCGCTTCGTCCACCTTGCCGGCACATTGGGCCAGGGTGGCGCCGATCAGTTGCCGGTCGAAACGCTCTCGGGCCGCGGCGAAGGTTTCCTGGTTTGGCGAATCGCCCGGCACCAGGGCTTCGTTACGCTGCACCGGGCTGAAGCTGCCAATCGCCGCGCGAATATCCGAGGCGTTGAGTATCAGGTCGTCGCTGAGCAGCGCCGCTCGTTCCAGGACGTTGCGCAACTCGCGGATGTTCCCCGGCCAGGCATGTTGCGCCAGCAGGGCCAGGGCATCGCGGTCCAGTTCATGCTGGCTGCGCAGTTCTTCGAGAATCCCTTCGCTCAGGGCTGGCAGGTCGTCCAGGCGTTCGCGCAAGGCTGGCACCTGGATCGGCAGCACATTCAACCGGTAGTACAGGTCGGCGCGAAACTCGCCGCGCTTGATCGCCGCCTCAAGGTCCGTGGAGGTGGCGGCGATGATCCGCACATCGCTGTGGATCACCTCGTTGGAGCCCACCGGCTCGAACTCTTTTTCCTGCAGCACCCGCAGCAGCTTGCTTTGCAGGGGCAGCGGCATGTCGCCGATTTCATCGAGGAACAGGCTGCCGCCCTGGGCGATCTGCAACTTGCCCGGGCGGCCCTTGCGGTCGGCGCCGGTAAAGGCGCCAGGGGCGGTGCCAAAGAATTCCGCCTCCAGCAGGGCCTCGGGAATGGCCGCGCTGTTGATGCTGACAAAGGGCTTGTGCGCTCGTGGCGAGGCGGCGTGGATGGCCTGGGCCAGCAGCTCCTTGCCGGTACCGGTTTCGCCTTGCAGCAGGATCGGCGACTCGGCGCTGGCCCCGCGTCGGGCGCGGCGCTTGACCTCCAGGCTGGCGGCACTGGTGCCGATGAAGTGAGCGAAGTTGTATTTGGTCTGCCGGGCCCGCAGCAGGGAGCGGGTAGAGGCCAGTTCTTCCTGCATGCTCAGGTAGCGCTTGAGCATCGGCGACAGGCTGCGCAGTTCGTCGAACAGGGCAAAACCGATGGCGCCGATCACCGTGCCGGCGTCGTCGTGGATCGGCAGGCGCATCACCACCAGGGGTTCCTTGGGGGTGTCCTGCATGTCCAGCAGGATGGGGCGGCCGGTGCGCACCACCTCCCGCAGCAGGCTGCCGGGGATCACGCTTTCACAGGGCTTGCCGATGGCGAAGGCTGCCGATTCCAGGCCGAAGCGCCGGGCATAACGCTCGTTCATCCAGACGATATTGGCGTCGCGGTCGACGATCACCGTGCCTTCGCTGGATTGCTCGATGATCTCGAACAGCGAGCGGATCGCCAGTTGGCGCACACGCTGGTAGTCCTTGAGGCTTTCGCTGTCGTTCATGGCGGCATCCTGGAAATGGGCGCAGGGATTATGCCCGATTTGTAGGAGCCGGCTTGCCGGCGAAGAGGCCCTTGGGTCAGCCGGGATGGGCGGCAGCCAGCAGTTCCTGGGTGTAGGGATGCTGTGGGGCTTCGAATACGTCGTGGCTGGCGCCGCGCTCAACCACCTTGCCGTCCTTGATCACGATCATGTCGTGGGCCAGGGCTCGCACCACCGCCAGGTCATGGCTGATGAACAGGTAGGTCAGGCCGTACTTTTCCTGCAGCTGACGCAGCAGGGCCACCACTTGCTTCTGCACGGTGCGGTCCAGGGCCGAGGTGGGTTCGTCCAGCAAAATCAGCGCCGGCTTCAGCACCAGGGCCCGGGCGATGGCGATGCGCTGGCGCTGGCCGCCGGAGAACTCGTGGGGGTAGCGGTGGCGGCTGTCGGGGTCGAGGCCGACTTCCTCCAGGGCGCGGATGACCTGTTCGTCGCACTGGCGGGCATCGTACTGGCTGTGCACTTCCAGGCCTTCGCTGATGATCTGCGCCACCGACATGCGTGGGCTGAGGCTGCCGAAGGGGTCCTGGAATACCACCTGCATCTGTTTGCGCCAGGGGCGCAGTTGCTTCTGGTTGAGGCCGTCCAGGGCCTGGCCCTGGAAGCGGATGCCGCCCTGGGAATCCAGCAGCCGCAGGATTGCCTGGCCGAGGGTGGATTTGCCCGAGCCGGATTCGCCGACAATCCCCAGGGTCTTGCCTTGCTGCACGCTGAGGCTGATGCCGTCCACTGCCCGCAGGTACTCCTTGCGCCGGAACAGGCCGCCGCCGATCTGGAATTCGACGCGCAGGTGGTCCACCTCCAGCACGGTTTCCCGGCTGTCGCGGCACAGCGGCTCGCCTTCGGGTTCGGCGTGCAACAGTTCGCAGCTGTAGGGATGCCTTGGCGCGTTGAACAGGGTGTCGCAGTCGGCCTGCTCGACGATTTCCCCGGCTTTCATCACGCACACCCGCTGGGCGATGCGCCGCACCAGGTTGAGGTCGTGGCTGATCAGCAGCAGGGACATGCCCAGGCGCTGTTGCAGGGATTTGAGCAGCAGCAGGATCTTGCGCTGCACGGTCACGTCCAGGGCGGTGGTGGGTTCGTCGGCAATCAGCAGTTCCGGTTCGCAGGCCAGGGCCATGGCGATCATCACCCGCTGGCGCTGGCCGCCGGAGAGCTGGTGCGGGTAGGCCTTGAGCCGTTCCCGGGGCTTCTGGATGCCCACCAGCTCCAGCAGTTCGAGGATCCGCGCCTGGGCCTCCTTGCCCCCCAGGCCGCGATGCAGCAGCAGGGTTTCGCCGATCTGTTTTTCTACGCTGTGCAGCGGGTTGAGGGAGGTCATGGGCTCCTGGAAGATCATGGCGATGCGGTTGCCCCGCAGCTGTTGCAGGGTCGCCGGGCTGGCACCGATCAGTTCCTGGCCGCGATAGCGCACGCTGCCGGTGGCGCTGCAGCCGGTCTGCGGCAGCAATTGCAGGATCGAATGGGCGGTCACCGACTTGCCCGAGCCGGATTCCCCCACCAGGGCCAGGCATTCGCCGGGGCGGATGTCCAGGCTCAGGTCGCGAACCACGGTCTGCTCGCCGAAGGCGACGTTGAGCTGGCGGATTTCGATCAGGTTTTCAGTCATTTCTACAGTCCGCTTCAAGATCGAGGATCAAAGGCGTCGCGCAACGCCTCGCCGATGAACACCAGCAGCGAGAGGATCAGCGCCAGGGTGAAAAACGCCGTCAGCCCGAGCCACGGCGCCTGCAGGTTCTGCTTGCCCTGGCCGATCAATTCGCCCAGGGAGGCGCTGCCGGCGGGCATGCCGAAGCCGAGGAAGTCCAGGGCGGTGAGGGTCGAGATGGCCCCTGTGAGAATGAACGGCAGGTAGCTCAGGGTGGCGTTCATGGCGTTGGGCAGGATGTGCCGCAGGATCACCTTGCGGTCGCTCAGCCCCAGGGCCCGGGCAGCCTTGACGTACTCCAGGTTGCGCCCGCGCAGGAACTCGGCGCGCACCACGTCCACCAGGGCCAGCCAGGAAAACAGCGCCATGATCCCCAGCAGCCACCAGAAGTTCGGCTCGACAAAGCCCGAGAGGATGATCAGCAGGTAGAGCACCGGCAACCCGGACCAGACCTCCAGCAAGCGCTGGCCCAGCAGGTCGACCCAGCCGCCGTAGTAGCCCTGCAGGGCGCCGGCGGCGATGCCGATCAGGGCGCTGATGGCGGTCAGGGCCAGGGCGAACAGGATTGACACCCGGGCGCCGTAGATCACCCGTGCCAGCACATCCCGGGCCTGGTCGTCAGTGCCCAGCCAGTTGACCTTGCTCGGCGGGCTGGGGGCCGGCTGGGTCAGGTCGTAGTTGGGGGTGTCTTCGCTGAAGGGCACCGGCGGGAACAGCAGCCAGCCACCGTCCTTGCGGATCAGCTGCTGCACGTAGTCGCTGCGGTAGTCGGCCTGGAACGGCAACTGGCCGCCGAATTCCTGCTCGGTGTAGCGCTTGAGCACCGGGAAATACAGCGAGCCCTGGTAGCTGACCACCAGCGGCTTGTCGTTGGCGATCAGCTCGCCGCCCAGGGTCAGGATGAACAGGCCGATGAACAGCCACAGCGACCACCAGCCGCGGCGGTTTTTCTTGAAACGGTCGAAGCGCCGGCGCGCCAGAGGAGAAAGCGTGAGCATCAGGCGTTCCTCGCGGCGAAGTCGATGCGCGGGTCGACCAGGGTGTAGCACAGGTCGCCGATGAGTTTTATCAAGAGGCCGAACAGGGTGAAGATGAACAGCGAGCCGAACACCACCGGGTAGTCCCTGGACACCGCGGCCTCATAGCTCATGCGCCCCAGGCCGTCGAGGGAGAAGATCACCTCGATCAGCAGGGAGCCGGCGAAGAACACGCTGATAAAGGCCTGGGGAATGCCCGATACCACCAGCAGCATGGCGTTGCGGAACACATGCCCATACAGCACCCGGCGCTCGCTCAGGCCCTTGGCCCGGGCGGTGACCACGTACTGGCGGGTGATCTCGTTGAGGAAGGAGTTCTTGGTGAGGATGGTCAGGGTGGCGAAGCCGCCGATCACCAGGGAGCTGACCGGCAGTACCAGGTGCCAGAAGTAGTCGGCGACCTTGCCCAGGGTGCTCAACTGCTCGAAGTTGTCCGAGACCAGGCCGCGCACCGGGAACCAGTTCAGCGAGGTGCCGCCGGCGAACAGCACGATCAGGAACATGGCGAACAGGAAGGCCGGCATGGCGTAGCCGATGATGATCGCGGTGCTGCTCCAGATGTCGAAATGGCTGCCGTGGTGCACCGCCTTGCGGATCCCCAGGGGGATCGACACCAGGTAGGTGATCAGGGTCGCCCAGAGCCCCAGGGAAATGGTCACCGGCATCTTTTCCAGGATCAGGTCGGTGACCGTGGCGCCGCGAAAGAAGCTCTTGCCGAAGTCCAGCTGGGCGTAGTTCTTGAGCATCAGCCACAGGCGTTCATGGGCCGGCTTGTCGAAGCCGTACTGTTTCTCGATGTCCTGGATCAGCTTGGGGTCCAGGCCGCGGCTGGCCCGGGAGCCGTTGCTGCTCATGGTGTCGGCGGAGCCGCCGACAGCGGCGCCGCCACCGATGCCCTGCAGGCGGGCGATGGCCTGTTCCACCGGGCCGCCGGGGGCGGCCTGGACGATGACGAAGTTCACCAGGAGGATGATCAATAGGGTCGGGATGATCAGCAGCAGGCGCCGCAGAATGTAGGCCAGCATCAGTGGCGCCCTCCGGGTTTGCCACGGCGGATCAGCTCGGCGGCCATTTGTTCGTCGGTCAGCGCGCTGCTGCTGACTTCCCACCAGCTTTCGATGGCTTCATCGTTGCTCGCCGGCACCTTGGGGATGCCGAAGCGGTTCCACCACACCGTGGAGGTGCCGGGCGGGTAGTAGTTGGCAATCCAGTAGTAGTTCCATTGCAGCACCCGGTCCAGGGCATGGGCGTAGCGCAGCATCTCCGGCTGGCTGGTGGCCTTCACTAGGCCATTGACCAGGCTGTCCACGGCCGGGTTCTTGAGCACCATGTAGTTGTTGGAACCGGGGTCGTTGGCCGCGGCGGAGCCGAAGTAGTTGTACAGCTCCATGCCCGGCGAGGTGGTCACCGGGTAGCCGGTGACGATCATGTCGTAGTCCCGGGCCATCAGGCGGTTGACGTACTGGGCGGAGTCGATGCGGCGAATGTTCAGGCTGATGCCGATCTGCGCCAGGTTGCGCTTGTAGGGCAGCAGCAGGCGTTCGATGGAGCCCTGGGTGATCAGGAAAGTGAAGCTCAGGGGCTCGCCCTGGGCGTTCACCAGCTTGTCGCCCTCGGGCTTCCAGCCGGCCTGTTCCAGCAGGGCCAGGGCTTGCAGTTGCTTGTCGCGGATCACGCCGCTGCCGTCGGTTTTCGGCGCCTCGAAAACCTGGGTGAAGACCTCGTCGGGGATCTGCCCGCGCAGCGGTTCGAGGATCTTCAGTTCCTCGGCATCCGGCAGGCTGCGGGCCGCCAGGGCGGTGTTGGAGAAGAAACTCTGCTGGCGGATGTAGAGGTTGCGCATCATCTGCCGGTTGCTCCATTCGAAATCCCAGAGCATGGCCAGGGCCTGGCGCACCCGGCGGTCCTGGAACACCGGCCGATCGAGGTTGAACACATAGCCCTGGGCCGGTTGCGGCGCCGATTGCGCCAGGTGGGCCTTTTGCAGGCGGCCGTCGTTCAGCGCCGGGCTGTCGTAGCCGATGGAATAGCCGGTGGCGGAAAACTCGCGGTTGTAGTCGTAGGCGCCGCCACGCAGCACCTGGCGGGCGACGTCGATATCGCCGAAATACTCGACGCTGAAATGATCGAAGTTGTACAGGCCGCGGCTCACCGGCAGGTCCTTGCCCCACCAGTCGGGGTTGCGGGCGAAGGTGATGCTGTTGCCCGAGTCGACCTTGGCCACGCGGTAGGGGCCGCTGCCCAGGGGCGCTTCATAGCCGCCGCCATTGGCGAAGTCGCGACTCTTCCACCAGTGTTCGGGGAACACCGGCAGGGTCGCGATATCCAGGGGCAGGGTGCGGTTTTCGTTGCTTTTGAAGTCGAAGCGCACCACTCGTGGTGATTCCACGGTGACGCCTTTGACGTCGTCGAACTGGGTGCGGTAGCGCATGCTGCCCTGGGTCATCAGCAGGTCGTAGCTGTAGCGCACGTCTTGGGCGGTGATCGGCGTGTTGTCGGCAAAGCGCGCCTTGGGGTTGAGGTAGAAGCGCAGCCACAGGCCGTCTTCGGCACGCTCCATCTTTTCGGCCACCAGGCCGTAGACGGTGTAGGGCTCGTCCAGGGAGCGCTGGGCCAGGGGCGAATAGACCAGGCCGTCGAGCTGGGAGACACCGATGCCCTTGTCGATATAGGGCAGTACGTGGTCGAAACGGCCGATTTCGATGGCCGAGCGGCGCAACGTCCCGCCTTTGGGGGCCTGGGGGTTGACGTAGTCGAAGTGGCTGAAACCCTGGGGGTACTTGGCCGGTTCGCCATAGACGGTCATGGCGTGTTGCGGTGCGGCTTGGGCACCCGCGGCGCCCAACAGCAGGGCGGTGAATAGCACGGTGGAGGAAAGCAGTCGCATTGTCAGCCTTAGGAGCCGGGTGATCGATGACCACGATTTGTACGCTAGCGGCGCGTGACTGGCCAGCCGCATCCGCTTTGGGCAGAGCCTGGCGCCCATGCGCAACGGCCCACCAAAAGGCGGGCCGTTGAGCAGACGCAGGCGCTTGGGGATCAGTCCTGGCGGCTGGTGACTTCCAGCAGGTGGTAGCCGAACTGGGTTTTCACCGGGCCTTGCACCACGTTTACCGGAGCGCTGAACACCACGGTGTCGAATTCCTTGACCATCTGGCCTGGGCCGAAGGAGCCCAGGTTGCCGCCGTCACGGCTGGAAGGGCAGGTGGAGTTCTTTTTCGCGACTTCGGCAAAGTCGGCGCCGGCTTCGATTTCGGCTTTGAGTTCGTTGCACTTGGCTTCGCTGGCAACCAGGATGTGACGGGCAGTGGCTTTGGCCATGGATGTTGCTCCTTTCAAGAAAGTTGAGAGCCTACCGGATTCAGGTGGCTATTTCTTCTCAAAGTTCCTTCAAGGCATTGCCGCCTGGCGCCTGCGGGGGATGAGTGGTGAGGGTCCTGTAGGGGCCGGCTTGCCGGCGAAGAGGTCCTTGGAGGAGACGCTGCTCTTGAGGACGCCTTCGCTGGCAAGCCAGCGCCTGCGGGGGCGGTGCTGCTCAGGCGGGGACGGCTGCGGCCTTGTCTGCGTGTCGCAGTTGTTGCGCGCCATTGCGCAGCAATTGTTCGGTGGCATCCCAGCCCAGGCAGCCGTCGGTCACCGAAACGCCGTAGCGCAGGTTCGCGCTCAGGGGCTGGCAGCCTTCGAACAGGTGGCTTTCCAGCATCACCCCCATCAGCGAGGTATCGCCCTGCAAGCGCTGCTCCAGTACCTCGTTGAACACCGCCGGCTGACGCAGCGGGTCCTTGCCGCTGTTGGCGTGGCTGCAATCGACCATGATCCGCGCCGGGATCTTCAGCTTCTGCAGGTCCTGCTGGACCTGGGCCACGCTCTGGCGGTCGTAGTTGGGCCCGCGATGGCCACCGCGCAGCACCAGATGAGTGTCGGGGTTGCCTGGGGTCTGGATGACCGCCGGGTGGCCCTGGCTGTCGACGCCGAAGTGGCGGTGCGGGTGGGCCGCCGAGCGCATGGCGTCACAGGCGATAGCGACGCCGCCGTCGGTGCCGTTCTTGAAACCCACGGGCATGTCCAGGCCGCTGGCCATCTCGCGGTGGATCTGCGATTCGGTGGTGCGCGCACCAATGGCGACCCAGCTCAGCAGGTCATCGAAGTAGCCGGCGGCCATGGGCTGCAACAGTTCGGTGGCAACCGGCAGGCCCAGGCGCAGCATCTCGCGCATCAGTTCACGGGACAGGTGCAGGCCGCCGGCCATGTCGTCGCTGCCATCCAGGCGGGGGTCGTAGGCCAGGCCTTTCCAGCCGACGGTGGTACGGGGCTTTTCCACGTAGGCGCGCATCACCAGCAGCATCTGGTCGCGCACTTCATCGGCCAGGCGGGCCAGGTTGGCGGCGTATTCCAGGGCCGATTGCGGGTCGTGGATGGAGCAGGGGCCGACGACTACCAGCAGGCGTGGGTCGCGACCTTCGAGGATGGCGCGCACCGCCTGGCGGTGAGCGGCGACTTGTTGGTTCAAGGCCAGGGACAGCGGCAGTTGCTGCTTGAGTTCCAGGGAGCTGGGCAGGCGCTGGGTCAGGGTTTCATTGGCGCTGACGTGGGCGGACAGGGGCAGGGCGGATACGGACGAGTTCATGTGCGGTCTTCCTGGGCGGGCGGCGGGTTATGTCCCGCGCGCGACCCTACTGGGGTGTTCGACAATTGGCCGTACTGGCCATAAGTGTGCAATTGCCACCGGTAGGTGACCGATCGGAGGCGGCAGGCTGTCCCGAGCGGAGGCTGCTAAATCGCCAGGCGCAAAACATGTCGTAGCGGTAATAGGTGGAGTAGTTCATGGAGCAATCCTCAGTAAGTTCGGTGTGTCGCTGAAAGTCGTGGTTGAAAATGCAGTGCCGGAAAAAACAAAACCCCCGGTCGGGAGGCCGACCGGGGGTTGAGATTTCTCTGGTAGGCGACCCGTTGAAGTGGGCGCCGGTTGGGTATCAGGCGCGCCAGTGGCTAAACCAATACCCAAAATAAAAGCTGGCCGGAGCCCGAGTGCCGTTGACCCAGGCAGCCGCGACCGAGCGCAGTGCGCTGGCAGTGTGGCGGTGCAGGGAAGGGGTCTTGGACAACATGGGTTTCTCCGTAAAGTGGGGGCGAGCTTACTAGAGGCTGGTGCCGGGATTCAATCAGTAATTTCTATCGGCGCAGCACGCGGCGGCTATGGATTAAGCCTGCAGGGGATTTATGCCACACTCGCTGCTCCCGCCTGTTCGCCCTCCAAGGAATGTTCATGTCCGTGCTGACCCTCGCTGCTGCCCAAACGGTGTCCATCGCGGGCGATCTACCGGCCAACCTGGCCCGGCATCAGCAGTTGATGCAACTGGCAGCGGCGCAGGGCGTGCAGTTGCTGGTGTTTCCCGAGCTGTCGCTGACTGGCTACGAACCGCAACTGGCGGCCGAACTGGCGCTGATGCCGGATGCACCGCAGTTGCAGCCGCTGCGGGATCTGGCCCGGGAGCTGGAACTGACGGCGGTGGTGGGGATGCCGATCCGCCTGTCTGTTGACGGGCCGGTGCTGATTGGCGCTCTGGTGCTGGGCGGCGACGGTTCGCTGGCGGTCTACACCAAGCAGCACCTGCATGCAGGAGAAGAGCGCGCTTTTGTCGCAGGCCGGGGCGGCGCACCTTTGCCTATCGGTGGCGAAACCGTGGCTTTGGCGGTCTGCGCGGACTTCTGCCACGCCAGCCATGTGCAGGCGGCGGCCGATGCCGGCGCCGGGATCTATGCTGCCGGGGTCTTGATCAGCGAAGGTGGCTACGCTGCCGATAGCGCGCAGCTCCAGGGATACGCCCAGGAACACGGGATGCTGGTGCTGATGGCCAACCACGGCGGCCCCAGCGGTGGTTGGGCCTGCGCCGGACGCAGCGCGGCCTGGGATGCCCGGGGCCGGTTGCTGGGCGCCGTCGAGGGTGTGGGCGAGGCTTTGTTGATTGTCCGGGGTGGTACTGGGCAATGGCAGGCGCAGGTGCTGGAGGTGAGCCATTGATGGACGGCTTTTCATTACGCCCGGCGGTTGATTCGGACCTGGCGTTCGCCCGCGACCTGACCCGTTCCACCATGCTCGGCTATTACATTCGTAACGACTTGCTGTGGCAGGACGAAGCCTTCGATGTGGCCTGGGCCGGCCGCAGGAACCTGCTGATCTGCCAGGGTGCCCGGGTGCTGGGGTTTGTCAGCCTGAGCCGGGATGCGCAGGCGCTGTATGTCCGCGAATTGCATGTGCTGGAGGCTTTCCGGGGGCAGGGCGCCGGTGCCTGGACGCTGGAGCAGGTGCTGGAGCTGGCCCGCCAGGAGCGCCGAGGGTTGTTGCGCCTGACTGTGTTCAAGGGCAATCCCGCACAGCGGCTGTATGAGCGGATGGGGTTGCGGGTGGTGGGAGAGGATGATTGCTTCTGGCGCATGGAGCGCTTGTCTGATTCGCTTGCCGGAAGGCTTGGCGACGCCTGAGCGCAACGCCGTTCCGCAGGCTTTACTGTGCGTTGGGATCTATCGCGGGCGCATCCTCGAGGATGATGCCGTCCTTCATTCCCAGTAGCACCGCGACCTTGTGCGCTTCCCCTCGTTTGCCTTTCTTGCGGCCTGCCAGCACCTGATAGGTAGTGGCCGGGTCAACCCCGTGTTCACGAGCAAATTGTTGAACCGATTTACCTTGATGTTCCAGCCAGGCCTTGGCTTGTGCGGCAGTGCGGATACCGGGCATAGTTCAAAACCGTTCAAATTTGTTCAATGCTTGAAGAGTATGACACCCCCTTGGGGTGTATCAGATGGGATCATACATCCAAATGAGTGGAATCGGTTCGCGGTTGAGGCAGGAGCGAGAACGCCTGGGACTGTCGCAGAAAGTTTTTGGTGAAATAGGCGGGGTTGAAGCCAACGCCCAGGGTAAATATGAAAGTGGTGATCGTGCACCCAAGGCGGATTATCTGTCCCGGGTGGCGGCAAAAGGGGTGGATGTGCTGTATGTGCTGACCGGCAGCCGGATCCCGATCCAGAGCGGCGGGCTGAGTCAGACCGAGGAAAAGGTCCTGGATTGCTATCGGGCGCTGTTCAAGGAGGATCAGGATGCTATCTGCCGCCTGACCAGTACCCTGGCCGAGCTTTCGGCAAGCCAGGGCGAGAGGCGCAAGGCCCAGGTACGAGAGTGAGGGGCGCTGGCCTCTTTCGATGCGCACGGCGGTTGGACCGTTATTGCGCCCGGATGTTTTTTATATAGCGCTTGTGATTAGGTTTGTACGCCGCTTTTTTGCTAAGGTGTCGGGCAACCTGTAAAGACCATATCGCGAGGTGTCTGCTTGATAAGGGTGCTAGTAGTCGATGACCATGATCTCGTTCGTACGGGCATTACACGAATGTTGGCTGACATCGATGGCCTGCAAGTAGTCGGGCAGGCGGAGTCAGGGGAAGAATCCCTGCTCAAGGCGCGGGAGCTGAAGCCCGATGTGGTCCTGATGGACGTCAAGATGCCAGGCATCGGCGGCCTCGAAGCCACGCGCAAACTGCTGCGCAGTCATCCGGACATCAAGGTCGTGGCGGTCACCGTCTGCGAGGAAGATCCCTTTCCTACCCGCTTGCTGCAAGCGGGCGCGGCGGGCTATCTGACCAAGGGCGCCGGTCTGAACGAAATGGTCCAGGCCATCCGCCTGGTATTTGCCGGCCAGCGCTATATCAGCCCGCAGATCGCTCAGCAATTGGTGTTCAAGTCATTCCAGCCTTCCAGTGATTCACCGTTCGACGCCCTGTCGGAACGGGAGATCCAGATTGCGCTGATGATTGTCGGCTGCCAGAAGGTGCAGATCATCTCCGACAAGCTGTGCCTGTCGCCGAAAACCGTGAATACCTACCGCTATCGCATTTTCGAGAAGCTCTCGATCAGCAGCGATGTCGAGTTGACGCTATTGGCGGTTCGTCACGGCATGGTTGATGCCAGCCTCTGAAATGACCGAACAGTTTGATCCCAGTGCCTTTCTTTCTACCTGCAGTGGCCGCCCCGGTGTGTATCGCATGTTCGACAGCGATGCACGCCTGCTTTACGTCGGTAAAGCCAAGAACCTGAAGAACCGGCTCTCCAGCTATTTCCGCAAGACCGGCCAGGCGCCGAAGACGGCTGCCCTGGTGGCGCGCATCGCGCAGATCGAAACCACCATCACCGCCAATGAAACCGAAGCGCTGCTGCTGGAGCAGACGCTGATCAAGGAGTGGCGGCCGCCGTACAACATTCTCCTGCGCGACGATAAGTCCTACCCCTACGTGTTTCTTTCGGACGGCGACTTTCCGCGTTTCAGCATCCATCGCGGGGCGAAGAAGCAGAAGGGCAAGTATTTCGGCCCTTATCCCAGTGCCGGCGCCATCCGCGAAAGCCTCAGCCTGTTGCAGAAGACCTTCATGGTCCGCCAGTGCGAGGACAGCTACTACAAGAACCGTACGCGGCCCTGCCTGCAGTACCAGATCAAACGCTGCAAGGCGCCCTGCGTCGGCCTGGTGGAGCCTGAGGTCTATGCCGAGGACGTGCGCCACTCGGTGATGTTCCTGGAGGGGCGCAGCAATGCCCTGACCGACGAACTCTCCACCGCCATGGAAGCCGCCGCCAGCACCCTGGATTTCGAAAAGGCCGCCGAACTGCGGGACCAGATCTCCCTGCTGCGTCGGGTCCAGGACCAGCAGAGCATGGAAGGTGGCACGGGCGATGTGGATGTGGTGGCGGCCTTCGTCAACCCTGGCGGCGCCTGTGTGCACCTGATCAGCGTGCGCGGCGGCCGGGTACTGGGCAGCAAGAACTTCTTTCCCCAGGTGGGTATCGAGGAGGACGTGGCCGAAGTCATGTCGGCGTTTCTCGGCCAGTATTTTGTCAGCAGCCCGGAACGCGACCTGCCTTCCGAGTTGATCGTCAACGTGGTCCATGAGGACTTCCCGACCCTGATCGCCGCCATCGACGAGCTGCGCGGGCGCGAGTTGACCATCAGCCACCGGGTACGCGGTACCCGCGCCCGCTGGCAGCAACTGGCGGTAACCAACGCCGAGCAGGCCCTGAGCGCGCGCCTGGCCAACCGCCAGCACGTGGCCGCACGTTTCGAAGCCCTGGCCGAGGTGCTGAACCTGGACGAGCCGCCGCAGCGCCTGGAGTGCTACGACATCAGCCATTCCAGCGGCGAGGCCACTGTAGCCTCCTGCGTGGTATTCGGGCCGGAAGGGCCGCTGAAGTCCGACTACCGGCGCTACAACATCGAAGGCGTGACCGCCGGCGACGACTACGCCGCCATGCACCAGGCCCTGACCCGGCGCTTCAGCAAGCTCAAGGACGGCGAGGGCAAGCTGCCGGACATCCTTCTGGTGGACGGCGGCAAGGGCCAGCTGTCCATGGCTCGGGATGTGCTCAATGAGCTGGCGGTGCCGGACCTGATCCTGCTCGGCGTGGCCAAGGGCGCGACCCGCAAGGCCGGATTCGAAACCCTGTACCTGAACGACGCAGCCCACGAATTCACCCTCAAGGGTGACTCGCCGGCGCTGCACCTGATCCAGCAAATCCGCGATGAGGCTCACCGCTTCGCGATCACCGGTCACCGCGCACGGCGTGGCAAGACCCGGCGTACCTCGACCCTGGAAGGGGTGGCGGGCGTCGGGCCGAAGCGTCGGCGGGACCTTCTCAAACATTTTGGTGGATTGCAGGAACTGTCCCGTGCAAGCATCGACGAGATTGCCAAAGCACCGGGAATCAGTAAAAAGCTCGCAGAGTTGATTTATGCAAACCTGCACAGCGAGTAGAATGCCCAATCACCTCGTAGCCAGTTGTGCCGATGAATATCCCTAATCTGATCACCGTTCTACGCGTCCTGCTCATCCCGATTTTCATTTTGCTGTTCTATTTGCCCTATAGCTGGAGCTACATGGCCGCCAGTTCGGTGTTTGCCTTCGCGGCCGCCACCGACTGGCTGGACGGCTACCTGGCGCGGCGCCTGCAGCAGAGCACGCCGTTCGGTGCGTTCCTCGACCCGGTGGCCGACAAGCTGATGGTGGCGGTGGCCCTGGTGCTGCTGGTGCAGGAGCATCACAACCTGTGGCTGACCTTGCCCGCCGCGGTGATCATCGGTCGTGAAATCGTCATCTCGGCGCTGCGCGAGTGGATGGCCGAGCTCGGCGCCCGTGCGCAGGTGGCGGTGTCGAACATGGGCAAGTGGAAAACGGCGGCGCAAATGCTGGCGCTGGTGATTTTGCTGGCCAATCCCTCGGACTTCAGTTTCTGGGTGCTGGTAGGTTACGCGTTGCTGTTGGCGGCAGCGGGCCTGACCCTGTGGTCCATGCTGCAGTATCTGCGAGCCGCCTGGCCGCACCTGAAAACTGATAACGAGAAAAAATAAGTTTTTTTGAATCAAAGGCTTGACGCGCATTCGGATTTCTATAGAATGCGCAACACCAAGACGTTGCGGGAATAGCTCAGTTGGTAGAGCACGACCTTGCCAAGGTCGGGGTCGCGAGTTCGAGTCTCGTTTCCCGCTCCAAACATAGCGCTGCAGAGTTCCACGAATTCTGCAGCGATCGAAAAAAGGACCTTCGGGTCCTTTTTTCGTTTCTGCGGGCTTCACTGAAATCCAGCACCATCCAGCGCTTTCAAATCCAGGAATTGAGTCCTTCTCAAAAGGCTTGAATCCGGGCAGCGCTGAATCGGTTCGTTGCTGGAGCGGTGATGAACATCCGGCCCCTGACCTGTTCAGGCACTCACGATGGCGCTCTCGGATAACAGCCAGGCGCTGAATGTTTCAAGCGCCGGATAATGCTGATAGCGCGCCGCGCAGGTCAGATAGTAATTGCGACCGCTTTCCATAGGGCCAAACAGTTTTACCAGTGCCCCGGATTTGATTTCGTCTTGCACCAGAATATCGGGAACCAGCCCAATGCCGACGCCAGCGGATACCGCCTGTATAAGGTGGGCCGTGAGCTCAAAGCTTGGGCCTGTCCGCATTTTCTGGTGGTCCAGCTTGTTGAGGTCAAACCAATCGGACCAGCTATTGGGTCGAGAAACGACATTCAACAACAAATGATTGGTGACATCGTTGAGCGACATCTCAAGGCTGTCCGGCAGCGCTTTGGGGCTGGCGACAACCACCAGTTTTTCTTGTAGCAAAAGGTGCGATACGTAGCCCGGCCAGTCGCCTTTTCCCGCGTAGATGATGGCCTGCATGTCGCTCACGCTGGATGGGTTGTCGGCGTGAATGATCCTCGAGTGGACGTGCACCAGGCTCCTGGGATGACGCGCATAAAATTCATGCATTTTGGGCAGCAGCCATTTTGAACCGAAGGTCGGCAGTACCGCGAGGTTCAATGGGCCTTCTTCCTCCTTGAAGGCAATTGTCTGCAGGGTAGCGCTTCGAATTCGGCCCAGTGCGGCAGTGAGTTCATGCTGGTAAAGCGCGCCGGCAGCGGTGAGTTCGATTCTTCTTCCCTCACGTTTGAACAGCGAGACCTCAAGCTGTGATTCCAGAGCCTGCACTTGCCGGCTGACAGCGCTTTGAGTCAGGGCAAGTTCGTCTGCCGCTTTGGTAAAGCTGCAATGTCGGGCTGCTGCCTCGAAAGCGATCAGCAGGGACATCGAGGGGGTCAGTCTTCGTGGGTTCATTCATAAAGCTCATGGAAAAGCTGCAGGTTTTACGTTTGTGTGAATTGTCTTGTCCCCACAAAATCGGTGGAAAGGCCTTTGTCCTGAGCCAGGCCTCGGGCTAGGAAGCATACATAACGAGAATGCTCAGATTAGCCGTATCGCCGCTAGGAATTCCACCATGATTGCCAGGTTGCCTCCCCACGAAACTAAAAACGAACCCTGTGAGTTGTTCCTGGCTCGCCTTGAGAAAGAAGGATTCCAGGGAGAAATTGCTCGCGATCATGCTGTGAGGACAGTGCTGGCAACCGACAACTCGATCTATCAGCGTCTGCCTCAAGCCGCGGTGTTCCCCAGAAATGTGCAAGATGTCGAGCTCTTGGCCCGCCTTGCGGCGCTGGCGTCGTTCAGTTCGGTGGTGCTCACGCCGCGTGGCGGCGGAACCGGAACCAATGGCCAATCGTTGACGAGCGGCGTTGTGGTGGATCTGTCGCGTCATATGCACGGCATCCTTGAGATCAACGTCGAGGAGCGCTGGGTGCGTGTGCAAAGCGGTGTGGTCAAGGACCAGCTCAATGCGGCGTTGAAACCGCACGGACTGTTTTTTGCACCGGAGTTGTCGACGTCGAATCGGGCCACGATTGGCGGGATGATAAATACCGACGCAAGCGGTCAGGGAAGCTGTACCTACGGAAAAACCCGTGACCACGTCCTGGCGCTTTCTACCATTCTGATAGGCGGGGAGCGGCTCGATAGTGCAGTCCTGGAGCGAGATTGCTGGCAGGCGCAAGCGCATCGCGACGACAAGGTTGGGGCAATTTATCGATGTGCTTCGCAGATCGCCCATGATTACGCCGAACTCATCGAGCATACCTTTCCCAAGTTGAACCGTTGCTTGACGGGATATGACCTGGCGCATCTGCGTGAGCCGAATGACCGATTCAATCTGAACAGTGTCCTGTGTGGGTCCGAAGGCTCACTGGGTTTCATTGTTGAAGCCACGCTGAATGTGTTGCCCATTCCCAAGTACTCGATCCTTGTCAACGTACGTTACGCGGGCTTCATGGATGCATTGCGCGATGCCAAGGCGTTGATGCAGCTCGAGCCATTGTCCATCGAGACGGTCGACTCCAAGGTCCTCGGGCTGGCCATGAACGACATCGTCTGGCACGGAGTCGCCGAGTACTTTCCCCAAGACCCCGATGTGCCAACCCTGGGAATCAACCTGGTGGAGTTCAGCGGCGACGATGAGGAAGTGGTTCAGCTGCGTGTTCATGAGTTTGTCCGGCACCTTCAGCAGGACACCAGTGTGGTGCGATTGGGGCACACCCTTGCCATCGGTGCAGAGGCATTGAAGCGGGTTTACGCGATGCGCAAGCGTGCGGTGGGGCTGCTGGGGAATGTCAAAGGTTCCGCCAGGCCCCAGCCGTTCGTTGAAGATACTGCGGTTCCTCCCGAGAACCTGGCTGATTTCATTGCGCAATTTCGGGCGCTTTTGGATAGCCATGGTTTGGAATATGGCATGTTCGGCCACGTTGACGCCGGGGTCCTGCATGTGCGGCCGATTCTGGATATGAAAGACCCCGCTCAGGCGGCCTTGATCCAGCCCATTTCCGATGCCGTCGCCGAGCTGACGCAAAAGCACGGTGGCTTGCTCTGGGGGGAGCATGGCAAAGGGTTGAGGTCGCAATATGTGCCGGACTACTTCGGCGAACTCTATCCGGCGCTGCAGGAACTCAAGTCGGCTTTTGACCCGTACAACCAACTCAACCCGGGAAAAATCGCCACGCCACACACGCTACCTGACGCTCGGTTGACTCGAGTTGATGAGGTCACGTTGCGCGGCGAGCTGGATCGTACGATTGATGAGCGGGTGTGGTTGCATTACGACGCCGCGGTCCATTGCAACGGCAATGGCGCCTGCTACAACTTCGACCCCGATGACGCCATGTGCCCTTCCTGGAAGGGCACTCGAAATAGAATTCACTCGCCCAAGGGGCGCGCTTCTCTGATCCGGGAGTGGCTGCGCTTGCAGGGGCAGCAAGGTGTCGATGTGTTGGTTTCACAAGGGGCTCGCCCTTTAGCGGCCACGGTGATCAGCTTCGCCAGGCGTGCTGCCAATACGGTTGCGCACAAGATGGGCCAGAAAGACTTTTCCCATGAGGTCTACGAGGCGATGGCAGGGTGCCTCGCCTGCAAGTCCTGTGCGGGTCAGTGCCCGGTGAAAGTCAATGTGCCCGACTTTCGCTCACGATTCCTCGAGCTTTACCACAGCCGATATCTGCGCCCATTGAAGGATTACCTCATCGGTTCTCTGGAGTACACGATTCCCTACTTGGCCCGTGTGCCGCGCTTGTACAACGGGATCATCGGTTCTGGGATGGTGGGGGCGTTTCTTCGGCGCGTTGCCGGTATGGTCGACAGCCCGCTGCTGAGCTTGCTGAAGTTTGATGACGTTTGCCGCCGCTGGAAGGTGCGCGTGGCGTCGCCAGCGCTTCTTGAAGGGCTGGACGAGGCGCAGCGTAAACGCAGCGTTATTCTCGTGCTGGACGCCTTCACCCGTTATTTCGAGACACCGCTGCTCGCGGACTGGATCGAGTTGATTTCCAGGCTCGGGTTTGAGGTGTACATCGCGCCGTTCGCGGCCAATGGCAAGCCGCTGCAGGTTCAGGGCTTTCTAAAGGCATTCGAACAAGCCGCGCATTTCAACGCCCGATCGCTTCGCGAACTGCATCAATATCAGATTCCGTTGGTGGGGCTTGATCCCGCGATGACCTTGGTTTACCGCCAGGAGTACGTCAAGACCCTGGGTGAGGACCAGGCCCCAGCGGTCCTGCTGCCTCAGGAATGGCTTGTGGAGGTGCTTGTGCAATCAGCGGTGAGCGCCGACGAAGGTACTTACTACTTCCTGCCGCACTGCACCGAGAAAACCAACGAGCCGGGCAGTGTGGGCCTGTGGCAGACGATCTATGCGCGAGTCGGCTTGAGGTTGCAGGTGCAAGCCAGTGGGTGTTGTGGAATGTCCGGAACCTACGGGCACGAAACACAAAATGCCGAGACGTCCGAGGTTATTTACCGACAGTCCTGGGGGCCATTGGTGGCCCGTCTTAATGGGGCAGGGCGCCTGCTGGCGGATGGGTACTCGTGTCGAAGCCAGGTCAAGCGCAAGGACGGGCAGCTTGTCCTGCACCCGCTCCAGGCGTTGCTGAGGTTCCTGCGCGACACCGCCACCCCATCTTCAGGATGCTGATTGGCGCGAGCCTGAGGCGGCTTGGCCGCCTCGCGTTTCTTAAGGTATTGATTGGAGGCCATCGGCCCAGCGAAAACCGATGTGCGCAGATCGTCGAGCGGTATCAGAACCCATAGAGCTTTGCAGGGTTATCAACCAAAATCTGCTTGATGAGCGCGTCATCGTTTTCAACCCAGTTAAACAGCATCTCCAGCAGACTGGCATCGTTGGGCATGGGTACCGGTATACAAGGATGTGGCCAGTCGCTCGCCCACAGTAAGCGGTTTGGATTCGCTTCGATCAACGCCCGAGCGTAGGGCGTTACGTCGTCGTAAGGGAAGTCCTTCGATGCAGTAAAGCGATAAGCCCCCGAAAGCTTGACCCACACACGACCTTCTTTTAACAGCCGCAGCAGGTCGGTGAATCCTGGATGGCCCAGCCCGCAACTGGTGGGCATGTGCCCCATGTGGTCGATGACGACTGCGACGGGCAGGCTGGCCACGGTCTCGTACAAGTCGGCGAACTCGGTGATATCGATCAGTAGCTGTAGGTGCCAGCCAAGTGGCGCGACTTTTTCTGCCAGCGCTGCAACATCCGATACCTCAACACCGCTTTTGAAGATCAGGTTGACGCGCACGCCGCGCACCCCGAGGCGATGCATTGCCCACAAGGTTTCTGTATCGGTATCGGCATCGATCACCACAACGCCGCGGAATGCGCTGCCCGCTTCTTTCAGTGCCGCGAGCGTTGTGCTGTTGTCCGCCCCATAGACGCTGGGTTGGACGATGACCCCGCGACTTAGCCCCAGGGTTTTTTGGACGCGCTGAAATGCCTCCAGTGGAGCGGGAGGTGGCGTGTAGGAGCGGTGAGGAGAGAAGGGTTGGCCATTCTCGTCACCAAAAACGTGGAAGTGGCAGTCGCACGCGCCGTCAGGCAAGGCGCGTGGCAATGTACGAGGTTCAGGGTCCGGGCCTGCGCATTGCGGTGCGTAGGTCTCTCCCAGCGAACTCATCCGAGTGATTTCCCAACCTTGCAATCCTCGCAATCCGTTGCGTTCGGCGGAGTTGATGATTTGTTGCCAGGTGACTCGTCTGGCAAGGTCGGGATCGCCGAGCCTGATCGCTTCGAAGATCGCCTGATGCTCAGCCAGTAGCGTCTCGCCAAGGTCGCTGGAGCGAACCAGGTGGTTCTCCAGTAACGCCGCTTCGTAGACGTGGCTGCACAGAAAAATGATGAAGTTGCGAAAGTATTCATTGCCTGTGGCATCGGCAATTGCGCGCTTGAACTGCAGGCTGTGTTCCACCATGTCCTGACGGTTTTGGATACTGGCGCGCAGGGTGTCCAGTGCCGCTTCAATCTTGTTCAACTGACTGAGTGACCGGCGTCTGGCGGCCATGGCGGCCGCGGCGACTTCGAGGTCCAGGCGCAGCTCATACAGTTGACGCAGCTTGGTGCTATCGGTGAGCTCCTCTTGAGTAATCCGGAAACTGCTTTGGTTGGCTTCGGTTGCAACAAATACCCCAAGCCCCTGGCGACTGACGACGAGGCCGGCCGAATTGAGCCGAGCGACAGCTTCACGCACTACATTTCGGCTAACGGCAAAAGCCTCTGCCAACCGGCTTTCCGTGGGGATGCGATCACCTGGGCGGAGTCGACCTTCACGTATTTCGCTTTCCAGGTGACGAAAAATTTCAACCGAGAAGTGATCGCGTCGGCCAATTGCTTTTATAGTCATTTTACTCAGTCATCAAATGTCAGTTTCAAAAGCTTGAAACGTCAAACGCCCACGTAACGAACATTGCGTGGGCGTTACTCTAACAAATGATGGCTGGCTCAGTGTAATTGCTTGCCCTTGGTTTCCGGGAGGAAGAAGGTCACCACCAGGACAAGGCAGTAGGCTCCTCCCGCGAAGATCGCGATGGCGGTGCCGAGGCTGTATTTGGCGCTTATAAAGCCTACGAGTCCGGGAAACAGAGCGCCTACCGCTCGCCCAAAGTTATAGGAGAATGCCTGGCCATTGGCCCTCACTGCTGAAGGATAAAGCTCAGTCAAAAAGGCGCCCATGCCGCTGTAGATACCTGAAGCTGCGAAGCCCAGTGGAAAGCCGAGAAACAGCATTTGAGTGTTGGTCAAGTTCAGTTGCATGTAGCAGACCACACTGATGGCCGACAGAACGGCGAAGATGATGAAGTTGGGGCGCCGCCCCAGGCGGTCAGACAGGAAGGCGCCGCAGACATAGCCAAAGAATGAACCGATGATGACCACCATCAGATAGCTACCGGTGCCAAAGACCGACAGGCCCTTTTCCAGTTTCAGATAGGCTGGCAACCACGTGGTGATTGCGTAGTAGCCACCTTGAACGCCCATGCAGAGCAGGGCGGATAGCAGCGTGGTGCGCAGGAGCGAGGGTGAGAAAATGTGCCAGAAAGGAACCGAGTTGCCTGTTTCGCTCTGGTGCTTTTTAGTCCGCAGGAATACCTCGGGCTCTGGTACATATTTACGAATGTAGAGGACCAGAAGTGCCGGAACGATGCCGATCCAAAACAGCGACCGCCAGGCAATATCTTCGGGAAGCAAGCTGAAAGACAGTGTGTAGAGCAGTGCGGCGGCGCCCCAGCCAATGGCCCATCCGCTTTGCACGATACCCACGGCTTTGCCGCGATGTTGCGCTCGAACCATTTCGCCGATCAGTACCGATCCCACGGCCCACTCACCTCCGAACCCGAGCCCCTGCAGTGCCCGAAGGACAAATAACTGTTCGAAGTTTTGCGCAAAGCCGATCAATACGGTGCAGATCGAGAACCACAGAATACTGATCTGCAGCAACCGCACACGACCGTATCGGTCTGCCAGAATGCCCGCTCCCCATCCGCCAATGGACGAGAAAAGTAACGTCACGGTACTCAGTAGCCCCACTGAACCCTTGTCAATGTGCCAAAGGGTCATCAGCGAGGCGATGACAAAGGTGAACACCATGAAATCCAGGGCGTCCAAGGCCCAGCCACCAAATGCGGAATAGAAGGTGCGTTTTTCAACGGTATTAAGTTCGCTAAACCAACTCATTATTATTCTCCGGGCAGCACCGCAGTTCTGCTTGGTTATTGTTTTTGTTATTTGAAGTCGTACAGGGCGCCAGGGTTATCAACCAGAATGCTCTGTCGTTGGTGTTCGCTGGGCGCCCATGAAAGCAAGCGATCCAGCAATGAACTTGTGTCGGGCGTACTTTCGAGTGCTACGTGAGGCCAGTCGCTGCCCCACACCATTCGTTCCGGGGCAACGGCCAGCAAGGCATGGGCGAGCGCATCTGTATCGGCATAGTCCGGACGTTGATCACTCAGGCGGTAAGCGCCCGACAACTTGACCCACCAACCGTGCTCCGCCACGTTCCTCAGCAGCAACTCAAACCCCGGTTCCTTAATGCCCAGATGGGCCGGGAAGTGCCCGAAGTGATCAATCACGACAGCGCAAGGCAACTTGGCCATCCGAGCCTCAATCTCACTTAGAAGCCGAACATCAATCAGAAACTGCATATGCCAGCCAAGGTCGGCAATTCGATGGGCAAGGTGCTCCATCAAGTCCAGATTCACTCCGCCTCGAAACAGAACGTTGATGCGAACACCACGCACACCCAAGGCATGCATATTCGCCAGTTCGTCGTCGCCAACGTGTTCGTCTACTACCGCGACCCCTCTCAGTTGCTCCTGATGACGTTGCAACACTTCGAGCATGTACCGGTTGTCGGTGCCATAGACGCTCGGCTGCACCAAAACCCCTCGCTGCATCCCCATCGCCCGCAACACCTCCAGATACAGCGCCTCAGGTGCCGGAGGCGGGGTGTAGCTACGGTCGGGTACCAGTGGATAGCGCTCAAGATCGCCGGAGATTACGTGTGCATGGGTGTCGCATGCCCCGGCCGGCATTACGAAGCTCGGGGCCCGGACCTCTGCTCCAGGGGGCGCGCACAAAGGCGGCGAGTCGGTGGCGGGTCGCAAGTGAGACATGGATTTCATCCCCTCGACAGCCTTTCGCGCGTCATCACGGTTGAAAAGCGGCACTTGTTAGTTGTTGGTTGTTGGTTGTCCTACAAGTGCTGGCATGTTGAGTTTTTGCCTCTGCCTTGTCAATGCGTGCAGGCTTGGTTTTTTACACGGGGGTGGGGGGCGTGTCGGGATGCCTGGTCGAGATTGCTCAGTCCCCGGCCGAACCGGCCCAGGCTGAACAGGGTATTGAGCAACGCCGGCGGGCCAAGCGGCGGCCCGCCTCGGTTCTAAAGCTCGGCCGCTGAAAAACCGTTGCGCTGGAAGAATCGGTCCAGCTCCCGGGGCAGGGGCTCCACGCCGGTGAAGATCTTCAAGTACTCGGGGATGTAGCGCATGCGCTGCGCCATCGGTTCCTGGGTGTTCATGCTGATGTAGCCGATCTGGGTCAGGTAGATCGAGCGCGCGCGGGTGACGGCGGCGTCATGGGCGAAACCGAAACGGTCGAACATCTGTGCCAGGGCCTGCACCCGCTGTGCATCGGCCTGGCGGATCTCGTGCGCCACTTCGGGGGATTGCAGGGCCCAGCTGCGCATGGCGAACTCGAACTGTGAATCGAACAATTCGCTGTTCAGCCAGCAGTCGAAGACGTTGAGAATCGCCTCGGTGATGGATTCGGCATAGGCCTCGGACTGTGACACCAGGCTCAAGGTGTTCTTGTTCTTCCACAGATTAACCAGGGCTTCGAGCAGGGCTTCGCGGTCCTGGAAATACCAGTAGAAACTGGTGCGCGACAGGTTGAGTTTCTTCGCCAGCGGCATCACCCGCACCGCATCCACTCCCGATTCCTTGAGGCTCTCATAGGCCGCGTTGAGCCAGCTTTCCAGAGAGCCGCGGCCGGCAGCTTCCACATTGTTGCTGGTTGCTTTCATGGGGCATTTTTTCCTTGTCCGTTTAACCTTGACGGGGCGAATGTACACCACTGTCAGCATCATTGACACTGGTGTACATTGAGGTCTATCGTCTGCCTTGCCTGATGACCAGTATGCGAGACCGATATGAATAACGATCCGCTTCTTCAGCCCTATCGCCTCAAGCACCTGACACTTCGCAACCGCATTATCACCACCTCCCACGAGCCGGCGTACCCCGAAGAGGGCATGCCGAAGAAATTGTACCGGGCCTACCACGTCGAGCGTGCCAAGGCCGGCGTGGCCATGACCATGACTGCAGGCTCGGCGGCGATCTCCCGCGATAGCCCTCCGGTGTTCAACAACATCCTGGCGTACAAGGACGAAGTGGTCGGCTGGATGAAAGACCTCACCGACGAATGCCACGAGCATGGCGCGGCGGTGATGATCCAGCTCACCCACCTGGGGCGCCGCACCCGCTGGGACAAGGGCGATTGGCTGCCGGTGGTGTCGCCCTCGCACAATCAGGAGCCGGCACACCGAGCCTTTCCCAAGAAGCTGGAAATCTGGGATATCGAACGCATCATCCGCGATTACGCCGACGCCGCCGAACGCATGCAGGCCGCCGGCCTGGATGGTATCGAACTGCAGGCCTATGGCCACCTGATGGACCAGTTCTGGTCGCCATTGACCAACGAGCTGGAGGGCGCCTACGGCGGTTCATTGCACAACCGCCTGCGGTTTACCTTCGAGGTGCTGAGTGCGATTCGCCAGCGGGTGGGCCCGGAGTTTATCGTCGGCATCCGCTACACCGGCGATGAGGTGCTGGCCGGCGGCCTTGAGAAAGAGGAGGGGCTGCACATCTCGCAGCTGTTGAAAGACAGCGGCATGGTCGATTTTCTCAACGTGATTCGCGGCAATATCGCCACCGATGCCGGGTTGACCGACATCATCCCGATCCAGGGCATGCGCAATGCACCGCACCTGGACTTTGCCGGGGAGATTCGTGCCCTGACCGGTTTCCCCACCTTCCATGCGGCGAAGATCCCCGATGTCGCCACCGCCCGCCACGCGATTGCCTCGGGCCTGGTGGACATGGTGGGCATGACCCGTGCGCACATGACCGACCCGCACATCGTGCGCAAGATCATCGAGAACCGAGAAGATGAAATCCGCCCCTGTGTCGGCGCCAATTATTGCCTGGACCGGATCTACAACGCCGGCGCCGCCTACTGCATTCACAATGCCGCCACTGGCCGCGAAACCAGCATGCCCCACGAGGTGCCGAAGGCCGCGCACCCGCGCAAGGTCCTGATCATCGGCGCCGGCCCCGGTGGCCTGGAGGCGGCGCGGGTCGCCGGCGAGCGCGGGCATGAAGTGCTGGTGCTGGAGGTGGCCGACCAGCCCGGCGGGCAGGTGCGCCTGACCGCGCAGTCCGAGCGGCGCAAGGAGATGATCAGCATCATCGATTGGCGCATGGCGCAGTGCGAGCGCCTGGGGGTGAAGTTTCGTTTCAACACCTGGGCCGATGCGGCGATGGTCCTCGATGAAAACCCCGACGTGGTGATCGTCGCCACCGGCGGTTTGCCCCATACCGAAGTCCTGCACAGCGGCAACCAGTGGCTGGTGTCGAGCTGGGACATCATTTCCGGCGACGTGAAGCCTGGGCGCAATGTGCTGGTATACGACGATGCCGGCGATCACGCAGGTTTGCAGGCTGCCGAGTTCATTGCCCGCAGCGGCGCCAGGACCGAGATCATGACCCCCGATCGCTCGTTCGCGCCGGAGGTGATGGGCATGAACCTGGTGCCTTACATGCGCTCGCTGCAGCAGTTGGACACCACCTTTACCGTCACTTACCGGCTCAAGGCCGTGGAGCGCCAGGGCGAGCAGTTGCTGGCGACCATCGGCACCGACTACAGCGACCTGGAGAAAACCCGACTGGTGGACCAGATCGTGGTCAACCACGGCACCCGGCCCCTGGACGAGCTGTATTTCGAGCTGCAGCCCATGGCCACCAACGAAGGCGCCGTGGAGTACAAGGACCTGATTGCCGGCACCGCGCAAAACCTGGTGACCAACCCTCAGGGGCGTTTCCAGTTGTTCCGGATCGGCGATGCGGTGTCATCGCGCAATACCCACGCGGCCATTTACGACGCACTGCGCCTGGTCAAGGACCTCTAGCCACTGCTTGCGCCCTGTTTTGCACAATAAGAAAGACAGCCGTCATCCGTTTCCCTAGCGTCAAGTCACTGCCCCGAACGTTGGTCTGACTGGTTTTGATAAACCTCAAACTCTTCCCAGCGGAGGTTGTTGCATGCACACGGATACCGATTTCACCGAGCTGCTCAATGTCGTTCCCCCAAGCCCTCTGCACTATCGCAGTGATGCCAGCGTCACCGGCCATGCCCTGGCCCCGGTGGACCACGGCCTGCTGGCGGCCTATGCCGCGATCGACCGGCCGGCGCTGCGCCAGTACCGCCTGGAGCGCATTCGCCAGCAACTGCGCAAGCAGGATTACGCCGGCGTGCTGCTGGCCGACCCGATCAATATCCGTTACGCCACCGATACCAATAACCTCGGCCTGTGGGTGATGCATTCCCCTAGCCGTTACGTATTCGTGGCCACCGATGGCCCGGTGGTGCTGTTCGAGTTCGACAGCAGCCGGCACAACAGTGAGCACATCGAGACCATCGATGAAATTCGCCCGGCGATCCCCTGGCTGTATTTCCTGGCCGGCCCACGGGTCGAGGAGAAGGCCGAACGCTGGGCCCTAGAGGTGGCCGACCTGCTGACCCGGCATGGCGCCGGCAATCGTCGCCTGGCAGTGGACCGCTGCGACCCCTGGGGCGCGGAAAAGCTCAAGGCCAGGGGCATCCAGCTGTTCGATGCCCAGCCGCTGATGGAGCAGGCGCGGCTGATCAAGTCGGTGCAGGAGATTGCCAGCCACCGGGTGTCGATGGATGTGTGCGACCTGGCGATTGCCCGCATGCGCGCCAGCCTGGTGCCGGGCATCACCGAAAACCAGCTGTGGAGCATCATGCACGGGACCAACGTGGCCCAGGGCGGGGAGTGGGCCGAGAGCCGCCTGCTGAACTCCGGGCCGCGCACCAACCCCTGGTTCCAGGACGCCTCGGACAAGCTCATCGCGGCCGGGGAGATGGTCTGTTTCGACACCGACATGGTGGGCCCGGGCGGTTATCTCTCGGACATCTCCCGCAGCTTCATCTGCCCCGGCAAGGCGCCGACGGCGGCCCAGCGCGACCTGCTGGACATCGCCTCGCAGCAAATCAGTTTCAATCTCGACCTGCTGCGCCCGGGGCTGTCGTTTCGCGAGTTCGCCGAGGGCTGCTGGCCGGTGCCCAGGCAGTTCGAGCACAACCGCTACATGATGATGCTGCACGGTGTGGGCCTGGTCGATGAGTACCCCAGCGTGGCCTACGCGGTGGACTTTGCCGAGTGGGGCTATGACGGCCACTTCGAGGAAAACATGGTGCTCTCGGTGGAGAGCTACATCGGCGAGCGGGGCGGCCATGAAGGCGTGAAGCTCGAAGAGCAGGTGCTGGTTACCGCTGCTGGAGCGGTCAAGCTTTCCCGTACCCCGTTAGTCGACGGCGATCGATAGCAGTGGTTGTTGCCTGATTCTTGCAGGCACGGCGTCTACCCTGTCCGGAGAAAAACAATGAGCAGCATGACCGTGATCGAAAACGCCAGCCCCCTGGCACCGCCCCCGGTACCCAGCGCCGAACCTTTCCTGCGACTGGAGGCGATCCATAAGCAATTCGGGCCTTACCCCGTATTGCACGACGTGTGTTTCGAGATGGCCAAGGGTGAGGTGGTGGCGATCATCGGCCCCAGCGGCTCGGGTAAAAGCACCTTGCTGCGTTGCATCAACCAACTGGAGCCCGCGACCCGGGGGCGGGTCAGCATGGGCGGGGTGGCTATCGAAGCCGGGCGCCCGCTGCCCCGGAGCGAGCTGCTCAATCTGCGCCGGCGCATCGGCATGGTGTTCCAGTCGTTCAACCTGTTTCCGCACCTTACGGTGCTGCGCAACGTCAGCCTGGCGCAGGTCCGCACCCTCGGCCGCAGCGCCGAGGAAGCTGACGCCCGCTCTTTGCAGTTGCTGGACCGGGTGGGGCTCGCGGACAAGGCCAACGCCTATCCGGCGCGTTGCTCCGGCGGCCAGCAGCAACGCATCGCCATCGCCCGGGCCCTGGCGCTGGATCCGGAGCTGATGCTGTTCGATGAGCCGACCTCGGCCCTGGACCCCGAGCTGGGCCTGGAAGTGCTGGCGGTGATGAAGGAGCTGGCGCGCGAGGGCATGTCGATGCTGGTGGTGACCCACGAGATGCACTTTGCCGAGACGGTGTCCGACCGGGTGGTGGTGATGGCCGAAGGGCGGATCATCGAGCAGGGGCCCAGTGCCCAGGTGATGCGCGAGCCGCAGCACGCGCGGGTGGCGCAGTTTCTCCAGGCCGTGAGGAATCGCTGATGGCGGATATTCTGCTGGTCCTGTTGCGCGGCGTGCCCTGGACCCTGAGCGTGACCCTGGGCGCTTTCTGCATCGGCGTGGTGCTGGGCTTTCCACTCTGTGCCCTGCGTCTGTCGAACCTGAAGCTGTGTCGCTGGCTGGCGGCGATGCTGGTGCTGACCCTGCGTTCGATACCGCCCATCGTCTGGCTGTTCTTCATCTTCTTCGGCGTCGGAGGCGGCTACATCGCCTTGTCGCCGTTCGCTGCCGCGGTGCTGGGCCTGGGGCTGATCACCGCGGCGCATATGTCGGAGGTGTATCGCGGTGCCTTTGCGGCGATCCCCCAGGGGCAGTACGAGGCGGCGCAGGTGCTCAATCTGTCGGCGCCCCAGCGCTTTTTCGATGTGATGCTGCCGCAACTGGTGCGCATCGCCATTCCCACCTCGGCCACCTATGCCATTGGCTTGCTCAAGGACTCGGCCGTGGCCTCGACCATCGGTGTCGGTGACGTCAGCTTCCAGGCGTACCAGATGTCTCAGCAAACCTTTCAAGGGCTGGAGGTGTACAGCGTGGCGGCGCTGGTCTACCTGATTCTCAGCGTACCGGTGGCGCTGTTCTCGCGCTGGCTGTCGGCCACCCTGAAGCAGAGGATTGCCCGATGAACGAGATCCTGACGATGTGGCTGGCCTGGTTTCCCGAGCTGTGGAAGGGCTTTGTGCTGTCAATTCAGGTCACCGCCGCCAGCCTGGCACTGGGGGTGGTCCTTGGGTTGTTGCTGGCGCTGGGTGTGTCGGCGCCCCGCCGGGCAGTGCGCTACCCCTCGTTGCTGATTGTCGAGCTGGGGCGTGGCGCGCCGGCGTTGATCCTGTTGCAGTACTTCTATTTCGGCCTGCCTTCGGCGGGCCTGACCCTGAGTTCTTTCTGGGCGGCAGCCCTGGCGCTGGCCTACTGCACTGCGGCCTACACCAGCGAGATCATCCGTGGCGGCATCGAGGCGGTGGCCCAGGGGCAGAACGAGGCGGCCGAGGTGATCGGCCTGAACCGCTTCGATGCACTGCGTTTCATCATCTTGCCCCAGGCGATGCGGGTGGCTCTGCCGTCGTTGCTGGGGTTCTCGATCATGATGTTCCAGGCCGCGTCGTTGTGTTTCACCATCGCGCTCCCGGAGATCGTCAGCCGCGCCTCCGCCATCGGTTCATCCACCTTCGAGTACATGCCGGTGCTGACCCTGGCCGGCCTGATGTATGCCGCTGTGTGTGCGCCCGCGACCCTGGGCGTGGCGGCGCTGGAGAAAAAACTGGCCCCCAGCCAGCACGCATGACCTGCTCGAGCCGTCTTTCGGCTGCCATTCTCTTAATGCAACCCATGCACAGGTGAAGCCATGATCCGTTCATTCAAACGCATTGTTCGTTGGGCGTTCCTTTGTTCCTCCCTGGCGGGAGGTTCGGTGCTGCTCGGTGCCCCCCAGGCTCTGGCCGACTGCAAGCCGGCCCACTCGTTTGAAACCCTGACTCCGGGGGTGTTGAGCGTCGCGGCCTGGGTCTTCCCGCCGTACTCGATCCCCGGGCCGGGCAACCAGTTGAGCGGGGTCGATGGTGAAATCATCAAGCGCATCGCTGCCAGGGAGTGCCTGGATATCAAGCTGACAGTGGTGGACCCGGCGGCGGTGGTCCAGTCGGTGATCGCACGGCGGGCCGACGTCGGCATCGGCGACTGGTACCGTACCGCCGAGCGCAGCAAGGTCCTGGGTCTGACCGCGCCGCTGTACCTGGACGTGATGGGGATCATTTCCAGCGAGGGCTATTCGAAAATCTCCGAGCTCGAAGGCCAGCGCATCGGCACGGTGCAGGGTTACCTGTGGGTCGACGACTTGAAAAAGGCCTTTGGCGACAATCTGGTGCTCTACCCCAACCCGGTGGCCATGGCCCAGGACCTGGCGGCCAAGCGGATTGCGCTGGGCATCGACAGCTTTGCGGTGGGTGTGGCTTCGCAGCAGAAGGGTGCCTACCGGGGCATGAGCATCAAGGTCTCGGAGCCCGACCCGCGGGTTAAGGCTACCCTGGAGCCGGGGCAGACCAGTTTTCCCCACACCAAGGCCAATACGGCGCTGAGTGAGGCGCTCAATGAAAACATCCAGGCCTTGCATGCTTCTGGCGAAATTGCCGAGATACTCGGCTCGTTCGGCCTGGATAAACAAGCCGCCAACGTGGGGGCGCCACGCCTGGTGGAATGACCCGCAGCCCCGGGCCCGGTGGCCAGGGCGGTTGTGCAGCAGCGTCAGGGAGCAATCGATGCAAGAGAGTGCAGCGTTCAAGTGTCTGTCGCTGGCAGAGGCCAGGGATCTTGCCCGGCGCTGCTGCCTGCAGGCGGGCAGCAGCCAGGAAGTGGCCCAGGCTCTGGCCGAGGCCACGGTATCGGCCCAGGGTCATGGCCTGGCCAGTGTGGGTTTCGAGCATCTGGCCGATTACCTGCACGGGTTTGCCAGCGGGCGCATAGCGGGCTTGGCCAAGCCACTGATCACCCAGCTGGCCCCGGCAATGATCCGTTGCGATGCGCGCGCGGGCATTGCGCAACTGGGGTTCGATCAGGCCTTTGGCGCTGTGTGTGACAGCACCCGGCAGTTGGGAATCAGCCTGTTTGCCCTGCACAACGGGTTTACCTGTGGCGAGCTGGGCTACTACACCCGGCGCCTGGCCGCCGAAGGCCTGGTGGCATTGGCGTTCTGCAACGGCCCGGCGCTGTTGACCGTGGCCGGCCAGCGCCAGCCGATCTATTCCACCAACCCCCTGGCCTTCGCCGCTCCCTGCGGCGACGGGCGCCTGCTGCTGATCGACCAGGCCAGCAGCGCCACGGCCTTCGTCAACCTCCTCAAGGCGGCCGAGGCCGGGGAGGCGATCCCCGAAGGCTGGGCAGTGGATGCCCAGGGCGCAGCCACCCTGAGTGCCCGGGAGGCCATGCACGGTGCCTTGCTGGCGTTCGGCGGCAGTCGCGGGGCCAACATCGCCTTGCTGGTCGAAGTGCTCGCCGGCGGTGTCGCCGGGGGCAACTGGTCGCTGGATGCGCCCGATTTTCGAAGCGGCGCACAATCGCCGGGTTCGGGCCTGCTGGTGATCGCCATCGCCCCGCACCTGCTCGACGAGCAGTTCGAGGCTCGACTGGCGCGGCAGATGCAGCGCCTGGCCACCCTGGGAGTTCACCCTCCGGGGCAGGCCAAGCAGCAGGCCTGGGCCCGGGCGCAAATAGAAGGAATCAGCTTGCCCATGGCGCTGTATCAGCAGCTGGCGGCGCGCTTCTAGGGGGGAGCGAGTTCTGCCGTCAGAGCCCCAATCGTTGCAGCGATGCCAGGGAGCGGCTTACCTGGCGGATGACATGGGTGGCCAGAAGCGATTGCGCGGGGCATCACAACCGGCGCAGCCGGTGTTTGAATAATCCCCGGAATAATGCTGTGATTGCGCCCGTCACGCCCCCCGGCGGCCCTGCTTTTTTCAGAGACACTGCGAAATGGATAGCCAAGAAACGACAGCCAGGATGTCGCAGTTGCCTTCCGGCGATGACCTGTTCACGCGCCTGCAAGGGATTGCTGCCCAGACCGCACTGGTGTTGGAAACCAACAATCTGCGCGGCGGCAAGAATGCAGGCGAAGCCTTGAGCAGCCTCCAGCGGCTGATTGCCCGGCTGGCCCTGCAAAGTCTGGCGCCCCAGGCTTTTGCCCAGTGGATCATCACCCATGACGGCCTCGACCTTGAGGCACGCCAGGCGCTGTGCAGCCTGGCCGGCTGTGCGTTGGAGTTCATCGAGATCGATGCCGGCACCGGTTACTACGATGCCAAGAATGTCGGTTTCGATGGCGTCGACCAGGCGCGCTGCCAGTACGTGGTATTCGCCGATGCCGACTGCCTGCCCGATGCCCGTTGGCTGGAAGAGTTGCTGCTGCCCTTTGTGCAACCCGAGGCGCCCGTGGCGGTGGCCGGGCGCACCAGCTACGCGCCGAGCGTCGCCGGCAGTGCGCTGACCGCCATCGACTTCATGTATTTCCCCAGCCCCTTGCGCCACGGCGCCACGCGTAACTTCTACGCCAACAACGTGGCTTTTCGCTGTGCCACCTTCGAGCAGTATCGCTACGAGCCCCTGGATGGCATCTATCGTGCCCATTGCCAGGTCATGGGCCTGCGCCTGCAAGCGGCGGGGGTGGCGGTGGCCTATGCGCCGGCGGCACACACCGAGCACCGGCTGCCCGACAGCCAGGGCGAGGTGTTCAAGCTGCGCTGGCTCAGGGGCGGCGACAGCGTCGGCCTGACCCCGTACCTGGTGCGCGCCTACCTGCCGGGCTGGCTGCAATGGCTCGGGCGCAGTGGGCCGCTGGGGCCTTTGTGCGTGATGGTCGGGCGCCTGGGCTACAGCCTGCGGGCCCTCAACCACCAGGACCTGCCGCCCCTGCACGGAGCCCGGCGCCTGGGGGCCATGGCCATGGTCACTGCCATCTCGTTGCTCGACACTGCCGGCGCCGTGGTGCGTGGCTGCGGGCTGTCCATCGGCCGCTCCAGTGCCCGGCACAGTGAAGCGTTGTCCTACCACCGCAACCTGGATTGATCCGCGTCGCGCCGTATCGTCGCACGCCGTTCGCGTGCCCAGAGGAAGTCCCCATGCAGAACCCTTCTCTTGCCTCATTCGGCCGTTCCCTGGCGTGCCTGGCCTTGCTGGCACTCGGTGCCCAGGCCCAGGCCGCTCCCAGCGAGTTCGCCGGTCGCGGGGTATACCACTTCGCTTCGGACAGTGGCTGCGCCACGTTCGCCTCCAGCAACCTCGACTGCAACCGCATCGCCCTGGACGTGAGTGATGCGCGGGCCAGTGTCGACCGGCAAACCCATGCCATCGTCATCGACGCCGACAGCAACCACGACAGCAAGACCGTGATCGGCGACATTCTGCTGCACGGCAGCGGCATCGCCAGCGACGGCCAGCGTGTACCCCTGAGCCTGCAGGTGCTGCTGCGCCGATCGGGCAAGGTGTGGAAATCCGATACCTATGTGCACGCACCGGTGCGTGGCAAGTTCCGTGACATCAGCCTCGATCCCTATCAGATCAGCGTCCGTGAAGGCACCCGTGAGCGCGTGCTGTTCAGCCCCGAACAGGCGCGCAACGTATTGGCCCAGCCGTCGATCGCGGCGCGCCTGGCCAGTTATTTCGTGGTGGTGCGCCCCAGCGATGCGCAGCACCCGACAGCGGGCGACATCACCATCGGCCTGGGCGTCGGCCGAGTGTCGAAGTCGCTGATGCGTGCCAGCTTCAGTACCAGGCAGCCGGGCAGCGAAGCGCTGGAGCAGGTGCTGCAGCAGGGCACCTGGAACCTCGACCTGCAGGCCCTGAGCGGGCAGATCCCACTGTGGGTGGTACAGCGCCAGCTGTTTGTCTTTGCGCTGGAGGACAGCCCGTTGCTCAGGGAGGTGCGTCAGCGGGGCTTGAACAAGGGCGACAGCCTGGAGCTGGGCGCGGTCAACGGCCAGGGTTACCTGCGCTACAACGGCCAGGAGGAGAGCTTTCCCGGCGCCGCGGCCAGCGGCATGGCCTTCATGCGTGACAGCTTTATCGGCCTGATCCTGGCCTGGCAGCGCCATTCGCACGGGGCCAGGACGGCCACTGCCAGCGCCGCGCAGCCCGTGCAATGAATGCGGGGCAAGCGGTTGCCGGCGAGGCCAACTTCGACTGCCTGAGCATGCCCCGGCCCCAGGGCCTGGGGGCGCTGCAGGCGCGGCTGGTGGACCGCATCAAGCGCGCCGCCTTGTTGCGCCTGCACCGCAGCCCGCGAGGCGAACGCCTGCTGTTGCGCATGTACCTGGCCGGTGAAGACGCCACCGAGCGTGCGTTGCTCGATGAGTTGTTGCCGCAGTCGCCACCCTGGCTCGAACGGCAGGTAGAACAGCACCTGGCCGATGAGCAGCGCCACGTGACCCTGTTTGCCGAGGCCCTGCGCGAGCGGGGCGACGACGCTCAAGCCCGCCTGGAGCCGGACTGGCTGAGCCGGCGCAAGATCCAGCGCTGGCAGCGCCTGGCCCGTCGTTATGCGGGGCATTTCGAACAGGGCCTGCTGGTGCCGGCCTATGCCACCGGGCTGTGTGCCGAGCAGATGGCCGAGCGGGTATTGACCCGCCATTGTGCGGTGCTGGATGCCGGGCATGGCTTGTATCCGCTGCTGGCGCGGGTGCTGGCCGACGAGAAAGCCCACGTGCGCCTGTGCCAGAACACCTTGCGGCGCATCGTGGCGCCCCATGAGGCGGGCCATCTGGCGCGCCTGCTCAAGGACATTCGCCGCGTCGATGCGAGCTTTGGCGTGACCGGTGCCCTGGCGATGTATGGTGCCGGCTGGCTGCTCGGTGGTCGGGGCCGAGTGGGGCGATGAGTGCACGGATTCTTTACCTGGCGACCGCCGATGCCCGTGGGCACTTGATGCGCGCCCAACTGCTGGTACATGCCTTGCGTGCGGCCGGGGCCGAGGTCGAGGTGCTGACCACCTCGCAGCAGGGGCAGGACTTCCTGCAGCGCTTCGGCATTGCGGCGCAGATTCTCTCGCTGCATTACGCGGTGCAGTTCGACAGACAGCAGAACATGCTGCGCCAGGCCACCAACCGCAATGTCGCCCACTACCTGTTTCGCCCCGGGCGTATGCTGCGGGACATCCTCCAACTGCGGCGCCGGCTGCGCGGCGTGGACCTGGTGATCAACGATTCCTTCCACCCGGCGCTGCTCTACATGGGCATGCTCCCGGGCTGGCGGCGCCAGGTGGTGCACGTGTACGGGGCCAGCCTCAAGGTGGCGCTGCTGAACAACTTTGCCGGCATGTGGCCGCGCCAGTTCGGGCGCCTGTTCGGCTGGATTGTCGGGCGCCAGATCGATACGGCGCGGGCGCGCATCGAGCACGATTTCGCCTATGAAGTCGACGATACCCAGGCCCCGGCACTGTATCGCCTGCCGACCCCGGTGGCCCTGGCCGAAGCCTTGCCGGAACAGGCCGTCGTGGGCGCAGCGGTGTACCTCAACCCGCATTTTCGTGAGCCCGACCTGGCCGATGCCTTGAGCCGTGGCCTGGAGGATGCGGGCCTGGACGCTCACCGCGTGGGCGAGGGGTATGCCGGGCGCAGTGGCTGGCTGCAGGTCGATCCGCTCTGGGCCAGCCGCGCTGCCCGGGCGCAACTCCTGGTCTCGGCACCGGGCATGGCGGCGCTGTCCATCGCCCGGGTCTACCAGCGGCCGATCATCCTGGTGGTGAGCGACCAGCCGGAACAGACCCGCAACGCCGCCCGGGCCCGGCAATTGCAGTTGCTGCATCGGGTGGTGACCTGGCGCGGCGACCCTGCCGATTTTCGCCGTCAGGTGGCCGAGGCGGCGCGGCAATTGAGCGCGGTGGCGCCAGCGCCCGACGTGATCTCGGGCAACCAGCGGGCCCAGGCACGGATCGATGCCTGGGCCGGCCGCTTGCTCGGCTTGTGAGGGCGCGGCCGTGAGTCGTCACCGCTCCATGCCCGCACCGGGCCAGCAGCCATGACCGGCACCTTGCAGCGCCTGATAGCCGCCGCCAACCTTCGGCAGGCCCTGGCTGCGGTGTTCGCCCTGCTGTTGGGGCTGGGCGCGTTCATGGGGCTGCAGCGCCTGGTGACGCCGCGCTACAACTGGGTCACGCCATTGGATGAGCTGATCCCCTTTATCGCCCAGTCCTGGTTCGTCTATGTGCTGTTCTTTCCCTTTGTGCTGCTGGCGGCGGCCTATGCCAGCCAGGAGGGCTTCAGGGCCCTGCGCAACGCCACCGGCATGGCCTTCGCCGTTGGGCTGCTGTGCTTCTGGCTGTTCCCCGAATATGTGCCGAGGCCGGATATCGCCGCCCTCGACAATGGCTTCCTGCAACAGCGGCTGGGCCGGATGTGGCAGCTGGACCTGGCCTGCAACGGTTTTCCCAGCCTGCATGTGGCAGTGACCTGCCTGGCCTGTCGCGCGCTCTGGCGCCGCCCTTGCAAAGAGCTGAGCGCTGTCATCGGCCTGCTGATCTGCCTCTCGACCCTGACCCTCAAGCAGCACACGCTGATCGATGTGGCGGGCGGCCTGTTCCTGGCCCTGGCCTGTGCCCTGGCCACCCAACGACAAGGAAACCCTGCCCGTGTCCCAGCCTGAACCCCGTGCCGGAGAGAATCGGGCCCTGCGTGCCTTTGCCCCCGACGCCGCGCTGTTCCTGCTCAAGCCCTGGACCGGTGGCCTGGCGCTGCTGGCCGACTGGGGGCTGATCGCCGCCGCATTCGCCTGCGCTGCGCTCTGGCCGCACCCCGTCACCTACCTGCTGGCCGCGCTGCTGATCGCCCGCAGCCAGTTGGCGCTGGCGGTGCTGATGCACGAGAGCGCCCACGGCCTGCTGCTGCGCGGGCAGAAAGCCAATGATCGGCTGGGCCAGTGGCTGGCCGCCGGCCCGCTGTTCCTGTCCCTCTGCACCTACCGCGCCGGCCACCTCAAGCATCACCTGCATCCGATGGAGCATGACGACCCGGTGGTGGCGGTCTTCGGCCTGGGGGATTACCCCTTGCCCCGGGGCAAGCTGGCCCTGCGCCTGCTGGCGGACCTGTGCGGGGTGGGCTACTTCATCAGCGCCTTGAGGTTCGCCCGGGGTGACTACCGCGCGATCATGCCCCGGGTCGACAAGTCGCCGCGCCAGGCCCTGGAGGAAGTGCTGTCCATGCTGGTCAGCAACGGCCTGCTGTTCGGCCTGCTGGCCTGGAGCGGCCACCCCTGGCTGTACCTGGGGTTGTGGCTGTTGCCGGCGATTACCCTGCTGCCCTTGCTGGGCCGGGTGCGAGCCATCATGGAGCATGCCGGCTTGCCGGTTGCCGCCGACCAGAGCCGCAACGCCCGCAGCATCGTACGGCCCAGCGTGCAGACCTTCCTGTTCGGCCCCCACGCCATCCACTACCACATCGAGCATCACCTCTATGTGCGTGTGCCGTTCTACCACCTGGGCGGCCTGCACCGGCAACTGGCCACGGCGCAGTTGCTGCCCGAGGGCAACCTCTACCAGGGGTATGGCGGGGTACTGCGAGATGTCAGCGACCCCGACTGGAGGTCATCGGTGCGCTAGGCGTGGAGGAGGGGGAGCACGGGCCCGCCATGGGTGGCGGGCCCGTGAGGGCGGTCAGAGCTTGGGCAACTGGCCGATGCGGCCGACCATCTCGGTGACGATCTGCAGGTCCAGGAGGAACTGCTCCACGGTCTTGAACTCGTTGTCGGTGTGGCCGGTGTACTTGACCTCGGGCCGCGCCAGGCCGAACTGCACGCCGTTGGGCAACTCGTGCACCGAGGTGGCGCCGGCGGAGGTGCCGAACTTGTGCGCCATGCCCAGGTTCTCGCTGGCCACCGCCAGCAGTGCCTTGACCCATTCACCCTCGGGGTTGCGGTACATAGGTTCGGCGATCTTGGTGTCGATGTTCACCGCCACTTGGGTCTTCTTGCTCCAGGCCGCCAGCTTGTCGGTGATTTCGCCCTTCAGCACTTGCGGGGTCTTGCCCTTGGGTACCCGCAGGTTGACCGCCAGCTTGAAGGTCTTGTCATCCACGCTGACCTGGGTCAGGGAGGTGGTCAGCGGCCCCATGAAGTCGTCGGAGAAGCCGATGCCCAGCTTGTTGCCCAGGTAGTCCAGGCCCCAGTTGTCGGCGGCGTAGCGGGCACCATCGGTGAAGGCGTTGTGCTTGAAGGCGATCTTGCCGTCCTGGCTGTTGATGAAGTCCAGCATCCGCGCCACCGGGTTGACCCCGGACTCGGGCTCGGAGGAGTGGGCCGAGACGCCGGTGACCGTCAGTTGCACATCCTTGCCCACCACCTTGGCCGCGACCTGGAAGTTGCCGCCGTGCTGCTTGGCATATTCGGCGCCGGCCTTTTGCAGGCTGGCGGCCAGTTCCGCGGGCTGCTCGGTGACCAGGGTGGCTACCGAGGTCGAGGGGATCTGGTTGGTGGCCAGGCCACCGGTGAGGTGGGTGATCTCCGCCCCTTTGCCCTCGGCGGCGCGCCGGGCGAAGCTGGCCATCACCGTGCCGTAGCCTTTCTCGGCGATCACCACCGGGTAGCCGCCGTCCAGCGCCAGGTTGTAGTTGGGCGTCGGGTTGTGTTCGAAGTAGTAGGGAATGGCATCGCCGCTGGTTTCCTCGGTGGTGTCCACCAGCAGCTTGAAGTTGCGCGCCAGGGGCAGCTTCTCTTCCTTGATGATCTTCATCGCGTAGAGCGCTACCACGATGCCGTTCTTGTCGTCCTCGGTGCCGCGGCCGTACATGCGGTCGCCGATCAGGGTGACCTTGAACGGGTCGAGGCGGGTGCCGTCTTCGAGCACCCAGTTTTCCGGGGTCACCGGCACCACGTCGGCGTGGGCGTGGATGCCGACGACTTCATCGCCGCTGCCTTCCAGGGAGATCTCGTAGACCCGGTTGTCGATGTTGCGAAAGTTCAGGTTGAAGGCCTTGGCCAGGTCCTGGATCTTGGCGGCGATCTTGAGGAACTCGGGGTTCTTGTACTGCGGCACGCCGTCGATGTTGAAGGTGGGGATGGCCACCAGCTCGCGCAGGGTTTCGGTGGCGGCCTTGCCGTACTTGATCCGGGCGTAGAGGCCCAGCAGGCGGTGGATCTCGTTCTGCTGTTCGGCGTTCAGGGGCTTGTTGGCCAGGAAGGCCTCGATGGTCGGGGCGAGCTGGTCGCTCTTGGCCAGGGTGCCGAGGAACTGGCGGAAATCCGTGACCGTGGCGTCATTGAAGGTCTTGAGGATGGCCGCGCTTTGTTGCGGGGTAATGTTGGCCTGGGCGATCGAGGTGTAGGACGACAGGCTGGCGAGCATCAGGGTGGCCGCAGCCAGGTGCTTGAGAGAAAAATCCATTGCGGAGGGCATTCCTTTGCAGGGGGTAAGGATTATCTGAGCTGTTAGTCAGAAACCTTGCCAAGCTAACACTGCGAAGGAGCAGGGCGGGAGCCCCTGAAGTGGGATCTGTCGCACAGAAACGCAAAAGCGACGCACAAACGAAACATTCATCCAGGCAGGAGGCGCCTGCATCGGCGCCTCCTGTCGTGGCTAGTGCATCAAGCCTTGGCGTCCCATGGGCGGTCGCCCTGTTCGTCCTTGATGCGGGTCGGCAGGCCCATCAGGTCCAGCGCCTTGAGGAACGGCTTGGCCGGCAGTTCCTCGACGTTGGCCATGCGCTGCACGTCCCACTCGCCACGGGCCACCAGCAGGGCGGCGGCCACGGGCGGTACGCCGGCGGTGTAGGAAATGCCCTGGCTGTCGGTCTCGGCGTAGGCTTCTTCGTGGTCGGCCACGTTGTAGATGAAGACTTCGCGCGGCTGGCCATTCTTGCTGCCCTTGACCAGGTCACCGATGCAGGTCTTGCCGGTGTAGCCCGGGGCCAGGGAGGCCGGGTCAGGCAGCACGGCCTTGACCACTTTGAGCGGCACCACTTCCAGGCCTTCGGCGGTCTTCACCGGTTGCTCGGAGAGCAGGCCCAGGTTGCGCAGCACGGTGAACACATTGATGTAGTGCTCGCCGAAGCTCATCCAGAACCGCACGTTGGGCACGTCGAGGTTCTTCGACAGCGAGTGCACTTCATCGTGGCCGGTCAGGTACAGGTTTTGCGAGCCGACCACAGGCAGGTCGTCGGTACGCTTGACTTCGAACATGGTGTTGCTGGTCCACTGGCTGTCCTGCCAGCTCCACACCTGCCCGGTGAATTCGCGGAAGTTGATTTCCGGGTCGAAATTGGTGGCGAAATATTTGCCGTGGGAACCGGCATTGACGTCGAGAATGTCGATCGAGTCGATGCGGTCGAAATGTTCCTGCTGGGCCAGGGCCGCATAGGCGTTGACCACGCCCGGGTCGAAGCCGACGCCGAGGATCGCGGTGATGTTCTTCTGCTGGCACTCTTCGAGATGCTTCCACTCGTAGTTGCCGTACCAGGGCGGGGTCTCGCAGATCTTGCCCGGTTCTTCGTGGATCGCGGTGTCCAGGTAGGCCACACCGGTATCGATGCAGGCACGCAGCACCGACATGTTGAGGAAGGCGGAACCGACGTTGATGACGATCTGCGACTCGGTCTCGCGGATCAGCGCCTTGGTTGCCTCGATGTCCAGCGCGTTGAGCGCATAGGCTTTTATTTCAGCGGGCTGTTTGAGGCTGCCCTTGGCCTTGACGCTGTCGATGATGGCCTGGCATTTGGAGATGTTGCGCGACGCGATAGCAATACGACCGAGTTCGTCGTTGTGCTGCGCGCACTTGTGGGCCACCACCTTGGCGACACCTCCTGCACCAATGATAAGAACATTCTTCTTCAATTTATTTACTTCTCCTCGTGACCTGTCCGCTCAGGAAAGGCTGGACAGGTAGTCTTCGAAACCAAACTCGCGTACCACCTCGATGCTGCCATCGAGTTGTTTCACGACAATGGACGGCATTTTCAGACCGTTGAACCAGTTTTTCTTGACCATGGTGTAACCCGCCGCATCAATGAACGACAGTCGATCGCCGATGGCCAGCGGACGATCAAATTGGTATTCGCCGAAGATATCCCCGGCCAGGCAGGACTTGCCGCACACCATGTAGGTATGTTCGCCCGCGCTTGGTGACAGCTTGGCGTTCAGGCGATAGATCAGCAGGTCGAGCATGTGGGCTTCGATGGAGCTGTCCACCACGGCCAGGTGCTTGCCGTTGTACAGGGTGTCGAGCACGGTCACTTCCAGGGAGGCGCTCTGGGTGATCGCCGCTTCGCCCGGCTCCAGGTAGACCTGCACGCCGTACTTCTGGGAGAAAGCCTTGAGGCGCGCACAGAAGGCGTCCAGGGCGTAGTCCTCGCCGGTGAAGTGGATGCCGCCGCCGAGGCTGACCCACTCGACCTTGTGCAGCAGGTGGCCGAAGCGTTCCTCGATGGTGGTCAGCATCTGGTCGAACAGGCCGAAGTCGCCGTTCTCGCAGTTGTTGTGGAACATGAAGCCGGAGATCTGCTCGATGACCTGCTCGATCTTGGCTGGGTCCCACTCGCCCAGGCGGCTGAACGGGCGCGCCGGGTCGGCCAGCAGGTAGTCCGAACTGCTGACCTGGGGGTTGACCCGCAGGCCGCGCACCTTGCCCGCGCTGGCGTCGGCAAAGCGCTGCAGCTGGCTGATGGAGTTGAAGATGATCTTGTCGCAGTTGGCGAGCATCTCCTCGATCTCGTCGTCGGCCCAGGCCACGCTGTAGGCGTGGGTCTCGCCTTCGAACTTCTGCCGGCCGAGCTTGAGCTCGTAGAGCGACGAGGAGGTGGTGCCGTCCATGTACTGCTGCATCAGGTCGAACACCGACCAGGTGGCGAAGCACTTGAGGGCCAGCAGGGCCTTGGCGCCGGACTGCTCGCGCACGTAGGCGATCTTCTGCATGTTGCTCAAAAGCTTCTGCTTGTCGATGAGGTAGTACGGCGTCTTGATCATTTCAGGGTCTCCGGCAGGGCCAGCCAAAAAGGTACGCATTGTGCCCGCAGTGCCACTAGATCGAAAGCTCGGAAATATATTTTCCACGGTCAACCGTCTGTCCCTTGCGTTGTCGAGCCAGGCATGCGATTCCACACAGACAGCTGCAGGCGGTGCACACTGGCCCGAGCCCCGGTCGATGAATGCTGCGGCGCTGCAACGTTTCGCCGATTCGATGAAAAAAATACCCGACGGAAACTGCCATGCCTGATCTGCCCGAGCCGTACCGCCCTCTCACTGACGATCGCTTCCGCCTGCTGGTCGATGCGGTGGTGGACTACGCGATCTACATGCTCGACGCCCAGGGCCGGGTCGCCAGTTGGAACAGCGGTGCCCAGCGCTTCAAGGGCTACCGGGAGGAGGAAGTGCTGGGCCGGCACTTTTCCTGCTTCTATACCCCCGAGGATCGCCAGGCCGGTTTGCCCCAGAGGGCGCTGGACAGTGCCGCGCAGTGCGGGCGTTTCGAAGGCGAGGGCTGGCGCCTGCGCAAGGATGGCACGCGGTTCTGGTGCCATGTGGTGATCGACCCGATCCGCGACAGCGCCGGCGGGCTGATCGGCTTTGCCAAGGTCACCCGGGACATGACCGAGCAGCGGGCCGCCGAGCAGACCCTGAAACAGAGCGAACAGCAGTTCCGCCTGCTGGTGCAGAGCGTGACCGACTACGCGATCTACATGCTCGATGCCCAGGGCCGGGTCAGCAGCTGGAACCTGGGGGCGCAGCGGATCAAGGGCTATGCCCCAGAGGAAGTCATCGGCCAGCACTTTTCACTGTTCTATACCGCCGAGGACCGGGCCAGCGACGAGCCGCGCAAGGCCCTGGAAGCCGCCGCCCGCGAAGGCCGTTTCGAGAAGCAGGGCTGGCGCCTGCGCAAGGACGGTACACGGTTCCTGGCCCATGTGATTGTCGACCCGATCCGCGCCGACTCCGGGGCCATCATCGGTTTCGCCAAGATCACCCGCGACATCACCGAGGTGGTCCAGGCGCAGAAGGAACTGGAGGTCGCCCGCGAAGCGCTGTTCCAGTCGCAGAAGCTCCAGGCCATCGGCCAGCTCAGCGGCGGCATCGCCCATGACTTCAACAACCTGCTGACGGTGATCCGCGGCAACCTGGAGCTGCTGCACAAACGGGTCGGCGATGACCCCAGGCTGCGGCGCCTGCTGGACAACGCGCTGCAGGGCACCGAGCGCGGCGTGACCCTGACCCAGCGCATGCTGGCCTTCGCCCGGCGCCAGGAGTTGAAATCCCAGGCCCTGGATCTGGGCCAACTGGTGGCCAGCCTCAGCGGCCTGCTGTGCAGTTCGGTGGGGCCCAGGATTGCCCTGCGGGTGGAGATGGCGCCGGACCTGCCGGCGGTGCAGGCTGATCTCAACCAGCTGGAACTGGCGCTGCTGAACCTGGTGAGCAATGCCCGGGATGCCATGCCCGAGGGCGGTTCGATCCTGATCGAGGCGCAATTGCGCGGGGCCACGGGCAACCTGGCCCGGGGGCAGTACGTCTGCCTGGCGGTGATCGACGATGGCCAGGGCATGGACGAACAGACCCTGGCCTGCGCCGCCGATCCGTTCTTCACCACCAAGGGCCTGGGCAAGGGCACCGGCCTGGGCCTGTCGATGGTCCACGGCCTGGCCGAGCAACTGGGCGGGCGCCTGGTGCTCCAGAGCCGCCTGGGCCAGGGCACCCGCGCCGAGCTGTGGCTGCCCCTGGCGAGCGCGGCCAAGGGGTCGCCGGGCAGTGAGGCCATGCCGGCCCCGGGCCCGGACCACCCGCCGCTGTGCGTGCTGCTGGTGGATGACGACAGCCTGGTCCTGGACAGCACCACGCTGCTGCTGGAGGACCTGGGCCATCGAGTCATCCGCGCCGCCAGCGGAGCCCAGGCGCTGCAGTGTCTTGAGCAGCACCGGGACATCCAGCTGATGATCAGCGACATGGCCATGCCACACATGGATGGCCGCCAGTTGGCCGAAGCGGTGCGGCGCCTGCACCCGCAGTTGCCGATCATCCTGGCCAGCGGTTATGCCCAGCGCCAGGACGGCCCGGTGCCGGAGCTGCCACGGATCTTCAAGCCCTTCAGCCAGGCGCAGTTGAGGGACGCCCTGGCCCAGGTCCTGGCGCAGTCTGCGGCGGGCTGACTGCGGCGCACGGCAAGAGGGTGCAAACCCTACACCGGCGACACCTGCTGGGCCATGGCCGCGCCGGTCATGGGGGCCTGTGGAAAGGGCGCGGGAAATGCACGCTCGTAAGCCCGGCATACCCGCAGCACCTGATCGTCGGCAAATCGCGCGCCAACCACCTGCAGGCCGATGGGCAATCCCGCCTCCGAGAACCCGCAGGGCAATGAGGCAGCAGGTTGCTGGGTCAGGTTGAAGGGGTAGCTGAAAGGCGACCACTTCATCCAGTCATCGATTGCACTGCCGGGCGGGGTGTCGTGGCCGGCCTCGAACGCGGTGATCGGCAGCATCGGACAGACCAGCAGGTCGTAGCGGCTGTGAAACATGTTCATGTGGGCCATCAAGGCCGCCCGGGCTTCCTGGGCCGCGGTGAAGTCGGCGAGGGTGGTGTGGCGGCATTCTTCGGTAAAGCGCAACAGGCCCGGATCGAGCATGGCTTTCTGGGCCGTGCTCAGTTGCCGGGCCAGCGTCTGTGCGCCGGCGTAGATCACGCTCTTGAACAGTTGCAGGGGGTCGTCGAATCCCGGGTCGACCGCTTCGACGATCGCCCCCAGTTGTTCCAGCCGCGCCACGGCCTGCGCTACTTGGCGAGCGACCTGCGGATCAACCTGCACATAGCCGAAGTCTGCGCTGTAGGCGATGCGCAGGCCGTTGAGGTGGGTGCTGTCGGGCAGCCACGGGGTGTGTCGCGGGGCCCCCATCAGCGCGTCCCGCGGGTCGGGGCGGGCGATGGCCTGCAGGAGCAGTACGGCATCCTCCACGGTACGGGTCATGGGGCCCAGGTGAGACACCAGGGTCGTCGCGCTGGCCGGGTACTGGGGGATGTAGCCAAAGGTGGGCTTGAAGCCGAAAGTGCCGGTAAAGCTGGCGGGGATGCGGATCGAGCCTCCGGCATCGCTGCCCTGATGCAGCACGCCCAGATTGAGCGCCGCGGCCACCGCTGCGCCGCCGGAGGAACCGCCGCAGGTCATGCGGGTGTCCCAGGGGTTGCGGGTGATGCCGTAGAGCGGGCTGTCGGTCACGCCTTTCCAGCCGAACTCCGGGCTGGTGGTCTTGCCCAGCACCACGGCGCCGGCCTCCCGCATGAAAGTGGTGACGGGCGCGTCGATGTCCCAGGGGCCTTCGGCCGAAATGGTCATCGATGCTTTGCGCGTGGGCATGCCCCGGGTCGGGGTCAATTCCTTGATCGATGTGGGCAGGCCGTCGAGGGCGCCGCAGGGCTGGCCCTTCATCCAGCGCTTTTCAGCTTCGCGTGCGGTGCTCAGCGCGCCTTCGGGATCGGTGTAGCAAAAGGCATTGACCCGCGGGTTGAAGCGCTCGATGCGGGCCAGTGCGTCCTGGGTGACCTCCACGGGAGACAGCTGCTTGTCACGGTAATGACCGAGCAGCTCGATGGCGCTCATGTCGGCGATGGCGGTAGCGTTTGGCATGGCAGTGTCCTGATAGGCGGGTGCAGGGCTGGCCTGCACAAGACAGTGTGTGGGCGCCCAGTTCGGGGCACCCCGAGAACCAAGCGCCTCAGCGCAAGAAGCCTTCGACCAGTTCCACCCAGCACGCTGCGCCCAGGGGAATCAATTGATCGTTGAAGTCGTAGTGATCGTTGTGCACCGAGCAGCCGTTGAACTCCCCGGTGCCATTGCCCAGGCCGAAATAGCAGCCGGGAACTTCATCCAGCATCCAGGCAAAATCCTCGCTGCCCATGGCCCTGAATGACACTTGCTCCACCACGTTCTCGTCGCCCAGGGCCTTGCGCGCGGCGTCGAGCATCTGTCGCGTCTCGGCGACGGTGTTCACCAGGACCGGGGCCAGCAACTGATAGTCGATCTCGGCGGTGACCCCGAATGCTGCGGCCTGGCCCTCGACGATGGTGCGGATCCGCTGCTCGACCTGTTGGCGGATCGCCGGGTCAACCGTGCGCACGCTGAGTTCCAGCATGGCCGATTCGGGAATGATGTTGGTGGCGGTTCCGGCGTGTACCTTGCCGATGCTGATCACCACCGCATCGTTGGCGCTGATGTTGCGCGAGACCACGGTTTGCAGGGCACTGATGATGCCGGCCAGGGCCGGGATCGGATCGACGGCGCGCTCCGGCACGGCGCCGTGTCCGCCTTTGCCGGTCAGGGTAATGCCGACCCGCTCGGACGAGGCCATGACCCCGCCGCTCTTGATGATCGCGTAGCCCACGGGAAACCCCGGCATGTTGTGGAAGGCGTACACCGCATCGCAGGGGAAGCGCCGGAACAGCCCGTCGGCCATCATGCTCCTGGCGCCGGTCAGGCCTTCTTCATCCGGTTGGAAGATCAGGTTCAGCGTGCCGTCGAACTCGCCGTGCAGGGCCAGTTGTTCGGCCGCCGCCAGCAGGGTGGCGGTGTGGCCGTCATGACCACAGGCGTGCATCACCCCGGCGCGTTGGCTGGCCCAGGGCAAGCCGTTGCGCTCGATGATCGGCAGGGCATCCATGTCCGCCCGCAGGCCCAGGGTCCTGGAGCCCGAGCCGCGACGCAGGACGCCGACCACGCCATGGCCGCCCACCCCGGTGTGGACTTCATAACCCCAGCCTTCGAGCAGGCCGGTGACCAGGGCTGCGGTGTCCAGGGTGTCTTCACCCAGCTCCGGATGGGCGTGGATGTTGCGCCTGATCTTCAGGAAGCGCTCGGTGCTGGCTTGCAGTCGGTCTTGCAGAGAGGTCATGTTCACAACGGATTCCTTGTTCCAGGTAGAGGGGCAGTTGCAGGTCGGATTCAGGGACGGCCGGGATATTCCGGGTAGAAACGCAGGGCCACGCCACTGAGCACGATGGCGCTGCACAGATACCAGGCAGGTACCAGCGGGCTTGCGGTCACGGCGATCAGCCAGGTCACGATCAGCGGCGAGAACCCCCCGAACAGGGTGACCCCGAAGCTGTAGACGATCGACAGCCCGGTGACTCGCTCGTCACGGGCGAAGGCTTCCATCAGCAGCGCCAGGCCGGCGCCGCCGCTGATGGCCATCGGCAGGATCAGCATCGACACCGCCACCAGGCAGAGCAGGGTGCTTTGCAGGCCCAGCAGCATGAAGGCCGGGTAGGTCAGGATGATCTGCAGCCCGCACAGCCAGTACAGCAAGGGCTTGCGCCGTGGCATGCGGTCAGCCCATCGCGAGGCCAGCGGGGGAACGACCGTCAGCAGGACGCAAGCGAAGGCCACCAGCGAAAAGGCGAAGCTGCTGGAGTAGTGCAAGGTCCGGGTGAGGTAGGTCGGCATGTAGAACACCACCATGTAGGAGGTGACCGTCGAACTGGCCATGAGCAGTATGCCCAGCCCCAGGGTGCGCGCGTGCTTGCGCAACAGGTCGCGAAACGGCGTCGGGTTCTCCGGGTTCTGGTGGGTTTCATCCAGGTGCTTGCGGATGTACCAGCCCACCGGGCCTATCAGCAGGCCGATGATGAACGGAACGCGCCAGCCCCAGCTGTGCAGCGCCTGCTCCGACAGAACACTGGTCAGCGCCAACCCGGAAAGCGCCCCGAGCAGGGCGGCAGCGCCCTGGCTCGCGCCTTGCCAGCAGACCATGAAGCAGCGGTTGTCGGTGCGCCCGGACTCCATCAGGAAGGCCGACGCGGCGCCAACCTCACCGCCCGCGGAAAAGCCCTGCAGCATCCGCCCCAGCACCAGCATGATGGTGGCGAAGATCCCGATGCTGGAATAGGTGGGGGTAAAGGCAATGATGCCCGTGCCGATGGTCATCAAGGCAATGGTCAGCGACAGCGCCTGCTTGCGGCCGTAGCGGTCGGCCACCCGGCCAATCAGTACCGCCCCTAGCGGGCGGACGACAAAACCCAGGGCGAAGGTCACCAGCGACATCATCAGCGATGCCAATGGGGAGTCGGAGGGGAAGAACAGCTGGCCGATGATCACCGCGAAAAAGCTGTAGACGGTGAAGTCGTACATCTCCAGCGCATTGCCCAGGGAGGAGGCGACGACCACCCGGCGCATGTTGCCGCGGGGTATTGCCGGTGCTGTGCTCGGCGCGTATTGAAGCGGTAGCGAAGGAGCGGGGGTGCTTTTCATGGCATTTTCCAAAGAGTGGCGGTTGGCACAGAGGCTGTGCCCACCGCCAGTACGAGGTCCTGGCGCCCCCTCGGCGAAGGCGCTGTTGTTCGAGCCGTCGTGACCCGAGTTCAGCGCACCCCACTCTGGCGCAAGGCGTTGGGCGTGAACTCGGCCTCCAGCGCCTTGACGCCGAACTGATAGTTGCTCTTCTCTTCGTTCTTCAGGCCCAGCACCAGGTAGCGGCCGCTGACCATGTCATTCAGGGTCTCGGCGGTGTACCAGGGCACCTGGCTGTTGTAGTAGGAAAGCTGGTGGGCTTCGGCAACCCGCCACAGGGTATTGCGCCCGTCGTAGTGATCGATGACCGCGGCCTGCCAGGAGTCCTCGTCGATGTAGAAATCGCGCTTGGCATACACATGGCGCTGGCCGGGTTTCAAGGTCGCGACCACGTGCCACACACGGTGCAGTTCATAGCGCGCCAGGTCCTGGTTGATGTGCCCGGCCTTGGTGATCTCGGCGTACTTGAGCGTGGGCGAATCGAGCTTGTAACTGTTGTAGGGGATGTACAGTTCCTGCTTGCCCACCAGTTGCCAGTCATAGCGATCCGGCGCGCCGTTGAACATGTCGTAGTTGTCCACCACGCGCTGGCCGTCGGTACTGGCGGCCGGCCCGTCGTAGGCCACCTGCGGGGCCCGCCGCACACGGCGCTGGCCGGCGTTGTAGATCCAGGCCTGGCGAGGTTCCTTGACCTGATCGAGGGTCTCGTGAACCAGTTCCACGTTGCCGGCCAGGCGCGCTGGCGCGACCACGGTCTGCTTGTTGTAGAACAGCACGTTGCTCGGCTTGGCCGGATCGTAGTCGGCGAGGCTCTCGCGCAACACGTACTGGTGGGCAAAGGTCACGGGTGTGCCGTTGCCCTGGACATCCGGCACGATCTGCACCATCTGGCGCTTCACGCTGTCACCGCGATAACGGGTGATGTGGTTCCAGATCACCTCCAGCCCATTCCTGGGAATCGGAAACGGATAGGCCTTGGTGAAGTGCTCCAGGCCGTTACCGCCGGCAACCAGGGTGGTGTTCAGGGCGTTCTTGCGGGCTGCCTCGACGATGCTCGGCGGTACGTTGGCGCTGCGGTGAGTGGGGTAGACGTTCATCCGGTAATCGGGGTAGCGCTTGAACATCGCGACCTGGCCCGGGGTCAGGCGGCTTTTGTACTGCTCGACGTTCTGCGAGGTAATGCTGAACAACGCATGTTCGCTGCCATAGGGGTCGGCGAGAAAACCGGCGCTGTCGACCGTCCCGGCATTCTTCGCCAGGCCGCCGGTCCAGGCCGGAATGGTGCCGTCGGCATTGCCGGCGCGCTCGGCACCCACCGGGGTCAGCGTGGTCTCGAGCTTGGCCGCCTCTTCGGGCGACACTGCGGCCATGGCCGACGTGCAAAGCAGCAGCGACAACGCACTGCCGTGAAAAACCGACTTCGAAATGTTCATCGCACCCTGTCCTGTTCGATTGCTGATTGCGGATTCAAAAGCTCACGCCGAAGCTGAGGGCGACGAAGTCGCGATCAGTCGAAGTGTTGTAGGCGCCACCGAAGAAATCGGTGTAGGAAAGACTCGCCGAGTAGGTATTGCGAAGGTCGGCATCCAGGGCGAGGCTGATGGCCTTGCTGCCTTGGTTGAAGTTGGGGCCGTAGCCTTGCACGTCATGGGACCAGGACAGGCTGGGCTTGAGGTTCACCCCGGCGATCACGTTCTGATAGTCGAGGATGGCGCGGCCGCGATAACCCCAGGAATTGGCGGTGTAGAAGCCCTTGTTGTTGCAGTTCTGCGGGTTGACCGGGTTGGCCATCAGCGCGCAATTGCGGTTGTCGGGCAGTTCGCCGTTGCCGAAGATACTGTCCCGGCCGAAGCGCAAGGCGTTGCTGTTGATATCCCCCAGGTGGTTGTAGCCGATCTCGGTAATCAGGCTCAGGCGCTCGGCGGCCCAGACCTGGTCGATGAAATGGGTGAGGGTGATTTGCGCCTGGGTCACCGGCTTTCGCACATAACCGTGGAAGCTCTCGCCTGGCACTGGCTGCGCAAAGCCGCTGGTGAAGATCGGCGCACCGAGATCGGCCGCCATCGGGCCGGCGAGCGCGGCAATGGTCACGTCGCTGCCGTTGAGTGACAGCGGCATGTTCGGCCGGTAGCTCAGTTCGCCGGAAACCGCAGTGGTGCCCAGGGTGGTGGCAAAGCTCAGGCCATAGAGGCGGATGTCTTCCGGGTACTCGATGAAGTACTCGGCGCTTGACGCCCTGGTCCCTGGCTTTACCGCAAAGGGGGCGGCGCCGACCGTACCACCGAGGAAAGGCGCGCGGCTGTGGTAGTTCAGGGCATACAGGCCGAACTCGGTGTTGTTCAGCGCCTCGACCTGCCAGCGCAGGGCCATCCCGAACTGGCCACTGTCCCGCGCGTCGCGGTCGCCACCCCGGGTGAAGTGATACTGGCCATTGGGGTCCCAGGGGGGCGAGAAACCCATGCGGGTATTGCATCCATCGGCCATCACGTCGGAGCCGAAAAAGGTCCCGCAATTGTCGACGACGGTCTGGTCCCATTCCAGTTGATAGAAAAATTCGGCAGAGAGGTTTTCGCTCAGCCCCTGGGACAGAAACAGCATGTTGACCGGAATCAGGCCTTCCTTGATTTCGGCTCCCGGGCGCCGGAAGGCGGCGACATCCGTCGGGTTGATCACGTTGATGCCATTGCCGATGAAGGTGCTTTCCCCCCAACTGACCACCTGTTTGCCCAGGCGCGCATTGCCGGGCTGATCGGCGATGAAATAGTTGTGATAGACAAAAGCGTCCAGCAGCTGCGCGCCCGAGGACTTGGCGGCCTCCTTGCGATGCTCATCGCTGATCTGCACATAGCGCCGGCTCTCGTCCTTGAGTTCGAAGTCGTACCAGTACTTGCCCCGCAGGAACAGCCCGCTGTCGCCGTAGCTGAGCTGCAGGTCGTGCACGCCCTTGAAGATCTTCGAGAAGGTTTCGCCCTTGCGAAAGTTCAGCCGGCCGTCGTCGGAGGATTGGCTTGAAGCGTGCCCTGCGTTCCACGTGCCGATGAAGGCCCGGTCCGGGTTGCGCAGTGCCCAGCTGGCGCCAATGGACAACGAAGAATCGAATTGGCCCTGGATCTCGCCGATGTCGAAGGTAGCGGCCTGGCCAGGTGCGCTGATGCTCAGTGCAAGCAGCGTTGGCAGGCCCAGTAAGCGGAATGGATCAAGCTGGAATTGGTGCGCCACAGAACTTCCCCATCGTTTTTTTTATTGGAGGCAGTACGTGTTGTCTGCCGGGCGATGCTGGTGGTGGAGAATCTTCTGGGAGCGTGTTAAGAGTGTCCAATGCAAAGATAGGGCTGGATTAATGCAGTGAACGACTTAATCGATCTGAAACGTGTGCGCCATCTGGTCTATCTGAGCGAGGAACTGCATTTTTCCCGCGCTGCGGCTCGGGCCAACCTGTCGCAGACGGCGTTCAGCCGCAGCATCCAGTCGCTGGAAGCGGACCTGGGCGTTCGGCTCTTCGATCGTGATACGCGCACGGTGATGCTCACCGCTGCCGGGCAGCAGTTGATCGGGCGTGCTCATGAGCTGCTCGGTTGCGCCAGGAAGCTGGTGGCGCAAGCCATCGATATTGCCGGCGCCGAAGGTGGGGAACTGCGCCTGGGCATCAACCCGATGGCGGCCACGCTCAACACCGTCGATATTCTCATCAGGTTGCGCAAACAGGTCCCCAGGCTGGTGCTCAATGTCCAGGTCGGGTACTGGAATCAGTTGTGCCACCTGCTGGAAACCGAGCAACTGGATTTCGTGGTCGCCAGCCTCAAGTCGGGCGAGGAAATCGACCCGCGCTTTTCCGTGACCCATCTGCCGCCTCAGCCGGCCTCGGTGTTCTGTCGCCGCGATCACCCGCTGGCCCGCCAGGCAGGTCCGATTGCCCGTGCCCAGATCCTCGACTACCAGTGGAGTGGCGTGTCGCCGTCCAACGAAGCTTCGCTGTATGCCCTGTTCGATCTGGCGCCGGGCACCTTGCTGCCCTGGACCCTGAGCTCCAACGATCTGAACCTGTTGCGCGAAACCACCCTGAGCAGCGACTCGTTGCTCCTGACCTGGCGCTCGTGGCTCGACCAGGACCTGCACAACGGGCTGCTGGTGGACCTGGCACCTTTCATACAGCCGCCCTGGCCGGCGGATGTGCTGACCATCCGCTACGCCGTGGTGACCCATGCCGGACGCACGCTTTCACCGATTGCCCAGCAAGCCGTGGACATGATCGTCAGCGAAGCCCCGGGGAGTGCCGGGCTGTCGACATTCCCGGGTGCTTGAACCGCGGGTGCCGGGGGGGCTCAACCGGCCGCCCCAAAGATCTGTACGAAAACTCGCCGAGCAAAGATCAGGCAAGGCAAAAGCAGGCGAGGAAGCCGAGTTCTGCGGCCTGAATGAGCATGCCGAGCCTGTCTTCAACGCAGTCTGATCGAAGCACAGGTAGTTTTCGTACAGAGCCTAAGGTTGCGCAAGGTGCCTTTGGCGACATGCGCTGGGGCTCTGGCCGAACCAGCGATAGCAGGCGCGGGTCAGCGAGCTGGGGTCGCCGTAGCCCAACAGGAACGCCACTTCGGTCAGGGCGATCTGCGGGTGGGGCAGCAGCGACTCAAGGCGCTTGCGGCGCAAGTCATCGATGATTTCCTCCACCCGCAAGCCTTGGGCTAGCAGGCGGCGCTGGAGCATATGCCGGGGCATGCCCAGTTGTCCGGCCAGGACCGGCAGCGTGCAGTTGCCCGTCACCAGCAGGCGCTCCACCAGTATTTCCACCTGGCGCCCCAGGTCCAGGGGGTGGCTCTGGATCAGGCGGCGGACAATGCGCTCGGTGGTCTCAAGCATTGCCGGGCTGGCGCTGGCCAGCGGGGTACTGAGCAAGCTGGCGGGAAAGAGCAGGGCGTTTTCAGCCTGGTTGATGCGTACCCGGCAGCCATACAGGGCGCGATAGGCCTTGGCGTCGAGGGGGCTGTCATGCCTGAAATTGATTTGCCATTGCTTGCCGGTGTGGTGGGTAACCCGGCGCAGGAAAGCCAGGGCAATGCCATGGACCAGCTCGCTCAATTGCCGGTCGCCCAGCCTGCTTACGCTCAGGTCATGCTGCAGGTGCCAGGCGGCATATTGGCCCTCGACGCTCAGGCGCAGGTTCAGCCCGGGGGAGTGGTAGGGCATGTAGCGAGCGACCCGTTCCAGGGCATCGGCCAGGTGGCTGGCGTGGAGCACGATGAGGGCCAGCGGCCCGAGGATGGAGACGTCCTGCAGGTTCGCCAGGCGAGCGCCGAAATCCGCCAGCGACAAGGCCTGCGAGGTGATCTCCAGCAACTGCGCGACCTTCTCCAGGGGCAGGCTGAAATGGGCGTCGTCGAGCTGGGCCTGGGTCATGCCGACACGGGCCAGCAGGGCCTGGGCGTCACCGCCATGCTCGCTGACCAGTCGGGTGAAGCCGGTCAGGGCAGGGGCCCTGACAAACAAGGGGGGACGGTTCATTTTGTTCCCGAATGCCAAATTCTTGTTATCAAATGCCAAGTAACCTAATTCGCCCCATGCCAGCATCTCAAGTCAAGAAAATTCATGATTGGAGGTCTTGGAAATGCTTTGCGACTATCAGGACGTTCTGCAGATCGAGGCGGGGCCTCAGCCCTTTGCCGATATCAACAACACCTATGCGTTGATCGAACGCAGCGCGAGCCAATGGCCACAGGCCCCGGCCCTGAGCTTCTTTCTGCGGGTCGAGGATCATACGCGGCCGGTGCGCTGGACATACGCCCAACTGCTGGCGGACATCACTCGCGCAGCCAACCTGTTCGAGCGCTTGGGGGTACGGCGGGGCGACGTGGTTGCGCTGATCCTGCCGAACTTGCCGCAAACCCATATCGCCATGTGGGGTGCGCAGACCGCGGGTATCGCCTTTGCGGTCAACGTCTTGCTGGACGGCACGCAGATGGCCGAGTTGCTGGCGACGGCCAAGGTCCGCTGGATAGTCACGGTAGGCCCCGAGCCGGATGCGCAGATCTGGCAGCGGGTCGAGGGTGCGATTGCCCGCTTGCCCGGCCTGCAAGGCGTATTGGCTGTCGACCCGATGCGGCACCTGCCGGGCCATGGGCAGAGCGCGCCGCTGCCCGCTGAAGTGGCCGGGGTGCCGGTCCTGGATTTTTTCGCCGAACTGGCCCTCGAGCCAGGCGAGCGCCTGCGGTTTGCCCCGCCGGGCCTGAACGACGTGGCGGCCTACTATTGCACCGGCGGCACCACCGGCTTGCCGAAAATTGCCCGTCACAGCCAGCGCAATGAAGTGATCTTCTGCGGGCAACTGGATGCGGTGATCGGCGCGCCGGTCCTGCGGCCAGGACGCACCGTGCTGACCGCGTTACCGCTGTTTCACGTCAATGCGCTGATCGGTTGTGGCCTGGCGGCATTTGCCCAGGGCGGTCATGTGCTGCTGGCACCACCGGCGGGGTTTCGCACGCCGGGATTCATGCCGCGGTTCTGGGAGATAGTCGAAACCCATCAGGTCAGCAGCTATTCAGCTGTGCCCACGGTCTACGCCGGCCTGTTGCAGGTGCCCTGCGCGGGGCATGACACAAGCTCGCTGACGGTGGCGATCTGCGGCGCGGCGCCGATGCCCAGGGACTTGCTGCGCAAGTTCGAGCAACAGACAGGCCAGCGCATTCTCGAAGGCTATGGCTTGACCGAGGGCACTTGCGCGTCGTCGGTCAATCCGGCGCGCGGTGAGTCGCGCATTGGCTCGGTCGGCCTGCGCCTACCCTGGCAGGACATGCGGGTGATGATCCTCGATGAGCGAGGTGCCTGGTTGCGTGATGCGCAAGTCGATGAGGTGGGGGCGATCTGCATCAGCGGTCCCAATGTCTTCATCGGCTATCTGGACAGCGCCCATGATCAGGGGGCGTGGTTCGATACTGTCGCCCTCGACGGTGTGTCCGAACAGCGCTGGTTCAACACCGGGGACCTTGGGCGCTGCGATGGCGAAGGTTACTTCTGGCTCACCGGGCGCAAGAAGGAACTGATCATCCGCGGGGGGCACAACATTGAGCCCAAATACATCGAGGAGGTGCTGGCCACGCACCCCGATGTGGCGTTGTGTGCAGCGGTGGGCCGGCCCGACGCGCATGCCGGGGAAGTACCGGTGGCCTATGTGCAGGTGCGCGCCGGGAGTGCCATCAGCAGCGCCCAGTTGCTGGACTACGCGACGCGGCATATCAGCGAGCGCGCAGCGGTGCCCAAGGCGATCATCCTGGCCGACGCGCTACCCGTCACCGGAGTGGGCAAGATTTTCAAGCCCGCGCTGGTCATGGCTGAAATCGAGACAGTCATACGCCAGGAAGCCGCCTTGCTGGCCATCGAGCTGCAAGAGGTGAGGGTGGTGCAGAGCGCCAGGCAAGGCCTGGTGGCGAGCTATCGCTGCACAGATGAAACCTCGCGACTGGCCGAGGCTCTGAGCCGCTACACCTTTATCAGTGAGCGAAGCTGAGCCTGGGCTCCAGGCCGCGGGCCCGAGTGCTTGCGATGCAGCGCCGGTGTTGTGAAGTTGCACGCTTCGCATGCTCGCGCGCTGCCTCGCTTTTTCTTATCCAGCGAGCACATTTTTAATATTTTTCCTTCGCAGGCGTCTGTCGCACCATCTGTGGCATCCGACTTACCCCCGGGTTCTGAACAGCGTGCGCCCAGCCTTCCGGCCGGCGCCATTCGTCTCGCAGAAGGACACAGACATGACCGTAGAACAACCCATACAAGTGGACACCCTGGTGGTGGGCGCAGGCCAGGCCGGCGTGGCTATAAGCGAGCACCTGAGCAAGCTCGGGGTGCCGCACCTGGTGCTGGAGCGCAGCCGGGTGGCCGAGGCCTGGCGCACCGGGCGCTGGGATTCCCTGGTGGCCAACGGGCCGGCCTGGCACGACCGCTTTCCCGGGATGGAATTCGATGTCGCCGCCGATGCCTTTCCGGCCAAGGACCAGGTGGCGGACTATTTCGAAGCCTATGCGCGCAAGTTCAATGCGCCGATCCGCACCGGCGTGGAAGTGCGCAAGGTACTGCGCAATGTCGGCCGCCCGGGCTTCACCGTGGAAACCTCCGAAGGGCTGATCCAGGCCCAACGGGTGGTGGCCGCCACCGGGCCTTTCCAGCGTCCGGTGATCCCGCCGATTGCCCCGGCCAATGACCGGCTGACGCAGATCCACTCCGCCGAATACCGCAACCCGCAGCAACTGCCCGAGGGCGCGGTGCTGGTGGTGGGCGCGGGGTCGTCCGGGGTGCAGATCGCCGATGAGCTGCAGCGTGCGGGGCGCCGGGTCTACCTGTCGGTGGGGGCTCACGACCGGCCACCGCGCTCCTATCGCAACCGGGATTTCTGCTGGTGGCTCGGGGTGCTGGGAGAGTGGGACGCCGAGATCGCCAAGCCGGGGCGCGAGCACGTGACCATTGCCGTCAGCGGCGCCCGCGGCGGCCAGACCATCGACTTCCGCGCCCTGGCGCACCAGGGCATCACCCTGGTGGGGCTGACCAAGGCCTTTGCCGGCGAGCACGTGACCTTCCAGGCCGACCTGCTGGACAACCTGGCCCGGGGCGACGAGAACTACCTGGCATTGCTGGACGCGGCGGATGCCTACATCGCCCGCAACGGCCTCGACCTGCCCCTGGAGCCCGAAGCCCGCCGGCGCCTGCCGGACCCGGACTGCGTCAAGCAGCCGATCCTCGAACTCGACCTGCAACAGGCCGGCATCACCTCGATCATCTGGGCCACCGGCTACGCCGTGGACTTTTCCTGGCTGCAGGTCGACACCTTCAGCGAACAGGGCAAGCCCCTGCACCAGCGCGGCGTGTCCCGCGAGCCGGGGGTCTACTTCCTCGGCCTGCCCTGGCTGTCGCGCCGTGGCTCGTCGTTTATCTGGGGGGTGTGGCACGACGCCAAGCATGTCGCCGATCACATCGCCACCCAGCGCAAGTACCAGGCCTACAGCGACGCCCGGCAGCCGGTGGCTACCGCCGAAGCACCGGCCCTCAACCTCAGCCCCGTGGGAGCCCACTGATGCCTACTCATACTCGCATCCGCATGTTCAACACCAAGGACACCTACCCCAACCAGTCCCTGGACAACGACCTGTGCCAGGCCGTGCGCGCCGGCAACACGGTGTATGTGCGCGGCCAGGTCGGCACCGACTTCGACGGCCGGCTGGTCGGCCTCGGCGACCCGCGGGCCCAGGCCGAGCAGGCGATGAAAAACGTCAAGCAACTGCTGGAAGAGGCCGGCAGCGATCTGAGCCACATCGTCAAGACCACCACCTACCTCACCGACCCGCGCTATCGCGAGCCGGTGTACCAGGAGGTAGGCAAGTGGCTCAAGGGGGTGTTCCCGATCTCCACCGGGCTGGTGGTCTCGGCCCTCGGCCAGCCGCAGTGGCTGATGGAGATCGACGTGATCGCGGTGATCCCCGAGTGAGGGGGTTGCCGAAGGTTCCGGCGGCCTTGTGCCGCGCTTGCCACAAGGCCCTGTGGGCCAGGGAGTTTGCATGACTTTTTCCATCGTTGGACGCTGCGCCGAAACCGGCCAGCTGGGCATCGCCATCAGTTCTTCCAGCATCGCCGTGGGCGCGCGCTGCCCCTGGGTGCGGGCCGGAGTGGGCGCGGTGGCGACCCAGAACGTCACCTTGCCGGCCCTGGGCCCGCAGATCCTCGACCTGCTGGAGGGCCAGAAGCTCGACCCGGCCAGCGCCCTGGACCGGGCCCTGGGCAGCAACGGCTGGAGCCAGTATCGCCAGGTCACGGTGATCGACAGCCAGGGCCGCACCGCGTTGTTCAGCGGCCAGGAAGCCCTGGGCCAGCACAACGCTGTGGCGGGGGAGCAGTGCGTGGCGGCCGGCAACCTGCTGGCAGGCCCGCAGGTGATCGAGGCCATGGTCCAGGCCTTTGAAAACACCCCGGGCATGCTGGTGGAGCGCCTGCTGGCGGCGATGCAGGCAGCGATGGCGGCGGGGGGCGAGGCGGGGCCGGTGCATTCGGCGGCGCTGAGCGTGGTGGACGACCTGACCTGGCCCATCGTCGACTTGCGGGTGGACTGGGCCGACGCCGACCCCATCGGCCAGCTCGCCGGCCTGTGGCAGGCCTACCGGCCGCAGATGCAGGACTACCTGACCCGCGCCCTGGACCCGACAGCGGCGCCCAGCTACGGAGTGCCGGGCAATGAGTGAACAATCGAGCCGCGAGTTGTTGGCGCGGCTGGTGGGCTTTGCCACGGTCAGCCGCGACTCCAACCTGGAGCTGATCGGCTTCATCCGCGATTACCTGGCCAGCCATGGCGTGCACAGCGAGCTGATCTACAACCCGGAGCGGACCAAGGCCAACCTGTTTGCCAGCATCGGCCCCGAGGATCGTGGCGGTGTGGTGCTGTCCGGCCACACCGACGTGGTGCCAGTGGACGGCCAGGCCTGGAGCGTCGAGCCCTTTGTCCTCAGCGAGCGCGAAGGGCGCCTGTACGGCCGCGGTACCGCCGACATGAAAGGTTTCATCGCCTCGGTGCTGGCTGCGGTGCCGGGCCTGACCCGGCGCCGCTTGCGGCTGCCGGTGCACCTGGCCTTTTCCTATGACGAGGAGGTGGGGTGCCTGGGGGTGCGGCCGATGCTTGAACGAATGCAGCAGCGGCCGCACAAACCGCTGCTGTGCCTGATCGGCGAGCCCACCGAGCTGCGCCCGGTGCTCGGCCACAAGGGCAAGCTGGCCATGCGTTGCCAGGTGCGCGGCGCGGCCTGCCATTCCGCCTATGCGCCCTATGGGGTCAATGCCATCGAGTACGCGGCGCGGCTGATTGGCAAGCTGGGGGAGATAGGCAGCCGCTTGGCGCAACCCGAGCACCACGACCCACGTTTCGATCCGCCGTTCTCCACGGTGCAGACCGGCACCATCCAGGGCGGCCGGGCCCTGAACATTGTGCCGGCCGAGTGCCAGTTCGATTTCGAGGTGCGCACCCTGCCGGGCTATGACGCCCAGGCGGTGGTGGACCAGTTGCAAGGCTATGCCCGGGAACAGCTGCTGCCGCAGATGCAGGCGGTGCAGGCCGACACCGGGATCGCCCTGCAACCTCTGAGTGCCTACCCGGGGCTGGCCACCGCTGCCGACAGCGAGGCCGCCGAACTGCTGGCGCTGCTCAGCGGCTCGCGGGAGTTCGGCACCGTGGCCTTCGGCACCGAGGGCGGGCTGTTCCATCAGGCCGGGATTCCCACGGTGGTCTGCGGCCCGGGCAGCATGGACCAGGGCCACAAGCCCGACGAGTTCATCAGCCTTGAGCAACTGCACGCCTGCGACGCCCTGTTGCTGCGCCTGGGCGACTGGCTGGAGCACCCGGCCTGAACCGGATGCGCTCCACCCAGGCGCCCTAGCCACGGGACAGTGCCCATTCGCCGCCATCCGGACCTCCGGATGGCGGCGTTTTGCGTGGGGCGCCAGGCCGTCTGGTTGCAGAGCTTTTTCATGGGACTCGAACATATTTTTAGTATTTTTCCTCTGGCCCGCTGTGACGCACCATCGCTCTGGACCCAATAACCAGCAGGCCGTCGCAACGGCCGACGAGGGAATGCAGCGTGTTCGATCTCGGTTACTGGCAGCAGCGGGCTGCCCGACAAACATTCATTGACCAGGCGCTGATCGGCGGCCAGCGGTTGTCCGCCGAATCCGGCGCTACCTTCGATGCCATCAACCCGGCCACCCGCCAGGTGCTGGCCCGGGTCAGCGCCTGTGGCGCAGCCGAGGTGGACCTGGCGGTGGCCGCCGCGCGTCGGGCCTTCGAGCACGGGCCCTGGGCGCGCATGGCCCCGGTGGAGCGCAAGAAGGTCCTGCTGCGCCTGGCCGAACTGATGCTGGCCCACCGCGAGGAACTGGCCCTGCTGGACAGCCTGAACATGGGCAAGCCGGTGATGGACGCCTGGAACATCGACGTGCCCGGCGCGGCCAATGTCTTCGCCTGGTACGCCGAAAGCATCGACAAGCTCTACGATCAAGTGGCCCCCGGCGCCCGCAACAGCCACGCCAGCATCAGCCGCGTGCCCCTGGGGGTGATCGGCGCGGTGGTGCCCTGGAACTTCCCCCTGGACATGGCCGCCTGGAAGCTGGCGCCGGCTCTGGCGGTGGGCAACTCGGTGGTGCTCAAGCCCGCCGAGCAGTCGCCGTTCTCGGCGCTGCGCCTGGCCGAACTGGCCCTGGAGGCCGGTTTGCCGGAAGGCGTGCTCAACGTGGTGCCGGGCCTGGGCAGCGAAGCCGGACGGGCCCTGGGCCTGCACCCGGACGTGGATTGCCTGGTGTTCACCGGCTCCACCGAGGTGGGCAAGTTCTTCATGCAGTATTCGGCGCAGTCCAACCTCAAGCAGGTCTGGCTCGAATGCGGTGGCAAGAGCCCGAACCTGGTGTTCGACGACTGCCAGGACCTGGACCTGGCCGCAGAGAAGGCCGCCTTCGGCATCTTCTTCAATCAGGGCGAGGTGTGTTCCGCCAACTCGCGGCTGCTGGTGCAGCGCAGCATCCATGAACAGTTTGTGGAGCGCCTCAAGGCCAAGGCCGGGGACTGGCGGCCGGGCAACCCGCTGGACCCGGCCAGCCGTGCCGGGGCCATGGTCGACGCGCGCCAGACCGCCAGCGTCATGGGGCATATCGCGGTGGCCCGGGAGCAGGGCGCGCAGCTGGCCTGTGGCGGCCGGCAACTGAGCATCGATGGCAGCGACAACTACATCGAGCCGACCATCCTCACCGGCGTGGGCCCGGCGATGGCCATCGCCCGGGAAGAAGTGTTCGGCCCGGTGCTGGCGGTGACGCCGTTCGACGACGAGGAACAGGCCATTGCGCTGGCCAATGACAGCGTCTACGGCCTGGCCGCCTCGCTGTGGAGCGACGACCTCAACCGCGCCCACCGGGTCGCCGGGCGCTTGCGGGCCGGCACGGTGTCGGTCAATACCGTGGATGCCCTGGACGTCACCGTGCCGTTTGGCGGTGGCCGGCAGTCGGGGTTCGGTCGCGACCTGTCGCTGCATGCCTTCGACAAGTACACCCAACTGAAAACCACCTGGTTCCAGCTGCGCTGAGCGCTGTGAACCCTCTGCGGCGCCGGGCTGGCGCCGCTGCACCTGCCGCCCCGGCGGCAGGCCCACAACAACAATAAGAACGGAGTGCGTGCCATGACTGCAAATCTCTCCACGGGGGCCTTGAGCCCCACCAGCAAGGGCGGCCTGCGCCGGGTCCTGGGCCTGGGTTCACTGGTCTCGGTGGCTGTCGGCCTGGTGGTGTCCCAGGGGGTGATGGTGCTGATGCTGCAAGGGGCGGGGATGGCCGGGCTGGGCTTCTTCATCCCGCTGCTGCTGGCCTACCTGCTGGCCCTGACCTATGCCCTGTCGTTTTCCGAACTGGCGCTGATGGTGCCCCGGGCCGGCAGCCTGAGCAGCTACACCGAGGTGGCCATCGGGCATTTCCCGGCGATCCTCGCGACCTTCTCCGGCTACATGGTGGTGGCGATGTTCGCCCTGTCCGCCGAGCTGCTGCTCCTGGACCTGATCATCGGCAAGGTCTACCCCGGCGCGTTGCCGCCGATGCTGGTGGCCTATGGGGTACTCGGGGTGTTCACCTTGCTCAACCTGTTGGGCATCGACGTCTTCGCCAAGCTGCAGACGGTGCTGGCGGTGGTGATGGTGGTGATCCTGCTGACCCTGGGCCTGGGCGCGGTGAGCAGTGCCCAGGCCGACCTGCAACTGCCCCTGGACCAGGGCTGGAACCCCTTGCAAGTCGGCGCCCTGGCGCTGGCGGCCATGGCCATCTGGGGCTTTGTCGGTGCCGAGTTCGTCTGCCCGCTGGTGGAGGAAACCCGCAACCCGGAGCGCAATATCCCGCGTTCGATGATCATCGGCCTGAGCGTGATCTTCCTGGTGATTACCCTCTATTGCCTGGGCGCCTTGCTCTGTGTGCCGCGGGCGCAACTGGCCAGCGATCCGCTGCCGCATTTCCTGTTCGCCACCACGGTGTTCGGCGAGGCCGGCAAGCTGTTCCTGGTGGGGGCGGTGATCACTGCCACCTGCAGCACGGTCAACTCGTCCCTGGCGGCGCTGCCGCGGATGCTCTACGGCATGGCCCAGAACGGCCAGGCCTTTCCCCAGTTCAAGCGCTTGAGCCCCCGTGGCCGTACGCCCTGGGTGGCGGTGCTGTTCGTGGCGGCGCTGACCGGGCTGCCGATCCTGCTGCTGGGCCAGGACCCGGATTCCATCAGCCTGCTGCTGTTGGCCGCCGCCCTGGCGTGGCTGCTGGCCTATATCGTCGTGCACATCGACGTGATCGCCCTGCGCCGCCGCTACCCCGATGCGCCACGGCCGTTCCGCTCGCCGTTCTACCCCTGGCCCCAGGTGCTGGGTATCGTCGGCATGCTGTTTGCGATCTACCACGTTTCCCCATCCCCCGAGATGACCGCGCGGATCTTCGGCAGTGCCGGCGTGGTGCTGGGGGTGATTTCGCTGATCGCCGTGGTCTGGATCAAGCTGGTGATGCGCAAGCCGCTGTTCGTTCCCGAACCGCTGCTGCCCGGCGAACCGACCCTGGCAACCCAACCTTCCCTTGAACCCGCCTACCGTGCAGGAGAATGACCATGAGCACCTCCAACCAACAGCCGCAGCCGGCCGCGCCCCGCAGCACCCAGGACTACCAGGCCGCCGACGCCGCGCACCATATCCATGCCTTCCTCGACCAGAAGGCGCTGAACGCCGAGGGCCCGCGGGTGATCGTCCGCGGTGAGGGCCTGCACCTGTGGGACAACGACGGCAAGCGCTACCTGGACGGCATGTCCGGCCTGTGGTGCACCAACCTGGGCTATGGCCGCAAGGACCTGGCCGCTGCCGCCAGCGCCCAGCTGGAGCAATTGCCGTACTACAACATGTTCTTCCACACCACCCACCCGGCGGTGGTGGAGCTGTCCGAGTTGCTGTTCAGCCTGCTGCCCGGGCACTACAGCCACGCCATCTACACCAACTCCGGTTCCGAGGCCAACGAGGTGCTGATCCGCAGCGTGCGCCGCTACTGGCAGATCCTCGGCCAGCCGCAGAAGAAGGTGATGATCGGCCGCTGGAATGGCTACCACGGCTCGACCCTGGCGGCCACGGCCCTGGGCGGAATGAAGTTCATGCACGACATGGGCGGGTTGATCCCGGACGTGGCGCATATCGACGAGCCTTACTGGTTCGCCCACGAAGGCAACCTGACACCCGCCGAATTCGGCCTGCGCTGCGCCCGCCAGCTGGAGGAGAAGATCCTCGAACTGGGGGCCGAGAACGTCGCCGGTTTCATAGCCGAGCCGTTCCAGGGCGCGGGCGGCATGATCTTCCCGCCGGAAAGCTACTGGCCACAAATCCAGCGCATCTGTCGTCAGTACGACGTGCTGCTGTGCGCCGACGAAGTGATCGGTGGTTTCGGTCGTACCGGCGAATGGTTCGCCCACCAGCATTTCGGTTTCGAGCCCGATACCCTGTCCATCGCCAAGGGCCTGACCTCCGGCTACATCCCCATGGGCGGCCTGGTGCTGAGCAAGCGCATTGCCCAGGTACTGGTGGAGCAGGGCGGGGTGTTCGCCCACGGCCTGACCTATTCCGGGCACCCGGTGGCAGCGGCCGTGGCCATCGCCAACCTCAAGGCCCTGCGCGATGAAGGGGTGGTGAGCCAGGTCAAGAACGATACCGGCCCCTACCTGCAGCAGTGCCTGCGGGAAGTGTTCGGCAACCACCCGCTGATCGGCGAGATCCAGGGCACCGGGCTGGTGGCGGCGTTGCAGTTCGCCGAGGACAAGGCCAGCCGCAAGCGTTTCGCCAACGAGAACGACATCGCCTGGCGCTGCCGCACCCTGGGCTTCGAAGAGGGGGTGATCATTCGCTCGACCTTCGGGCGGATGATCATGGCCCCGGCCCTGGTGGCCAGCCGTGGCGACATTGACGAGCTGGTGGACAAGACCCGCCGCGCAGTGGAACGCACCGCCGGGGAAATCGAGGCCGGTACCCTGCCGAGCAGCTAAGCGCGACACAGACCCGCCCCCCTTGAGTGGCATCACCCGCCGCAGCCTGGCTGCGGCGGCTTTTTTTTACCTGTCACTCGGCAGGGGAAGCATTTCCTTCTGCATGCCCCGGTGATGGGGCGTTAGCCTGTGGTCAGCCTCTAGAACTTCCCGTTCAAACCGATGCGCAGGCTGTCGTTGCGTTCATCCGAACCCAGCGCGGTCTTATAGGAGAAGCCCATTTGCCAGGCACGCCCGAGGTTGAAGTCAACACCCATGTCCAGGCTGGCGAAGTCGCGGTCCAGGGCGTCGGGCTTGAGCCGGTAGAGAAGGCCTTCATCGCCCTGGTCGGTATAGCGCATCTTGTAGTCGCTGCTGCTACTGAAGTTGTGACCCCAGGCCAGGCCGACCTTGGGGGTGACCACGCCGACCCGGGTCATCAGGTCGTAACCGGTGCGCAGGCCCAGGTAGGAAGTGAAGTTCTGCTGGTTTTGCTCGTCATAGGAAAGCCCGTAGATGCCTCCGCCTTTTTCACTGAAGGCGTCCAGGCGTGTGACGCTGGCGTTCAAGCGGCTGTAGGGGGTCAGCGACAGTGGTCCCTGGCGGTACTCGTAGCTGGCGGTCAGCGAGGCGAACAACTGGTCGGCATCGCGCGAGCCACGGGCATAGTCGTCGTTACTGCCCGTGATGTAGCGACGCGAGTCGAAGCTGATGCGGTTGTAGCCCAGCAGGCCGTCGACAAACACCTGGGGCGCCAGGTTCAGGCTCAGGTAGGTGGCGATGCCGATGGCGTCCGCATCGCTGCGGGTCTTGTTGCTGCCGATCTCGCTGCGGTCGTTGCCGTAGCCGATCCCGACCCCGGCGATCAGCGTGGGCGACAGCCGATAGTCGACGCCGGCGCTCAGGCCCAGGGTGGTGAAACTGTTGCCCTGGGCGCCACGGGCGTGGGTCGAGCCGGTGTTGACGAAACCGTCGCTCCAGAACGCCAGGTCATCCTGCTTGCAGTTGTCCTGCGCGGCCGCGGCGGCCTCGCGTTTTTCCTGCTCGGTCTGGTGGGCCGAATCTCCCAGTTGTTCCTTGATCACCTTGGCGACCTCGCCCAGCGGTACGTTGCTGCCGTCCTTGCGCAAGCTGGCGTTGAACGAATTGCGGTCGCAGCGCATCTGGTGCAACTGCTCCATACGCTGGTTGAAGTTGTCCATCTGGGTACTGGCAAAGCGTTCCGCGGCGCGGGTCTGGGCGTTGAGCAGGCCGATGACCTCGGCGTCCCTGGTCGGGTCCGCACGGGTCTGGATGATGAAGCTCATGGTGCTGGAGGCGCTGGAACCGCTGAGGTTGTGCAGGCCGAAGCTGACGACCGCCGTACCGGCGAAGGCCGCCGATGGCACGAAGCGCATCGAGAAGGGGCCCATCATCATCGCCCGGCCGGCCGAGGCCGGGGTCACCGTGCCCAGGGTGGCGTGGGTGAACGGGCCGCCGGTGGCGCCCTGGGTCAAGTCGACGGTGGCCGACTGGCCCGCTGCGAGGATCTGGCTGGAGGCGGGCACGGTGATCGCCACGGCAGCGATGGTGATCGAATAGGCCTGTGAGCCCGTGGCACCGTTGGCATCGGTGGCGGTGATGACCAGGTTGCTGCTGCCGCTGGTAGTCGGCGTACCGCTGATCAGGCCGCTGGCAGAGTTCAGGCTCAGGCCCGTCGGCAGGCTACCGCTGGTGATGCTGTAGCTGTAGGGAACGGTGCCACCGGTGGCGCTGAGAGTTGCGCCGTAGGGGCTGCCTGCCGTGCCGGCCCCCAGGGACGCCGGGGTCAGTACCAGGCTGGGCGCGCTGACGGTAATGCTCACCGTGGCCGGGCTGGAAGTGCCGCTGGCGTTGGTGGCGGTGTAGGTGAAACTGTCGGCGCCGGAGAAACCGGCGGTGGGGGTGTAGCTGATGCTGGTGCCGCTGGCCGTGGCAGTCCCGTGGCTGGCGGCGCTGGCCACGGCGACGCTGGTGGCGGCGCCGCCACTGAGGCTCAGAGGGATCGGGTTGGCGCTGCTGTTGGCCGCGACCGTGGCGCTGACGGCGCTGGCAACCGGTGCCTGAATATTGATGGTGATCGAGTAGGCCTGGGACCCGGTGGCGCCGTTGGTATCGGTGGCGGTGATGGTCAGGTTGAAGGTGCCAGCGGCGCTTGGTATGCCGCTAATCGCACCGGTGCCGGTGTTCAGGCTGAGGCCGGTCGGCAGGCTGCCGGATGTGATGCTGTAGCTGTAGGGCACAGTGCCGCCGGTGGCGTTGAGGGTAGCGCTATAGGGCGTGCCGGCGGTGCCGTTGCTCAGGGAACCGGGGCTCAGGGTGATGCTCGGGGCACCGACGGTGATGCTCACCGTGGCCGGGCTGGAAGTGCCGCTGGCGTTGGTGGCGGTGTAGGTGAAACTGTCGGCACCGGAGAAACCGGCGGCAGGCGTGTAGCTGATGCTGGTCCCGCTGGCCGTGGCGCTGCCATGGCTGGGGGCGCTGGCCACGGCGACGCTGGTGGCGGCACCACCGGTGATGTTCAAGGGAATCGTGTTGGCGCTGCTGTTGGCCGCGACCGTGGTGCTCAGTGCGTTGGCAACTGGTGGCAGGCCGTTGATCAACAAGGTGTAGGCGCGAGAGCCGGTGGCGCTGTAGGCGTCGGTGGCGGTGATGGTCAGGTTGAAGGCACCACCGGCAGTGGGGGTGCCGCTGAGTGTACCGGTGCCGGTGTTCAGGCTCATGCCGGCCGGCAGGCTGCCGGCAGTGATCGCGTAGCTGTAGGGGGCGGTGCCCGCGGAGGTGCTCAGGGTCTGGCTGTAGGCCGTGCTTTGAGTGCCGTTGGGCAGAGTCGTCGGTGTTATCGCCAGGGTGGGCGGGGTGACGGTGATGGTCACCGTAGCCGGGCTGGAAGTGCCGCTGGCGTTGGTGGCGGTATAGGTGAAGCTGTCGGTGCCGGAGAAACCGGCGGTGGGGGTGTAGCTGATGCTGGTGCCGCTGGCCGTGGCAGTCCCATGGCTGGCGGCGCTGGCCACGGCGACGCTGGTGGCGGCGCCGCCACTGAGGCTCAGAGTGATCGAGTTGGCGCTGCTGTTGGCGGCCACCGTGGCGCTGACCGGGCCGACTGTGGGGGTGGGCACGGCGTAGGTATAGCCATTGGTCAGGGTCGCGCTGCCGCCAGGGGTAATGATCGTTACGTTCACTGCGCCCGCGGCATGAGCCGGTGTGGTGGCCGTGATGGTCGTGGCGTTGTTGACGGTATAACTGGGGGCCGCCGTGCCGCCGAAGCTGACCGAGGTGGCGCCGGTAAAATTGCTGCCGGTGAGGGTGACGGCGGTGGCGCCAGCGGTGCTGCCGGAGTTGGGGGCAACCGAGGTCAGGGTCGGGGTCGCCGCGCCGGTAACCTCCAGGGTATAGGTGGCGACCCCGGCCTGGTTTCTGCCGTCATTCAGGGAAATGTTGAAGGTGTAGTTGCCGGCGATGGTAGGTGCACCATGCAGCGTGGTGGTCGGACTGTTGGGTGAGGCATCGAGGATCAGCCCCGGTGGCAGGCAGGGGGCCGTATCGTCTGGATCGTCGATATCACACTGGTACCACTTATCCAGGGGCATTTCACCGCCGCTGGAAAGGATCTGGATACTCATCGACTGGCCCACCGTGACCGATGGCAGCGTGGTGCCCGTCCCCGGACTTGTGATCACGGGGGGCGGCAGCAGCGCCATGGCGGCCGTTGGCAGGCTCAAAAGCAGAAAAAGCAGGACCAGCGAACGTGCCAGCGAACCGTGGAAACTACTGCGCGATGTTTTCATAAAGGCTCCCTGCCATTTGCGATCAGCTTTGTCGCGGCCGCATCCAGCGTTAAATGAGTCAAGGTCAAAGGGTAAAATTCAGGTCGCCGTTCCGCGAGACCTGCCTACAGCCGTCATCCGGGCTTTCAGGGGTTGTCCAGCTCCTCCCGAGGCAATTGCCGTGCCGGGCGCCGCATTTGCACATACAGGCCGTTTTCGTCACCGGCCAGAAACCCTAGGCGCTGGTACAGGCCCTGGGCCCGGCTGCCGAGTTCGACGCTCAGGCTACAAGAGTGGCCCTGGGTATCGGCTTCGGTCAGGATTTCCCGCAGCAATGCGCTGCCCAGGCCCAGGCCCTGGCAGTGAGGCAGCAGGGCGATATCGACGACGCGCAGGTCAGTGGCTTGCCGATGCAGGCACAGGCGGCCGATTGCTTCGCCGGCCTGTTCGATGATCAGCCACTGTGCTCCCGGGTAGTGCCGCTCATAGTGCTGGCGTTGCAGCTCGGCTTGGCTGTGCAGGAATGCGTGGCGCTGGGCGTCGCTCCAGCCGGGTACGGCACGGACCTCGGCCCAGCGGCGAGACACGAACAACTCCCGCAGGAAGGCCTGGTCGGTGGTGTTCTGCAGGCGCAGAGCGCCACCGACCGGCAGCACCGCTTGCAGGAGGGGGGCGCAGGCTGGGCTTATCACCACCTTTGTGGATACTCGCCGTTCAGGCAGATGCAATAGCGCAGCGTCAGAAAGGGTTGCATCGCATAACGCTGCGACTCGGCCTTGGCGGTGTCCATCCCGGCAGGGGCCACCGTATCGGGGTGCAGGCTGGGCCCGCCAGTGGCCTGCACTCTGGCGTTGTACAAGCGAATCCCCCGTGGTTGTGCCAGGTAGGCCGTGTTATCGGCTAGGTCCAGGGCCATGGCGTTGTCGCTACCATCCTGGGCCAATACCTGATGGGTGTGGGGGGCGAAGTTTTCCGGTTTCAAGATGGTCTTATCGCCGCCCAGTTTCTGGCCCAGGGTGCGCATGCTCAGGGTGGGGGCCTGACCCTCACCTATGGCGACGCGGCCGCGGAGATCGGGCAGATTGAAGTTGATCCCGTTACTGCCACCATAAATGTTGGCGATCACTGAATAGAGCGCTTGATACTCATTCACGAGCAACAGTCGACCGTCGCAGACGGCCCAGTCCACAGGGGCGAAGTTGAAGGGAAAAAGCCGAATTTCACCAGTAAAAGCATCCATGGTCGATCGTTCCTGAAAAAAGAGGGACTAGGGCTTCGATGGGTAGAGGCCCGTCATGCAGATGATGTAGTTGATCACCAGGGACCCCATCATGTTGCTGTGGGGGGCGACCGATTTATTGGCCACGCCCAGGGCCGGGCTGAGAAAACTCGGGTTCAAGCTGACCATCGTGGAATTGTTGGTTCCCTTGCTGTAAAGCCCGGTGACGCTGTCTGTCGGGCTTACCCGCTTGAACTTGCCGAAACTCAGGCTATTGATCGGTGGGGTGATGGCAACCGGCACGGCGGATGCCGCCTCGTTGGCACTGACCTGGAATCCATGAATATGCGGCGGCGTGTTCTCTGCTGTGAGAGTGATCTGCTCGACGCCCGCCCTCTCGGCCAGGGACCAGCTAGACAAGCCCGGTCCGCTGCCCTGACCGACAGGGGTTCTGCCGCGGTAGTCCGGGAGCTTGAAGGTGTTCCGGCCATCGCCACCATAGGTACTGCCGATCAAGCTGAACAGGGCGTCGTTGCCCTTGACCGGCAACTCGGTGCCATTGCACAAGGCCCAGCCCTTGGGGGCGAAGTTGCCGGCAAACATACGGATCTCTCCGAGGTATGCATCAGACATATTGCTTTCCTTAGTCGTTAGGCTGTGGGCGTTTGCTTACCGAGGTGGGTAGGTACCAGTGATGGCAATGCAGAAGTTGCCGCCGATCGACGGCTGGATGTTCAACATCGGAAGGCCGGGGGGGCTCACCACCGTGGTGATGTTGAGCGTCACGTGACTTGTATCGCCGAAGGCTACATAGGTGGATCTCGAGACAGCGCCTTTGGAGTTCGAACTGATGGCGGGAATATTGCCCGCCGGCCCGGCGACACCTGCTGCGGTTGAGACGTTGGCGATATGGCTGTGGGTTGCCAGGTTGCTGGCATTCAGCGCGACCAGTTCGGTTCCGTCCATGCTGGCCAGCTCCCGCAGATCCAGCAAAGGGGCGGTCGAAGCATCGAGATTCTCCCCCAGTGCTGCCCGGCCTCGCAGGTCCGGCAGGCCGAAGGTGGTTCGGCCGTCGCCGCCGTAACGGTTGCCGAGCAGTGTTGCCAGCGCCATGTAGTCGTTTACCGCCAGCACCTGGCCCTGACACAAAAGCCAGCCTTGTGGGGCCCAGGCCCAAGGGAACAGACGAATCTCGCCGAGAAAGGGTTCCATGTTCTTCGCTCCTTGAAAAAAGGCCTGGCAGAAGTACTTTCCGCAGCTGGCAATTTGATGTTGCGCACGATATACAAAATCGAATTTAGTTAGCAAACAGTATTTCTATCCATGAAAAAAGAGGAACTACTTCCCGGTGTTAGTGGGTTTTCGGCTTATCTTTTTTACTTGGTCGGTAACATTAAGTTCATCTTGATCGGTAACATTCGATGCGCGTCACAGTCTTGTGCTTTAACGTTTTAGTTGCTGCATAAGCGCAGCGCGGTAAGCCTCATGCCTAGCGGCTTGGCACTAAGGATAAGGGGCTTGGGGCTATCGAATGCTGGCTTGCGGCGGGTGGGCGGGGGGTTATTGCGCTGCTCGCGAAAGTCCTCTAGTTCGGGCTTTTCAGGCCCTTTCATCACGAGCTCTAGTTGAGCGGGAGACGGCAGTGAAAAGTTCAGAAGAAAACAAAGCAGGCTAACGATCTTCCTGGGCGGGAAGCATGGGCCGCTTCCATGGGGAGGGTTCTGGAGTATAAGCAGAGGCTTTGGAAAGTGTTACCCGAAGCGGTCCTTGTTGTTACCCGTTCTTTAAGTTGTTCCCAACTAGAATACTCGGGAATTAGTGCTTTAAGTCTGGCTTGAAGGGCGTTGTTCAAACGGTGTGCAGAGTTTCTTTCAGGCCTTGCACCTGAAACGGGTAGGGCGCCGCTGCCCTGGCAGGCGGCACCCGGTGCCCGGCTTAGAGCCCGGCGTTTTCCGCCGCTACGCTTTTCGGCTTGCCGTAGTGCCACTCATAGACCACGAACTTGAAGTCCTTGAGATCGCCTTTCTCGTCGAAGCTCAGGTCGCCGGTGGGGGTCTTGAAGGTGCCCTTGTGGATCGCCTCGGCGACTTTTTCCGGGTCTTCGCTCTTGGCTGCGGCGATGCCTCCGGCAATCACTTCCACGGCCGAGTAGGACGGCAGCACGAACGGGCCGCTGGGGTTTTCCTTCTTGGCTTCGAAGGCCTCCACCAGGGCCTTGTTGGCCGGGTCCTGGTCGAAGGACTTGGGCAGGGTCACCAGCATGCCTTCGGAAGCGTCCTTGGCGATCTGCGAGATCGAGTCGTTGCCCACGCCTTCAGGCCCCATGAAGCGTGCGGTCAGGCCCTTTTCCTTGGCCTGGCGCAACAGCAGGCCCATTTCCGGGTGGTAGCCGCCGAAGTAGACGAAATCCACATTGGCCTGCTTGAGCTTGGCCAGGATCGAGGAGTAGTCGCGTTCGCCGACGTTGATGCCTTCGAACATCGCCACCTTGATGCCTTCCTTGCCGAGGATGTCCTTGACCGAGCTGGCAATGCCTTCGCCGTACTGTTGCTTGTCGTGCAGCACCGCCACATTGGTCGGCTTGAGCTGGGCGATGTAGCGTGCCGCCGCCGGGCCCTGGGCGTTGTCCAGGCCGATGGTGCGGAACACCATCTTGTAGCCACGGGCGGTCAGCTCTGGGCTGGTGGCGGCCGGGGTGATCATCACGATGCCTTCGTCTTCGTAGATGTCCGACGCGGGTTGGGTGGAGCTGGAGCACAGGTGTCCGACCACGAACTTGACGCCGTCGTTGACCACCTTGTTGGCCACGGCGACCGCTTGCTTGGGGTCGCAGGCATCGTCGTATTCCACGGCCACCAGTTGCTTGCCGTCGACGCCACCCTTGGCGTTGATCTGCTCGATGGCCATGCGCGCGCCGCTGAACTGCATGTCACCGTATTGCGCCACCGGGCCGGTCTTGGCCCCGGCGATGCCGATCCGGATGCTGTCGGCTGCCATGGAATGGCAGGCCAGGCCGGCAAGGATCATGGCGCTGAGCAGTTGGGTGGCTTTGTTATTGATACGACTCATGGGTTGTTCCACTCCTGTGGGTTACGGTTCTAAGGGTGTTGCGGGTGTTGCCTGGACTGCCGGGGCCCGGGCGCCGGCAGGGTGTTGTAGTCGGCTTTGCCGCCAGATGTGCTGATCCTGCTCAAGGCAGGGCCTTGCCGATTCGGCTCACGGCCTCCAGGGTGGGGCGCGCGGGTTCGGCGCTGGCGTCCAGGGCCTGGGCGATGTCGGCCAGCAGGTCGGCGATGTCTTCCAGCCCCACCGACAGCCGTACCAGGCCCTCGGCGATGCCGTGTTCGGCCCGTTCCTCCTGGGTGTAGGTGGAATGGGTCATGCTCGCCGGGTGCTGGGCCAGGGATTCGGCATCCCCCAGGCTGACCGCGCGGCTGAACAGCCCCAGGGCGTTCATGAAGCGTCGCCCGCTGGCCAGCCCGCCCTTGAGTTCGAAGGCGATCATGCCGCCGGGCAGCTTCATCTGTCTTGCGGCCAGGGCGTGTTGGGCAAAGGATGCCAGCCCCGGGTAGGCGACCCAGGCCACGGCGGGGTGGTCCTGGAGGAACTGGGCGACGGCCTGGGCGTTGGCGCAATGGCGATCCATGCGCAGGGCCAGGGTCTTGAGGCCGCGCATCAGGAGAAAAGCGTCCTGGGGCGAGAGCACCGCGCCGGTCAGGTCCTTCAGGCCCTGCAGGCGGATGCGTTCGGCCAGGGCCTGGCCGGTGACCACGATGCCGGCGGTGATGTCGCCATGGCCGCTGAGGTACTTGGTGGCCGAGTGCAGCACCAGGTCGGCGCCCAGTTCCAGCGGGCGCTGCAGGTAAGGTGTGCAGTAGGTGTTGTCCACCGCCACGAGCAGGCCGGGATGCTGGCGGGCCACCTGGGCCACGGCGGCGATGTCCACCAGTTGCATGTTGGGGTTGGCCGGGGTTTCGAAATAGATCATCCGCGTGGCCGGGCCGATGGCCGCCCGTAGCTCGCCCAGGTCGGTCAGGTCGACATGGCGTACCTTGACGCCGAATTCGCCAAGGCCGTGGTGCAGCAGGGCAAAGGTGCAACCGTACAAAGTCTGGCCGACGATGACCTCGTCGCCCGGGCGCAGCAGGGTCCACAAGGTCGCGGCAATCGCCCCCATGCCGGAGCCGAACGCTACGGCCGCTTCGCCGTTTTCCAGGGCAGCCATGCGCGCTTCCAGCAACGCCAGGGTCGGGTTGCCGATGCGGGTATAGAAGTAGCCGGGTTCTTCACCGGCAAAACAGCAGGCGCCGTATTCGGCGGTGGCGAAGGTGAAGGTGGAGGTCAGGTAGATCGGCGGGATCAGCGCGCCCTGATGCTCCTGGGGGTTGTAGCCGTGATGGATGGCACGGGTGGAAAAACCAAGGTCACTGTTTTTATTGTTCATGGTGAACGCTCCCGGATTTGCTCTAATGCTATGCTCAAACCCGGCGCAATAATTTCCAATATCGGCCCTTTAAAACCGAATAATTGGAATAAATAACCATAAAAATAAGATAAAAAGGTAAGACATGCCCCTCGATCTGGACCGTATCGACAAAGCCCTGCTGATCGCCCTGCAAGACAACGCCCGGCTGACCAACGCCGAGCTGGCGGACAGCGTCGCCTTGACCACCTCGCCGTGCTGGCGCCGGGTGAAGATTCTCGAAGAGAGCGGGGTGATTACCGGTTACCAGGCGATCCTCTCGCCCAAGGCGCTGGGCTATGGGGTCACCGCCTTTGTCAGCGTGATGATGGAATCCCACTCCCAGGACACCGCCCGGGCCTTCGAACAACGGCTGCTGGAGATCCCGGAAATCATCGCCTGCCACAACGTCTCCGGGCGCTACGACTTTCTCCTCGAAGTGCTGGCCAAGGACTTGGAATCCTTCGGCGAATTCGCCCGTGAAGTGTTGCAGACCCTGCCGGCGGTGAAGGAGATCTATTCGAGTTTTTCCTTCAAGTCGGTCAAGCCGTTGCGGCAGATTCCGGTACAAGAGTGAGCGCAGGTGGGGCGCCAGCGTCCTTGCGATTCACAAGCAACCTTGCTGTCTGAAACAGGCCCAAAGCGAAGGAGCGCCGGCCAGGGTTCACACCGCGCCCGGGGCCGCGAGGTTGCAATATTGTCCTTTGAAATACAGCAATGGCTGCGCAGCAGCCGCTTGCTGCAGGTTCAGCGCCTTGACTTCACCTATCACGATCAGGTGGTCACCTGCGACGTGTTCGGCGTGAATTTCACAATCGAGCCAGTGCAGGCTGCCGGCAATGATCGGGTTGCCCAGCGGCGACTCCTGCCATTGAACTCCCTGCCACTTGTCCGTGCCTTTGCTTGCGAACTGGTTGGAAATCCTGACCTGCTCGCCTGAGAGGATATTGACCATGAAGCGGCCCGCCTGACGAATCTTGGGGTAGCTGGCCGAGCTGGACATGACGCTGAATGACACCAGCGGCGGGCTCATCGACACGCTATAGAACGACTGGCACGTGAAGCCGAGCGGCTCGCCATCAACCTGTGAGGTAATCACCGTGATGCCGGATGCGTAGTGCCCGAGCGCTTCGCGAAAGCGCATTGGCTCGATAGCCGTACTGGGAAGTGACATGGCGGGTCCTGAATATTGGGTACTGTCCGACAGCGCGCAGAGGGGTGAAGCGGCGGCTTTTCAATCCACCGCTTCACCCCTCTGGCACACCACTTGCGGCTTTAGCTCAGCGCAGGTTCGAGAGTTCTCTGCGGATGATTTCTGCGCCGGCACTCAAAGCCTTCAGCTTGCCCCTTGCCACGCCACGGGATAAGGGTGCCATGCCACAGTTGGTGCAGGGATAGAGCTTGTCGGCATCCACGAACTGCAATGCCTTGCGCAAGGTGTCGGCCACTTCCTCGGGTGTTTCAATGGTGTTGGAGGCCACATCAATGGCCCCGACCATCACCTTCTTGCCTCTGATGAGTTCAATGAGATCCATTGGGACATGAGAGTTGTGACATTCCAGCGAGACTATATCGATACTGGATTTCTGCAGCTTGGGGAACGCCTCTTCATATTGCCGCCACTCTGAGCCCAGGGTCTTTTTCCAGTCCGTATTGGCCTTGATGCCATAGCCATAGCAAATGTGCACCGCCGTTTCGCATTTAAGACCTTCAATGGCTCTTTCCAGGGTGGCCACACCCCAGTCATTCACTTCATCGAAGAAGACGTTAAAGGCGGGCTCATCAAACTGGATGATATCCACGCCGGCCGCCTCCAGCTCCCTGGCTTCCTGGTTGAGGATCTTGGCGAATTCCCAGGCCAGTTTTTCGCGGCTTTTGTAATGGCTGTCATAAAGCGTGTCGATCATCGTCATCGGGCCTGGCAGCGCCCACTTTATGGGTTGCTCGGTCTGCTGGCGCAGAAACCTGGCATCTTCCACGAAAACCGGCTTCTGGCGACTGACAGCCCCCACCACCGTGGGGACGCTCGCATCATAGCGATCACGAATCCTGACGGTTTCACGTTTTGCAAAATCAACGCCGCTGAGGTGTTCGATGAACGTCGTGACAAAGTGCTGACGTGTCTGCTCGCCATCACTGACGATATCAATGCCTGCTTGCTGTTGTTCTTGCAGTGACAAGCGCAAGGCGTCCTGCTTGCCTTCAACCAGTTCTTCCTCTTGCAACTTCCAGGGCGACCAGAGCGTTTCAGGCTGTGCAAGCCAGGAAGGTTTAGGCAAGCTGCCGGCAGTTGAAGTGGGTAACAACTTTTTCATCATGGGTGACCTTGTATTTTTGATGAGTCAAAGAGCGTAATTGGCGGACCACTGCTCAAGAATGTTCTGGTATGGCTTGATGAAGTTGTTCTCGACAAACTGCCCTTGCTCAATCGCCAGGCGGCTACGTTCTTCTCGGTCATAGACAATTCGAGTCAATGAATAGTCCTGGTGCTTCAGGCTCGGTTGATAGGATTTGCCTGCCGCAGAGTTGGCATTGTAGATCTCTGGCCGGTAAATCTTCTGGAAGGTGTCCATCGTGCTGATGGTGCTGATCAGTTCCAGGTTGGTGTAATCACTGAGCAAATCGCCGGCAAAGTAGAAAGCCAAAGGCGCAACGCTGTTGGACGGCATGAAGTAGCGAACTTTCAACCCCATCTTGTTGAAGTATTCATCTGTTAGAGAATATTCGTCCTGCTGGTATTCAATGCCCAGTACAGGGTGCTGGTTTTCAGTCCGATGGTAGGTCTTGCTGCTCGAAACGCTCAGGCAGATCACCGGTGGCTTGTTGAAGTTTTCCTTGTAAGTGCTGGAGTTGATGAAATGCTTGAATAGCTTTCCATGCAGCTCTCCGAAGTTTTCCGGAATGCTGAACTTTGGTCGCTCCCTGTTGTGCTCCGGCAATAGCACGCTGAAGTCGTAGTCCCGTACGTAAGAGGAAAAGTTGTTTCCTACAACGCCCTCAAAGCGTTCGTTGGTCTTTCGATCGAAAATATTGGTTTTCAATATTTCAATCAGAGGGATGGCATGGCCACTGCTTTGAGTGTCGATGTCCATCTCCACGGAGATGATTTCAAGCTCGACTGTATAACGATCGCCCTTGGGGTTGTCCCAATGCGCCAAGGCATTGAAGCGGTTGTCAATCATCCTCAAGGTATTGCGCAAGTTTTCTTGGCGACTCTTGCCCCTGGCCAGGTTGGCAAAGTTGGTGGTGATGCGCGTATTCTCGGACGGGTGATAATCTTCGTCGAAGCAAATGCTCTTGATGGTGAATGTGAAATCGTTGTTCATTGTGATCTGGCATCCTGATTTCCGAGATAAGTCCTGAACTTGTTTGTTGGCTTTCAGTGCTTTCCAGTTTTGTTCCTGGCTACTTTTTCTCGGTAGTCTTTATGTTGTCTATTATTGAGGCGCATCTTATGTCGAGCTATTAATTGAGTACTAATGAATTGATTTCACCAGGTCTTTAGTCACATTCATGATGTGATAGTCACTCAATCGCAAAAGCCTATTTGCCCCAGTATTCATTGCCCGGCCAAACCACTGGTTGATGTGTATGCCTGGGCTCTGGCGCAATCCGACCCGTGGTGGCTGCGGCCGCACTCGACAGGGCTGCCAGCGCCAGATGGGCCGGGAGCTGGCCCATCAATGCAATTGCTGCTCGTCCAGGTAGCGGTTCAGGCATTGGATGAAGGCCTGGTGCTTGCGGGTCTGGCGCCTGTGGGCGGGGTAGATCACATGGATCCTCGGGCCGAACTGCTCCGGGTCCAGCTGCGCCTCGGGCAGCAGTTGCACCAGCTCGCCGCGACGCAGGTAGGGCGCGGCGCTCCACTGCGGGCACAGTTGCAGGCCCAGCCCGGCCAGTAGGGCACCGAACAGGAAATCGTAATTGTCACTGGCCAGCCGCGGCACCGGCTGGGGCACACGCTGCTGCTCGCCATTCAAGGTGAAGCGCCAGAAATGCGGGTTCAATGCCGGGTGACGGAAGATCAGCCAGTCATGCTCGGCAAAATGCGCCGGGGTCACCGGCAAGGGCTGGCGCTGCAGATAGCGCGGGCTGGCGCAGAGCAGGATGCGGTTGGCCGTCAACGGGCGGGCGATCAGGTCCGGCAGTTCCACCGGCCCGTCGCGCACGGCCAGGTCATAGCCGCCACTTTGCAGGTCGACGAATTCGTCGGTGAGCTCCACGTCCAGGCGCATCTGCGGGTACTGCTCAAGAAAGCCGTAGCAGGCGCCATTGAGAAAGGCCGGGGCGAAGGAGGGCGGCGCCACCAGGCGCAGGGTGCCGCACATTTCCTGCTGCAGGCGCTCGATGTCTTCCCCGGCCTGTTGCAGCTGGCGCAATACCTGCCGGGCGCTGGCCAGGTAGATATGCCCGGCCTCGGTGAGGGCGATCCGGCGTGTGGAGCGCTCCAGCAAGCGGGTGCCGAGCTGGCTCTCCAGGTGGCTCACTGCCTTGGTCAGGGCCGAGGTGGTCTTGCCCAGGCACGCGGCGGCGCGGGTGAAGCTGCCCTGATCGACCGTGGTCACGAACATGGTGATGGCGCCCAGCTGGTCCATTGCAGTCTTGCCTCTTTGGAAAGGATGGGTTGCGCGAAGCAGTATTCTTAAGCACCGGTGACTTGGCTAGTCTCTGGCGCATTCTGAGCCAAGGGTGCGAACAACAATGAAAAAGACGCTGAATATCACGCTGGCCTCGGCCCTGGCCCTGGTCTCGCTGTACAGCCAGGCCGCGGTGGACCTGGTGCTGCACAACGCCAAGGTGTTCACCGCCGAGCAGGGCCAGCCCCTGCAACAGGCGGTGGCGGTGGAGCAGGGGCGTATCGCCATGGTCGGCAGCGATGCCCAGGTGCTGGCGCTGAAGGCTCCGGGCACCCAGGTTATCGACCTGCAGGGCAAGGTGCTGATGCCGGGGTTCATCGACAGCCACAGTCATGCCATCTTCGGGGGCCTGAAGCTCAAGGCCGCCGACCTGGAAACCCAGCAACTGCCCCTGGACGAGCTGGAGCAGCGCCTGCGCGGCTGGCGCGATGACGGCAAGGCGCGGCATGGCGAGATCCTCAGCGTCAGCGGTTTTCCCTCGACCTACTGGAGCCAGGTGGACGCCCTGGAACAGCGCTTCAACCAGGGCGAATGGGCCGATGTACCGATTCTGTTCGTTGGCTGGGACTACCACACCGGCTGGGCCAACCGCGCCATGCTCAAGCGCGGCGGCATAGACGCCGCGCGGGTCAAGGCGCTGCAGGGCGAGGCCCAGGCCACCATCGGCCATCACCCGGACAGCAGCCCCAACGGTTTTGTCGCCGATGCCGGGCTCTCGGCCCTGACCTCGCAGCTGCCGCCGCCGAGCTTCGAGCAGTTGCTCGACGCCGGGCGCGCCGCCCGCGACCTCAACCTGAGCCTGGGCATCACCGCGCTGATGGACCCGGCGGCCAACGCCACCCCGGGCGACGCGCTGTTCGCCATGCATCCCACGGCCCAGACCGTCGGTGTGCTGCCGGTGTACAAGGCGCTGGCGCAGAAGGGCGAGCTGACCCAGCGGGTCGCGGCCCTGATGGTGGCCAATCCCAAGAGCCGCCCGGCGGACCTGGAGGTGCTGGAGCAGGTGCGCCAGCAGTTCCTCGGGGTGCCGAACCTGAGCCTGCCGGGGATCAAGATCTTCGCCGACGGTGTCGCCGAGTTTCCGGCGCAAACCGCTTCCCTGCTGACCCCCTACAAGAACTCGAAGAAGGATGGCGAACTGCTGATCGACCCGGCGCATTTCGGCGAGCTGGTCAGCGCCGCCGATGCCCGTGGCTGGCTGGTGCATGTGCATGCCATTGGCGACCGCGCGGTGCGCGAATCCCTCAACGGCATCGAGCAGGCGCGGCGTGATCGCCAGAGTGGGGTGGTGCACTCCATCACCCACTTGCAGATGGTCAACCCCAAGGAGTTCGCCCGCTTCAAGCCACTGGACGTGATCGCCTCCATGCAGCTGTACTGGGCCGCCGCCGATGAGCTGAGCATCGATTTGCTCCAGCCCTACATCAGCGCCATGCAGTTCCATTTCATGTACCCGGCCCGCTCGCTGCTGAAGAACGGCGCCACCATCGCCGGGGCCAGCGACTGGCCGGTAAGCACCCCGGAACCCTGGAAGGCCATCGCCCAGGCCATCAGCCGCAAGGGGCCCAAGGGCGTGTTGAACAAGGACGAAGGCATCGACCGGGAAACCATGTTCTACGCCTACACCCGCAACGCCGCGCGGGCCATTGGCCTGGAGCAGCAGATCGGCAGCCTGGCCCCGGGCAAGCAGGCCGACCTGATCGTTCTTGACCGCGATGTGTTCCAGGTGCCCCAGGAGCAACTGGCGGATACCCAGGTACTGACGACCTATTTTGCCGGGCGCGAGGTGTACCGTCGGCCGTGATTCTGCGGTGATGCAGAGCGGACCCGCGATCTTGATCGCGGGTTTTTTTTGCCGACGCCTTCGCTGGCAAGCCAGCTCCTACAGGTGATCAGCTCGTCTCCAAACACTTTTCTGCACGGCGATGATTGACGTGGCCAGAGCGTATCCCTATTCTTTGTCGACCGACAAAGAATAGGGAGCAGTTCGATGAAAACCCTCAAGGGTCCCAGCCTGCATCTGGCGCAATTCAGCGCCGAGACGGCGCCGTTCCACAATTTGCCGGCGATTGCCCAATGGGCCGCCGACCTGGGTTTCAAGGCGCTGCAGATCCCTGCCTGGGATGCGCGGTTGTTCGACGTCGCCACGGCGGCCGAGAGCCAGGACTACTGCGATGAACTCAAGGGCCAGCTGGCGCAGAAGGGCCTGCAGATCAGCGAGCTGACCAGCCATATCTTCGGCCAACTGGTGGCGGTGCACCCGGCCTACGACGCGATGTGCGACAACTTCGCGCCGCCAGCGCTGCGGGGCAATCCGCAAGCCAGAACGGCCTGGGCCATGGAGCAGATGAAGCTGGCGGCCAAGGCTTCGCGACGCCTGGGGCTGAGTGAGCTGGGGACCTTTTCCGGGTCCCTGGCCTGGCCTTATCTGTTTCCCTTTCCCCAGCGCCCCGAGGGCCTGATCGAGACGGCGTTCGACGAGCTGGCGCGGCGCTGGCGGCCGATCCTCGATGCCTGCGACGAGCAGGGGGTCAACCTGTGCTACGAGATCCACCCCAGCGAGGACCTGCACGACGGCACCAGCTTCGAACGCTTCTATGAATTGGTGGACCATCACCCGCGTTGCAACATCCTCTTCGACCCCAGCCACTTCGTGCTGCAACAGCTGGACTACCTGAGTTACCTGGACATCTACCACGAGCGCATCCGCATGTTTCACGTCAAGGATGCCGAGTTCAATCCCAGCGGCCGCCAGGGCATCTACGGCGGCTACAGCGCCTGGGTCGAGCGCGCCGGGCGCTTCCGCTCCCTGGGTGATGGCCAGGTGGACTTCAAGGGGATCTTTTCCAAGCTGGCGCAATACGACTACCCGGGCTGGGCGACCCTGGAGTGGGAGTGCTGCCTCAAGGATCAGGAGGATGGCGCCCGGGAAGGTGTCGAGTTCATCAACCGGCACATGATCCAGGTCACCCAGCGCATCTTCGACGACTTCGCCGGCGCGCAGATCGACCGCCAACAGATCAACGCCATGCTCGGCATTGCCTGAAACCCTTCATCGAGAACACACCATGAATGCTTTGACTGACAACCTCCAGGCCGACAGCCTCGACCTGGTTCACCGTTACGTGCGCGTCGATGGCCAGCGCATCCACTGTGTCACCGCCGGCACGGGCCGGCCGGTGCTGCTGATTCCCGGCTGGCCGCAGACCTGGTACGCCTGGCGTCAGGTGATCCAGGCCCTGGCTGCCCAAGGCTTCCAGGCCATTGCCGTGGACCCGCCGGGCAGCGGCCAGTCCGACCGCCCTGAGCACGGCTACGACACCGGCCATGTGGCCGGGGTGCTGCACCAGGTGATGGGGCAGTTGGGTTTCGAGCGCTACAGCGTGGTCGGCCACGACGTCGGCATGTGGATCGCCTACGCCTTGGCCAGCGACCATCCGCAGGCGGTGGAGCGCCTGGCGCTGACCGAGGCGGTGATCCCCGGGCTGGCGGATGCACCACCGATTTTCGTCGCGCCGCAGCAGAACATCTTTCTCTGGCACTTCATGTTCAACCAGCTGCGGGATTTGCCGGAAGCCTTGATCGCCGGGCGCGAGCGGGCCTATCTGAATTACATCTTCGACCACTGGTCCCATCGCCGCGAGGCGGTGGCCGCCGAAGTCTACATCGAGGCCTACGCTGCCCCGGGCGGGTTGCGCGCAGGCTTCGCCTATTACCGGGCGATCCCCGAGACGGTGCGCCAGAATCAGCTGCGCGCGCAGCAGCCGCTGACCATGCCGGTGCTGGCCATTGGTGCCGAGCACGCCACCAACGATGCACCTCTGCTGACCCTGCAGGGCCATGCCAATGACCTGCGCGGGGCCATTGTCGAGGACTGCGGGCACTTCATCATGGAAGAGGCACCGGAGGAATTTCTCGCGCTGCTGCTGCCGTTTCTGCAGGAGGGCCGTGACTGAGGCAGGGCGCAGGCAAGGCCGCGGCCACGGAAATTGGCCGCGGCCGGCGCAAATCTAATATCATTTCGTCCCGGCGCCCTGCGCCAACCGGCTGTTCGGGCTCAACCGAGCGCCTTCCCTGTCCCGACGAGATACCCGACCCCCATGGCTGGAAGACCCCGCGAATTCGACCGTCACCAGGCACTGCGCCAGGCGCTCGAACTGTTCTGGCGCCGTGGTTTCGAAACCACCTCCATGGCCGACCTGGTGGCGGCCCTGGGCATCGCCTCGGCGCGCATCTATGCCGCCTTCGGCTCCAAGGAGGCGTTGTTTCGCGAGGCCATCGAGCTGTACGAAAGCCAGGAAGGCGGTTTCGCCGACCTGGCCCTGCAAGAGCCCTGCGCCTACGTCGCCATCGAGCGCATGCTGCAAGAAGCGGTGGCACTCTACACCCGGGCCGACGGCCCCCGTGGCTGCATGGTGGTGGCCTCGGCGGTGAACTGCTCAAGCGACAACGACAGCGTGCGCGAATGGCTGGCCGAACATCGCCGGGCGCGTACCGCAAGCATTATCCAGCGCCTGGAAGCCGCGCAGCAGGCGGGTGAACTGCCCGGCCACAGCGATGCAACTTCCCTGGGCGATTATTACTCTACGGTGCTCCACGGGCTGTCGGTGCAAGCCCGCGACGGCGTCAGTGCGGCGCGCCTGCTGCAGGGCGTGGCGCTGGCCATGCAGGTCTTTGCGCGAACCGCCCAAGGGAATTGAAGCGGCGCTGCACCCTGGCTCCGCCTGGGAGCCTTTGCCCGCAATCCGGGAGCAGCGATGCTGGCCCGGGTTGTGCATTTTTTCAGCGGGTCCCGGACCCGTTCCATCATCGAAAGAGTATGACGCCCCCCCATGAGTGATTCCGCGGCGACACCCCAAGGCAACTGGCAGCCGGTCATCGCGCTGGCGTTGGCGGCCTTTGTCTTCAACACCACCGAGTTTGTGCCGGTGGGCCTGCTCAGCGCCATTGGCGCCAGCTTCGACCTGCCCACCGAGCGGGTCGGTCTGATGCTCACCATCTACGCCTGGATCGTGTCCCTGACCTCGCTGCCGGTGATGCTGCTGACCCGCAACATCGAACGACGCAAGCTGCTCACGGTGCTGTTCGGGCTGTTTATCGTCAGCCATGTGTTCTCCAGCCTGGCCAGCAACTTCGGCCTGCTGATGCTCAGCCGCATCGGCGTGGCCCTGGCCCATGCACTGTTCTGGTCCATCACCGCGTCCCTGGCGGTGCGCCTGGCGCCGCCGGGCAAGCAGGTGCAGGCCCTCGGGCTGCTGGCCACCGGCACCTCACTGGCCATGGTCCTGGGCATTCCCCTGGGCCGCTTGCTGGGCGAGGCCCTGGGCTGGCGCACCACGTTCAGCGTGATCGCGGCCATGGCCGGCCTGCTGGTGCTGTGGCTGATCCGCACCTTGCCGCTGCTGCCGAGCCAGAACTCCGGTTCCCTGCGCAGCCTGCCGCTGCTGTTCAAGCGCCCGGCGCTGGTGGCGATCTATGTGCTTACCGCCCTGGTGGTGACGGCGCAGTTCACCGCCTACAGCTACATCGAGCCCTTCATCAAGGTGGCGGCGGGCCTGGGGGGCGAGGTGGTGACCCTGGTCCTGCTGGTGTTCGGCGGCGCCGGGATCATCGGCTCGCTGCTGTTCAGCTGGCTGCACCGCCACAGCCCCCAGGGGTTTCTACTGACCGCGGTGGCGCTGCTGGCGCTGTGCCTGAGCCTGCTGTTGCCGCTCAATGGCCACGTCTGGTCGCTGGTGGCCCTGAGTGTGTTCTGGGGCATGGCGATCATGGGCTTCGGCCTGGCCCTGCAATCCAAGGTACTGGTGCTGGCGCCGGACGCCACCGACGTGGCCATGGCGATGTTCTCCGGCATCTACAACATCGGCATTGGCGGCGGTGCGCTGCTGGGCAGTTGGGTCGGCGGGCAGCTGGGCTTTGCCTATGTCGGCCTGGCGGGTGGCGCCCTGGCGACCCTGGCCTTGCTGTTGTACAGCCTGGCCCTGGGCCGCATGAGCCGCACCAGCGTGTAGCCGCTGCCGCAGGCTGCGAACGGTCTGGGCGGCACTCCGTCGCAGGGGCGCGGCGCTCTCAAGGCCGCTGCGTGCCCGGTTGGAGACCGCCGAGCAAGGTCCTGCGGACCTTTTCGCAGCCTCGCCGCAGGCTCGGCAGCGGCTACAGGGCCGCAGGGTTTCGATAATGCGCGTCGTTCGCCCGAAGGTTACCGGAGTCGGGCTACGGGCCAGCAGGCGACCAGTACGAGCAGCAGCGCCGCCAGCAGGTAGGGCAGGCGTGGCTCCAGCCCGTAGATCAGGGTCCCGGCCAGGGGCCCGACCACTACCCCCAGGCCCTGGGCCGCGCCGATGGAGCCGGCCGTGGCGCCCTGTTCGGCGGCGTCCACCGAGTTGCTGGCCAGGGCGGCGAAGGAGGGGAAGATCCAGCCCATGCCGGCGGCCGAAACAAAGAACCCCAGCCACAGCACCCAGGCCTGGGCCGCGAGAATGCTGGTGACAAAGCCCAGCGCCGCCACCAGGGCGCCGATGCGGATCATCCGCAGCGGCGGCCATTCCAGTTTGCGCACCACCAGTTGCGAGGCGATCAGCGCCACCCCCACCAGGGTCAGGGAAATGCCGGCGGTCTGCGCCGCGTCGGCCGGGCTCATGCCCAGGCGGTCGAGGGCGAAGAAGCCCACGGTGATCTGCGCCATGGCCACGCACAGCATCGAGACGAACGCCACCACCAGCGGCCGGCGCAGGCGCGGGTCGCCCAGGCTCACCGGCTTGGGCGGCTGCTTGAGGTGCAGTTCCTGGCGCGGCAGCCGTGCCTTGAGGAAGGCGAAGCCCAGCAGCGGCAACACCGCCAGCGCATAGAACGGCAGGCTCAGGCTGTGGCGCGCCAGCAATGCGGCAAGCGCCGGCCCCAGGACCAGCCCGCAGGCGTTGGCCGCCCCCAGGGACGCCATGGCCCGGGCGCGATGCTCGGGTTCGATGTTGTCGGCGATCAGCGCATAGCCGCCCACCGGGATTGCCGCATAGAACACCCCGATCAGGCCGCGGCCCAGCAGCAACCCGGCAAACGCCAGCAGCGCCGAAGGCAGGGCGTGCAGCGCCACGTCGATAAACAGGCTGAGGGCGAGAAAGGCCAGGGTGAAGCCGCCGGTGCCCAGCAGCAGGATGCGCCGCCGACCGAGGCGATCGCTGGCCCGGCCCCAGGGCCGGGCCAGGAGCATCCAGATCACCCCGGAGACGGTCACCGCCATCCCTGCCTGCCAGGTGGCCAGGCCGAGAATCCGCGCAATGGGGCCGATCAGCGAAACGAACGCCATCATCGCCATGGTGCAGGCCAGGTTGGCCACCAGCAGCGGGCGCAGGTCGAAGGCCGGGGCGGCCTGGGGCGTGTCCAGGGTGTCGAGGGGCAGCTGTTGAGCGTTGGTCATGGTTTATCCCAGGGCTGAGTGAGAGGGCAGGCGGCCGTCGACCATCACCAGCGGTCGACCGCGTACCTGTTCCAGGCTGGCGTCGACGCCGTAGACGTCGCGCAGCAGTTGTGGGTTGATCACCTCCAGGGCCGGCCCGGCGGCGGCCAGGCGGCCATGGTGCAGCACCACCACCTGCTGGCTGAAACCCAGGGCCAGGTTGATGTCGTGGACCACCACCAGGGTGATCAACTGGCGCTCGCGGGTGGCCCGGGTGATGGCTTCCACTACCTGGCACTGGTGGTACAGGTCCAGGGCGCTGGTGGGTTCGTCCAGCAGCAGCACCCGGGGCTGGCGCACCAGGGCCTGGGCCAGGCCCACCAGTTGGCGCTGGCCACCGGAGAGGGCGTCGATCGGGCGGTCGGCCAGGGCGGTGAGGTCCAGGTCCTGCAGCACTTGTTCGACCCCGTGCAACACCGCCGCGCTGGGCCGGCCAGGGGCGAAACCGCCAGTGCGATGCCCGGCCATGGCAGCGCTGAGCACTGCTTCGAAGGCGCACAGGCGGGTACGTTCCGGCAGGCTCTGGGGCAGGTAGACGATGTGCTGCGCCCGTTCCACCTGGGGCAGGCGGTTGAGGTCGACGCCGTCCAGCAGTACCTGGCCCGAGGTCTTGTGCAACCCGGCGATGCCCCGCAGCAGGGTCGACTTGCCCGCCGCGTTGGGGCCGATCAGCGCGGTCACGCTGCCCCCGGCCAGGGGCGGCAGGGCCACGTCGCACAGCACCTGGCGGTTGCCGTAGTGCATGTTCAGGCCGGCGGTGCACAGGCCGGCGTTGGAGGACACAGGCGGCTTCACAGGACACCTCGACGGTTGCGCATGACGATGGCCATGAAGAAGGGAATGCCCACCAGGGCGGTGACGATACCCACCGGAATCAGCACCCCGGGGATCAGCGCCTTGCTGGCGATGGAGGCCATGGACAGGATCAGCCCGCCGCTGAGCACGCTGGCCGGCAGGAACAGCCGATGGTCTTCGCCCACCAGCAGGCGGGCGATGTGCGGGGCGATCAGGCCGATAAAGCCGATGGTGCCGACAAAGGACACCGCCAGGGCCGACAGCAGGCTGATGCGCAGCAGCGACAGCAGGCGCAGGCGGCCAACGTCGATGCCGAAGCTGCGGGCCCGTTCCTCGCCCAGGGTCAGGGCGGTCAGGGCCCAGCTCTGGCGCAGGGAGAAGGGCAGGCACAGCAACAGCGCCAGGGCCAGTACCGCGAGCTTTTCCCACGAGGCCCGGGCCAGGCTGCCCAGGGTCCAGAACACCAGTTGCTGCAGGCTGTCCTGGGTGGCGACGAATTGCAGCAGCGCCACCAGGGCGTTGAAGGCGAAGACCAGGGCGATGCCGAACAGCACCAGGCTTTCCACGCCGAAGCCGCGCCAGCGTGCCAGCAGGTACAGCAGGGCCACCGAGGCCAGGGCGAAGAGGAAGGCGTTGGCCGAGATCAGGTACTGCGCCGGCACCCCGGGAAGGCCCAGGCCGAGGACGATGGCCAGGGCTGCACCGAACGCCGCGGCGGCGGATACACCGAGGGTGAAGGGGCTGGCCAGGGGGTTGTCGAGCACGGTCTGCATCTCCGCCCCGGCCAGGGCCAGGGCGGCCCCCACCAGCACCGCCATCAGGGCGTAGGGCAGGCGCACGTTCCACACGATCACCGCTTCCACCCGGGGCATCGAGCCCGGGTCCCAGAGCACCTGCAGCAGGCGCGAGAGGCTCATCCCGGAAGGCCCGGTGGTGATGTCCAGGGCCAGGGACAGCAGCAGGGCCAGGGCCAGCCCGCCCAACAGCAGCACTCGGCGCCCGTGGCGTCGCTGGTAATGGCCGGCGGCAAGGTTGTCCGCCACGTCGGTGGCAGCCTGGGTCATGGTTTCAGGCTCGTGGCGAACACGCCGCTGGCGGGAATCGGCATGAAGCGCTGGTACAGCTCGCGGCGGGTCTGGTCCGGGTCCAGGTCCTTGAACAGCTCCGGGTGCAGCCACTTGGCCAGGGCCTGGACCGCGATCAGGTGTTCCGGCGAGTCATAGAAGATGTGCCACAAGCCGTGCACATTGCCTTCGCGCACCGCCCGCAGTTCATTCAGCGGCGGGCGGTTGGCGGCCTGGCGCAGGCTGTCCCGGGCCTGTTGCAAGGTGGCGGAATAACCCAGGGTCACGCCGCCCTGGCCGGCGGCAAAGACCCCGGTGGCCACGTAAACGTCCGGGTTGCTGGAGAGGATGTACTCCACGTTCAGGGTGCCGATGGGCCCGGGTATGCGCCCGTCGGCGATGTTGCGCCCGCCCGCCAGCTTGATCATCTCGCCGAAGTTGCCGGTGCCCGGCGAGCCGCAGCAGTCCTGCAGCCCGGCGAGCATGTCGATGAAGATCTTCGGCTGCTTGACGGTACCGGCCTTGGCCAGGGTCTGGGTGACCTTGGCCAGGGACTGCTGATAGAAGGCAATGAATTCCTCGGCCCGCTGCTCACGGCCCAGGGCCTGGCCCAGCAGGCGCATGCTGGGCACGGTGTTGCTCAGGGGATGGTCGCTGAAGTCGACGAAGATCACCGCCACCCCGGCGGCCTCCAGCTGTTTCACCGCCTCGCTGTCGGGGCTCGGCCCATGGCCGCCGCTCAGGGCCATGATCGCCAGGTCCGGGTGCACCGCCAGGGCCTTTTCGACGCTGAAGGTCTCGGCCGAGGTGCCGCCCACCAGCGGCACCTTGTCGGCCTGGGGGAAGACCTTGTGATAGGCCTCGTAGCCCTGCACGTCGAGGCCGCGAAAGTCCCCTTGCCAACCGGCGAGACGGGCGAACGGGTTCTGGCCTTCGAGCAGCGACAGGGAATAGATCATCCGGCCTTCACCCAGGAGGATGTGCTCGACCTTCTCCGGCACCTGGACCTGGCGTCCGGCCAGATCGGTGAGGGTCGCGGCGCTGGCCGTGGCGGCCCATAGCAGGCCCAGGGGCAGCAGGCCGAGCAAGAGCCCGCGCTGGGCCCGGCGCAAGAAATCACGGTGTGTCATGGCTAGTTTCCTTGAACGATTGGACGGCCCGGCGGGCAGCGCGCTTGCGCCACCACAGCAGCAGGCCGGTGAGGTACAGAAGGGGTAACGAAATGCCGCAGAGAAAAGCCAGCCAGGCGCCGGGGGTGCCCAGCAGCAAGTGGCCATGGGCCGCGGAAAACAGCGGCTTGATCGCCATCGGCTGGGCGCCGGGCCAGGTGAAGAGGTCGGGGCGTGCCAGCCAGGCACCGCTGCCGGCAATCAGCAGCAGCGGCAGGCACAGCCAGGCCGCCGCCACGTTGTGCCATTCCCGCAGGCGTCGGTTGCCCCGGCTGCCGGGACGCAGGCTGGCGGCCTTCCACCAGCTGCGCCGGCCCGGCCACCACAGGTACAGGCCACTGCCCAGGGAGCCCAGCAGCGCCAGGCCACAGAGCAGCACCAGGTTCGAACCCCAGGCTGGCGGCAGCAGCAGGCTGCGGTGCAGCGCCACCAGCTTGGCCAGCCACAGGTCCTCGAAGACGAAGAAGCCCCGGGGTTCGCCGCTATAAGGATCGATCATGGCGATGCCGGTGCCGGGACGCTCCTTGAGGGCACCGAAGACGATCACATTGTCCGATTCGAGAAAGCCCTGGCGCGGTGGGGCTGCGCCGAAGACCTTGTGCAATTGCGGGTAGGCGTCGGAGGCGGCCCTGATCCAGGCGTCCTGTTGCAGCAGCGTGCCATGCTCGCCAGGGGCCAATTGCAGCATCTGCGCACCGACCTCCCAGCGCAGGATCGGCCCCTTGAGCTCCAGCAGCGAACCACTGAGGCCCAGCAGCGCGAGGAACAGCCCCAGGCACAGGGCCAGCCAGCGGTGCAGCCTGAGCCAGATATCACGCATGGACAGCATCGGCGGCTTACCAGCGATAGCGCAGGCTGGCGATGACACTGCGGTCATAACCGGCGCTGCAATTGGTCAGCGAGCAGCCTTCGTAATAGTGCTTGTCGGTGAGGTTGGTGGCATTCACCGCCAGGCGCAGGCCCTTGGCCGCCGGGATCAGCTTGTCGAAGTCGTAGTGCACCGCCGCGTCCAGCAAGGTGTAGGAGGGCACGCGCTGGGTGTTGGCGGCATCGGCCTCGGTGGAGCCGATGTAACGCACCCCGGCGCCAAAGCCCAGGCCGCTCAGGGGGCCTTCGGGCAAGGTGTAGTCGGCCCACAGCGAGGCCATTTTTTCCGGGGTGTCGGTGGGGCGTTTGCCCTTCTCCAGCGGGTTGTTGCTCTTGCTCACCTCGGCGTCGTTGTAGGTCAGCGCCGCCAGCAGGTCCAGGCCCCGGGCCAGGCTGGCCTTGCCTTCGAGCTCGATGCCGCGCACGTTCACTTCGCCGGTCTGCAGGGTATTCAACGGGTTGGCGGGATCGGCGGTCTTGACGTTTTCCTGGGTCAGGTCGAACAGCGACAGGGTGATGTAGCTGTCGATGCCCGGCGGCTGGTACTTGACCCCCACTTCCGATTGCTTGGCGCTGGTGGGCTTGTACGGCGTGCCGTAGAAGTTGGTGCCCAGCACCGGGTCGAAGGACGTGGAATAGCTGATGTAGGGTGCCAGGCCGTTGTCCGCCAGGTACACCAGCCCGGTGCGGTAGGTGAACTTTTCGTCGTCCTGCTTGCTGCCGCTGTCGTTCATGCGGTTATCGGTTCGGGCGCTGGAGCGGTCCTGGCGTCCGCCGACGGTGAGCACCCAATGCTCATCGAAGGTGAACTGCTGCTGGGCGTAGACCCCGACCTGATCGGCGCGCTGCACGGTGTTGGTGAAGGGGGTGCTGGGGTCGAACACGCCGCCGTGCACCGGGTTATAGATGTCGATGGGCGAAGCCGAGCCGCCGCGCAGGTAGTAGTCCTCGCGGGTGCGCCGGTAGTCCACCCCCAAAAGCGACACCATTTGCGTGCTGCCCAGGTTCCAGCGGGCCTGGGCATTGTTGTCCAGGGAGTAGGTGTCGCCGACGATGCGAAAGCGATAGGCAGCGCGGTTCAGGGTGCGCAGGTCCGGAGCCAGGGACATGCCGCTGGCGGTGTTGGTCAGCAGGTTGACGTGGCCGTAGCGGGCGCTGGAATTGAGGCTCCAGACGTCATTCAGGCGGTGCTCCAGCAGGTAGCCCAGGGAGTACTGGGTGCGGTCGTTGTCCAGCCCCGGTTCATCGAGGAAGACGTTGTGCCTGACCTTGCCATTGGGGTTGCCAAGCAGGGTGCCCTGGGCCGGCAGGAACACCCGCGGCGCGCCGAACGTGTCCTGGGTGTAGTCGGCCAGGAGGGTCAGGCTGGTGTCGTCGTTGGGCTTCCAGGTGAAGGAGGGCGCGAAGTACTGTTTGTCGTCCTTGATGTGATCGAACTGGGTGCCGCTGTCGCGCTCCAGGCCCACCAGGCGATAGAGGAACTGCCCTTCATCATCCAGCGGCCCGCTGAAGTCGAACTGGCCCTGGGCTCGGTCGAAGCTGCCCCCCTGGATCTGCACTTCATGGAAGGGCTTGTCCAGCGGGCGCTTGCTGATCTGGTTGACCACGCCCCCCGGCGAGTTCTGCCCGAACAGCACCGAGGCCGGGCCCTTGAGCACATCGATGCGCTCCAGGCCATAGGCTTCGACCTTGGGCCAGGCCTGGGCGGTATTGCCCTTGAGGCCATCGCGGAGCATGCCGGTGGTGACGTCGAAACCGCGGATCGAGAGGGTGTCGAAGCGCTGGCTGGCGGCGGTGGTATTGGCCTGGACCCCGGCGGTGTAGCGCAGCGCCTCGTTCACCGACTGCACCTGCTGGGCATCCATCTGGTCGCGGGTGATCACGGAAATCGACTGGGGAATTTCGCTCAGGCTGGCATCGGTCTTGGTTCCGCTGAGGCTGCGCTTGGCCACGTAACCGGCCTGCGGCCCGGTGGCGGAGTCGGGCTGGGTGGCGCTGATCACGCTGGTGTCCAGGGTCAGGGCGTGGTCCTGGTCGGTATCGCCATCGGCGGCCAGCGCGGCGCCGGCCTGGGTCAGCGAGAGGCCCAGGGCCAGGCCGTGGATCAGGCACGCCAGCGGGTTGCGGCCCAGAGCCGGACGCGAGACCACACAATTGACGGGACAACCTGAGGTGTTTCGGTGCGCAAAGCGGCTACCCATGCTTCACTCCGTGATGGGGATTAAATGAGAATGCAAACGTATCTCATTTGTGAGCTTGGGTTGCGGGCTAAAACTTTGGCTTGAGCGACCATTTCTTTCGTTTGCGGTACGGCGCGGGGAGGGCGCCCGGATCACCAGGCGCAGCTTTGGATGGAGCAGGCTCGAGCAGGAGCGGGCTCAACGCAAGGACTTGGGCGACACCCCGAAGCGCTTGCGAAAGGCCGTGGAGAAATGCGCCGGGCTGTAGCCGACCCGATAAGCCGCGCTGGAGACATTGGTCTCGCCACTGGCGAGCAAGCGATAGGCTTCTCCCAGGCGCTGCTCCTGCAGGTAGGCATAGACGCTGGTGCCAAACACCTGACGGAAACCGGCGGTGAGCTTGCGCGGGTTCAGGCCCACCTGGCGCGACAGCTCCGACAGCGAAGGCGAATCCTGCAATGAGTTGAGCAGCAGGTCACGGGCGGCATGGATGCGCTCGATGTCCGCCGAGCTGCATGGGCTGTCCTGCAGTGGCCTGGATTCGGCCTGGGCGAGAATCCCCTCGACCCCCAGGGCGGTGAGTTCCAGGGCCTTGCCACCCAGGTAGAAGGAGCGGGTCGGGCCCTGCAGCGGGCAGGTGAAGATCTGTTGCGCCAGGGCCAGCAGCGGTTTGCTCGCCGGCTGGCAGAACAGCATCGGGCCGCCGCCGCGCTGATCGAGCAGGCGCTCGGGTTCCAGGCCGACATTGCGGATCGAGGGGAAGTCCAGCTGCACTGTGGTGTAGCGCACCGGCACGCCGCTGGCGAACAGGTGGTCGCCGCAGTGCTCGCCCTGGTTGGCCACGGCGCACAGGGTCGGCCCGCGGATCTCCACTTCGGGCTGGCCTTCGACCCGGCAATTGAGCTGGCCGCTGAGCACCAGGATGATTTTCAGGCCTTCCCAGAGCGGCTCCTGCATCCACATCTGGCTGTCCATCAGCACGGTCCCGGTGGAGAGGGTGACCTCCGGGACTACAGCGGCCGACCCGGTGTGCTGCGGGTTGGGAAAGTGCAGGGTGGAATCCCTTTTGACAGGCTGCGGCGCAGCGTTGGGGCTGAGCATGGCGAACTCCCTGTGGACCTGAAAAGAGGCCATACGCTAGCAGGAAATTGCCTTTCTGTAATTAAGAATGATTATCCTTTAGCCTTCGAGCACCGTCCTGCCGGGCTCTTTCCGGGGCGCGCCGCGCAATCAAAAGAAAAAGCCGCGCAAACGAATGTCCTGCCGATTGCCGGGTCCGGCAAATTGCCTATTAATAATCACTCTCATTTCCAGGCACGGCAGCCTCCCATGGACGACCCCTTGCTCGACAGCGCCGCAGGACCGCCGGCGACTCTTCATTCCCGCCAACCCTGACGGCGGATTCCCAGCTCATTCCAGGGGCCTGATCTCTCAGGTCCAGGGCCGCTTTTTGCGTAAAAAACAGCAGGAGACAGCATGTCCACTTTCGATGACCTCAAGGATTGCCCCTCTTGGCCCGAAGACTTCGCCCAGCGCTACCGCCAGGCCGGCTACTGGCGCGACGAAACCTTTGGCGACCTGCTGCGCAGCGCCGCCCAGGCCTTTGCCGAGCGTGAAGCACTGACCGAGGGCGAGCAGCACCTGAGCTACCGGCAACTGGACCTGCGGGTCGACCAACTGGCCGCCGGCCTGTACCGGCTGGGGCTGCGGGCCGGCGACAACGTGGTGCTGCAACTGCCCAACAGTGCGGCCTTCGTCGAAGTCTGCTTTGCCCTATACCGCCTCGGGGTGCGGCCGATCTTCGCGCTGCCGGCCCACCGGCACCTGGAAATCGGCCGCTTCTGCGAGTTCGCCCAGGCCCGGGCCTACTTCTGCGCCGACCGGGACGCCAGCTTCGACTATCGGGCCATGGCCCGCGACCTCAAGGACCGCAACCCGCAGCTGGAGTGGGTGGTGGTCGCCGGCGAAGCCGAGGAATTCACTGCCTTGCACAGCCTGTATGAGCCGGCGCCTGCGCGTACCTTCCAGTCCCCCAGCGCCGACGCGGTGGCCTGTTTCCAGCTCTCCGGCGGCTCCACCGGGGTGCCCAAGCTGATCCCGCGCCGGCACCACGAATACCTCTACAACCTGCGGGCCAGCGCCGAGCGCTGCGGCCTGTCCGAGGCCAGCGTGTACCTGGTGGCGCTGCCCATGGCGCACAACTTTCCCATGTGCTGCCCAGGGTTCATCGGCACCTTTTCGGTGGGCGGGCGGGTGGTGCTGAGCCCCTCGCCGAGCCCGGAAGTCTGCTTCGAACTGATCGAGCGCCAGGGGGTGACCCACACCGCGCTGGTGCCGCCCCTGGCCCTGGTCTGGCTGGAAGCGGCCCAGGCCCGTGGGCGTGGCCTGGCGCCGTTGCAACTGCTGCAAGTGGGCGGCGCCAAACTCAGTTACGAGGCCGCAAGGCGCATCGAACCGGTGCTCGGCTGCCGCCTGCAGCAGGTGTTCGGCATGGCCGAGGGGCTGATCTGCTACACCGACCCCGAGGACCCGCCACAGCGGGTGCTGCACACCCAGGGCCGGCCGCTGTCGCCGGCGGACGAAATTCGTGTGGTGGACGAGCACGACCAGCCGGTGCCGGTGGGGCAGGTGGGGCAGTTGCTGACCCGCGGCCCCTACACCATCCGCGGTTACTACCGTTACCCCGAGCACAACGCCCAGGCCTTCACGGCCGATGGTTTCTACCGCACCGGCGACCGGGTCATGCTCACCGCCGACGGCTACCTGATGGTGGAAGGGCGCGACAAGGACCTGATCAACCGCGGGGGCGAAAAGATCGCTGCCGAAGAAGTGGAAAACCTGCTGCTCAGCCACCCGGCGGTGGCCGACATCGCCCTGGTGGCGATGCCTGATGCCTTCCTGGGCGAACGCACCTGCGCCTTCGTCATCCCCCGCGGCACCGCGCCCCGGGCCCCGGAACTGCTGCGTCACCTAAGGGCCCAGGGCCTGGCGGCGTTCAAGCTGCCGGACCGCTTCGAGTTCATCCCGGCCTTCCCCCAGACCGGGGTCGGCAAGGTCAGCCGCAAGCACCTGCGCGAGGCGATCCAGGCCCTGTACTTCGGCGCCCAGGCCGAACCCCTGGAGGGAAGTGGCGCCCGTGGCTGAACGACAAGGACTTTGCGACCTGTTGCACCCGGTGCGCGGGCGCCTGCTGGCGGCCATGCTGCTGCAGGCCCTGGCGGCGCTGGTGGGGCTGTTGCCGTTCATTGCCGTGGCCGAACTGGCGCCGCTGCTGCTGGCCGGCGAGCTGGATGCGCAGCGTGCGCAGTTCTGGCTGCTGGCCGGCGCCGCCGCTTTGCTCCTGCGCCTGCTGGGGCTGGCGGCGGCATTGCAGATCACCCACCTGGCCGACAGCGACCTGCAACGCCAACTGCGCCAGCGCATCGCCGCGCACCTGGCACGGGTGCCCCTGGCCTGGTTCGGCCAGCAGCGGGAGACCGCCGAACGGGCCTTGCTGGATGATGTCGGCGCCCTGCACCAGTTGGTGGCGCACCTGCCCAACAACCTGGTGGCGGCGCTGGTGGTGCCCCTGGCTAGCCTGGTCTACCTGCTCACGGTGAGCCTGCCCATGACCCTGGTGGTGCTGCTGCCGCCATTGCTGGCGCTGTGGCGCTTGCGGGTCATGCGCACCCCGGCCTATCAGGCCGAGCGCCAGCGCCTGGGGGCGGCCCTGGGCGACCTGTCCACCGCGACCCTGAACTTTGTGCAGAGCATCGCCATGGTCAAGTCCTTCGGCCGTGCCGAGCGGGTGCAGGCGGATTTCGTCAACGCGGTGCAGGGTTTCGGGCGTTTTTTCTCCCAGTGGGTGGAGCGCTGGGCGGGCCTGGGGGCGAGTGTCGAGGTGCTGCTGTCGCCCTTGCTGGTGCTGGCCCTGGTGCTGGTGGCCGGGGTGGCGCTGACGGCGGCCGGCTGGCTGCACCCGGTGCAACTGTTGCCGTTCGCCCTGCTTGGCCCGGCCCTGGCGGCGCCGGTGGCGGCATTGGGGCATGGCGCCGATTCCCTGGTCCAGGGCCGGGCGGCGGCGCAGCGCATCAGCACCGTGCTGAGTACCCCGGTGCAGGCGCAGCCGGCATTTTCCCGGGAGCCCGAGGGGCATCAGGTGATCTTTGATGAAGTGGCTTTCAGCTACCCCGACGGCACCCAGGTGCTGCACGGCATCGACCTGTGCCTGCAACCGGGCACCCTGACCGCCCTGGTGGGGGATTCGGGCGCTGGCAAGTCGACCCTGGCCACCTTGCTGGCGCGCTTTGCCGACGTCAGCGGCGGGGCCATCCGCATCGGCGGCGTCGACCTGCGGGACATGGACAGCGCGACCCTCTATCGCCAGGTGGCCTTTGTCTTCCAGGACGTGCGCCTGCTGCGCAGCAGCGTTCTGGACAACCTGCGCCTGGGGCGTCCCGAGGCCACGCTGGCCGAGGTCGAAGAGGCGGCCCGGGCGGCGCAGATCCACAGTCGTATCACCGCCTTGCCCCAGGGTTATCACACCCAGCTGGGCAGTGGCGTGCAGCTCTCCGGTGGTGAAGTGCAGCGCCTGGGCATTGCCCGGGCGATGCTCAGCCAGGCACCGATCCTGGTGCTGGACGAAGCCACCGCCGCCAGCGACCCGGAGTCCGAAGCGGCGATCCAGCAGGCGTTGTCGCGGCTGGCGGCGGGGCGCACGGTGCTGGTGATCGCCCATCGCCTGAGCAGTATCCAGGATGCCGACCAGATTGCCGTGCTGCAGGCCGGGCAACTGGTGGAATGCGGCCGGCACCAGGCCCTGCTGGAGCAGCAGGGGGTGTATGCCGGGCTGTGGGCGACGCAGCAGTTCTGCGCCGTGGAAACGGCGGGGGAGCAGGCATGATTGGCGCACTGTTACGCAGTTTGCAGCCGGCCGAAGCCAGCCTGCTGCGCCGGGCCTTGCTGGCCATGGCCGCCAGTGCCCTGGCCCAGGGCGCGGCGCTGGCCCTGTTACCCATGGCCTTTGCCAGCCTGTTCGATGCCGCTGCCGGGCAGGCGCCGTGGCGATGGGCCGGGGCCTTTGCCGGTTTCGCGCTGCTGTGCCTGGGGTTGCGCCGGCATGCGCAGCTGGCGGGTTACCGCGCGGGCGCCGCGGCGGCCCAGTCGTTGAACCTGCGCATCGGCGAACAACTGGTGCGCCTGCCCCTGGAGTGGTTCGTCGAGCGCCGCAGCGCCGAGCTCAATCGGCTGGTGACCCACACCGTACTGCAGATCATGAGCACCCCGGCGCACCTGTTGCAGCCCATGGCCAACGCCTTGCTGACGCCCCTGGCGCTGCTTGTGGCGCTGTTCTTCTATGACCGCACCATGGCCCTGGCGGCCTTGGCCAGCGTGCCCCTGCTGCTGGTGTTCTACCACTGGGGCGTACGCTGGGGCGGCCAGGCCGAAAGCCGCAGTGAGGCGGCGGCCAACGAGGCGGCGGCGCGGGTCCTGGAGTTCCTGCGCCAGCAGCCGCTGCTGCGTGCCAGTGGCCGCACCGGCGAAGGCTTCAGCCTGCTCAGCGAGGCCTTGCAGCAACAGCGCCGGGCCCAGCGTCGGGCCCACTGGCGGACCTTTCCGGCGGCCCTGGGGCTGGCGGTGGTACTCCAGGCCGGCTACACCGCGATGCTGCTATGCGGCCTGTATGCAGTGCTCGGTGGCAGCCTGGGAGTGGCCCAGTACCTGGCGCTGGCGGTGCTCGCCACCTGCCTGGTGGAACCCATGGGCACCCTGGTCAACCTCGGCACGACCTTGCGCCAGACCCGCCATGGCCTGAACCGTTTGCGCCACTTGTTGCGCCTGCCGGCGCTGCCGGAGCCGAGCCAGCCCGAGGAACCCCGGGGGCATCAGGTGCAGGTGCGCGACCTGGGGCTGGTGCGCCAGGAGCAGGTGATCCTGCAGGGCATCAGCTTCGAGCTGGCGCCGGCCTCGCTGAACCTGCTGGTGGGCGCCTCCGGCTCCGGCAAGTCGAGCCTGCTGCGCCTGCTGGCGCGGTTCAGCGATGTCGATAGCGGCGCCATTTTGTTGGGTGGTGTCGACCTGCGCCAACTGTCCGCCGCGCAGCGCGATCGTTCCATCGCCCTGATGTTCCAGGACTGTCCGCCGCTGGCTGCGAGCCTGCTGGATAACCTGCGCCTGGGCGGCCCCGAGGCCAGCGACAGCCAACTGATGGACGCCGCCCGCGCCACCGGCCTGGACCTTGTGGCCCAGCGCCTGCCCCAGGGCTGGCAGACCCGGGTCGGCGAGGGCGGCGTCAGCCTCTCCGGGGGCGAGCGCCAGTGCCTGGCCCTGGCCCGGGTGCTGCTCAAGGACGCCAGCCTGATCCTGCTGGACGAACCCACCGCGGCCCTCGATGCCATCAGCGAGGCCCGGGTCAACCGTTGCCTGCTGCAACTGGCGCGCAAGCACACGGTGCTGCTGGTGACTCACAAACCGACCCTGGCCCCCAGCGCCGGACAGATTCTCCTGCTGGAGCAGGGCCACCTGGCCCAGCGCGGTACCCACGCCCAACTGATGGCGGCTCCGGGCCGTTATCGCGAGCTGTTCCACGAGCGCGAGGCGATCAATCGCTGGCGCCTGCGCCAACCCCCTTCCGTACCCCAAAGGAACGTCCACCATGACCGATAACCCAGCACTGGCACGCGCTCATCCAGCGGACGCCGGCCTGAGTCATTCACCCCAAGGACTCTGCGAAGGCATTGCCCGGCTGCTCGGCTACAGCGCCGAGGATCTTGAACCCCAGGCCTCCCTGATCGAGCAGGGGCTCGACTCGGTGAGCATCATGCGCCTGCCGGCGCTGCTGGCCGCCGAAGGCGTGGCCCTGAGCTTCGCCGAACTGATCCAGCAACCGACCCTGGACGCCTGGTGGGCGCTGATCGAGGCTCGCCGTGGCCTCGCGGCGCCGCGCCTGCAGGCTGTGGCCAGCGCTCCTGCCAACAGCGATTTCGCCCTGACCCCACTGCAACAGGCCTACTGGTTCGGCCGCGATCCGGGCATGCCCCTGGGCGGCGTCGGCTGCCACCTGTACCAGGAACTGGACGGCCATGGCCTGGAGCCCCAGCGCCTGGAGCAGGCCCTGCGCCGCCTGTGCCAGCGCCATCCGATGCTGCGGGCGTGCTTTATCAGCGACACCTGCCAGCGCATCCTGCCCCAGAGCCCTTGGCCCGGGCTGACCGTCCACGACCTGCGCCAGGCTTCCTGCGTCGGGGCTGCCGAGGCCCTGGAACAGATCCGCGAAAACCTCTCGCACCGGTGCCTGGAGGTCAGCCGCGGGCAGGTATTCGATGTGCAGTTGAGCCTGCTGCCCGAAGGTCGCAGCCGCCTGCACCTGAACATCGACCTGCTGGTGGCCGACGTGCTCAGCATTGGCATCCTGCTGCGCGACCTGGCGCTGATCCAAGCCGGCCAGGAGCACAGCCTGCCGGCCCTGGACTGGAACTTCGCCGACTACCTGCGGGCCGAACAGGCGGTGCGCGCGCCACTGCTGGCGGCGGCCCGGGAGTATTGGCTGGAGCGCCTGGAAGAGCTGCCGGACGGCCCGCAACTGCCCCTGGCCCAGGAACCGCAGAACGCCGGCACTGCGCGTTTTCGCCGCCTGGCCATGCGTCTGGACCAGGGCCAGTTGCAGGCCGTGGAGCAGCGCGCCCGGCAGCACGGGCTGACCCTGGCCAGCGTGCTGGCCTGCGCCTATGCCCAGGTGCTGGGGCGCTGGAGCGCCAGCCAGCATTTCCTGCTCAACGTGCCGCTGTTCAATCGCCAGGAACTGCACCCGTGCGTGCCTCATCTGCTGGCGGACTTTTCCAACCTGGTGCTGCTGGAGGTCGACCAGCGCCAGCCCGCGCCCTTCAGCCAGCAGGCCCTGGCGTTGCAGGCTCAATTGCACCGCGACATTGCCCACAGCGCCTGGCCCGGGGTCGAGGTGCTGCGCGAGCGGGCGCGGCTGCGCCAGGGCGGTGGCCAGGGCGCGCCGGTGGTGTTCGCCTGCAACCTGGGCCCGGCCTTTGTCGACGCCACCTGCCGCGAGCAACTGGGCGAACCGGGCTGGGCGCTGTCGCAGACGCCCCAGGTCTGGCTCGACCACCAGAGCTACCCGCTGGCCGACGGCCTGCTGCTGAACTGGGACGCGGTGGACGCGCTGTTCCCCGAAGGCCTGCTGGACGAGATGTTCGACGCCTACCGCGCCTTGCTGTTGTGGCTGTGCGCCAACGACTGGCAGCAGGTGGCGCCCTTGCCGCTGCCGGCGGCGCAACAGCAGCGCCGCCAGCAGGTCAATGCCACCGCACACGCGACCCCGGCGCAGCTGTTGCACCAGGGCTTTTTCCAGCAGGCGCGCCTGAACCCCGAGGCCGTGGCGCTGATCTGCGAGCAGGGCAGCCTGAGCTACGCCGAGCTCGCCCGGCAGGCCCTGCAACTGGCCGGGGCCTTGGGCGAGTGGGGCGTGCAGCCGGGTGACGCGGTGGCGATCACCTTGCCCAAGGGCCGCGACCAGGTGGTCGCGGTGCTGGGGACCCTTGCCGCAGGGGCGGTCTATGTGCCGGTGGGCATCGAGCAGCCGCCGGCGCGCCGCGACATGATCTACCAGCGCGCCGGGGCGCGGGTGGTGATCACCGATCAGGCCCACCGCGAGGGCGGTATCTGGCTCGCCGAACTGCGGGTGGTGACCCTGGCCCAGGCGCTGGTCGCACCGGCGCTGGGGCAACCCCTGGAGATGGCGGCGGATGCCCTGGCCTACGTGATCTTCACCTCGGGCACCACCGGCGAACCCAAGGGCGTGGAACTGTCCCACCAGGCGGCGATGAACACCATCACCGCCATCAACCGGCGCTACCAGGTGAGCGCCGAGGATCGGGTGCTGGGGGTCTCGGCCCTGGATTTCGACCTGTCGGTGTACGACCTGTTCGGCCTGCTGAGTGTCGGCGGCGCCCTGGTACTGCCGGCGGACGGGCTGCGCAAGGAGCCCCGGGAATGGCTGCGGCTGATCCGCGAGCAGCAGGTGAGTGTGTGGAACTCGGTGCCGGCGCTGCTGGACATGCTGACCCTGCAAGTGCGCGACGACGGCGGCCTGGGAGCCTTGCGCCTGGCCATGGTCTCCGGTGACTGGGTCGGCCTCGACCTGCCACGGCGCCTGGAGCGGGCGGCGGGCCACCGCGTGCCGTTCGTGGCCCTGGGCGGCGCCACCGAGGCGGCGATCTGGTCCAACTACCAGGACGTGGCGCAGGTGCCCGGGCACTGGCGTTCGATCCCCTACGGGCGGCCCCTGGACAACCAGTGCTTCCGGGTGGTGGACAGCCAGGGCCGGGACTGCCCGGACTGGGTGCCCGGCGAGCTGTGGATCGGCGGTGCCGGGGTGGCCGCCGGCTATCGCGGCCTGCCGACCCTCAGCGCCCAGCGCTTTGTCGAGCACGAGGGCCGGCGCTGGTATCGCACCGGCGACCAGGGCCGCTACTGGGCCGACGCCAGCCTGGAGTTTCTCGGGCGCCTGGACCATCAGGTCAAGGTCCGCGGCTTTCGCATCGAGCTGGCAGAAATCGATGTGGCCCTGGAGCGCCACCCGGCCATCGACCGCGCGCTGAGCCTGGTGCTGCCCGGCAGCGAAGCGCAGCTGGCGGCGGTGCTGCTGGCCCGGGAGCCGCTGCCCGAACCCCAGGCCCTGCGCCAGTGGCTGGGGCAATGGCTGCCCGAACACATGCTCCCGGACCTCTGGCTGAGCCTGCCGGAACTGCCCCTGAGCACTAACGGCAAGGTCGATCGCGCAGCTTTGCTGTGGCTGCTGCAGGAGCAGCGCCGGGGCATCCAGCCGCAGAGTGCCGAGCCGCCGCAAGGGGAATGGGAAGAGGCCGTGGCCGCGCTCTGGCAGGAGCTGCTGGAGGTGCCGCAGGTGGGCCGGCACCAGGGCTTTTTTGCCCTGGGCGGCAACAGCCTGCTGGCGGCCCGGTTGATCGAACGCATCGCCCGGCAGTTCCAGCTGGAACTGTCGCTCAAGGATTTTTTCAACGCGGCCACCGTGGCCCTGCAGGGGCAGTTGCTTGCCTCGCGCCGGGAACAGCGGCCCGTCAATCAGAACGCAATGGTGGAGGGCGTGTTATGACGCTGCAGCAACTGCAACAGGATCTGCAACAACTGGGTGTGGAGCTCTGGGAAGAACAGGGTCGCTTGCGCTATCGGGCCCCGGCCGGGGTCATGGACGAGGCGCGCCTGCAACAGCTGCGCGAACACAAGGAGGCGCTGCTGCAAGAGCTGCAAGCGGCGCAGATGCCGACCCTGGAGGCCGACCATTCGGCCCGGGAAGAACCCTTCCCGCTGACCGACGTGCAGGCCGCCTACCTGCTGGGCCGCACCACGGCTTTCAGCTACGGCGGCGTGGCCTGCCACGGCTACCTGGAGTTCGCCCAGAAGGACCTGGACCCGGTGCGCCTGGAGCAGGCCTGGAACCAGTTGATCGCGCGTCACGAGATGCTGCGGGCCGTGGTCCTGGAGGAGGGCTACCAGCGCATCCTGCCCCAGGTGCCGCATTACTCCATCGCCCGCCACGACCTGAGCCGGGACGACGGCAGCGCCTTGCAGGCCTTGCGCGAGCGCATGGAATTGCGCCGTGCACCGCCCCAGCAATGGCCGCTGATCGAGCTGTGCGTGAGCCAGGGCCGCGACACCTCGCGCTTGCACCTGTCAGTGGACCTCTTGGTGTGCGACTACCAGAGCGTGCGCATGCTGCTGGCCGAACTGCAGCAGCTGTACCGCGGCGAGAGCCTGCCGGCGCCGACGCAGATCAGCTTTCGCGACTATGTGCTGGGTGAGCGCCGCCTGCGCGAGCAGCCGCGCTACCAGCGTGATCGCGACTACTGGTGGGCGCGGGTCGACAGCCTGCCGGGTGCGCCGGAACTGCCATTGCTGGGGCCGCCCAGCGGGCCGCGCTTCCAGCGCCGGGCCATGGGCCTGGAGGCCCGGGACTGCAATGCCTTGCGCCTGAACGCGGCGGCGGCCGGGGTCGGTGTGTCGGCGGCAATCCTCTCGGCCTATGCCGAAACCCTGGGCCGCTGGAGCCGGCGCGGGCACTTCTGCCTGAGCCTGACCCTGCTCAATCGCCTGTCTCTGCACCCCCAGGTGGATCGCCTGGTGGGGGACTTCAGCTCGGTGGAACTGCTGGAAGTGCAGACCCTGCAAGGCGGCAGCTTCGGCCAGCGCAGCCAGCAGCTGCAGGAGCGCCTGTGGCAGGACATGGACCATCGCCTGTGTTCGGGCATCGAAGTGCTGCGCGAGCTGGCGCGGCGCAAGGGCCAGGACGCGGCGCTGATGCCCTACGCCTTCACCAGCACCCTGGGGGCCGGCGGCGAGAGCGGCGGCGGGGCCTTCATGCCCGGTGCCGAGCTGGTGTTCGGCATCAGCCAGACGCCCCAGGTGCTGATCGACTGCCAGGTCAGCGAGCGTGACGACGGCTTGGCGATCAACTGGGACATCCGCGAAGGGGTGTTCAGCGAGACCCTGCTGGATGCGCTGTTCGACACCTTCGAACGCCTGCTCAAGCGCCTGGCCCGGGAGCCCTCGGCCTGGACCCTGGATGACTGCCTGGAGTTGCCGGCGGCCCAGCGCCTGCAGCGCGAGCTGGTGAACCAGACTGCCGCGCCTTTGCCCTCCGGCCTGCTGCATGAGCCGTTCTGGCGCCAGGCCGCGGCTGCTCCCGAGCGTGTGGCGCTGATCCAGGGCGCCGCGCAACTGAGCTACGGCGAACTGGCCGGGCGCGCCGAAGCCGTGGCCGAAGCCTTGCTCGACGCCGGCTGCCAGCCTGGAGAGCGGGTCGCGGTGTGCATGGACAAGGGCCTGGAACAGGTGATCGCGGTGCTCGGCATCCTGCGGGCCGGGGCCGCCTACCTGCCCCTGGACACCAACCAGCCCGAGGCCCGGCGCCAGTTGATCCTGGACAACGCCGAGGTCGCCCGGGTGCTCAGCCAGTCCTGGCTGAGCGACAGCCTGTGCTGGCCGGCGCGGGTGACCCAGGTGATCGCGGTGGACCAGGGCCCGCGGGCGGCACAACGGGCGTTGCCGAGCCTGGACATCGACCCGCAGCAACTGGCCTACGTGATCTACACCTCGGGCTCCACCGGGGTGCCCAAGGGCGTGATGATCAACCATCAGGCGGCCCTCAATACCATCGTCGACATCAACCAGCGCTTTGCCATCGAGGCCCAAGACCGGGTACTGGCCCTGGCCAGCCTGGGCTTCGATCTGTCGGTGTACGACATCTTCGGCCTGCTGGCCGTGGGCGGCGCCCTGGTGCTGCCGGACCCGCAACGCCGCGCCGACCCTTCGCACTGGGCCGAGTGCGTCCGGGAACACGGGGTGACCCTGTGGAACTCGGTGCCGGCGCAATTGCAGATGCTCACCCACTACCTGCAGGCCGTGCCATCCATGGCCCCCGGTTCCCTGCGCCTGGCGCTGCTGTCTGGAGACTGGATCCCCCTGAACCTGCCGGCGGAGGCCGCCCAGCTATTGCCCGGGCTGCGGCTGATCAGCCTCGGCGGCGCCACCGAAGCGGCGATCTGGTCGATCTACTATCCGATTACCCAGGTCAACCCCCAGTGGCGCAGCATTCCCTACGGCATGCCCCTGGCCAATCAGCGCTTCATGGTGCTCGACGAGCAGGGCCGGGATCGCCCGCAAGGGGTGGCCGGCGAGCTGTACATCGCCGGTAGCGGTCTGGCCCTGGGTTACCTGGGGGATGCCGAGAAAACCGCCGAGCGCTTTGTCGACCATCCGCGCAGCGGCGAGCGCCTGTACCGCACCGGCGACCTGGGGCGCTACCTGGACGACGGCCTGATCGAGTTCCTCGGCCGCGAAGATTTCCAGGTCAAGGTCCGTGGCCACCGCATTGAACTGGCGGAGGTGGAAAGCGCGCTGCTCAGCCATCCCCATGTGGAGTCCGCGGTGGTGGTGGCAGCGGGCGAGGGTGCCTTCGAGCGGCACTTGCAAGCCTGCCTGCGGGCCAGCCTGCGGGACACGCCGATCGCCTGGCCGGCGCAGTTGCAGGCGCGCACCCAGGCGGCGGCCGAAGCCGTGCGCGGCGGCTTGAGCGATGCCCTGGTGAGCGAGATGTCGGCCTGTGTCGAGCGCGCCGCACTGCTGTCCATGGGCCTGGCCCTGCAACGCCCCGGCTTGTTCGAGAGCGCCGGGCAGAGCCATGCCCTGGACGAGATTGTCGAGGCTTGTGAGGTGGCGCCGCGCAACCAGCGCTTGATCCGCCGTTGGCTGCAAGCCCTGGCCCGGGAAGGCCTGGTGCACCGGGACCTGCACACCGGGCGTTATTCGGGCCTGCAGGTGTCGGCCGAGGAATACCGCCAGCAATGGCAGCGCATCGATGCCCTGGAACCGTCCGTGGGCTGGGGCGCCGAAGTGCTGCGCTACCTGCGCGAAAGCCAGGAGCAACTGCCGGCGCTGATGAGCGACCAACTGGACCCGCTGCACCTGCTGTTTCCCCAGGGCCGCACCGACACCGCCGAAGGCGCCTACCGCAAGAACCTGATCAGCCAGTACCTGAACCAGGCGGTGTGCGCCGCGGTGCAGGAGATCATCCGCCAGCGTCCGGCCGGCCAGCGCCTGCGCCTGCTGGAAATCGGCGCCGGGGTCGGCGGTACCAGCGCCGACCTGATCCCGGCCCTGGACGGGCTGGCGGTGGACTACCAGTTCACCGACCTGTCGCAGTTCTTCCTCAACGAGGCCCGGGAACATTTCGCCGCTTACCCCTGGGTCAGCTACGGGCTGTTCGACCTCAACCAGGACCATTGGGCCCAGGGCGTGGCCGCCAACTCCCTGGACGTGATCCTCTGCGCCAACGTGCTGCACAACTCGCGGCACGCCAGCCGGGTGCTGGCGCGGCTGCGGGAGATGCTGGCCCCGGGCGGCTGGCTGATTTTCATCGAGGCCACTCGCGACACTTACCAGATCATGGCGTCCATGGAGTTCAAGGAGGGCCTCACCGCCTTCGAGGATTTCCGGGCCGAACTGGACACCACCTTCATCCGCCGCGAACAGTGGCAGCAGTTGCTGCTGGAGGCCGGAGGCGAGACCCCGCTGTGCCTGCCCGGGGCCGATGACGCCATGTCGCAGATCGGCCAGCACCTGTTCATCACCCGCTTCAAGAGCGAGCGCCAGGCCCTGGAGCCCGAGCAGATGCGGGCCCATCTGGCCCGGCACCTGCCGGAGTACATGATCCCGAGCCACTGGCAGATCCTCGATGAAATGCCCCTGACCGCCAACGGCAAGGTCGACCGCCAGGCCCTGGCGCGGATCGGCGTGGCCGGCCCCGAGCAGCAGGCCAGCAGCGGCGCGGCGCCCGTGGATGAGCTGGAACGCAGCATTGCCGAAGTCTGGCAGACCCTGTTGCGGGTGCCGGCGGTGGGCCGTGACCAGGGCTTCTTCGAGCTTGGCGGCGACTCGCTGCTGGTGGCCCAGGTGGTGGGCCGCCTGCGTGAAGCCTTGCCCCAGGCCCGGCAGTTGCCCTGGAGTGACCTGCTGCGCCAGTTGATCAACCAGCCCACGGTGGCGGCCCTGGCCGATTACCTGCGAGGCCAGGGCGTGGAGGGCGATTCGCCGCTGGTGCGCATCAGCGACAAGGCCCAGGGCCCGACGCGGATCTTCGTCCACGACGGCAGCGGCACCCTGGCGCCGTACCGCGCGCTGTTTGCCGCCCTGGGGGAAGAAGCGCCCCTGGAAGGGCTGGTGCTCAACGATGTGCCGGCCTACCTGGCCCTGGAGCCGGCCACGGCGATCCGCCAGTTGGCCGAGCGTTATGCCGACACTCTGCAGGCCGAAGGCCGGCGCCAGGTGAGCATCGTCGGCTACTGCCTGGGCGGGCTGCTGGCCACCGAGCTGGCGGCGTGCCTGGCGGCGCGCTCCATCGAGGTGCTGCAACTGAGCGTGATCAGCAGCTACCGGGTGCCGTTCATGATCGAGGACGACCTCTTGGCCGAGTACGTGTTCGCCCGGGTGATGCAGGCCGATCCGCTGGCCCTGGGTTACCCCGAGGATGAACAGGCCATGGAACGCACCATCGCCCGGGTGCTGGCGCAGACTCCGGGGCGCGTGCCCCAGGGTTCGCTACTGGCCTTGAGCGAGGATGCCCAGTGCGCCCCGGCCCTGGCCTGCCTGCGGCGTCTGGCACACAAGACCCCGGAGCAGCGCCTGCAGGCCATTGCCGAGGCCATGCGCCACGCCGGCTCGCAACTGAGCGACCTGCACTGGCTGCGCGAGCAGTTGCAGGTATTGCGCCACAGCCTGGCCGCGGTAGCCCTGCACGAGGCCACGCCGTACCAGGGCGACATGCTGTTCATTCGCCAGAGCGGCGAGGTGCAGGTGCTGCCCGGCATGCACCGCGACATGAGCGCCTACTGGCAGGCCCTGTGCCTGGGTGAGCTGCGGGTAGTGGATGTGCCCGGGGATCATTTCAGTTGCATGCAGCAGCCCCAGGTGCAAGCCGTGGCCCAGGCCTTCGATGCACCCACCGAGGTGGCGGCATGAGGGCAGGGGTGATGGGGCTGGTCGGCGCTTACGGCAGCGTCGGCCGTCAGGTCGCGCAGTTGCTGGCCGGCAAGGTGGCACTGCGCCTGGGTGGACGCGATCCGCGGCAGGCCGAGCAACTGAACCAGCAGTTGGGGGCGCGCGCCGAGGTGCGCGCCCTGGACCTGTGGGAGCCACAGAGCCTGGCGGACTTCTGCGCTGGTTGTTCGCTGGTGATCAACTGCGCCGGGCCCAGCTACCGGATTCTCGATCGGGTGGCCCGGGCCGCCCTGGCCGCAGGCGCCGACTACCTGGATGTGGGGGGCGACGATCCACTCCATGAGCGGCTGGTGGGACAGCTGCCGGCGGGGCACCGGGTGCTGTTGTCGGCGGGCATGCTGCCGGGGCTCTCGGGGCTGTTTCCGCAACTGCTGGCGCAGTCCTTCCAGCGGGTCGATGCCTTGCGCTGCTATGCCGGTGGGCTGGGGCGCTTGTCCGCCACGGCTGCCGAGGATTTCCTGCTGAGCCTGGGCAACGGCTTCGGCCAGGCCCAGTGCGGCTGGTGCGAAGGGCAGGTGGTGCGCAGCACGGCAAGTGCCGAACAGGCATTGCAACGCGACTGGCTGCCACCGGCCGGGGTGCAGGCCTATCCGTACCTGAGCACCGAGCAGCAGCGCCTGTTCGGTGATGTGCCGGTGCGCCACGGTCAGGGTTTCAACCTGTTCGAGGGCGGCCAACTGGCGGCGGCCCTGCAACGTATCCAGGGCTCGGCGCCAGAGGCGCGGAGCAGCGCGCAGAACATCGCTGCGCTGGTGCAGGCCAGCGCCCTGGATGTGGCCGGGCGCCGGCCCTATCAACTGCTGGCGGTGGAAATCGACGGCCTGCGCGAGGGCCGCCAGCAGCAGGCCAGCGCCTGGCTGCGGGCCAGCGACGGCTCGCGCCTGACCGGCAGCGTCGCAGCCTTCTGTGCACTGCAGTGGGCGCATCTGCCTGAGGGGCTGCACTACGCCGCCCAGGTGCTGGACGCGACGGCCTGCCTGGAACAACTGCTGCGCTGGCTGCCGGATACCCGGGTGCACCTGCCCGACTTCGCCGCTGTGGCGCTGGCCGAGCCAGAGGAGGGCGTGCTGTGAGAAAGGTTCCCAGTGCCTGGCTGCGTCGTTATCCGCAGCCGCAACCGCCGCGCTGCCGCCTGGTGTGCCTGCCCCATGCCGGTGGCAGCGCGAGCTTTTTCAACGACTGGCGTGGCCAGTTGCCGGCGGATGTCGAGCTGGTCAGCGTGCAGTACCCGGGGCGCGAAGAGCGCCTGAGCGAAAGCTGGCCCGGCAGCCTGGAGTGGATGGCGGGCACTATCACCCGGGCCCTGTCGGACCTGGTGGACCGGCCCCTGGTGCTGTTCGGCCACAGCATGGGCGCGGCCCTGGCCTATGAGGTGGCGGCGCGCATGCAGCAGCAGGGCTCGGCGCCACAACGGTTGATCGTGTCCGCGCACCCCGCGCCCCATCGCCAGCGCAGCGGCGAACTGCACCTGGGCCCGGACGAGGACCTGCTGGCGGATGTGCGACGCCTGTCGGACGGTGCGCCGTCGCCCCTGGATGACCCGGCGCTGCGCGACCTGTACCTGCCGGCGTTGCGCAACGACTACCGGCTGATCGAGTGCTACCGCGGTGCGCTCGGCCGCGCCCTGGACCTGCCCCTGAGCGTGTGCCTGGGGGCCCGGGACACCGAGGTGGACCAGGACGAAGCCTATGCCTGGGCCGAGGTCAGCGCCCAGGTCACCGACTTCCAGGCCTTCCCCGGCGGGCACTTCTACCTGCGCGAGCAACAGGCCGAACTGCTGCGCCACCTGACCCGGCTGCTGGCCGGCCATGGCGAGCAGCCGTGGCAGTGCTGGCCTTCGACCCCATGAATTTTCCTTTGGTAGACCCCGACATGAAGACACCCGAGCAGTGCAGCGGCCTGGACGACGTCCGCTGCGGTATCGACGCCATGGACCAGCAGATCATCCAGGCCCTGGGCCGGCGCCTGGCCTACGTCAAGGCGGCGGCGCAGTTCAAGCCGACCGAGGACAGCATTGCCGCCCCGGAGCGGGTTGCGGCGATGCTCCCGCAACGTCGGCAATGGGCCGAGCAGGCGAGCCTGGACCCGATGTTCGTGGTGCCGCTGTTTGCCCAGATCATCCACTGGAACATTGCCCAGCAAGTGCGCCACTGGCGCCGTCAGCACGGGCTGGATCAAGGAGCCCAAGATGAGTGAATCCTGCCTGTCCGGCTTGACCCGGGCCCTGCGCAAGGGCGAATCCCTGGCCCGACGCAGAGGTCGGGCGGTGCTGGTGGTGTACAGCCTGGCCGCCGAGCGCCTGGAGCCGCTGCGGCTGTTTGCCGCCAACCGCCAGGTGTTCGGCCAGAGCCTGTTCTGGTCCAGCGACCAGGGCGCTCTGGCCCTGGCCGGGTTCGGCTGCACCGAAGAAATCAGCCCGCCGGCCGCCGAGCGTTTTGCCGCCAGTACCCAGGCCTGGCGCCAGTTGCTGCTGCAGGCCCATCAGGTAGGGCCCAAGCGGGCCTACCTGTGCGGCGGCTTTGCCTTCGACCCCCAGGGCCCGCGCAGTGCCCAGTGGCAGTCGTTCGCCGCCACGTCCCTGGTGCTGCCGCGGATCCTGCTGCTGCGCGAAGGCGAGCAGCAGCACTGGCTGTTCAGCCTGTGGGTCGAGCCCGGCGCCGACGTGGCCCAGTGCGCCGGTGCCCTGGAGGCGGAGTGGGCCCTGTTGCAGGCGCGCTATACCCACGCCCCCTTGGCACAGATGCCCGTTGGCACCCAGGCCGAGGACGACACCCAGGCCGCCGGCCGCTGGCAGGACTGCGTGGCCCGAGCCATCGCGCGGATCCAGGGCGGCGAGCTGAGCAAGGTAGTACTGGCCCGGGAAGTCTGCCTGCGGGCGAGCCGCAGCATTCCTTGCGGGCCGCTGCTGGAAAACCTCAGGGCGGCCTATCCCCAGGCCTTCCTGTTCGCCTTCAGCCGTGGCGACAGCTGCTTTCTCGGCGCCACGCCGGAACGCCTGGTGCGCCTGGCCCGCGGCACCCTCAACACCGTGGCCCTGGCCGGCACCTGCGCGCGCGGCCAGCATGAGCAGCAGGACGCGGAACTGGGCCAGGCCCTGATGGACAGCGCCAAGGACCGCCATGAACACGCCCTGGTGGTGCAGACCCTGCGCGAAGCCCTGCAGCCCTACTGCGCGATGCTGGAGATTCCCCCGCAGCCGCAACTGCACCGCCTGGCCCACGTCCAGCACCTGCTGACCCCGGTGCTGGGGCGGTTGCGGCCCCAGGTCGATCTGTTGCAAGTGGTGGATGCCCTGCACCCGACCCCGGCGGTGGGCGGCCTGCCTCGGGGCAAGGCCCTGGGCTATATCCGCGAGCATGAGCAACTGGACCGTGGCTGGTACGCCGCCCCGGTGGGCTGGCTGAACGCCGAGGGCGATGGCGAGTTTGCCGTGGCCTTGCGTTCCGCCCTGATCCGCGGCAACCAGGCGCACCTGTTTGCCGGTTGCGGCATCGTCGGCGAGTCGGACCCGGCGAGCGAATACCAGGAAACCTGCCTGAAGTTGCGCACCATCGGCGAAGCCCTGCGCCCGCCACCGGCCGCCACCTACGAAAAGCTCGGCCTCTCCCTGTAGGAGCCGGCTTGCCGGCGAACCGCGCAGCGGCCAGTTGGCGCGGTTCGTGGCGAAGGAATGCGACGCTCTTGCGGGCCTCTTCACTGGCAAGCCAGCTCCTACGGATGAGCGGGTGTGCACCCGTAGGAGCCGGCTTGCCGGCGAGCCGCACAGCGGCCAGTTGGCGCGGTTCATGGCGAAGGAATGCACCAGGGCGTTGATGGCCTGACCGGAGCCCTTGCCCGCCAGGCTCAGGCGCGGCGGTACGTAGTCGTCCTTCAGGCCATGGACCACCCGCAGCGGCATGCCGATTTCGCGGATGGTGTCGATGGCGTATCGTTGCGCCTCCCTCCCTTCGAGCTCCCTGGCGAGTACCCATGAAATTCGACGCGTTGACCGACATCCTGCTAAAGCTCGAAAACGCCTTCAACGACCCTGGCGAGAACCTTGTGCGGCGCATCGACGCCTGCATCGCCGAGGTGGCCCAGTTGGCCGACCCGGCCAGCATTGGCCCGCTGTTGTCGTTGCTCGACGATGAGGCCGAATATGACGAGGTGATGTTTTCGCTGATTCACGCCGCCGAGCATTTCGATGATGCTGTGTATGTGCCGGCGTTGCTGGCGGCGCTGCCCGGCTTGCAGGAACACAGCCCGAGGTGGGCGCAGACGCTTTTCATGCGGGTGCTCAACAGCGAGCCCGCGCGCCTGGAGATGGTCCGTGCCTTGCGCGAAGCGGCGCCTGCGGTCAAGGCGGCGGCCCTGGAGTTGGCCGATTCGATCAATCAGCAGTCTCCGGCATTCCTGGCCAAGACCGTGGTGGTCATGGTGGCGGCTCAGCCGGCTGCGTAAGGGACGTCTAGGGACAGGTTTTTTGCAGGTGCCGCGGGCCCATTCGCTGGCAAGCCAGCTCCTATACAAGCCAGCTTCAGCTGGTGGGGGCGGCGGTGGGGGGCGGGCCGGCGAATTTTTGGCTGGGTTTGGCACGCAGCAGGGCGTTGATGGCCTGGCCGTAGCCCTTGCCCGCCAGGCTCATGCTGTTGTTGTGGGTGCCGCCGGGCACCAGCAGCAGTTTCTTCGGCTCCAGGGCGGCCTGGAACAATTCCTTGCTCAGGCGCGGCGGCACGTAGTCGTCCTTCAGGCCGTGCACCACCAGCAGCGGCATGCCGATCTCGCGGATCTTGTCGATGGAGTCGAACTTCTGCGACATCACCCAGCGCACCGGCAGGGAGGTCTTGGTCACCGCCGCGGCAGCGTCGGCCAGGGTAGTGAAGGTAGATTCGACGATCAGCCCGCGAGCGGCGGTCGGCGCCTTGGCGCTGGCGGCCTGGCGTCCCAGCTCGGCGGCCAGGTCGATGGCCACCGCGCCACCCAGGGAATGGCCGTAGATCAGGCGCTTGCTGGCGTCGGGCTGCAAGACCTTGAGCCGCTCCCAGGCGATGCGCGCGTCTTCATACACGCTGCTTTCCGAGGGCAGGTCGCCGTGGCTCTGGCCAAAGCCGCGGTAGTCGATGGCCAGCACCGAGTAACCCAGGGCGTGCAGCTGCTCGATGCGAAACAGCTGGCCAGTGAGGTTCCAGCGGACCCCGTGCAGGTAGAGGATCGCCGGGGCATCGGCGCGTTGTGCCGGCCACCACCAGGCGTGGATGTTCTGCCCGGCCTTGAAGCTTTTCGGCTTGAGTTCGAATTCCTGCACCGTGCTCGGCAGGCCGCGATACCAACCAGCGGTGCCGGGCTCGATGCGAAACACCAGTTGGCGTTCCTTGTGTTCGAGCACCGCGCAGCTCACCGGCAGGCCGACGATCAGTGTGGCCAGGCACAGCAGCGCAAACCAGCGACGGCGCAGGCGCTGGGACAGGGTTGGGGACATGGAAGGCTTCACCGCAGGACAGTCGAAAACGCGTTTTAACAGATGTGCCGCGACGGCTGCAGGAATTTCGGCGCAACGGTCGGCGGCAAGGGTTAGCAAATGCTACAGAGAGGGTCGGCAAGCGCCGTGGCCACCCGCTGCCGGGGCGGGCCACGACGGTGGGGCTTTAGAAGTTCCAGCGGGTGCTGAGCATCACATTCCGCGGGTCGCCGTAGTACGACGAGTTGTAGAAACCGATGTTGGTGAAGTACTTCTTGTCGAACAGGTTGTTGACGTTGAGGGTGGCCGAGACGTTCTCGGTGATCTGGTAGCGGGCCATCAGGTCCACCAGCCAGTAAGGGTCCTGGGCGAATTTTTCCTCGGTGCCCTTGCCGTAGTTGCTGAGTATCTTCCAGCCAGTGCCCTGCCAGCGCACGCCGCTGCCCAGGGTCAGCTTGTCGAGGCTGCCGGTCAGCTTGTAGCTGGTATAGAGGTTGACCTGATCTTCCGGTTCCCAGGTGGAGACCTTGGCCCCGCTCTGGTCGCGAATGATCTTGTGGGTGTAGCCGGCCTGCAGTTGCCAGCCGGGAGCGAGCTCTCCGGAGATTTCCGCTTCATAACCCTTGGCCTTGGACTTGATGCCCTTGGACGCATAGTCCAGCCCGGGGGTGGTGGGGTTGGCGTTGTAGGCCAGGTCATCCACCGGCCGGTTTTCTTCATGCACTTCGAAATAGGCCAGGCTGGAGTTCAGGCGGCCGTCGAAGAACTCGCCCTTGAGGCCCACCTCGTAGTTGGTGCCTTCGTCGGGCTTGAGCACCTTGTCGTTGCGGTCGCGGTAGTCGTCCTGGGGCAGGTAGATCTCGGTGTAGCTGGCATAGACGGAGAAGTTCTGGTCGAGGTCGTAGACCACCCCAGCATAGGGAATGACCTTGCCGGTGTCCTTGGTCCGGCTGGTACCGCTGACCTCGTAGTTGTTGACCCGGCTGCCGAGCAGCAACGAAAGATCATCGTTGAGGCTAAAGCGCGCAGTCATGTAGCCGGCGCTCTGGCGGGTGGTCTCGTCGTTCTTCTTGGTCATGCTGCCCCAATCGGGCTTGGGGCTGTGCCCGTCCCAGTTGAAGTAGTCGTAGAAATTGTCGTGATTGGTGGCGCTGGTGAAGTCCCGGCCTTTCCAGTGCGAGTTGGAGATCGATGCACCGACCACCAACTGATGCTCGCGCCCCAGCAGGTCGAAGGGGCCCGTGGCGTAGAGGTCGCCGCTGTCGCTGACGGTTTCGCCGGTGTACTTGCGGGTCAGCAGCGAGGCGATGCCGGTCTCGGCATTGGGCGACATCAGCGAACCCAAGGGCGCGTTGTAGCCATTGATCTGGTGGTTGTATTGGGCCTTGGCCACCCAGCCGTTGGCGAAGCTGTGCTCCAGGGTGCTGAACACGGTGCGGGTGTATTGCGACCAGCGGCTCCAGCTCGCGCCGTTGTTGTAGGAGCGCGAGGTGCTGATGGCGTTGCCCTTGGAGTCGTACAGCGAACTGCTGCCCGACCAGCTGGAACCCTTGGGGTCGTTGTCCTGATAGTCGGCGCCGACGGTCAGCAGGGTGTCCGGTGACAGGTCGAACTCGAGGATGCCGTAGTAGACGCTGGTCTGGCGCTGGTAGTGGTCAAGGAAGGATTTCTTGTCCTGATAGGCGGCGACCATCCGCCCGCGGACATTGCCGCTGTCGGTCAGGGGGCCGCTGACATCGACCTGCGAACGGTAGTTGTCCCAGGAACCGGCTCCCAGGTCGATGTGGCCGGCGAATTCGGCAGTGGGCTTCTTGCGCACCATGTTGATGGTGCCGCCGGGGCCACCGGCACCGGTGAGCAGGCCGGTGGCACCCTTGAGTATTTCCACGCGGTCGTAGATCACCGTGTCGGTGAGGGTGTGGCCCGAGGAGTACTGTGCGTCCTGCAGGATCGGAATCCCGTCGTACTGGAAGTTCTGAATGGCAAAACCGCGGGAGTAGTAGCTGGTGCGGTCGCTGTCGTAGGTGGCCACGGTGATGCCTGGGGTATGGCGCATCACCTCGTCGATGGAGTTGAGGCCAAAGTCATCCATGGCCTGGCGGGTCACCACCGAGATCGACTGCGGGGTTTCCCGGGGTGTCAGCACTAGCCGGGTGGCGGTGGCGATGGTGCCCGGCGTGTAGGAACCGCTGCCTTCGGTGACGGTGCCCAGCTGGTTGGTGGTGACCGTGGTTGCTCCCAGCTCGACCCGTTCACCGCCGCCGGCCTGTATTACCCGATAGCCCGCGCCCTCGGCCACGGCTTGCAGGCCCAGGGGTTTGAGCAGGCGCTGCAGGCCTTCGGCCACGCTGAAACGGCCATTCAGGCCGGTGCTGCGCTTACCGGCGCTGAGGTTGGCGTCGATGGCGATCATGCTTGCCGATTGCTGGCCGAAGATGCCCAGCACCTGGTCCAGGTTGCCCGGGGCGATGGCGTAGTCGCGCTGCTGGTGGTCGGTCACGGCGGCGCCGGCTTCCGTGGCCAGCAGCGGCAGGCTGGTGCTGGCGATGGACAGGCCGATGATGACCGGGCGCAAGGTCGCGGCAAGGGGCGTAAGGCGAATGTGCATAAGGAAAATCCGTGGGTTGGGAAGGGATGGCGCTGAGCTGTTTTCCAGCTTCTTCCCTGGTCTTGATGCACGAGATTGAAAAAACTGCCGCCGCCCTGAAAAAAACAGGAAAACAATCAGGCAGCGTCCACGGAGGCCCAGTACCCCATTACCCGCCGGATGCGAATCGGCAGGGTCCTGGCCAGCAAATCGAGGCTGGCGTCCGGCTGGTCCAGGGAGAACGAGCCGGAAACCCGCAACCCGGCGACTTCGGCGGAGCAGCGCAGCAGGCCGGGGCGATAGCGGTCGAGTTCGGCGATCACCTCGCCCAGGGGGCGACGCTCGGCGATCAGCAGGCCCTGGGTCCAGGCATTGGCCGTGGTGGGCACGGCGGCCAGGGCGCTGATCCGCTGTTGGGCGATATCCACTTGCTGGCCCGGGTCCAGGCTTAGCGCAGGGGCATGGGCGGTGCTTACCGAGCCGCTGCCGGCGAGCAGTTGTACCCGGGTGCCGTTGATGCCCGGCAAGCCGACGCTGAGGATCAACTGCGAGCGCGGGGCGAGCTGGATGTGCCCATCGGTGGTGGCGACCTGCACGGGCGCGGCGTTGCCCAGGGTCAGCAACAGGCGGCCGCTGTTGAGCCGCAGTTGCAGGCCCTGGGGGCTGGCCTTCTGGTCGAGGCTGGTGCGGGTGTCCAGTTGCAGGCTGGCGCCAGCGGCCAGTTGCAGCTGGCGGCGCTCGCCGGTGGCGGTGTGGTAGTCGCTGAACAGTTGCGGCAACAGCAACCGTTCGCGCACGCTCCAGCTGCTGGCGGCCACCACGCCCAGGCCGACGATGCCCTTGAGCAGGGTGCGCCGCCCGGGGTGGCTACGAGCCTGCAGCAGTTGCCGGGCGTGGGGCGCGGGCAGGCTGCGGGTGCTGTCGCGCAGGTCCTGGCCGATGCCGGCCAGGCGCTGCCAGGCCAGCTCATGCTGCGGGTCGGCCCGGCGCCAGGCCAGGCAGGCGGCCTGCTGCTCGGGGGGGCTGATGCCCGATTGCAGCAGCACCAGCCACTCCAGGGCCTGGTCCAGTACCTGCTGCTCCACGGCGCCCTGATCGTCCACTGGCTGGAAGGCGTTCATCCCGGGTACACCGCCGCGTAGCAGTGGCGGTAGGCCTTGAGCATGGCTTTCTGCACCACGTTGACCGAGAGCTGCAGGCGTTGGGCAATTTGCGGGTAGGTCAGGCCTTCGAGCTGGGACAGCAGAAACACCTCGCGCACCCGGCTGCCCAGGCCGTCCAGCACCTGGCCCACGGCGTCCAGGGCCTCAAGCACCAGCAGCCGGGTTTCCGGCGAGGGCTGGTACTGCGGCTCCAGCTGCGCCAGGGTTTCCAGGTATGCGCGCTCCAGGGCCTGGCGCCGGAAATACTGCCCGCACAGGCGGCTGGCCACGGTGTTGAGGTAGGCCCGGGGTTCGCGCAGTACCGGCAGTCGCTCGCTGCGCAAGATGCGCACAAAGGTGTCCTGCGCCAGGTCCATGGCCTGGTCCTGGTTGCCGAGCTTGCGTCGCAGCAGTTGCACCACCCAGTTGTGATGCTGGAGGTAGAGCTCGCCCACGGCGTGCTGTAGCGAAGGGTTGGGCACCATCGATAAGGGTTCCGAGGTCGAGGTGGGTGAAATGGGCGTTTATGGTAATGCTTCTCATTAGTGAGTGCTTGAGTTTTTATTGCCGTTCACCAGGGCTGACTGACACTCGGAAAAGTGAGCAGGGTTGAGGTTTAATTGGTTGCAAGGTACAACTAAATGCCTCACTTGCGAGGTCACGCCCATGCCGAGTTCATCCGCTTCCCTTATCCCATCACTGCGCCAGGCCTCCCGGCAGATGGTCCGCGAGCTGGGCTTCATGCAGGCCACCCTGGCCGCCACCGACTACCCGCCCTCGGCGGTGCACGCACTGCTGGAGATCGGCCAGGGCAATGCCCTGACCGCCGGTGACCTGGTGACCCTGCTGGGCCTGGAGAAATCCAGCGTCAGCCGCCTGGTGCGCAAGCTGGTGGACGCCGGCGAGATCAGCGAGCAGGCCCATGACCAGGACGCCCGCTCCAAGAAGCTGCAGCTCAGCGCCCGGGGGCGCCAGACCCTGGCCGGCATCGACCGTTTCGCCCAGGCCCAGGTGGCCGCGGCCCTGGCCCACCTGAGCCCGGCCCAGCAGCGCAGCGCCTGTGCGGGCATCGCCGACTACGCCCGGGCATTGCGTGCGGTGCGGCTGGGAGAGGCGCCCGAACAGCCGGAGTGCAGCACCATCGCCCGGGGCTACCGGCCCGGAGTGATTGGCCGCATCGCCGAAATGCACGCCCGTTACTACGCGGATCTGGCGGGTTTCGGCCAGCCCTTCGAAAGCCTGGTGGCGCGGGACATGGCCGAATTGATGGGGCGTTTGCACAACCCGCGCAATGAAGTCTGGGTGGCGCTGCAGGGGGAACGGATTGTCGGTTCCATCGCCATTGATGGGGAGGGCGAGGGCGGCGAGGCGCTCCTGCGTTGCTTCATTCTCGATGAGGCCGCCCGCGGCCAGGGGCTGGGCCGGCGGTTGCTGGCCGAGGCCCTGGGCTTTTGTGACCAGTGGGGTTTTGCCGCCACCCGGCTGTGGACCTTCAAGGGCCTGGATGCGGCGCGCGCGTTGTATGAGGAACAGGGCTTTGTGCTGGTGCAGGAGCAAGAGGGCGAGCAATGGGGCGCGCCAGTGACCGAGCAGTGTTATGTGCGAGCAAGGGTGGCGCAGCGCGACACAATCCGCTGAGCGCTGAGCGCTGTAGCCGCTGCTGAGCCTGCGAAGCTGCGCAAAGGCCCGCAGGGCCTTGCCTGGCGGTCCCGAGCCGAGCCTGTGGCGGCCCTGAAAACCTGCGTCTGCTGCGTCGGAATGCCGCCCAAGCCGTTCGCAGCCTGGTGCAGCGGCTACAGATAGCCGGTATTGGTGGTAGGGTTCGCCCCCTGATGATTATCGATCTGTGGAGAAGCATCCCATGCAAGCCATCAAGCTCAGCCTGCCGGCATCCCTGGACAACCTGAAGCGCGTGGAGCTGGCAGACCCCGGCCAGCCCGGCGCCGGGCAGATCCGCGTGCGTATCCATGCCTGTTCCTTGAACTTCCACGATTACGCCGTGGTGACCGGCGCGCTGCCTACCGCCGACGGGCGGATTCCCATGGCCGATGGCGCCGGGGTCGTGGAAGCGGTGGGCGAGGGCGTCAGCGAGTTCAAGGTGGGCGATGCGGTGGTGTCCTGCTTCTTTCCCCATTGGCACGATGGCGGCCCGGCGATCGCCGATTTCAGCACCACCCCGGGCGATGGCGTCGACGGTTACGCCCGTGAAGTGGTGATCCAGCCCAGCCACTGGTTCACCCATGCGCCCAAGGGCTACAGCCATGCCGAGGCGGCGACCCTGACCACCGCCGGCCTGACTGCCTGGCGCGCACTGGTGGTGGACGGCGCGCTCAAGGCCGGGGAAACCGTGCTGGTGCTGGGCACCGGCGGGGTGTCGATCTTCGCCCTGCAACTGGCCAAGGCCATGGGCGCCACGGTGATCGCCACCTCCTCCTCGGACGCCAAGCTGGCCAAGGTGCGCGAGCTGGGAGCCGACCATACCCTCAACTACCGTACCCACCCCGAGTGGGGCGCTGAAGTGCTCAAGCTCACCGGCGGCCGCGGCGTCGATCACGTGGTGGAAGTCGGTGGCCCGGGCACCTTGCCGCAGTCGATCAACGCGTGCCGCATTGGCGGGCACATCGCCCTGATCGGCGTGCTCACCGGCTGGGCCGGACCGGTGCCGACCGCGGCGCTGATGGCCAGGCAACAGCGCCTGCAGGGGCTGATCGTCGGCAGCCGCCAGCAGCAGATCGAAATGGTCCGGGGCCTGGAAGCCACCGGCATCAAACCGATCATCGACAGCACCTTCCCCCTGGCGGATATCGCCAAGGCCTTCGCCCATGAAGCCTCGGGCGCGCACCTGGGGAAAATCTGCCTGAGCCTCTGAAGCGATGCCGCAACCCGGGCCCAGCCTACTGATCGGATCCCCAGAGGATCCGATCTCCGTCGCCGCTGCTGCAGGTGGCGACAAAAGGCGCAGCGCCTGCCTGCCCCAGCCAGCCACTCACAAACAGTTGATTCATGCCAATGGATCCAAAAATAAAGCCATTATCTAAAGGCTTCATCGTTTACAGCGTGAAAAGTCGATAGTGCGCGATAATCGCCCATAAAAAGCACTATTTGCGTGTCTCTCTATTGTTTGTGGATCCATTAATTGATTGATTAGGCCCCTGGCGATGGCAGGAACCTTCCTGGCCGTCCCCGCATAACAATTACAAGAAAAGGGTTTCGTCATGCGCGTTCTCCCAAGGGCACGGGCCGTTCTCGGTCCTGCGTGCCACCTGCCTGTGTGCCTGTCCGTCCCCGCGCTTTGCGCGTCCAGCCCGAGCATGGGAGGACGGCCATGAACCACGATCTCAAGCAACGGGTCGACCAAGGCCCGATGGGCTCCTTCCAGTGCCTGGCGATCGGTATCTGCATCGTCCTCAACATGATCGACGGCTTCGATGTGCTGGTGATGGCCTTCACCGCCGCTTCGGTGTCCGCCGAGTGGCAACTCAACGGGGCGCAGATCGGTCTGCTGCTCAGTGCCGGTCTGTTCGGCATGGCCGCCGGTTCGCTGTTTATCGCGCCCTGGGCCGACCGCTTCGGGCGCCGGCCGCTGATCCTGTTCTGCCTGCTGCTGTCGGGTGTCGGCATGCTGCTTTCGGCCGGCAGCCAGAGCCCTTTGCAACTGGCGCTGTTGCGCGGCCTGACCGGCCTGGGCATCGGCGGCATCCTGGCCAGCAGCAACGTGATCGCCGCCGAGTATTCCAGCCGCCGCTGGCGCGGCCTGGCGGTAAGCCTGCAATCCACCGGCTATGCCCTGGGCGCGACCCTGGGCGGGCTGCTGGCGGTGTGGCTGTTGACTCATTGGGGCTGGCGCTCGGTGTTCCTGTTCGGCGGCATCGTCACCTTGCTGGTGATCCCCCTGGTGCTGCTCTGGCTCCCCGAATCCCTGGACTTTCTCCTGGCCCGGCGGCCGGCCGATGCCCTGGCGCGAATCAATCGCCTGGCCGGGCGCCTGGGCCATCCGCAACTGCTGCAGATGCCCGCGGCAGCGGTACGCGAGCAGGGCGCCGGCAGCGGTTTTGGCCAACTGTTCGCCGGGCCGATGCGGCGCACCACGCTGCTGATCTGGCTGCTGTTTTTCCTGGTGATGTTCGGTTTCTACTTCGTCATGAGCTGGACCCCGAAACTGCTGGTGGCCGCCGGGCTCTCGGCGCAGCAGGGGATCACCGGCGGGGTGCTGCTGAGTGTCGGCGGGATCTTCGGCGCGGCGCTGGTCGGCGGCTTGTCCTCGCGCTGGCCGCTGACCCGGGTGCTGTCGCTGTTCATGCTGGTGACCGCCGGGCTGCTGGTGCTGTTCGTCGGCTCGGCCTCCTCGATTGCCGCGGCCCTGGGCCTGGGGCTGCTGATCGGGCTGTTCGCCAACGGCTGCGTGGCCGGGCTCTACGCCCTATCACCGGTGGTCTACGACGCTTCGGTACGGGCCACCGGGGTCGGTTGGGGGATCGGCATCGGGCGCATTGGCGCGATTGTCTCGCCCACGGTGGCCGGGGTGTTGCTGGATGCCGGCTGGCAGCCGCTGCACCTGTACGCAGTGTTTGCCGTGGTCTTCGTGCTGGCGGCCGCTTGCCTGTTGCTGCTGCGGCCGGTATCGGCGCAACCGCAGCCGGCCCTGGCCTAGTGTGGCCAGGGTGGGGGTTAAAAGATCGAGTCCCGGTCCTTGCGGGTAAAGGCACTGATCCGGGTGTAGCGCCCGTTGACCGATTCGACGTTCAGGTCGCCATTGAAGTCGGGATAGCTCACGCGCCCGCTGGACAGCGGCAGCAGGGCCACCTTGAGCTTTTCCACGGGGATCGAGGTGAACTTCAGGTCGGCGATGTTCGGCGCCATGTGGGGCAGGGCATAGCGGGCGCTTTTCAGCTCGCCGACATAGCTGAAGATCATCGGCGTGGTGTAGTCCTGGGTGCGCGGGCGATAGGTGGAGGAGTAACCGACGATGCTCAGGGTGCGGCCCTTGATCTCGACGAACATGAAGGTCGGCGTGCGCTCGGTGATCCGGGTGCTGTCTTCCAGCAGCGCCCTGGCTTCGGCGGCGCTGATCAGGCTGTTGTCTTCACCGCTGAAGTCGTAGGCATGAAAACCGTTGAGCTCGGTCATGGCGCGCAGCAGCAGTTCCTTCGATGGGTCCGGGTGCATCCAGCGCACGTTGGGGCCACAGGCGCTCAGCAGCAAGCTGATGCAAATGGTCAGGAAAACTAAAGGCAGGGAGCGGGTGCTCATGGTGGTCAGAGTCCTTTCAAGAGAGGTGCCTGGTTGTGGCCCAGGCCGGCCATGGTCGCCCAAGGGATGGGCGGTTGTCAGCACGGCCCGGCAAAGTGCGGGCGCTGTTTCAAGACTGGCCGTCGATGATCGCCGCGGCCACGGCCTGGCGGAACCAGCTCAGGGCGGCGGAGCTGTCGCTGTTGGGGTGCCAGTGCAGCGAGACTTCGAACTCCCCCACGGAAAACGGCAGTTCCAGTTGCCGCAGGCCGCCTTCGAGGGTGAACAGGCGGGCGATCTGCGCTGGCAGCACGGTCAGCAGGTCGGTGCCGGGCAGCACTTTGGGCAGCACCGAAAAGTGCGGCACGTGCAGGCTGATGCGGCGCCGGGCGCCCATCTGCTTGAGCACGTCCTCGACGCTGCCGTGGCCGGTGGTGCGGGTCACGGCGATGTGCCGCTCGGCGAGGAACTGCTCCAGGCTCAGCTGGGTGCCGATGCGCGGATGACGGTCGCTGAGCAGGCACACGTAGCGCTCGCGGATCAGCACCTGGCTGCGGGTGCCGGTCAAGGGTTTGCGGCAGATCAGCGCGTCGACCTTGGCGCTGCTGAGCCATTCGCCGGCCTGGTCCACCTGCAGCGGCAGGACTTCGACTTCGGCCTCGGGGGCCTGCTGGTTCAGGCGCGCCAGGATCAGCGGCAGGAAGCCCATTTCGCCAAGGTCGGAGAGGGCGATGCGAAAGCGCCGTTCGGTGGTCGCCGGGTCGAAGCGCCGGGTGCTGTGCACGGTGTTCTCGATCCGCGTCAGGGATTCGCGAAAGGCCGGGTACAGCTCATCGGCCAGTTGGCTGGGCTGGATGCCGTCCCGGGTGCGGCTGAACAGGCCGTCGTCGAACAGCTCGCGCAGCCGCGCCAGGCCGTAGCTGACCGAGGGCTGGGTGACGAACAGGCGCTCGGCGGCCAGGGTCACGCTGCGGGCTTCGTAGAGGGTGACGAAGGTGCGGATCAGGTTCAGATCGATGTGGCTCATGCTGCCTCATGGATATAGATGGGTCTTATTTTTAATAGAGATAGTATCGATTTGATCAATTTCGTGGCGGCTGCAAGAGTAACTCAAATTCTAAAAAACAGCGGCAAAGGTCCATATGAAAACCGTCCATAGCGCCTCCTACGACATCCTGCGGCAACAAGGCCTGACCACCGTGTTCGGCAACCCGGGTTCCAACGAGCTGCCCTTTCTCAAGGGCTTCCCCGAAGACTTCCGCTACATCCTCGGCCTGCATGAAGGCGCGGTGGTGGGCATGGCCGACGGCTTCGCCCTGGCCAGCGGCCAGCCGGCCTTCGTCAACCTGCACGCCGCGGCCGGCACCGGCAATGGCATGGGCGCCCTGACCAATGCCTGGTACTCCCACAGCCCGCTGGTGATCACCGCCGGCCAGCAGGTGCGCTCGATGATCGGCGTCGAGGCGATGCTGGCCAACGTCGATGCACCGCAGCTGCCCAAGCCCCTGGTCAAGTGGAGCGCCGAGCCGGCCTGCGCCGAGGACGTGCCGCGGGCCCTGAGCCAGGCGATCCACATGGCCAACCAGGCGCCCAAGGGCCCGGTGTACCTGTCCATTCCCTACGACGACTGGGCCCGCCCGGCGCCGGCCGGGGTCGAGCATCTGGCCCGGCGCCAGGTGGCCACTGCCGGGCTGCCCTCGGCGGCGCAATTGCGTTCGCTGGTGCAGCGCCTGGCGGCAGCGCGCAACCCGGTGCTGGTGCTGGGGCCGGATGTGGATGGCAGCCAGAGCAACCACCTGGCCGTGCAACTGGCGGAGAAACTGCGCATGCCGGCCTGGGTCGCGCCGTCCGCTTCGCGCTGCCCGTTTCCCACCCGTCACCCGAGCTTTCGCGGGGTGCTGCCGGCAGCCATTGCCGGCATCAGCCGCTGCTTGGCGGACCATGACCTGATCCTGGTGGTGGGGGCCCCGGTATTCCGCTACCACCAGTTCGCCCCGGGGGACTACCTGCCCGCGGGCACCGAGCTGCTGCACATCACCTGCGACCCCGGCGAAGCGGCGCGTGCGCCCATGGGCGATGCGCTGGTGGGGGACATCGCCGAGACCCTGCAGGCCCTGGTCTGGGCGCTGCCGGATTGCGACCGGCCGCAGCCCCAGGCTTTGCCGCCGGCTGCTCCGGTCGAGGAGCTGGGCGGCCTGCTGCGCCCGGAAACCGTGTTCGACGTGATCGATGAGCTGGCGCCCAAGGACGCGATCTACGTCAAGGAGTCCACCTCCACCGTAGGCGCCTTCTGGCAGCGGGTGGAAATGCGCGAACCCGGTAGCTACTACTTCCCGGCCGCCGGTGGCCTGGGCTTCGGCCTGCCAGCGGCGGTGGGGGTGCAACTGGCCCGGCCGGAGCGGCGGGTGATCGGGGTCATTGGCGACGGCTCGGCCAACTACGGTATCACCGCGCTGTGGACGGCCGCCCAGTACCAGATCCCGGTGGTGTTCATCATTCTCAAGAACGGCACCTATGGCGCCCTGCGCTGGTTCGCCGGTGTGCTGCAGGTCAGCGACGCCCCGGGCCTGGACGTGCCCGGCCTGGACTTCTGCGCCATCGGCCGCGGCTATGGCGTGCACTCGGTGCAGGCCAACACCCGCGAGGCGTTCGCCCAGGCCCTGAGTGAAGCCCTGGCAGGCGACCGCCCGGTACTGATCGAGGTGCCGACCCTGACCATCGAACCCTGAGGGCTGCCTTGTCGCCGGGCGCGAGCCCGGCCTTGCCAACCGCAACCTGCGGACTCACCAGAAGAATAAAAAGAGGTGGTTATGAACACGACTTCGGTCACTGCTGTGATAGATGACGCGCCCCAGCCGGCGCGTTCCGGTTCCACCCACGCCGACATCGGCACCTTGCTCGACCATGGCCCCTTCACCGGCATGCAGAAGCTGGTGGTGTTGCTGGCGGCGCTGTCCATCGTCATGGACGGCTTCGACGGCCAACTGATCGGCTTTGCCATTCCGCTGATGATCAAGGAGTGGGGCATCACCCGCGAGGCGTTCGCTCCGGCGGTGGCGGCCGGGCTGATCGGCATGGGCATTGGCAGTGCCTGCGCCGGTCTGTTTGCCGACCGGTTCGGCCGGCGCATGGCGATCATTGCCAGTGTCTTCGTGTTCGGTGCGGCCACTTGCGCCATTGGCCTGGCGCCCAATGCGCTGGCGGTGGCGGCCCTGCGTTTTATCGCCGGGCTGGGCATCGGTGGCGCGCTGCCCAGCGCCACCACGGTGACGGCCGAGTTCACCCCGGCGCGGCGGCGTACCCTGGCGGTGACGGCCACCATTGTCTGCGTACCCCTGGGCGGGATGCTGGCGGGGTTGTTCGCCTCCCATGTGTTGCCGCTGTACGGCTGGCGCACCCTGTTTTTCATCGGCGGCAGCCTGCCCATCGTCCTGGGCTTTGCCTTGCTGGCGACGCTGCCGGAGTCGCCGCGCTTTCTGGCGCGCCGGCCCCAGCGCTGGAACGAGCTGGGCACCTTGCTCGGGCGCATGGGCCGGCCGATGGCGGCGGGGGTGGTCTACACCGATGCCCTGGAGCAGAAGAGCGAGAAGCAGGGTGGTTTCCGCGCCTTGTTCGCCCTGGGCTACGGGCGTGACACCCTGGCCCTCTGGGTGGCGTTCTTCATGTGCCTGACCGCGGTCTACAGCGCCTTCAGCTGGCTGCCCACCATGCTGCTGTCCGAAGGCCTGGAGCTGTCGGTGGCCGGTTCCGGGCTGACCGCCTACAACCTGGGCGGGGTGATCGGGGCACTGGTGTGCGCGGTGGCCATCACTCGCTGGGGTTCGTTCTGGCCGCTGCTGATCTGCTGCGCCGGCGGCGCGGCCAGCGCCTTCCTGTTGCAGGTGGTGGACATCCACCAGGACACCGGGCTGCTGATCTTCGGCTTCGGCGTGCACGGCCTGTTCGTCAACGCCGTGCAGTCCACCATGTTTGCCCTGTGCGCCTTTATCTACCCCACCAGTGTGCGCGCCACCGGCACCGCATCGGCCCTGGCCTTCGGGCGCCTGGGGGCGATTCTCAGTGCCTTCGCCGGAGCCCTGGTGATTACCCAGGGCGGCGCCAACGGCTACCTCACGCTGCTGGGGTCGGTGATGGTCATGGCGCTGCTGGCGCTGCTGATCGTGGGCCGGCACATTCCCCGGCGCCTGCCGGGCCAGTCATGAACGCGGCCCGGTGCGTGAACCGGCCACTCAAACAGGAGGTTCGATGAACATCACCATTCTTGGCGCGGGCGCCATGGGTTCACTGTTTGGCGGCCTGCTGGCGCAAAGCGGCCAGCAGGTGACCTTGCTGGACATCAACGACGGGCACCTTGCGGCGATCCGCAGCGACGGCCTGCTGCTGGCCACCGACAGCGGCGAGCGGCGCATTACCGGCCTGCACGCCTGCCGTCCGGAGCAGGCCACGGGGCACCCCGACCTGTTGCTGGTCTTCACCAAGACCCTGCACACCGACAGTGCCTTGCGCAGTGTCGCCGGGCATATCGCCGGCCACACCCTCGTACTGACCCTGCAGAACGGCCTGGGCAATGCCGAGGCGCTGTCCCGGCATGTGGCCCCGCAGCAGGTGCTGATCGGCATGACCAACTGGCCCGCCGACATGGTCGGGCCGGGGCAGGTGCATTCCCACGGCCAGGGCATGGTGCGGGTGCTGGCCCCAGGCAGCCGCGAGCGCAACGCCAGCCAGGAGGTGGCGGCGGTGCTGGACGCTGCCGGGCTGAACTGTGCGGTGGACCCGCAGGTCTGGACCTCTATCTGGGAGAAGGTGGCCTTCAACGCCGCCTTGAACAGCCTGTGCGCCGTTACCGGCTGCACCGTGGGCCAGCTGGACGCAGCGCCGGAGGGCGTGGCCCTGGCCCGGTCCATTGTGCTGGAGGTGGTGGCGGTGGCCAGGTCCCAGGGAATAGAGCTGGATGCCCAGGGCTGCCTGGACAGTGTGGCGTTCGCCATTGCCCATCACCGCACCCACAAGCCTTCGATGTTGCAGGACGTGCTGGCAGGGCGGCCCACGGAGATCGGCTCCATCAATGGCCAGGTGCTGGAACGGGCGCGGCAGGCGGGGGTGCCCGTGCCCCACACCGAAACCCTGCTGGGCCTGCTGCGCCTGATCGAAAAACGCGCCGCCTCGTAGGAGCCGGCTTGCCGGCGAAGAGGGCCTTGGGGCTTGTGTGGTGCTGGCGGGCGCCTTCGCTGGCAAGCCAGCTCCTGCATACGCCGGCTTTTGTGTGACACATCGGTTTATGAACGCTGTTCCATGAGGAGATTTTCCATGAGTGATTCCAACGCGGTCTATCGCGACCTGCACCTGCAACCCATCGCCGGACAGTGGCGCGCCGGCGCCTCCGGCAAGACCCTGGTGGTGAGCAATCCATTCGACGGTGCACAGCTGCTGGAACTGGCCCAGGCCAACCGCAGCGACCTGGACGCGGCCTACGCCAAGGCCGCCCAGGTGCAGCCGCAATGGGCGGCCCTGGGCCCGTCCCAGCGCGCGGCGGTGCTGCACCAGGCGGTGGCGATCTTCGACCGGCGCCAGGAGGAAATTGTCGACTGGATCATTCGCGAATCCGGCAGCACGCGGATCAAGGCCCTGGCCGAGTGGGGCGCGGCGCGGGCCATCACCCTGGAGGCGGCGTCCTTCCCGGCGCGGGTCCACGGGCGGATTGTCGAATCCGATGTGCCGGGCAAGGAAAGCCGGGTGTACCGCAGCGCCCTGGGGGTGGTCGGAGTGATCAGCCCGTGGAACTTCCCGCTGCACCTGACCCAGCGCTCCATCGCCCCGGCCCTGGCCCTGGGCAACGCGGTGGTGGTCAAGCCGGCCAGCGATACGCCGGTGTGCGGCGGCCTGCTGCTGGCCAGGATCTTCGAGGAAGCGGGCCTGCCCGCCGGGGTGTTCAGCGTGGTGGTGGGCGCCGGTAGCGAGATCGGCGATGCCTTTGTCGAGCACCCGGTGCCGGCGCTGATCACCTTCACCGGCTCGACCCCGGTGGGGCGCGGCATCGGCCGCATCGCCAGTGGCGGCGAGCACCTCAAGCACGTGGCGCTTGAATTGGGGGGCAACAGCCCGTTCGTGGTACTGGACGATGCCGACCTGGAACAGGCGGTGAACGCCGCGGTGTTCGGCAAGTTCCTGCACCAGGGGCAGATCTGCATGGCGATCAACCGCATCATCGTCGACGAGCGCCTCTATGACGCCTTCGCCCAGCGCTTCGTGGCCCGGGTCAAGCAGCTCAAGGTGGGTGATCCGCAATCGCTGGACACAGTGATCGGCCCGGTGATCAACGCCCGCCAGTTGCAGGGCCTGCAGGACAAGATCGCCCTGGCCCGCGAGCAGGGCGCCGAGCCACTGTACGAGGGCGGGCAGAACGGCAACCTGCTGGCGCCCCATGTGTACGGCGAAGTGCGTGCCGACATGGACCTGGCGCGCAATGAAATCTTCGGCCCGCTGGTGGGGCTGCTGCGCGCCCGGGACGAAGCCCATGCCCTGGAGCTGGCCAACGACAGCGAATTCGGCCTGGCCAGTGCAGTGTTCACCGGCAACCTGGAGCGCGGGGTGAACTTCGCCCGGCAGGTGCGCGCCGGCATGACCCACATCAACGATGTGCCGGTGAACGACGAGGCCAACGCGCCCTTCGGTGGCGAGAAGAACTCAGGCCTTGGGCGCTTCAACGGCGACTGGGCGATTGATGAATTCACCCGGGACCACTGGATCAGCCTGCAGCACCGGCCGCGTCAGTATCCCTTCTGACCCGGCACCTTTGAATAACGCCCGGCCGCCCTGGCCGGGCTTTTGAGCATCCGTGAGCGCGCGGGCCCTTGTCGGCCTGTCGGGCACGGCTGCGCCTATGAAAAGCGGAGAACAATAATAATGAACACCCGTCATCCGATGCAGTGCCGTTCCCTGGTGGGGGCTTGCTTGTCCGTGGGCCTGTGCGTGCCCGCCTGGGCCGCCGACGACAGCGGTTTTTTCGAGGGGAGCAAGACCGACCTGCTGCTGCGCAACTACTACTTCAACCGGGATTTTCGTGACCATGACGCGCCCAAGGGCCAGGTCGAGGAGTGGGCCCAGGGCTTTATCCTCAAGTTCAGCTCCGGCTACACCCCGGGCACCGTGGGCTTTGGCCTGGACGCCATCGGCCTGTTCGGCCTCAAGCTCGACAGCAGTCGCGAGACTAGCGGTTCGGAGTTGCTGCCGGTGCACGACGACGGGCGCGCCGCGGACAATTTCGGTCGCGCCGGAGCGGCCCTCAAGGCGCGGATTTCCGCCACCGAGTTCAAGGTCGGCGAGCTGCTGCCGGACATTCCACTGCTGCGTTATGACGACGGCCGCCTGCTGCCGCAGACCTTCCGCGGGGCCATGCTGGTCTCCCGAGAGATCAGCGGCCTGGGGCTGCAGGCCGGGCAGTACCGTGCCGTCAGCCTGCGCAACTCCTCGGACATGCAGGACCTTTCGGCCTGGGCCGCGCCCGGGGTCAAGTCCGACGGCTTCAACTACGCCGGTGCCGAATACCGCTTCAACCAGCAGCGCACCTTGCTCGGGGTCTGGCATTCGCAGCTGGAGGACATCTACCGCCAGAGCTACTTCAACCTGCTGCACAAGCAACCGCTGGGGGACTGGACCCTGGGGGCGAACCTGGGCTACTTCATCGACCGCGACGATGGCAGCGCGCGTATCGGCCGGGTCAACAGCCACACCGCCTATGGTCTGTTCTCCGCCTCCCGGGCCGGGCACACGCTGTACCTGGGGTTGCAGAAAGTCAGCGGCGACAGCCCCTGGATGTCGGTCTACGGCAGCAGCGGCCGGACCCTGGGCAACGACATGTTCAACGGCAACTTCAGCAACGCCGGCGAGCGTTCGTGGCAGGTGCGTTATGACTATGACTTCGCCGCCTCGGGGATTCCCGGGCTGCTGGCCATGGTGCGCTACGGTCGTGGCGACAGCGCCACCACCAAGGTTGGCAATGACGGCCATGAGTGGGAGCGCGATACCGAGATCGGCTACACCCTGCAGAGCGGCACCTTGAAGAACCTCAGCCTGCGGCTGAACAACGCCACCAACCGACGCAGCTTCAACAGCGACTTCGACCAGACCCGGCTGATTGTCAGCTACCCGCTGTCGCTCTGAAAACCCTGTAGCCGCTGCCGAAGGCTGCGAACGGCTTGGGCGGCATTCCGACGCAGCAGACGCAGCGATTCCACGGGCGCTGGAGGTCCGGCGGCAGATCGCCAGGCAAGGTCCTGCGGACCTTTGCGCAGCCTCGCCGAGGCTCGGCAGCGGCTACAAGGTAGCCGCTGTTTCGTGCTGCTTCGTATGGCTACGGCAATCTCGGGGTGCGTGTTGCGGGGGGGCTTGCGTTACTATGGCCGCCCACGTTTTCAGGAAGCTGCCCGGATGAGCAAACCCGGTCAAACGGTGCTGGTCGCGCTGCGCAAGATGATCGCCTCGGGCGAGTTGGCGGCAGGCGAGCGCTTGATGGAAGTGCCCACCGCCGAGCTGTTCGGGGTGTCACGCATGCCGGTGCGCATGGCCTTTCGCACCCTGGAGCAGGAAGGCCTGCTGGTGCGGTTCGGCGGTCGCGGGTTTCAGGTGCGCTCGGTGAGCGCCGAAGACATCGCCGGGGCGGTGGAGGTGCGCGGGGTGCTGGAAGGCCTGGCGGCGCGCCAGACCGCCGAGCGCGGGCTGTCGGCCGAGGGCCGGGCGATTCTCGAACGCTGCCTGGTCGAGGGCGATGCGCTGTTCGACAAGGGCTATGTCAACGAAGAGGACCTGGAGCTCTATCACGACCTCAACATGCGTTTTCACCAGGTGATCGTGGCGGGCAGCGGCAACCCGGCGATCGCCGATGCCCTGGCGCGCAACGACCACCTGCCGTTCGCCTCGGTCACCGCCCTGGCAGTAGACCGCCAGGACATGGCCCGGGAATACCGGCGCTTCAACTATGCCCACATGCAGCATCACTCGATATTCGATGCCCTGGTCAATGGCCAGGGTGCGCGGGCCGAGGCCCTGATGCGCGAGCATGCCAACGCCACCTTGCGCTATGCCGAGATCTTCGGCTCGGCCGTGGCCGACGAGCGCATGAGGCTGATCCTGCGCCCGCAGTGAGGCTCTACAGATCCAGCACCAGCAGCGGGCTCCTGGCCCGGGAACAGCAGGGCGTGAACTGATCGTTGCGCGCCTGCTCGTCCTCGGTGAGGAACAGGTCGCGGTGCTCCGGTACCCCTTCCAGCACCCGGGTCAGGCAGGTGCCGCAGATCCCTTGCTCGCAGGAAATCGGCACTTCGATGCCCTGGTCCTGCAGCACCTGGACCACGCTGCGATCGGCCGGTACCTGGAACACCTGGCCGCTGCTGGCCAGCTTCACCGCGAAGCTGGCGTCGGCGCTGTGGTCGATGGGCGCAGCGCTGAAATATTCGCGGTGCAGGCATTGCTCCTTCCAGCCCTGGGCCCGGGCGTTGTCCAGCACGTGTTGCATGAAGCCACCGGGGCCGCAGACATACAGGTGCACGTCGTCCCGGGGCCCGGCCAGGGCCTGGGCGATATCCAGGGCGGTGTCCGGTTGTTCGTCGAAATGCAGGCTCACCCGCTCGGCAAAGGGCGAGGCCTGCAAGCGCTGGACGAAGGCCGCGCGCTGGGCCGAACGAGCGCAGTAGTGCAGCTGGAAATCCGCGCCGCTGTGGGCCAGCTGTTCGGCCATGCTGAGGAGCGGGGTAATGCCGATGCCGCCGGCGAACAGCAGGCTGCGCCGTGCTGCGTGCTCCAGGGCAAAGAGGTTGCGTGGCTCGCTGATGCGCAGGCGCGTGCCCACCTCCAGTTGCTGGTGCAGGCTGCTGGAGCCACCGCGGGAGGCAGGGTCCTTGAGCACGCCGATCAGGTAGCGGTGGCGCTCTGCGGGGTGGTTGCACAGGGAGTATTGGCGCACCAGGCCGTTGGCCAGATGCACGTCGATATGGGCGCCGGCGCTGAAGGCGGGCAGGGGGCTTGCGTCGGCCGCGACCAGTTCGAAGCTGCAGATGTCCAGGGCTTCGTCGTGGCGCGCGGCCACCAGTACGTCGATCATCATCGGTCCTCGCCAGTGGCCGCATCCGGGCCGCCAGCCTGTCGGGTTCGGGGGGTTAACGGCTTGTGGCGATCAAGGGTTCCCGGGGCTCGCGCTCCTGGGCGATCAGCCGCTCCAGTACCCGGCGCGACTGCACGCCGCCGGCGTCGATATTGAGCTTGAGCAGGTTGCGCTGGGGCTGGGCGAGAAGGTTCTGCTGCTGGCGCTCAAGCATCTCCAGGTCCTCGCTGAAGATCTTGCCCTGGCCTTCGCGGATGCTCTCGGTGAGCGCCTGGTCCTGGGGGGTGAAGTTGCGCGCCATGCCCCAGAAGTACCAGATCGAGGTGTCGCTTTCGGGGGTGATGAAATCCACCACGATGCTCGACGCCTTGTACTGCGCAGGGGCGTCGTAGCCACCGTGGCCGGCATGGGCCACGCCGACTTCGATCAGCACATGGCTGGGCGGGCTGAAGCGGCAGATCTGCCAGCGGTCCACCGGCACGTCGTCGGCCAGCTGGTTGCCGCGCAGGGCCATGCGCCAGAAGGGCGGCGGCATGACGTTGTGCATGTGCCGGGCGGTGACCACCTGATCGCCGTCTACTGTGGTCTGCGGTGGCGCCTCGTCGATTTCCTTCTGGCCGATGCTGGAGGCATGCACGTAGGTTTCGTGGGTCAGGTCCATCAGGTTGTCGATCATCAGCCGGTAGTCGCACTGGATGTGGAACAACCCGCCGCCATAGGCCCATTGATCGTTGTCGGCCCATTCCAGGTGATGGATCAGCGCCGGGTCGGCCAGGGCCTGGTCGCCGGGCCAGACCCAGATGAAACCGTAGCGCTCCACCGCGGCGAAGGTCTTGTTGCAGGGGAAGCCGCGCACCCGCTGGCCGGGCATTTCCACGGTCTTGCCGTCGCCGCCCATCACCAGGCCGTGATAGCCGCATACCAGGTTGCCGTTCTCGACATAGCCCAGGGACAGCGGCGCGCCGCGATGGGGGCAGAAATCCTCGACGGCGGCTACCCGACCTTCATGGGCGCGGTAGAACACCATGTGTTCGCCGCAGATCTGCCGGCCCAGGGGCTTGCCCTGCAATTCATCGGGGGTGCAGGCAACGTACCAGGCATTCTTGGGGTACATGACGTCTCTCCAGGCGTTTGTTGTTTTTATTTAATGGATCCATTAAATGGTTGGCGCTCTGGGGGTGTCAAACAAATATGCTGATTTAGTGTTCGATAATCGGCTGCTATAGGGGTTTTGGATCCAGTGAAGGGAATTTATGGATCCACTGTTCGCGCGTCAAGGCGCGGCGCGCCGAAGGGCCGGTGGGCAGTTGCGGGGCGAGGCTGGGGGGCGGGCCGCAGCGCCAGGGGGATCTGGCGGCTGCGGTGTCGGGGACGAAGTGGGGTTGCAGAATCAGCGTCGTTGCAGGCTGTCCTGCAGGCGCTGGATGCCGTCTTCCAGCAAGGCCCGCGGGCAGCCGAAATTCAGGCGCACGAACTGCCCGCAGTCGTCTCCGAATTCCAGGCCGGCGCTGAGGCCGACCTTGGCTTGCTCGAGGAAGAAGGCGTGGGGGTCGTCGAGGCCCAGGGCGCTGCAGTCGAGCCAGGCCAGGTAGGTGCCCTGGGGCGCGTGCATGCGGATGCCGGGCAGGCGGGTCTGCACCGCGTGCAGCAGGTAGTCGCGGTTGGCCTGCAGGTAGCCCAGCAGGGCCTGGAGCCAGGGGCCGCCGTGGGTCAGGGCGGCCAGGGTGGCTTCCAGGCCCAGGGGGCTGACGCTGTCTACCATGCCGGCGCGGGCATTGTTGAAGGCCAGGCGGGTGGCAGGGTCCTGGATGATGGCGAAGCAGGTCTTCATCCCGGCGATGTTGTAGGCCTTGCTGGCCGACATCAGGGTGATGGTACGCCGGGCGATTTCCGGGCTCAGGGAGGCGGTGGGGATGTGCCGGCGGCCGTCGAAGCACAACTCGGCATGGATCTCGTCGGAAATGATCAACGCGCCCTGGTCCAGGCAGGCAGTGGCCACCGCCAACAGTTCGTCCCGGGGGAAGACCTTGCCCAGGGGGTTGTGCGGGTTGCTCAGGAGCATCGCGCCGGCGCCTTGCAAGGCCTGGCGCAGGGCATCCATGGGGGTGTCGTAGGTGCCGTCGACGGTGAGCTGGAACGGCACTTCGATCTTGTCCAGGCCCCAGTTGCCCGGGGCCAGGCGCAGGGGGCGATAGTTGGGGGTTTGCAGCACCACCTTCTGCTGCGGCTGGACGAAGGCGTGCAGGGCCATGTTGAACCCGGGCTCGACCCCGGGGAGGAAAATCAGCTCGTCGGGCCTGACGCGCCAGGCGTATTTGTCCCACAGGTCGGCGACCACCGCCTCGCGCAATTCGTCCCGGGCCACGCTATAGCCCAGCAGCGGGTGCTCCAGGCGCTGACGCAGGGCCTGAAGGATGCCATCGGCCACGGCGAAATCCATGTCCGCCACCCACATCGGCAGGACATCCTCGGGGTAGCGGCTCCATTTGGTGCTGCCGGTGCCATGACGGGGGTGCAGGGTATCGAAATCGAAGCTCATGAACGGATCTCGTCGGGTCGCGGGGGAGAAAGGAACTGATTCTAGCCTCACCTGGCGCTGACCGGCAGGCGCTCTAGGGCGGGCTCGCAGGCCAGTGGCCGGATGTTGACGGGCAGCGAGTGGAATACTGAAGTTTTCTAGTGTGTTGCCTGCCACTGAGTTAGTTGCTTGTTTAATTTGTGAAGTTGTTTTGTCGTTAATATCCAGTCAATGGTTTTTAATGTTTTTGTAGTTTGTTTGTGATTGTTTGTTGTTTTGTCTTTTAAGAATTGTCTTAGGTCGAGTTTTTGTTTGTTGCTATATCGTGTGTTGATTGTTGGGTTTTAATTTGATGTCTCAACTCAATGAGCAGGCAAGTAAAACAATCAGCAAGGAGCATAAAAATGATGGTTGAAAATGGAATTCGCTATTGTGATTACTCGGTCCCGCATCTGGTGGATGAAACGCTTAGAGAAGGCATTGAACGTACTGCCTTTCCGATCACGGTAGAGGCCAAGGTCGCAATCCTCAAATCCATGGTGGCGGCAGGCTTGAGGGATTTCGTGGTGGGTTGCGGCCCTGAGGAACCCCTGGTCTGGGACCGTCTGCATTTGGCTCGGGACGCCGGTGAGCTGCCGGCCGACACCCGGGCCACCTTCATTATTCTGCTCAACTGCTGGGAAACCGCTTTCGACTATTTCAAGGCTCGGGAAGCCCATCGCCAGTGGATCGCCGATACCGTGTTCAGCTTCGGCATGATCACCTATCGGCAGAGCACCGGGGAGTTCGAACGGGCCATCGAGGCCTTTCGCAGTATCGGCGCGGTCAGGTTCAAGGCCAGTGTGCTCAACAACTTCCGTGATGGGGTGTCGAACCGCAGTTACCAGGAAATCTGCCGGCAGATTGACTGGGCTGCCGGCCTGGGTGTGGAGATCATCAGGATTAACGATTCCGTGGGCTCATTGCAGCCTCACGTGACCCAATGGCTGTGTTCCAGGCTGGTGAAGGATTTCCCTCAACTGGTGTTCTGCCTGCATGCTCACAATGACAACGGGCTGGCGCTGGCCAATACCATGCAGGCCATTCATTCGGGCTTCCAGATGGTTGAAGGGTCATTGGCCGGCTTTGGCAATCGTTCCGGTATTGCCCCACTGGAACAAGTTGTGAAGTTGTGCCAGGCCAACAATATAAAACTGGGCTCCCTGGAACTTGATCTGCCGGGCCTGATCAGCGCCGCACATCAGTGTGAAGAGGCGTTTTTGCAATTGCCCAGTATCTATCGTGCGGTGAGTGGCAAGTTTGAAACGCTTTCCAACTACGGCGTCCTGAATATTCCGGACTTTCTCGAAACCAATGATGAGAAGGGCTATTTCGTCAACTATGTCGGCCTGCATCCGCAGACTTTACGGCAGGCTCTGGAGAACTATTCTTCGGCCGGGCTGGATGTAGGGGCTATTGCCGACCAGGAGCTGTGGGCCATAGTGGACAGCCTGAAAAACGAGATGCAGGCGTCCATACCCCATATCGAGTCCCAGTACCGGCAGGTGATGGGCGGGGTAATGGATTTCTATCGCGCGTCCACCTACACCCCTCGCCAGCTGGCGGTGTATGCCGAGCAGCGCATTTTCCGCAGGCGTGCGGCCCATGGATAAGGTCTTTACGGTGGTGATACCGCTGTTTGCCATGATCTTCGCCGGCTACTGGATAGTGCGGATCGGGGTGATCGCCAAGGACACGGTGAACGGCCTGGTGGGGGTGGTGTTCTGGCTGTTCCTGCCGTGCTTCATCTTCATCAAGACCCTGGGCACCCGAGACCACGGCGAGCTGGACTGGAGCCTGCTGAGCGCCTACTACTTGGCCTGCCTGGTGACCTTCATCATCGCCGTCGTCGGTGGCCGGCTGATCTGGGGCGGCAACGCCAGGGTGGCGGGCCTGCGGGGGCTGTCCTCGATCTCGGGGGTGGTGGGGTACATGGGCCTGCCGCTGATGGTCATGGCCTTCGGTGACGCAGCGGCGCTGCCGACCCTGATGATTACCATGGCCGACAACCTGGTGATCCTGGCAGGCGGGGCGTTGCTCATGGAGCTCACTGCCCAGCAGGAGGTTCAGGCCCGGCCGGATCTGGCCCGTGTATTGCTCACCACTCTGCGCTCGATTGTCAGTAACCCGCTGATCCTGGCGGTGGCGCTTGCGGGATTGTTCATCCTGCTGGAGTGGCAGTTGCCCGGCCCGTTGCAGATCTTTGCCACGCAGATGACCAACGCCACCGGGCCGCTGGCCCTGGTAGCCCTGGGTGCGGCCTTCGCGGTGCACCGCAACCACAACCTGATCCAGGGGGATTCCCTGGCCCTGGCGCTGTTGAAGGTGGTGCTGCTGCCGGTGCTGGTGTTCGTTTCGGCCCGTTATGTGTTCGACCTCAGCGACTTCCTGATCAAGATCGCGGTGATCATGGGGGCGCTGCCGGTGGCGGTGAACGTCTTCATCCTGGCCTCGCGCTACAAGACCTACGAAACCGAGGTGTCCAGCAGCATGCTGCTCTCGGCGGTGCTGGGCATCGGGGTAATCTCGGGATTGCTGGTGCTGCTGGACTGAAGCCCTGATCGACCAAGGTACCCCCGCAGGCGTGATATGCCTGCGGGGTGTTTTGCGTTATGCCGGCTGGCCCGATTGCGGCTTTTTTACCCCGGCTGTCCTCTAGGCAGCTTTTCCCTTGCCTGTGCCTCACAAAAACCTCGTTTCGCAACGCCCCGGGTTATGGAAACAATGAACCCCTGCATCCGCCTGCCCGACTGCCACGGGCGCTCCTGCGATGCACTGCCGATCGATTTGTTCTTCCTACAAAAACAACAGGGAGCAAGCGATGAACTGCCATTCGCGCATGACCACGGCCGGTTGCTCCGGACGGGTCGCCACTACACCAAACGATCAGGGCCGCAGAGCCCGCAACGGTGATGATCCGGCTACGCGGCCTGCGCCGCGCGAGCCCTTGCGCCGCTGACCAAGACTCGTAGTGCCTGGTGCTGTACCGCCCGTTGCATACGGTCGCTTCCAGGCTCTTGTTGTGCGGGTTCGTGCGGGCGAGCCGGCTTTCTTGAGGATGGGTTTCATGTCCAACACCTTGCGTTGCGGCGTTGCGTTGTCTTGGGTCTTGCTGTGCACCGGGGCTTACGCCCAGCCGCAGAACCTCACGGTCATTTCCTTTGGCGGAGCCACCAAACAGGCTCAGGAGCAGGCCTACTTCCAGCCATTCAACCAGAGCGGGGCGGCCCGGGTAGTGGCCGGCGAATACAATGGCGAGCTGTCGAAGATCAAGGCCATGGTCGATGTCGGCAAGACCAGCTGGGATGTGGTCGAAGTGGAGAGCCCGGAGCTGCTGCGTGGCTGTGACGAGGGTCTGTTCGAACCCCTGGACCTGGCCCGTTTCGGGGACCCGGCGCAGTACGTGCCCGGCACGTTGACCGAATGCGGGGTCGCCACTTATGTGTGGTCGATGGTCATGGCCTTTGCCCCGCAGAAGCTGGCGAAGGCGCCGCAGTCCTGGGCGGATTTCTGGAACCTCAAGGACTTCCCCGGCAAGCGCGGCTTGCGCAAGAGCGCCAAGTACACCCTGGAAATTGCCTTGCTGGCCGACGGTGTGGCGCCTGCCCAGTTGTATCAGGTGCTCAACACCCCCGAGGGCGTGACCCGGGCTTTTGCCAAGCTCGACCAGATCAAGCCCTACATCCAGTGGTGGGAAGCCGGGGCTCAGCCGCCGCAGTGGCTGGTGGCCGGTGACGTGGTGATGAGCGCAGCCTACAACGGGCGCATTGCCATGGCCCAGAAGGAGGGCATGCAGCTGAGTATCCTCTGGCCCCAGAGCCTGTACGACCCGGAGTACTGGGCGGTGGTCAAGGGCTCGCCGAACAAGGCCCTGGCCGAAGCCTTCATTCTGTTCGCCAGCCAGCCCCAGGCGCAGAAAGTGTTCTCTGAAAACATCCCCTACGGGCCGGTGCATCGTCAGGCGCTGCCGTTGCTGCCTGAGGCGGTGCAGCGGCAACTGCCGACCTTCGAAGCCAATTTGAAGGGCGCCAGGGCAGTGGATGCGGGGTTCTGGGTCGATCATGGCGAGGAGCTGGAGCAGCGTTTCAACGCCTGGGCCGCTCGCTGATGGAAAGGCCATAGAAGCGAGCTTGCTCGCGAAGATCGTCAACGAAAACGCCGCGTTCACTCAGTGACCGCGGCGTTTTTGAGTGCATCGCGAGCACGCTCGCTCCTACAGGGGGCTTTGGCTGGTGGGTGCGGGCTGGGTCAGCCAGTCGATGAATAGCGCGAACAGCTCGGCCTGGGAGTTGATGGTCAGCTTGGTGTAGAGGTTCTTGCGGTGCATGCGCACGGTTTCCGGGGAAATCTCCAGCACCTTGGCCGTGGATTTTACCGAGTGCCCCCGCAGGATCAGGTGGGCAATTTCGCGCTCGCGAACCGTCAGCAGTGGCTGGCCAAAGCTCATGAACGCCGCTTCGATCTGCTGGTTGAAGTTGGCCGGTGCCGGGGCGGGCAGTTCGTCCTGACTGGCCTGGCGCAACAGCGATTGCAGGCCGCCACTGCCGAAACGGCGGATCAGCTCGCGCACCAGCGGTTCCACCGCCCGCAGCAGCGCCAGGGGTTCGCTGGCGAAGCGCTCGCCGCTCAGGCCCTGGAACATGCACAGGGAAATCTTGCTCTGGGGATCGAGGTCGACGATGTAGTAACTGTCTTCCGCGCCCCCGGTCTTGAGGTAGTAGGTCTTGTAGTACTCGCTGCTGAAGAAGTCGTCCGGGGCGATTTCCGACAGGTGATAGAAACCTTCGGCCAGGCCGTTTTCCACCGCCAGGCAGAACGGATCCAGCAAATAACCGCGGGAAAAGTAGCGGTTGATGATCTCGTCGCGGTAGGCGCCGACTATGCCCCGTTCATGCAGCAATTGCGGTGGCAGGCCCTTGCGTTCCAGGCTGATCATCATCGATTCGATGGGCGTCAGGGCGTTCAGCGCCGTCGCCAGGTGCTGCAGGAAAGTGCCATCGTCCACACTGCCGAAGGCCTGGGCCAGGCAGGCGTGCCAGGCCTGCAGGGCAGGGAGGCTGAGGGGGGCGGTAGAAGTGTTTGCTGGTGCGCTCATGCCCGGCAGTCTAACGGTCGGGCGCAGGCCCGGTAAGACCCCGGGCCGATATTCGTGCTGCCAGCGGCTAGGGGTCATTGGCCCAGGTACTGGCCGTTCTGGCGCAGTTCGGCGGCGGCTTCGAGGATGCAGTCGCGCAAGGTGGCGACTATTTCGTCGATCTGCTGGCGAGTGATGATCAAGGGGGGCGACATCACATTGAGATGGCCGATGGGGCGCACCAACAAGCCTTTGGCCTGGGCCCGCAGATGGATGCGCTCGGCGATGTTCAGCCCGTCGGGCAGCAGCGCCTTGGTGCGCTTGTCGGCGACGAATTCGACGCAGGCCATCAGCCGCTTGCAGCGCACGCTGCCCACCAGGGGCAGTTCGGCCAGGGTCTGCAGGCGCTGCTCCATATAGACGCCGACCTCTTCGACATGGGCCAGCAGGTTTTCCCGCTCGATGATCTCGATGTTCTTCAACGCCGCGACGCAACTCACCGGGTGCCCGCTATAGGTGAAACCGTGGGTGAAGCAGCGACCCTTGCCCGGCTCGCCGATGACCTGCCAGATGCGCTCGGAGAAAATGCACGCGCCCAGGGGCAGGTAGCCCGAGGTCAGGCCCTTGGCAGTGGTGATGATGTCCGGCTGCATGCCGAACACTTCCTCGGAGGCGAAGAAAGCACCCAGGCGGCCGAAGGAGGTCACCACTTCGTCGGCGACATACAGCAGGTCGTAGCGCTGGCAGATTTCCCACATGCGCCGGTGATAACCCTCGGGAGGAATGATTACCCCACCGGAGCCCATGATGGGTTCGGCGAAGAACGCCGCCACCTTGTCCGGGCCCAGGGTGAGGATCTTGTCTTCGAATTCCGCTACCAGGAACTCCAGGAAGTCCGCTTCGCTCATGCCGGCCGGCGCCCGGTAGTAGTTGGGGCAGGAGATGTGGTGAAACAGGTCGCTCATGAAGTCGAATTCAGGCGCTCGGTCAGCGGCCTTGTTACCGATGGACATGGTCAGGAAGGTGGAGCCGTGGTACGCGTTGTGCCGCGAGATCACGTGCTTCTTCTCATGCTTGCCGCGACTGTTCTGATAGAACTGCACCAGGCGGTAGGCGGTGTCCACCGCGGTGGAGCCGCCGGTGGTCAGGAACACGTGGTTCAGGTCCCCTGGGGCCAGGCTTGCCAGCTTTTGGCAAAGCTCGATGGCGCTGACATTGGCCATGTCGCAGAACGGGTTGGAGTAGGCCAGTTGCCGCACCTGGTCGGCGATGGCCTCGGCCATTTCCTCGCGGCCCAGGCCGATATTGGTGCACCACATGCCGCCTACGGCATCCAGGTAGCGGGTGCCGGCGGTGTCATAGATGTAGGCGCCGTCGCCGGCAGCGATATTCAACGACCCCTGCTCGCGGTGTTCGTCGAACATATGGAAGCCGTGCATGTAGTGCGCCTTGTCGGCGGCCACCAGTTTCGAATCGTCGAACTGCTGGAAGAAGGCGTCGGGTTGGATAGCCATGGGCTTCACCTCGGGTAGCAATATGGGGTGGAAAGTCTGTGGGTTCGGGGGGGGGCTCACTTGCCGATCTTCACCATGTTCCAGGTACGGGTGATCAGCCGGGTGCTGGCGGGCGTCTGGATCTTCTGGGTGAACAGCCGCTCGCGGGTCTGGGCATCGGGGTAGATCGCCGGGTTGTCCCGCACCTCGGCGCTCAACAGTGGCGTGGACTTGAGGTTGGCGTTGGCGTAGCGGATGTAGTCGCTGACCTCGGCCATTACCTTAGGTTGCAGCAGGTACTGGATAAAGGCATGGGCGCTGGCCACGTTCGGCGCGTCGGCGGGGATATAGAAATCGTCGAACCAGATCAGCGAGCCTTCCCTGGGAATGAAATAGTCGAGCTTGACCGGTGCCCCGGCCTCGTTGGCCCTGGCCTGGGCCGTGGCGTAGTCGCCGGACCAGGTGGCGCTGACGCACAGGTCGCCATTGGCCAGGCCATTGAGGTAGCTGGTGGAGTCGAACTTGCGGATATAGGGGCGCACCGCCATCAAGGCATCCTGCGCCGCTTTCAAATCCTCGGGGGCGGCGCTGTTGGGATTGCGCCCCAGGTAAGCCAGCACCAGCGGCAGAATGTCGGTGGGCGAATCCTGCAGCGTCACCCCGCAATCGGCGAAGCGCGACACCACCTTGGGGTCGAAGAGCATGGCCAGAGAACCGATGGGCGCGTCCGGCATGCGCTCACGGACCTTGTCGACGTTATAGGTCACGCCATTGCTGCCCCAGGTATAGGGCGCCGAGTACTGCACACCCGGGTCGTAGCTTTCCAGGCTCTTGAGCACCTGCGGGTCGAGATTCTGCCAACTGGGCAGCAAAGCCTTGTTCAGCGGCTGGAACACCCGCGCCTTGATCAAGGGCGGCACCAGGGCCGCGTTGAGCACCACCAGGTCGTAGCCGGAGCGCCCCGGCAGCAGCTTGCCCTGGACGGTTTCATAGGAATCGAAGGTGTCGTAGATCACCTTGATCCCGGTGGCCTTCTCGAACCCGGCGAGGGTGTTCTCGCCGATATAGTCCGACCAGTTGTACAGGCGCAGGGTCTTGTCTCCAGGCTCACCGGCCTGGGCCCAAGTCGCCGTCAGTGCCAGAACCACGCCAAACATCGCAGGGAAAGCTGTACGCATACTTCAATTCCGCCTTGAACGTGATGGAAGGAGCCCGGGTCGAGCCGTTGGCGTAACTGTCCGCGAGCGCCCCGGCCCACGCCATAACCCGATCGGGTAGGTGGGCAAACACAGAAGGGGGCAGCTATCTGGATGGGTTTGTGCAATCATCCCGCCTCGTTGGCGAACACCAGGCTGTTCGCCCGACGGATTGGCTCAGCCCGGAAACCTGTAGAAACAGCCCGGCAGAAAAAATCTCGAATAGGAGTTGCCAGGAATGGAAAACACGTCCATAATTGCGACCATTCCTCAGCGAGGAAACCGAAAAACTCTTTAGAAATCAAAGAGTTACGAGATGAAGTTGATCTCGTTAGCCGTTCCAGTTTGTACGTGTCCAGTGTTGTGTTTCAGGCATTGGGCATTTGGGGCCGAGTAGCAAAATGGTTATGCAGCGGATTGCAAATCCGCCTACGCCGGTTCGATTCCGACCTCGGCCTCCACCCTTGAAAACCCCGTAGATTAACGTCTACGGGGTTTTTTATTGCCTGGGATTTGGGTAATCGCTTCCGCAATTGTGGGGATCGATTCTGCAAATAGCCTGTTCTTAGCCTGGCGTTTGAGGGAGCGTTCTCTCCATTGAGTGCGTGACCTGGATGCCATCAAATCGGCCAATTGGATCGTCGATCTGAGGCCAGAAGGTGGCAGCGGTAGCGGTGAAACCCTGAGTTGTTCAGCTTGCGAATGGAAGGGGGCTGAAGTGATTCATATGTAGGCATGAGCAAGGTAGATACAAATAAAATAATATCTTTATAGCGCAGTTCGGTGACCGAGTGATCGGTCACCTTCAGGCATAAAGGCTATTACAGCGTTGTTTATCCGAGATTAAACGTTGCTCGCATCAACCAGGTTGTTGCTCCAATGACTGCGCCTGCCTTAGTTCAAATTCGGCTTCATCCAATTTTCTCTGCTGCTTGGCGATTTTGCTTGGTTTACCTTTAAGCTGTGCCTCTTGCAGCTTTTCCTTGCTTTTTTCTACTTTACGCTGCTTTTCCGCCACTTGAGAATGCCGAATCGGCGCATACAATGGAGTGGGAGAAGGCGTGGTGGATTTAGTCGCAGAGGTGTAATCGTATCCGGTATAGCCATTTTTGTAGCCGTCGTAACAATAGGTCTGCACATTGGTCAAGGCGCGATTCAACCCGGCAATGCGATGAATATTGCCATAGTGAGTTGCATACTCGAGTTGTGTTCTGATTTTCTGCTCTTTTATTGCACAGTTTGGTGTCGCCAATGAGAGCGAGGAATACACAAGTAGTGGTAGTGCTAGAAATAGTGAGTGGTGTAGTTTCATAGCAGAGTTCTCCTTTCAGCGGGCTAACCCACAGATCCGTTACTCCTGTTTTTTCAGACAAAAAAATATAAATGTGTCAATGGCGCAATCATATTTTTCATTAAAATAGGAATATTCTTATGTGATGGGATATTCCATATTTAAAAATTATCAGCATGTTTTTTATGTTGCAAATTTATTACAAAATACCCCGCCATAAGCAATCCAGCGAATATGTCACGAGGTTTTAATACCCTCGGGGTGAGCGCTTTTTCTGTATCTGGAAAACAGCATGTCCACTCCTTAGACGATCGGAAGGGATCGCTGCACCAGCCAAGTCGCTGTAGCCGGCGACATCGGTTCGCATGGTTCGAAGGCGGTGGCCAGGTACATGCCAAGTCTGCAGGCCGCGGCAACCTGAATAACCCGGGTTTCAATCGAGCTCTTGAGTTGTAGCGACGAGATGCGGAGCGCCTGAGGGAGATCTGCTCGGCACCCTTTGGCACCAGTATTACGGGCACCTATTGGAGGTGTCGAAGCGGTGGGGTGCTCACGCCTGGAGCGCGAGGCGCTGTCCTCTGGGAAACGCTCGCGCTTGATGGTCGAACACTAAGCAAAGTTCGCAATTACAGGTGGAAATCCCCCGCAGCCTCCGGCTGGTAAAGCACTTTCCTGATTTCAATCCGGCGGGTGCGATCAGAGATTCGCCAGTCGATGGTGTCCCCCTCCTGATAGCCAAGGATGGCGGCGCCTATATCGGAATACACCGAATGCTTCCCTGCGGTGCTGTCCGCGTCTTCAGGGTAGACCAAGGCCACTTCGATCTCTTCGTCGTCCAGTTGCAGCAAGGCCCTGGAGTTCATCGTGATGACGTTGCGCGCCACCTGCTGGGGCTTGACGACAATGGCTCGCTCAAGCTCATGTTCGAGTTCAACAATCGTCGGGCCTTGCTCGAACACGATCAGGCTCTCGAGCCTGGCCTTGTCGATTTCAGTGATGTAGATCTCAGTGGAGTCGACAACGGTACCTTTGCGCAAGAACTGGAGATAGCGCTCGGCCGTCATGGAAAATGATTTCAATGTCGGCGTTTCGCTTTCAAGCACAAAGCCGCTGCGCTGAAAGGCTTTCAGCGAGCGCGTATTGTCCGGGTGGATCTTGGCGATGAGCTTCTCGGCCCGCATGTCGAGGAAGGCCAGTTTCATGCCTTCGCGGATGGTGCGGGCGCCCAGGTTCCGGCCCCATTTGTCGCTGTCTCCGATGACCAGGACTATCTCGCAATTGGAGCCGGTCTTGACCAGACGGACAAAGCCCACCGGGACGTCATGCCGGTCATAGGCCATGAAGAACCGGCCGTCCCGGTTGAATAGATGGGTCAGGACCGGCAATTGAGTCCGATCGATGACTTGTTCGATGGAGCGGGAGACGTGACGCGAATCGCTCAGAAAGCAGGTAACGCGCTCATCCTCCAACCAATCCATCAATGTCAGCGCGTGCGCCCGAGTAATTTCAGGGCACAGTGTAATGAAAGGCTTGTTCATCTTGACCACACTTATCTGTAAAGAATGGAAGCCTTTCATGGCTATGGTCATGACGGTTCTTCGGCAACCGCGCATTTTAAGATATACCGCGAGGAATGGCGAACATCCCGGCGGTTTCGAGAGTTTCGGCCCGCCAAGGCCCGTCTGGCGGCGTTTCAGCGCAGTGAATCTAAAGATGCCCGGCCGGGCCGATCTATTCGTGAAACGTGTATTTCCCGTTGGCTGCAATAAAATCTTGAAAGCCTTTGATAAAGGCTTTTCTTGTGCCAGGTAGTATTTTTTTTAGAGCCAGAAAATAAAGATAGATAGGCGTCGCGTCCCCAGTGCCTTCCTCTATCCAGCACTCTTCTGTTGCAAAGCAAAAAAGTACACAGCGTATGAGGTTCGCAAAGTCTTCATCTGATTTACGGTGCTGTTGCTCTACCGTCCAGAGTTCTAGTACAAGCCTTCTCCGGAGATCCCCATCGCTTTCTATAGGTTCTCGCTGGATGCTTTTTTCGATGTATGGAATCAGCACTTTCAACTTAGGGGTGGAAATGCTAGCAAGTACACCGCCGTCGATCAGACTGAGCAAATAGCGTGCGTACTGACGTGTTATTTCACTGAAAGGCACGCTCGCTTCAAGTAACGCCTGTTCAAGGTAATCGAACTCTTGAACCTCCAGGCTATCAATCATCATACAGCTCCATCTTTTACTCTTATCGTGCAGCAGCAATCGGCCGAAAGCGGTCAGTGCAGATTCAGGTAGGGGTTCGAGGTCCTATTCTCGCTACCTTGGTTGCATTTGGCGAGCTGGTTGTTGGGGGGGGGGGGGCGAGGCCCTGGGCTGGTAAGCTGATAGCTAAGAACAACTACTCATCACAGAGGGCAATGACCCGCAGATGGCCGCCCTTGCGCATCGTGCAGCTCGGGCGCCGTCGATGTTGGTTAGAATGGCGTGTTGAAGTCTACTGCTCGCAAGGAAACCCAATGAGCACTGAAAAGCCAGAGCCTTTGCTTATCCTTCAAAGGTTTCTAGATAATGTTTATGTGAAGGCTTCGAAAAGCCAGAATGTTTTACTCAAAAGAAATCATGGCCACTACACATACGCGAATGGAATACTCTTCGTCTACGTGACGATCTTCCCTAAAGAGGTTGAGCTTGTTTTTGAAAGCAAGCAGGTAGGTAACGGGGTTTTTAGTATTGTTTTGGATATGTGCATGTCCAGTGGAGAAGTACTGGCTGGCAACCTGCTGTCTCTGAATGGGAGATGCGAGGAGATCAGCACGGCATTGGCCTCGCAAGAGGATTGGGTGTTGGCCCTGTTGTTAAAGTACTTGGGCACCTGAGTCTTTTTCCAGAGCGTGGACACCGCAGGCGTTCCGGTTTGCCGGTTCGCGTGCGCCGAGTTTATGCAGTGACCGCTTCTGGCTGTGGATTCAACCGGTCGATGCAACAGATGGGCTAAATCGTTCGGCGGGTGTTTCGTAGTCCAGTGTTTTCCGAGGGCGGCTATTTAGCTGCCTTGCAACTTCATTGAGCGTGGCTCGCGGGCGAGGGCGGCGACTCGGTCTTTGCCCCGGCGATTTACTGGTTTTAAGCCAGCAAGGGCGGGTCTTTACCCGCCCCAGTGGTTTAGCTACGCACGAACGCCAGTAGATCAGCGTTAATGGTATCGGCGTTAGTTGTCGGCATTCCGTGGGGGAAGCCGGGGTAGATTTTCAGGATGCTGTTTTGCAGAAGTCCGGCGGACAGAACTCCGGCATTTTCATAGGGCACGATCTGGTCATCGTCCCCGTGCATCACCAGTACGGGGATCTTGATGCCCTTCAAATCCTCGGTGAAGTCGGTCTGAGAAAACGCCACGATTCCGTCATAGTGTGCCTTGGCACAGCCCATCATGCCTTGTCGCCACCAGTTCCACACGATGCCCTCGGACGGTTTCGCACCTGGGCGGTTGTAGCCGTAAAAAGGTCCTGCCGGAACGTCGTAATAGAACTGTGCGCGGTTGGCTTTCAGTTGGCTCTGCAGGTCGTCGAAAACCGATTTAGGCAAACCGCCAGGATTGTTCGGAGCCTGAACCATCAGCGGCGGCACGGCGCTGATGATGGCGGCCTTCGACACCCGGTCTTCACCGTGGCGCGCGATGTAATGGATGACCTCACCCCCGCCTGTGGAGTGTCCGACATGGACGGCGCCTTGTACGCCGAGGTGGTCGACCACGGCGGCAACGTCGTCGGCATAGTGATCCATGTCGTGGCCGTCCCAGACCTGGCTGGAGCGCCCATGCCCCCGTCGGTCGTGGGCAACGACCCGATAGCCGTGGTCCAGGAAAAAGAGCATCTGCGCGTCCCAATCGTCTGCGCTGAGCGGCCATCCATGATGGAAAAAGATGACCTGGGCATCACCTGGCCCCCAGTCCTTGTAAAAGATTTCAACACCGTCCCGCGTAGTGACGTATCCCATGTTCGTATCTCCCGAGTGAAGGTATGGCCTCGACCGACTCGAGATTCGGCCTTGGCCCTGATGAACGAAGTGCAGCCCATTCCATAGGTGTTGCAGAGGCTGTGTTTGTCGATTGATCTGCGTCTACCCATGAGCCCATGACGGTGGAGCAATGCATCGAACCTGGGCAGCTTGGCCGCTTTATGACTTTAGGTTTAAAGTCAACTTCAAGGTCAACGGTTTTTAGGGGTGAGGTATGAGAATTGGTGAATTGGCGAAAATCAGCGGGTTGGCGCCTTCTCGCATCCGCTTCTATGAGGCCAGTGGCCTGATCAAATCGGTCGAGCGCAAGGCAAATGGATATCGCGATTACGCACCGGATACCGAATGGGTTCTCGAGATCATTACCGGCGCCCAGGCAGCGGGCTTTTCGTTGGATGAAATCCGCCAGTTGATGCCGATGAATGCCAGTGGCTGGCAACACGATCAGTTGCTGGGTGGCCTCAAGCAAAAGGTCGAGGAAATTGAAGTCCTGCAGCAGCGGCTGGCCCAGAACAAGGAGCAACTGCTGCTGGTCATCAAGGGCATCGAGGGCAAACCCGAGGGCATGGCGTGTGCGGACAATGCGCAAATGCTGATCAATCGTTTGCGCGAAGAGGGCGTGGCGCCTGCTTCGGGCAAACGTGCGGCAGGGGCCGCCAGGAAGAGAACCACCCGCCAGGCGTACGGGGCCTGACGGGCGTCCCGGCTCTCAGCGCTCGCCAACCAGCGTAGCGAGCGGTTTTGGCGCATAGAGTGCGCTCTGGAACTGCGGTACGTATTCGTACTTCAGCAGTTTCCCCAGCTTCAGGGAGCGGATGTAGTTCGACAGGCTGCCGTCGCCCAATCTGAGGATGGCCGCATCGGCGTCACGGCTGGAACCGTGGCTGAGCTGGCGGGAAACAGCATATCCGTAGGCCAGTTGGCCCTGGTGATCGAGGTTGGTGAAACTGTTGGTGATGATTTTGACATTGCGGGATAACTTCTCGAGCTTTTTCGCGGTGAAGGAGAGGTCCAGCTTGCCGGTCTGGCTGTCGGTGATGTCATAGACCACCGATTGCGCACTCTCTTTGCGGTCAATGCCGGTCAGCCACTTCGGCAGGTTGTAACCGACGACACCGCGTACCCGTGCCAACTCTGTATTGACCGGCAACTTGAGCACGTAACCCCAGAAGTCTCCCGAGATTGACTGGCCAATCAATGTGAGCGGACCCAGGTTGGCTTTGCCGGGTTTGTTGGTGATGATCGACACGGCCACCTCGTTGTAGGCGTCGTTATCGCAATGCTCGTAGGTATACGCGGTGAACGCGATCAGGCCACGCCCCGGCCAGATCTGCAGCGGTTGCACCGTTGCTGCCAGTTCGGTCGGCATCAGCACCCGGAGCCGGTCGAGGTCGGCCGTGTAGACAGCCGTAACCTGGCTGTTCTGGTAGTAGAAGTTGGGCGAAAACGACTGGAAGCCTATCTCGACCTTGTTCTTTTCCAGGCTCTTGAACCAGCTCAGATCAACGCCTGGTATTTCGGCGGCGATTACCGATAGTGGCGGGTTGGACCGAAAGCGGTCGTAGAGACCGCCTTTGACGACGGGCACCTGATGGCCGGCGATATCGATGAGGGTGGTGTCGGTCGGACTGGGCATTTCAGGCGTCTGCGCCAACGCTGCGTTGGCAAATGGGTTGAACAGCAATGCAGTCGAAAGCTCGGTTGCAAGTTTCAGTCGCTCTTTTTCAAGGGGCCGGGATCGACCCTGAGGGGCAGCGAGTTACGTCGCTCGCGCAGAGCGCGGCGGTCACGGCTTCAGCTACGGCCCGAGGCGATTGCGGGTTCTGGCCGGTCACCAGTCTTCCATCAGTCAGGGCAAAGGAAGTGAACGGCAGCCAGCCCTTGTGGTAACGCGCGCCCTGGCTTACGAGCCGGTCCTCAAGGAAGAAGGGCACCTGGCTTTTCATTCCCGATAGCCACTCTTCGCGATCAGAGAATCCGGTGATGTTTCTGCCTTTGATGATCAACCGGCCCTGGTCATCTTTCAGATCCAGGAGAGCCGCTACGCCATGGCACACGGCTGAGACGATGCCGCCCTGGTTGTAGATGGTTTCGGCCACGCGCCGCAGATCTGGGTTGTTGGGGAAGTCCCACATGACCCCGTGGCCCCCGGTGAAATAAATGGCGCTGAAGCGGGAAGGGTCCACATCAGCGCTCGGCAGCGTGTTCTGCAGCCGAGCGCGAAAGGTTGCAGACTGCAAATGCTGCCGGGCGGCCTTGTCCATGTACAACCACCCCAGGCTCCGCTCGTCCAGAGGCGCCGCGCCCCCTTTGGGGCTGGCAAATACTGTGGTGTAGCCGGCAGCCTCCACCACATCGGTGAAATGTGTCAGCTCCGTCAGCCACAACCCGGTGGTATCGCTGCGTGAGGGATAGCTGGCGTGGTTGGTCATGATCACCAGTATCTGGTGCTCCCTGGAACCTGCCATCGAGGAATTAGGCTGAGCATTGGCAATCGTCATGAAAGCACCACCTATCAATATCAATACACAGGAAACAAGGGGCTTGATCATCATTCCGGCTTCATCAGGCGAGCAGTTCGGCGCATGCTCACCTTAAACCTGGCTTTAAGGTCAACCCCGCGACGGCAAATAATTTCCGCGGATGCGCTCGTACTTCTGCTTGACCCTCAACCTGACTTTAACGCTAGCGTCTGATGCGCAAGGGGCAAGGCAATAACGCACGTTATCAATCCAGTCTGGAGCAACGCATGAGTCAGCAAGACAACCTGGATACGCAGATGAAATGGATGATCTATGGCGCCAATGGCTATACCGGCGAGTTGATCGCTCGCGACGCCGTCAAGCGCGGGCTCAGGCCGGTGCTGGCCGGGCGCAATCGCGACAAGGTCGAAGCCTTGGCCCGGGAACTGGGCCTCGAGGCCCGGGTGTTCGGGCTGGATGACGATGCGCGCTTGCTTGCGCAGGTCAAGGGACTTGGATTGGTGCTGCATTGCGCGGGGCCGTTTTCAGCCACCGCGGCACCGATGATCGAAGCCTGCCTGCGGGCCAGTGCGCACTACCTGGACATCACCGGCGAGATCGCCGTATTCGAACATGCCCAATCCCTGAATGAGCGGGCGCGAGCCGCGGGGGTGGTCATTTGCCCCGGCGTCGGCTTCGACGTAGTCCCGACCGATTGTGTCGCCGCCGCACTGAAAGACGCGCTGCCGGATGCCACGCACCTGGCATTGGGCTTCGATTCCCGTTCCAGCTTTTCGCCCGGTACTGCCAAGACCTCCATCGAGGGCATGGCGCAGGGCGGCAAGGTCCGTCGTGACGGTAGGATCGTCTCGGTGCCGCTGGCGTATCGGGTACGGCGTATCGACTTCGGCGCCGGTGAGAAACTTTCGATGACTATTCCCTGGGGCGATATCTCGACGGCCTATCACACCACCGGCATACCCAATATCGAAGTGTTCATACCGGGCTCTGCCGGCATGATCCGCGGTGCCAGATTCGCCAACCTCATCCGCCCGTTGCTGGGGTGGCCCTGGGTACAGAGGCTGCTCAAGGAGCGCATCGGCAAGACAGTGGTAGGCCCGGACGAACAAAAACGTGCCGACCAAGGCACCTATGTGTGGGGCGAGGCCCGTAACGCTCGGGGCGATCGCAAGGTCGCGCGGGTGCATACCACCAACGTCTACAGCCTGACGATTCATGCCGCCTTGAGTGTGGTCGGTCATCTGTTGCAGGTGCGTCCGACGGGCGGTGCCTACACGCCCGCCAAGCTGCTGGGGGCTGATCTGGTGACCAAGCTGCCCGGCTCGGGCGCCTTGAGCATCGAGTAAAGATTCTTGGGTGAAGTTGCAAAAAGGCTATTGACCTTCAAGTTCACTTCAATCTTAAGGTGGCTCCATCTCCACTGAGGGCTACCCCCATGAATGTGTTCGATACCCTGATGCTTCCCAACGGTTCGACCATCAAGAACCGTATCGCCAAGGCCGCCATGGAAGAGAATATGGCCGATGCCGACCAGGCACCTTCCGAAGAACTGATGCGCCTGTATCAGGCCTGGGCCGAGGGTGGTGCGGGCCTGATCATCACCGGCAACGTGATGGTCGATGGCCGTGCCATGACCGGGCCCGGCGGTGTGGTGCTGGAAAATGAGCAGCAACTGGACAAGTTCAAGCGCTGGGCGCGGATTGGCCGTTCCGGCGGCGCGCAGTTCTGGTTGCAGATCAACCACCCTGGTCGCCAGATGCAGGCAAACCTCGGGCAGAAAACCTGGGCACCCTCGGCCATACCGCTGGACCTGGGCAAGATGTCCAAACGTTTCGCAACGCCTCACGCGATGACTGCGAGTGTGATCGATGATGTCATCCAGCGTTTCGCCCGTACCGCGCGTCTGGGTGAGCAGGCCGGGTTCACTGGTGTGGAGATCCACGCCGCACACGGCTATCTGCTGAGTCAGTTCCTCTCGCCGCTGACCAATCAAAGAACCGATGAATGGGGCGGTTCCCTGGAAAACCGCGCGCGCCTGCTGCTGGAAATCGTCAAGGCGGTACGGTCCGTGGTGTCTGCCGATTTTGCGGTGGCGGTCAAACTCAACTCCGCCGATTTTCAACGGGGAGGCTTCACCGCCGACGACGCCCGGAAGGTGGTTGAACTGCTCAACGAGCTGGGGGTGGATCTGGTGGAGTTGTCAGGCGGCAGCTACGAGGCGCCGGCCATGCAGGGCGAAGCCCGTGACGGTCGTACCCTGGCGCGCGAGGCCTATTTCGTTGAGTTTGCGCGTGACATCCGCACCGTCGCCAGGATGCCGGTCATGGTCACAGGGGGAGTGCGGCGACGTCCGATCGCTGAAATGGTCGTCCAGAGTGGCGTGGACATGGTGGGGATCGGCACGGCGCTGGCCATCGATCCGCACCTGCCCCGTGATTGGCTGCTGGGCAAAGACAGTACGCCGCAACTGCCGCCGATCACCTGGAAAAACAAGGCCATTGCGGCCTTGGCCAATATGGCGGTGGTCAAGTATCAATTACGCAAACTCAGCCGGGCCAAAAAAACCGATCCGAGCGTGTCGCCGTTGCGTGCGCTGGTGCTGCAACAACTCGCCATGGCCTTTCGCACCCGCCAATATCGACGTTGGGTAGAGAAGCGTTCGATGTAAGTCGATACCTGGCAAACCCAGCGCTCATTATTTGGGCGAGAAAGTCACCTTGACCGGATTGTCGTGTTTGTAGGTTGCCGATGATGGCCCGTAGTCGAGGTTGAAGCCTGGCAGCCAGGCCCTGAGTTCAGTATCTGAAATCCATTCGAGCTGGAGCTGGCTTGCGGCCTCATTGGCGTCGAACTGAGCCAAGGCTTGTACCGCAGATTGGCAGGCTGCCGATACGCCGGATTCCAGTACCGAGACCTGGAGCTTCTCGCTCCAAGTGATGGATCCGCTTTGCGGGCACTGGCGTACTTGCACATGATATTTCCCGCTGGGTGAAGGCAGGTCGTAGACAATTTTGTTGGGGCCGCATGCGGCCAGCAAGGCGGATGAGAAAATCAGGGCGGGGACGCGTTTATTCATCGCAGTATTCCAATTGCCAGGAGGGGCAAGTGGGCAGTCGGCCGGCCTGCACTGGGGGCGTGCCGAATTCAGGCAAACAGGCCCCCGAGCGCATGCTCGACACGGTATTCGATGAGACGCCCATACCCCCGGACTTGTCTTACTTGGCCAGTGACAACGGCACGCCCCAGATGGGATCTTCCATGCCTTGCTTGCCCAGCGGTGTGATTTGCATGGGCTGGAGCCTGGACAGCAACTGCCGGTGCTTCTCGCTCAGGTTGCGCTGCTCGATGAGATTCTGCGTAAAGCTCATGGGCGCCGGCCAGGTGTAGACGGTCAGGTTGTCGAGAGGGCACTCGATTTTCTTCGGGTCGATCGCCCGGCACTTCGACTGCTGGTACTTGTAGCCAGGGGTCTTCAGGTGCATGCGTGGGGCCAGCAGCAATTGGCCGCCCTGGATGGTGAAACTGGCAAGCGCCTTGTCGACCGGCAGGCGCGCCTGGACCTTGATCGCGGGAACGTCGCGAGAATCGGTCTGTTGGTAATAGCCGCCCGGGGAGAGCGCCGTCGTCTGGGTATATTGCTGTTCACCCCAGCTCACGCAGGCACCCGAAGCCCTGAGCACGGCGGTACAGACACCTTCGGTCTTGGTCTCGCTGCCATAGGTCGCGTCCTTCCAGACCTCTTCCCTGTAGTACTCGCGGTACAGCTCGGGGGACAGGTAGGCGGTCCCGTTGGCGCCATGGCCCGAACCGGGTGGGCCGCTGCGGGCGCCGACCTGGTCGAGCAAGCCGTGGATCTGGTAATCGTCGCCGCCGGTCAGCAAGTATTTGCCTGGTGGCAGGATATGCACCTCGAAGGCCTTGAACAGATAGGTTTCGCCAGGCGGCCTCTGCAGCGCGTTGGTCTGGAACTTGCGGCCGAAGGTCACCTTCGGATCCTTCTCGTATTCCCAGATCACCGTCGGCGTCCATTGAGTCATGGTCAGCGCATCGCTCAGCGACTTGTGCGGCATCACGTCCGCCACCAGCACCACCGCCATGTTCGCCTTGAGTGCTGCGTCCACCTGGTCCAACAGCTGCGCGTAGCGCGGATCGTCCATGCTGCCGTAGGCACCCGAATCGAGATCGGAGACGCAACCGGAGAGGGAAAGAGCGAGGAGCAACGCGGCGGGTAGGGCAGAGCGCTGCCGGAACAGTTTCATGTATCAATCCTTGATGGGCGTTGGCAGGGGATGTTGAACAGCAATATTAATGGTTTGAGGGTAGAGCGCAATATTTAGGAAGGCCGGTCCGATGGCATGCGCAAAGAGCAAGAATACGCTGTGATTGACCTCACATATCGAACTCTGAACGCTGTGCGAATTCGACTTCGCAGGCCCATAACGACCTGCGCAGGTAGAGGCAGGGAGAGGGCGTCATGAACATGGTCGGTGTCGGTGCCAAGTATCCCGCGACCACCCGTGATGCCGACGGCAAGTTCCTCGACGGTGCCCAGACCTACAAGCTCAACCTGCCGGCAAATGTACCTGCGGCGTTGTTCTGGTCGGTGACCGCCTACGACAACCTGACCGCCTCGGGCCTGGACAACGGCCAGCCGTTCCCGTCTCTCAATCAGATGGATAAGCCGGTGCAGAACAGCGACGGCTCCACCGATATCTACTTTGGCCCGAAATCTCCGGGCGAGGGCAAGAACTGGATCAAGACCGTACCGGACAAGGGCTTCCTGGTGATCGTGCGGCTTTACGGGCCCAAGCAGGCATTCTTTGACCAGAGCTGGAAACCGAGTGATTTGCTCAAGCAGTGATGAGTGTGCTCGTGTCGTGCCCGATAAGACGGCCAATGCGAACAACGCTTTTCGAAGGGTAGCCGGTGAGCGGTACGTTGGACCCTGCCTGGGTCATTATCGGTGTGGCCGCAGCTTCTCTTCACTTCAGAGGCTGCCTCTGTCAAACCCGGACCTCTGACCCAGCGTGGCTCTGGCCACCCGGGTCGAGGTCATGGAGGGTCAGGCTTCTGGCTTGAGCTTTATGCCGGCGCATCGGCCTCGAGTCAGCAGGTAGTCCACTTGCCTGGCGCGGTTGATGGCGACGCGAATTTCGCAGCTGGCTGAGTTGGTCACGTCGCCCCAGTATTCAGCGTGTACCAGTTGGCCGTTCTGTGGGCCGGTGTAGGTGCCGAGCGCTTCGCGTGAGGTGTACGAGGTGTCGCGTTTATAGATCAGTACCACCCAGTCCTTTTCGGGGGCGGTGGCGACTTGGTTGGGGACGCCAAAGTGCTCGATCGCCTCGCCAACCGGGCGGTTCTTCCAGTAGTTGCGGGCCTGGGCTTCGGGCAGGGTCGGAATGGCCGAGCATCCGCTGAGCAGGATGGCGGCTATTCCCAGTGCGAGCAGTCTTTTCATCGCACGTTCTCCATAAATAGTGCGTTCATTTGGCGGGCATCTGATCGAATGCCTGGTCGACGATCTTCAGGATGGCCGTCTTGGTGTGCTCGTGATTCATTAACTGGAACAGCCCCGGAGCGGCCGAAATCATCTGCGAGGTAGGCATCTTGCCGAGCGGATACATCTGTTTCGCCTGGCGCTGCTCCGGATGACAGAGGAAGTCCCGGGTCTGGGCTATCCAGGGCTCGGGCTGCTTTTGCCATTGAGTGGAAACCTTCTTCGGGCGCAAGTCGTTGAAGAACTTGCTGTAGTTCTGCGCGCCGTTCAGGCGCACCCGGTTCTTCGCGCAGTCGACTTCGACGTCATACGCGGTCATCGTTGGCTTGCCGCCTTCTTCGTAGAGCTGATAGACGCCCAGCGAACGGACACCGCCCTTGCGCAGGAAGATGTTGGAAGGTTCACCGTCGACGATGAAGGCTTCGTTCTTGTTGAGGCTGCCCTGGTGATGAATCATCCAGAAGTCGCCGGCCGGGGCACTTTCCGCTTGTGCAGCCAGCGGGCTGCACAGCAGCAAGGCGGGCAGCCAGGGTCTGAGGGAGGTGAGCATAGGGCAACAATCCTTTGCTGTGGTGGGCACCTGGAGGCGGTGCTTGCGGGTGAAGAAAAATCAACTCAGTCCGTTGGCAAGACAGTGAGTGGCCAAGCTCAGGGGCTGTATCGGGCGACGGGCAGGGCGGACTCTGGTGAGTGGCTGCCATGACCAGAGGGCGCTCCTCGAGTTTTTTGTTCGTGGCAGCAGGTGGGCCGCTCAAGGGTAGAAATATAGGTGCGCCGGGCGTCGTGGGTCGATTAGGGCAAATGTGCTAATGGCGTATTGCCGCTATCGAGCAGAGCCGCGGAAACTGCGGCGGGCAGCTTCCCAGGGCAGGCCGCAGGAGGTCGATGGAGCGCTCAGGCCCGAGGGGGCAGGGTGATTCAGGTAAAGGCCAGGGCCGCTCAGGGAGGGGGGCAGTGTGCTACGGCGGCCAAGGCTGTTGGGGGGGGCTGGATCAGCTTTCGGGTGCGATGATCGGGTCTTGAACGGCTTCAGCCGCCAGCTTCAAGCGATCGGCCTTGCTGATGTAGGTGCACTTCTTCTTCGGTGCCAGTTTGGCGCTGGCCTTCTTGGCGTTGGCCTTCAGCAGTTGGTTGATTTTCTTGCGGCGATTCATGTGTGCGACTCGGCGGGTAAGTTGCCGAATGATATCAGCTAAGGGACGCGGGCCGGCCACCCGGGGTGAACCCTGGGTGCACAAGACTGGGTGGCGGCCCTGTTTAGCTGGATCACCCGATCACTTCTTGCTGTTGCAGTCGATTACGCTGGCATCGGTGATGATGTTCTGGCTATCGGTGTACAGGGTGATGCTGCAGAAGTAATCGAGCACTGTCCGGTTTTCCTCATACCCGGTCTTGCGATAGACCGCTTCGCTCCCCACCGGCATCATGCCGCCGACTCCGCCACCGCCAATGCCTACCCAGGTCTCCTTCTGGCCGACGTACTCGACGCCGGTCTGCACGAAGACCTTCTCTGGCGTGGTATGGGTCTGCACCCGGTTCCACAGGTAGAAACCTCCACTGCCGTAGGAAGAAGGCCCCATGCCCTGGTCGGGCCTGCCGAACAGTTGAAACGCATTCTTGGCCGGCTGCCCCACCAGTTTCTGGGCGGCGATCTCGACGTCGTTGGGTTCGGTCTTGGCTGTTGGGATGGCACAGGCGCTGATGGTCAGAACCGTGAGGGCAAGGCATACGAGCTTGAGTGAAGGCATGACACAGATTCCTTGTGTTCCTGGATTTTCGGCAAAAGATAATCTGAAAAATATCGGCATGGCCAGTGCAAGGTTGTGCTGAAGAGTCGCCGTGCGCTGATTTTCGCCGGCCATACAGGCGCGACAACACGCCACACTGGCGCAATCGCCGGCAGTGGTCTTTGCTGTCTCGGGCCCGGCGGCAGGGCGCGCGGACTGAGCCTGCGTCATGCCATACAGGGGGCCTGTGTCCGCCTCTGGTGACGGAGCAGGGCACAGAACACTATCGAGGTCTCGACCAAGGAGGTCAGGTTGAAAAGGAAAATGCTGGCGGCTTCGCTGCTGTTGTGGATGTTTTCGCTGACGGCGCAAGCCGACTGCGCGGTGCTGGGGCCGGGAGAGGATCCGTGCGCTGGCCCGGTGCTCGGGCCTACGGTCTGCGAATGCCCTTGATGAATGTCCGTGCCCTCGTCAGGGGGCATGGGTGACTGGATGACTGACCAGGAGGTCGCAAATGAAAAAAGTGATGTTGGCGGTATTGCTGCTGTGGGGCTTCACCCTGACGGCCCAGGCTTCTTGCCCGGTGTTCGGCCCGTCCGAAGATCCGTGCAGCGGCCCGGTATTCGGTCCGTCCACCTGCGAATGCCCTTGAGCTAGTTGCCAATGGCAGGCCCGGCCCAGGTCGGGCCTGCTTCTGCCTTGGGCCTGATCGGCAGGTGTCGAAGCGCCTGTGGCCGGTTCTTCAAAGATGGGCAATCAGCTGCTGCCGATAGCCGTTTTCATCGGCTGGGGCGGGGTATCGGGTTTCATCGATCAGCGCGCGCAACTGCTGTGAATGGCTGGACTGCCTGAAGGCGACCTGGCACTCGGCAGCATCAAAAAAACCTCGTAGATGAGGCAGGGCCAAGGGCAGCAGCAGAGGTTCTATCTTCAACGAAATACTGACGATATCCAGTTGGTCGGTGGGGTCTCGGTAGAGATCGATGACCAGTAGGCTTGCACTTTCGGTACCCGGATAAATGTGGACGTCGCCAGCGCCAACCGGGGTTTCGTCGAAGTAGCTGGTGTACAGCTTGCGAATGTCGAGAGCGATTCCCAGGGTGTTCAATGCCGCCGCCAGATCGGCGTTGGGAACAGGCTCGTCCTGCGCCCAGGTGACGAAGTCGGGCATGGAAACACAGATGTCGAACTCGTTGGCGCAGATGATGGGCGTCACTGGGAAGGCTTCCTGGTGGTGGAGGGCCGCTAGCCTACCACTGGGCGACGCTGTTTTTGCAGCGATGATCCAGAGCTACTCCAGGTTGCTCATCGGCTGTCCCTAACTCTTGAATAGGTGGCGCATTCCCCGGTTTGTCCTGTAGCGTTCATCGCGGCTGGCGAAGCTGGCCAGGCACGGACGTTGGGAGTCCTGCACACATTCAGACCAAGGATATTGGCCCCAGATGACTCAGCTGATTGATTTCAAATCCATCGTTGCAGCAGCGCAGCGGATAGATGGATCGGTAGTTCGTACGCCGACGGTGGAAAGTTCAATGCTGGCAGGCATGGTTGAACGACCTGTCTTTCTCAAGCTTGAAAACCTGCAGGCCGGTGGTTCATTCAAGGCCCGCGGGGTACTCAACAAGTTCTCGGCGTTGCAGGAGGGCCTGGGCGATAGCCACTTCGTCGCCGTCAGTGGGGGTAACTTCGGCATTGCCATCGGCGAGGCGGCCAAGCGCTTCGGCGCCAGGGTGACGGTGATCATGCCCGAGAGCGCGCCGTCTTCGTCGGTCGAGCGCATTCGCGCCTCCGGCAGTACGGTCATTGTCGAACCGGATGTGCATGCTGCCTTTGCCCGGGCCAAGACCCTGGAGGCAGAGGGCTATGTGGTGATCGACGATTGCGCCGACACGCTGATTGCCGAGGGGCATGGAACACTGGCCCTTGAGTTCATTGCCGACTGCCCGTCCCTGACCGACGTGTTTGTCGCGGTCGGCGGCGGGGCGATGCTGGCGGGAGTGGCCACGGCCTTGAAGGCAATCAAGCCCGGGATCCGGATCTGGGGCGTAGAGACCGCCGGCGCACACTCCATGAGCCAGGCCTTGCAGGCGGGCAGGCCGGTGGATATCGACGTCAGTTCGATCGTCTCCACCCTTGGCGTTCCGATCATCGACGAGCTGATGTTTGCCCACGCTCGTCACTATGTCGAAGACATGGTTGTGGTCCCTGACGAAGAGGCGATCAAGGGCATGTTGTCCTTTGCGCAAGGGGCAAGGCAATGGGTTGAGCTGGCTTCTGGCGCGCTTGTGCCCGCGGTCATTGCCACCGCGCCCAGGCTGCCTGCCGACGCGGTTATTGGCCTTGTCGTCTGTGGTGGGAACATATCCCTTCAAGACATGACGAAATGGGCTGCCCATGCGGGAATTTCCTAAACATTCCCAGGGTGATGTCTGTAACAGGTCGCTCGCTATCGAAAGCGAGTGCTGGCTGACGTACGCGCTCCGGCGCTGAGAGGGGGCGAGCAGCCCCCTCAGCGCACCAGGTTGGCCAGCCAGCCGTGCAGGTCCTACTTCACATCGCCATTGTAGAAAACGTGCTGCACGTCTTCTTTCTTGACGATCAGCTTGTTGCCATCGGCCAGGCTTTCGACCAGCTCCGAGCAGTTGTTGATTTCCATCTTGCCGGTCACCGATTCCGAGGCACTGTCAAAGGTGAAGGCGTAGGTGGTGGCGGGGCAGCTGGCGCCACCTTCTCCGGTGGAGACCACCAGCAGATACTTGCCACCGAAGGCATAGGCTTTCTCGACGGCGACGTATCCTGTGAGGTCCGGGTCTTCAACCACGTAGTCCATCACGTTGACGACACCGGCGCGGGATACATAGTTGATGGCCGAACCGCCCATTTCGCGGGTGCTGGTGGTGAATACGCCACCGATGTCGTCGCCGCTGATGATCAGTGGTACGTAGCTGACCCGGGGCGCTTCTGGGGCCGGTTGGGTGGCGACTGTCGGGGCGGGGCGCTCGCCGAGGGCAGGAGCCGCCTGTGGCGATACACACTTGCCGGTCTCGCAGATCCGATCACCCTTGCAATCGGTGTCCTTGAAGCACTGGGCGGCAGCGCCTGCCTGGCCGGTTGCCACCGGCTCGGGTTTCTTGTCGCATCCAACCAGGGCCAGCGCTGCAAGTGAGAGGGCGTAAACAAGCTTCATGTTGATCTGTCCTTAATCAAGAGGGGGGGCGGCGGGCAATGTAAAGGGTTTGCTCAGGCGTTGCCAGGAAACCTCAGCCCGGCCATCCCCTGTTGGCGGCTTGTCAGCAAAGGCTGTCGGCAGCACTGAGCATGGGGAGGACCGGGAGGCTCATATCGCGGATGGCCGCTTCAAGCTTGTCCTGGTAGATGCTCAGGATGGAGTAATCCAGTTTCTGGGTGATGTTCGCGCCGCTTGCGCAACTTTGCAGCAGTTCTTCCAGTGCGCCGGCAACCAGGTCCGCGGTGACCTGCAAGACGTTCAAGCCGAAGCGGCTATCGACAATGACCAGATTCGTTAAGTCGTACATACAGCCCCTGCGGTCACTGTGATGAAGGGTAATGGCTATGAGCCACTAGCAGTTTAACTAAACCGTCGGTGGGCTGTCACGGGGAGAAAAGGGGTGAGTTGCGCCAGTGAGCGGGTTTTTTGTACGGCGATTTTCCAGCGCTCAGGGGCCGCTCTGTGTACCATTCTGGTCCGCCTGGAAACCAGATTTGATCTGCATGCTGATTTTGAAAAAGGGTGATCACCAGAGCTTGAGGATAGGGCCACGCTGGCCGTCTTCAGAGGTCTCGATAGATGCCCGGGTCTTTGCCCAACTGCTTGAGGTCCAGTCGAGATTGCCTCGCTCCGTGCAACTGCTGGTAACCCGGGGTTACGAACCCAACAGCAGTTGCCTGGGGTTTTTCAGAACCCTGTCGCGCTGGCTGGGCATCCGGCTTTTCTGCCTGTGTTACCCGCGGCGAAAGCAGGAACTGGAGGATATTTTCGGCTCCAATGGCCATGACGTGGACGGCACTCATGTCGACGTGTCCATCGTCCTCGATGGCAAGCGCTTGCGCTTTCTGCCCTTGGGTGTGTTTACCTCGCCGGCCCGCCAGGAACAGCGCAAGGCGCGTTACTCGGCGGTAGTGGAGGAGGTCAAGGCCACCCTGGGGCAGTGCGGTTTTCAGATTCATCGCAACCCTACCGAAAGCCTGCAGATCCATTGCGACTACAAGGCTTGATCTCGATCTCTGAAGCGTTGGTCATGCAGCACCCATGGTGCTTGCCGATGCAAGTAATAAGGACGTTACGTGTTGCGTAGTCTGTTGTGGCTGGTGCTGACCCTGGGGCTGAGCGGGTGCACGGCATTGATGACCCGAACCACTCCCTACACCTGTCCCTATATCGGCGTGCGCATGGACTGGGCCCTGGCAAAGGAAAACAACGGCGTGCTCTGGCCGTTTCTGGCGCTGGATGCGCCGTTTTCCGGGGTGGTGGATACGCTGATGTTTCCCTTTGAATACCAGCACAGTTGCAGCCTTTGACTCTCGAGGTTCAGCTGGGCTGAACGGGCAGGTGAGTGGGCGGGCCGATCCGTGCTCAGGGGCGGGGACGACCCCAGGATAGAAAGGCCGTCTAGAGTTGATTCTGGCAATCGCTGCCTGAGGAGAACCACCATGCACACATCGCGTCCGCTTGTTACCGTTCTTGCCTGCCTGTTCCTGGCTGCGGCTTCCCCCCTGGCTCTGGCCGATCCGGGCGGGGGCAAGGGGCAAGGCCATTCCAAGCAGGACGCCCAGGATGATCGTGGCCAGGGCAACCGGGAGGGCCACGGCAAGGGCAAGAAACCTGCTGCTGACGATTGGAGCCATGGCCCGAGCATCGATCGTGGCAACGTGCTCGGCATCTTGGGTGGGCACCGTGATTACTGGAGCCCGGGACCGGCGTTGCCTCCCGGTATCCAGAAGAACCTGGCCCGTGGCAAGCCCCTTCCACCAGGCATCGCCAAGAAGCTGGACAGCCGGCTGCTCGGGCAACTGCCACGCTATGAGGGGTATGAGTGGCGGCAGGCCGGTACGGACCTGATCCTGGTGGCCATTGCCAGCGGGGTCATCTACGAAGTGCTGAATGACGTGTTGAACTGATGGGGCTGCCGGGGTTTCAGCCAATCGCAACTCAAACCCCGGCAGGGAGCCCTGGCCCGAAGGGCTATTCCCAGCGTTTGAACAGCACGCTGGCATTCACCCCGCCAAAGCCGAAGCCATTGGACAGTGCGTATTGCATGGCCAGTTGGCGAGCCTGCCCCCTGACCAGGTCCAGCCCTGCGGCGGCGCTGTCCGGGTTTTCCAGGTTGAGGGTGGCCGGGGCGATCTGATCGCGCAGGGCGAGGATGGTGAAGATCGCCTCGATTCCTCCGGCCGCACCCAGCAGGTGGCCAGTGGCGGATTTGGTGGCGCTGATGGCCAGTCCACTGTCGGTGCCGAACACCGTTCTGATAGCAGCCAGCTCGCCTTTGTCACCCACGGGGGTGGAGGTGGCGTGGGCATTGAGGTGCTGCACCTGGGATGCCTGGATACCGGCCTGGCGCAGGGCCTGCTGCATGGCGCGACGGGCGCCGTCGCCGTCTTCCGGGCCGGCCGTCATGTGGTAGGCGTCGGCGCTGGTGCCGTAGCCCACCAGCTCGGCGATGGGCCGGGCGCCGCGGGCCAGGGCATGTTCCAGTTCCTCGATGACCAGCAGGCCGGCGCCTTCACCCATGACAAAACCATCCCGAGCCTGGTCGAACGGGCGGGAAGCGCGTTCCGGGGTGTCGTTGAATTCGCTGGACAAGGCGCGGGCTGCGGCGAAGCCGCCCAGGCTGACCCGGTGGATGGCTGCTTCTGCACCGCCACACACTGCGATGTCGATTTCCCCGGCGCGGATCATCCGCGCGGCATCGCCAATCGCCTGGACCCCGGCGGCACAGGCGGTCACCGGCGCGCCCAGGGGGCCCTTGAGACCATGGCGGATCGACACGTGCCCGGCGGCCATGTTGCTCAGGAACGAGGGAATGGTGAACGGCGACAGGCGGCGCGGGCCCTTGCTGTCGGTGGTGCGCACCGCTTCGGCGATGGCCGGGAAGCCGCCCACCCCGGAGGCGATGATGGTGGCCGTGCGTTCCTGGGCTTCTGCGGTATCCGGCTTCCAGCCGGCCTGGGCCAGGGCCTCCTCGGCCGCGGCCAGGGCGAAGAGGATGAAGCGATCCATCTTGCGCTGTTCCTTGGGGGCCAGCAGTTGGTCCGGGTCGAAGCCGGCCTCCGGGTCCTGGAGCGAGTCGGGCACCTGGCCGCCGATGGTGGTCGACAGCTCGCCGATGAGTTCTTCCGGTAACGAGCGGATGCCGGACTGGCCTGCCAGCAGGCGCCGCCATACCTGTTCGACTCCACAACCCAGTGGCGTGATTGCGCCCATGCCGGTGACTACGATGCGTTTGCTCATGCGGATCCTGCTCCTTCAGCGTACGTGATTGGGGAACAACGAAACGTGGACGATACTATCATCATGAAAGTAACATCCGAATCCATAATTACCGAGGTGCAGTGCAGGAGCCAGCCATGCAACGAAAGAGTCTGATTGAAGCCGAGTGTCCGATCGCCCGAGGCCTGGAGCGGGTGGGGGAGTGGTGGAGCATCTTGATCATGCGCGATGCCTTGCATGGCTTGCGGCGCTTCGACGAGTTTGCCCGCAGCCTGGAGATCGCCCCGAACATGCTGACCCGGCGTCTCAATTCCCTGGTGGAGGATGGGTTGCTCGTGCGTGAGGCCTACAGCCAGCGCCCTCTGCGCTATCAATATGTGCCCACGGCCAAGGGCGAGGACTTTCGCGTGGTGCTCATGGCTTTCGTGGCCTGGGGCAATCGTCACTACGCTCCCGAAGGTGAGAGCGTGCAACTTGTCGAGCGGGAAACCGGGCTTGCGGTACAGCCTGTGATGGCGGAGGTCGCCAGCGGCCGGTTGGTGGCATTGCAGGCGTGCACGGTGCAAGCCGGGCCCGCGGCCAGTGCCAGCATGCGCCAGCGCCTGGGGGCTACGGCTGACTGAGCCCTGGCGCCTGGTTCGATGCCGCGGGTGCGGCGGGTTGCTGTGCGACGGCCAGGTTCTGGGGTAGCCAGCAGATTCTGGCTGGTGGCTGCCAGGGCGTTATCGCCCGCAGGCTGGCCGGTGTCTCAGCGTGCTCGCTGCCCGCGCCGCCAGGAAGGGTGAAAGTGCCGCCAGTGGGCGTCCTGGGCTGCAGCCAGCAGCTCACGGTCGCCGCGGGTATCGCCCCAGGCCCGGAGCCGATACTGGTTCAGCGGACCGTAGACGCTTTCCAGGCGCAGGACCTTGTTCTGGCAACGGCAATTGTTGCCGGTGATACGCCCGCTCAGTATGCCGTCGACCACCTCCAGTTCGGTGCCGATCAAGCTGATCCCCAGGCGTGTGGCGAAAGGTTGCAGGACCAGGGCCGGGGAGGCAGAGCACAGGGTTACCAGGGCGCCTGAGCGCAGCTCCTGGGCCACCGCCTGCAGGCCCGCCGGGCGCATCAGTCGGTTCCAGGCCTGCTGGCAGAAAGCTTCTGCCCGCTGCTGGAGCCAGGCGGCCTCGACGCCTGTGAGGAAGGTGCTGATCAGTTGCGTCTTGAGCTGGTCGCGATCGACCCGGCGCACCAGGAACCTCAGGCTGGGCAGGGCCAGGCCGAGTATCCGCCGGTTGAACTGGCGGTGGCCAAAGGCAAACCTGAGAAAGGGTACGAAGCTGTCATGGCGGGTCAGGGTGCCGTCGAAATCGAACACCGAGAGCACCTGGCTGGCATCGGGGTTGATCCCGATGGCGTCCGGGGCAAGCGCCTGGGCTACGGATTGTGGGGCCTGGGATGGCAAGCCCGTGGGGGCGAGGGGGCCGGTTGGCGGGTGGGGCGGCATGGGTGTTCTCATTGATGGCGGCCGTGGATACGCGGCCGGTTTTGCCTGGGATCGCTGCAGTCTACGCGTTCCGAGTGGAGGCTTCTGCTACAGGTCTACAGACGCAGCATGGGAAGGGGGTTCCAGGGACGGGTCAACAGCCGTCTGGCGGACAATTGAACCAGGCGCAGATGAAAGCCGGCATCGGGAAATGCGGCAAACACTCGACGCCGATCCTGGCGCGATAGACCGAAGCTCAGCATGCCCAGGGAGACATCAATCCAGTCGGCGCGGCGGAAGCCTTCCACCAGGCTATCCGGCTGCGCGGCAGTAGGGGTGATCTTGTGGTGCAGTTCAATCATTGGCAGCACCTCGGCTGCCCATTCCAGCCTGCCGATTTCCTCCAGATAGGCTTCGGCCAGGTGTAACGAGGGTGGCAGGTAGTCGAAGGTCCCGGCGGTCCAGATCCCCAGATCATGAAAGGCTCCGGCAATGGAGAGTTTCTGCAACTGCAGGGCATCAGTGCCTGTAAGCAGGTGGCAGAAGTTGATGACCCGGTACACATGGTTGCGATAGCCGGTGAAATCCTTGCCCAGCTCGCCGCGATAGCGTTGCAGCAGTTCGTCCAGCAGTTCCAGTTGGGTCAATAGCATTGCAGCGTCCTTGCGGTACCCCTTCGGGGCGTGTTTTCAAGAGTCGGTTCACAATTAACGGGAAGCGCCGGATGCCGGCGTGCGTTGCCTGGCGCGGGCTCTTTCGATCATGGCCACGATGGTGTCGCAGAGCTCTTCCTGGGCTTGGCCGAAGCTGATCTCTCCCAGTGTGGCGGCATGGGACAGCGCTTCGGCGGCGCCGAGCATGGCCCGCAGGCCCGCGGTGCCTATCACGGCGCCGTTCGCGAAGGGCTCAAGGGCACCTCGACAGGTTTCCAGGAAGGTGGCCTCGTATTCACGCTTGGTCTGTTCCAGCTCTGGCGAGCTGGCCAGGGCGGCGATCACCCCAGGGATTTCGCGGCCCTGGCGTTGCACACAATCCATATAGGACGCGGCAATCACATCGGCGCGAGCCGCCAGCGTGGGGCTGGCGGTCTCCAGCGCCTGCTCCATGAGTGCGGTCTGACGCTGATCGTAGTCCTGGTAGAGGGCCGCCAGGAGTACCGCCCGAGTGTCGAAATGATCGTAGACCACGGGTTTGGTGACACCGGCCTGTTCTGCCAGGTGCCCCAGTGTCAGGGCCTCGGTGCCTTGTTCGCGAACTATCTGCCAGGCCACGCCCATCAACTGCTGCAGGCGCTGTTCCCGTGTCAGGCGACGGCGCGGTGAGGCATCGGTGTTCTGGCGGCTTGACATGCTTATATACCAAAGGTAGGTTATTGTTCGTAATTTACTAAAAGTATATAAACCCTCTGCAATCAGCGCAATGCGCTTGTGGGAGTAGTCGCCATGCACGCACTTCTTGTCTTTGCCCATCACGACCCCAGGTCCCTGACCCACAGCCTTGCCCGGCAGATTGCCGAAGGCCTGGCCGAGTCTGCGGAGCACTCCTTCGAGATTGCCGATCTCTGGAGCGAAGGCTTCGAGCCGCGCTTCGGCGCCGCAGATATTGCGGTACACAGAACCCAGGTCACCCCTCCTGTGGACGTTCTCGCCGAGCAGGCCCGGATCGATCGCGCTGATGCTCTGGTACTGGTCTATCCGGTCTACTGGTGGTCCATGCCAGCGCTGCTCAAGGGGTGGATCGACCGGGTGTTCAGCAATGGCTGGGCGTTTGATTTCCAGGCCGATGCCAGGTTGGTGAAAAAGCTGGGGCGCCTTCGGGTGCATCTGGTGGGGGTGGCTGGGGCTGATGCCGGTACCTATGAGCGTCACCGTTACCTCGAAGCGATGCAGGCTCAGATTGATCACGGGATCTTCGATTACTGCGGGGCCAGTGTGCTGACGTCGCAGTTGCTGTACGAGTCGGAGTCCGGCGCCCAAGCCGCCAATCTGCAAAGGGCCCGGGCTATCGGGCAGGCCTTGTTCAGCGCCCACAGGCTCGCCGAGCCGGTGTAAGGCTTTGCCAGGCATATCCAGAGGGGCAGGGCGGGAAGGGGCGGGCGGTGGTCGCGGTCGGAGGTCGGGCTGGTTCTAGCCCCAGCAGCACCAGGCGAAGGTCGTCAGGCAGAGCAGCAAGGGCAGGGCATCAAGAAATTCATTCATACCGGCACATTCCATTCGGACGGGTGCCGGCAATTTAAGGTGGCTGCTGTTATCTGTCTGTTGCGATTCTGTGAATTTTCAACGCTATTTTGTTGAATGCTTCACGAAGCATTGCAGGTGCATGGCTGGCACCTTTTTTTCGCGGCTCCAACACTGATGGAGGCCTTCCAGAAATCTGTCCTGAAATCCAAAGACTCAAAAAAAGTGTGGATATTTAATGACTTAGGTGATTTTATTTGTGGTTTTTTTCTCAAAATATGTTGTTACAGAATGTACGATTCCGTTACTATAGCCCTGCGTTCACCTACCACGGTTTATGCATTTTTAGCCCCAAGTGTCCATCAGCTACTTGGGCTTTTTTTTGCCTGGAATTTGTCACGGGCCGCTTTTTCCCATGGGCTGGATGCACAGGATTCACGATCGGGCACCTGGCTCACCCGACCGTGACTGCCGATACGCCTAGTGCCGGACGATGTGCAGCCCTTCCTCCTCCTGAGGCGGCACGAAGTAGCGGCTAATCCGTTCGAACTGCTCGTCGCTGGCGGCAAACGGGTGATCGCCCAGACGATTGCGCTCGCGCAGCCTTGCCTTGCACTGGGCTTCATCCACATCCAGTACATGCAATTGATGAGGGGTGCCGGCCTGGTCCGCCAGCGCTCGCAGCCAGGTTCGCTGGGCGACGGTATTGGCGGGAAAGTCCAGGACGACACAGGTTCCAGCGCGCAACATGGCGATCACCAGCGGTTCCAGCACACTTGCCAGGCGCTGGGCGTGGAGCAGGTAGTCGGCGATCGAATGAATCTGCTCCGGATACAGGCCTGCCAGCCACTGGTCTTCAGAGATCAGGACGCTGCCGTGCGCCTCTGCCAGCTGCCTGGCCAGGGTGGACTTGCCCGAGGCGATCTTGCCGCACAGTAAATGCAGTACGGCGGGTGATGAGTGCTTCATGGTTTTCTCCTGGGGTAGTTGCCTCAGAAGAGTGGTGGTCAACCCCGCCTCCGAGGCGGGTTTTTGACAGCCTGGACGGCCGCTAGCCCACCTTGCTGATGAAGGGGGTAATAATCGCTGCGAGGCCAGGCCGGGGGATCGGGTTCATGTTGTGGAAACTACAGAGTCGCCACGAAAAAAAACAGCCCGGCCATGCACAAGCCTTCATCATTTCGAAGCGCTGAGGCATTGCGCAGGCATTCGATAACTGCGGGGTAGTTAACATTTCTCTGTGTTTTTTCTGATACACAAAAGCGTATACAGGCCTATCCTGAACGGGCGAACTTCACCTCCCCCATACAGGCGAGAAGCCATGCTCTCTACCAGCGAGCTTTGCCACATATTGGAGTCCGGCTTTCTCCCGCTGTCCTGCGCCTGCGCCCTGAACCCCAACGGCTCCCTGACCATCAAGATCTACGATGCAGAGTCGGGCCGGGTGGACTTGCTGCTCACCGGTGTCTCCACTGCCGAACTCACCAGCGTGCGCGACATTTCCAATCTGATTGGCGAGCTGCGTACCGAATTGCGGGCAGGGCGCCGAGCCTTTGCCGGGGCCTTCACCCACTACGCCGGCTGAGGGGGCGGGGAGGCGCGTATTGCTGACAGTTGAACATGTCATTGCGAGGGCATAGCGTTACAGCGTTCGCCCAGTATCTATGACTCTTTACCGGTTCATGGATGGCGAGGTCATCTGTACTGGGCGAACTCCACAGGCGCTTGATGTACGTCTTTCTGGTTATAGCTGTTAACCTCCCTCGCCATTTTCACCCAAGGGTGCGCAACTCGGGCGGTGCTCGAGGCTTTCTGCACCTGGCTTGGTCTTTACCCATTCAAGGAAGGTCTTCATGAACATCGGCAATACGCCTCCCGCCAACTACAGCTACGCCCAACTCTCGAAAGTACTGGAACACAACCGCTCGGTTGCTCAAGTCAAAGGTCCCGAGGCGCCTGTGGAGCAGGAGTTCGCGGCGCATCTGGAGGCCGAGCAGGCGGTCGCCAAGGACGACGCGCTCAAGCTCTCCTTGAGTTTTTCCGCGCAAGCTTGAGGGCTGCCCGGGGAGGAAGCTCTTGCTGGACATTGCTGGCAGGAGCTTCGTCCGAGGCTGTCACTTCAGGATAAGTCTTTAAAAATCAGTTGGTTGGCTTATGGCGCCATGTTAGTCTTGCCGCCGCTGAGGGAATTGGCGAGAGGCCGTGCGGCCCCTGGTTGAACCTCGGGATGACGCTGTAGATCTCTGATTTACCGTGTTTTTTTACCCTCGACAGCGAGTCGGGAACCGGGCTTTTTTGCCGGCTTCGACCTTGCTTCACAAGGACTGGATGTATATATTCCACTCCCTGCTTCAAACACTGGACGGCCTGATGCCGATTGAATGTTCCAGTGCCGCGTTATCGCGCTACCGCCCGAATGGCGAAACTGGTAGACGCATGGGACTTAAAATCCCCCGCTCGTAAGGGCGTGCCGGTTCGATTCCGGCTTCGGGCACCATCTATTTCAAGGGCTTGCACGGTTTTTTGAGTGAGCCTTACTCTGAATCAATTCGCAACTTCAAATACTGCTCCGCAATTTACTTTGTGGGTGAGACCTTCTTGCCCTTGCGGGTGCGGATGTACTGCTCGGTCATTACTACGGTGGTATGCCCAAGTTGATCTTTGGCCTGCATGATATCGCTGCTCGATTCCGCCTTGTCTGTGCCAGCCTTGGCGCGCAAAACGCGCATCTTGAAGTAGGCTTTTTCAACTCCAATGGCCTTTCTGGCCATATCAAACCTCCTGCGTAACATCGCCTCCGTCATCGGGGTGTCATCTTCTGCCACGATCAGCTTCGGCACGCACTTGGTCGTGCCGCCGGGCGTATGCGCAGTTGTGGCTTATGGTGATCTTCCATGCAGGCGCTGCCTTTTGTGGTGGCGGCAAAATAATTGGTCGTTTAGAAGGGTGAAGGTGTTCTGGTACGTTCGCTTCCAAAGCGGGAGGGCTAAATGAGCTGGAAGCGTTTTAAGGTGGCGATCCTGTATGTCGGTGCTGTCCTCATGCTCGTGCAGGCCGGGCGACATTTGGCCGATGGTCCTACAAAGCTCGATAACGTGGGGCCCGCAATCATTGCCTTGGGGATCGCCTACTACTTGATCAGGCGAGCAAGAGCGTGTGCCGGATAGCATGGCGGCAACTTGATCTTGATTGATAGATCACGCTGTCACTAGTTGTCGAGTAGGCGGGTAAATCAACTCAGCGCTCGGATACTTGGCATGCTCTTGCGGCAGAGAAGGGCTTGCGCCCCTTCAGCATCGATGAATCCGCTATGTGCGTCTATTTGTTGGCGCCCTGATCGCCAGGTATTTGCCGGTGGTTCTTTGGGGGAAGTTCGCAAGTAGAGGTGGTGAAAAAAGCCTGGTAACTCTAGGCCGAACTATCTGGCAGTAGTGGTACCGTCTACGCTACATCTCTGGAGCCTGCTAGATGAATGGTCAAAGTCCACCTCACCGCATCGCAACGCCTCTAGTTGCGTCAAGCGCTGAAAACCCTGCCGTTCACCCACCTGTTTGGCATCGCGGCCCGGACTTGCTGACCCTTGGAAGCACGGGTGCGGCCATTTTGGGTTTCTGCTTTGTGGTGCTTGGGTTGTTGCCGGGCTTGGTGCTGACGCTACTGCTCCTTCTCGGGTTCGAAGCGATCCCAGCTGAACCGAGCAGCGATGGGTCTAGCCTCACAACGTCGTTGTTCATCCAGCTCCTGTGTGGGTCTGTTGTGCTCATGGGGCTGGTCTTCGCGTGGATTTTTTCTGCATCTAGAGTGCTGGCCTTCACGTTCGACGAAAACCAGCAACTGCTTACTCTCATGGTCACCCGTCGCGCTCGCAAGCCCGCCGAAGTGCAAGTGCCATTTAGCGACATCATTTGTATCTGCCCTTACGTGCTCGCCAGTTATGACCGCGATGGCCTTTTTAGTGTCGTGTGCCAGGGGCCGAGGGGCAAGGAGTTCGTATATCGATTGGCCGAGGGCACTTCTCTGGAGGAGATGGAGTTTCATGCTGCGTGGTTGCGGGGAATGATAGGGGACCGAATGCAGGAACCATTGAATCTGGATAAATGAACGAAGCACGTCTCTCCAGCCACTATCGAGGTGAGGCGGCTCTGCGCTCGACTGGCCGGGGTGTTTCAAACGGATTCTCGAACGGCCTGCACCGGCCGGGACGAGCGCCAATTGGCATGCTTCATAGGGTGCTGATCGCATCCGGGGCTGGACTGTTCAAACTGCTCCACAGGTCGCCAAATTCTGCAATTCGATCGGGCCGGGATCGTGACGGGGTTGCTGAATTTAGGTAACTTGGCATTTTCCATTCATGGACGACGGATTCATGCCAATCACCAAGCGTATTGCAAAAATCTCCCTGAGCATCTCCCTGCTGGGCCTCGTAGGCGCTAGCCCATTCTCCCTGGCGGACGACACCACTCCGGTGAGCGAGTTGTTGCGTAGCGGCTATGAAGTCAAGGCGGCCTACCAGGCGCCAGCACGAGTCGGCCTGGTGCACTTTCTGATCTTGCAAAAAGGTTCGTCGGCGTTCCAGTGCGTGACCTATGGCGCCGAAATAAAGCCACGTTTCCATGACTACTCCAACACCTACTCTTGTGCTCAAATTCAGGACCTGATTCCCACCCAGCCTAACCTCCGGCAATAATCCCCAAGCGTGTTCGTGGCTCCATTGCCCCCCAGCCCTACGGCTAGGACTGGGGAGCTCCAGGCTGCACAGGCTCGGGTAGTTCCCAGTCATCGCGTAGTAATTGGTCCTCTGCTACTTCGTCCCTGGAGCATGATCTATGTGAGCTGACCATGGTCACCAGCTAGCCTTGGCAATTGCCCGGAACTGCTTGAGGAAGCCTGCGTCTGCCCACTCCCGGCGGCTGCCTGAATCCTTGGCTTCGCCCATTCAGCAGGTAGGGCTGCAAGCTCTACACAAGTCAGTTTAGATAGAAGGCATGCAGGAGACCATCCATATGCTTTCGGAACGGTCCTACAAAAAGAAGCGGTAGATTCTTAGATCTAAAACCAGGGGGGATTTATATTCTTTCGGCTCATTTACTGGGTCGGGATTTAATACCTTGAAATTTTATAGGTTCTATAGAGTTGCAAGTATTTTTTTGCTTTTTCTAATGGTTGATACTGCTTTTGCTATTTCGATAGTTTCAACGAAGAGCGTGTATGAGCCAGCTGGTACTAGATACTATTTTACAGTTTCAAATTGGGGGCCGAATGAATATATTTGTAATACGGTGAGTATGAGTAAATGTACTGTGATAATAGTTGGTGCGCCTGCCCCTGGAGAATATTCTTCCTGGATAGATACGCCTTATCGCTATGAAATTAAGACTTCCTCGTCACCAGGATATGTTCTTCATCAATTGCAGGAGAAAGGTTTTTCGATGCCGCTGCATGGGTCCTTTGTTGTTCCAAGGTGGACTTATGTTCCGAGTACGTTCTGTATTTCCTTGGCTTATTCCGAGGTGAGCAGTACTATCGGCGGAGTATATGCTTTGTATGGGCCTTGTGTCCGAGTTGTCAAGCCAGCGCTTAAGTGTGATGTGGGTGGAAATAAAACAATTGTTCATGACAATGTCAGTGATCGTGCAATAGATGGTAACGAGGCAGTTACTAACCTGCAGTTGTCATGTACCGGTGCGTCTAGCGTAATCATATATGCGAGCCGGGAAAGTGATTCCCGCGTTAATCTTAGAGCGGATGGCAGCTTGTACTCCAAACTCACGATTGAAGGCAAACCAGCGGCGCAGGGTGCTTCAATCAAAGTGCAGGAGGGCATATCTACGCCGGTTTTGGTCAAATCAACGCTGTTCAGCAAAGGAGCTGTTGAACCTGGTGAGTTCTCCGGATCTATCGTGCTGAGAATATCTCCACCTTAGTCGGGCCTATTGGCTCTCGAACTTCTGTCTGCCCTCTCGCTGATTTTGTGAATGCTCTGGAGTGGGAAGGCCGCAGTATTTCGCTCGGCATTGGAGCTGCCATTTTTGCTGCCTGCGTTGTCATGGTAAGGGCAGCTTTCTCTCGATAATCGCTGGCTGTATCACTTGCAGTGAGCTGCCGATTCCCCAATGTCGGTAGTCAGGCGGGTTTCAAGACCGCCTAACTGAAGTGCCCTCGACAAGATCGGGACCTTTGCGTTTTCAGCTCCGTCACATCCATTGCCCGAGGCCGCGTGTGCGATGGGCAGGCCGTTCTTCCTGGTACGGGTCTGGACCCTTCCGGGCAGGAGAGATAGAGCACAGGGCAGATAATACTGGTTGCATATACAGTTTTTTGTTGAGAGAATTTCCCCACTCCGCGGGTGCATAGGAGGTGAATATCAGCTTGATGCTGATTTGCATGCATCCGTGTGAAGGCCTCGAGCCTGGAGCCATCGCCTTTGAGCGACATGAGAGCGGAGTCTTCCGCGACAAATCATTCGACTCAATAGGTCAATCCAAATGAAAAAAACTATCAGTGTTTCCCTGCTCGGTCTCTTGGCGTGTTTTGGTGCCAGCATGAGCGCCTTTGCTGACACAGCCATGTCCTGGAATTTGGCAAGGGATGTAATCCTGGCGAAGGAGAGCGCGCCACCAGGCTCACCTTGGTCGTTTATGCAGAACTTCTCCGGCGTGAACAAGGCTGAAAATTACATCCTATTGCCATACTTCAAAGCCGATTCGTGTAACAACCTCCCAGCTACTTGCTGGATGGACCAAGTTTCTGGGGCGCATGTTTCGGTTCACATGAAACCTTACACCTACACGGCAAACGGCAGCTTTACCATTGCGGCTGGCAACGTGGCCTTTCACCCAGGCCAGAATAGCCAGACGGTTATTCGCTGGACCAGTCCGGTGGTCGGCGAGATCAACATTCTCGGGCGAGTTAACAGCGTTCATGACAGTTGCGGTGATGGCGTGGCTTGGTCTTTGAATCAGGGCGACACGGTTCTTCAGTCGGGTAGCTTGGTCAGAGGCAGCGGCGCGGTCTTCTCGGTCAGCAAAGTGCCTGTCACCCAATCCTCTGCCATTTACTTGGTCCTCGACAAGAAGGCCAACTACGTCTGCGACACCAGCACCATCGACATGTTGATTACCAAGTAAAGGTTACGCTTGGTTGTATCGGGCTTTAGTGGCCTGCTTATTGAAAGCCAAGAGCTTCTAACTTATCGCCTTTGAGCGACATGAAAGCGGAAGCCTCCGCACAAATCATTAAGCTCAATAGGTGAAACTATGTCAGTAGTTAAAGTCGGCAAATTTTTTCGCAACGTAACCATGAATCCGGCGCGTGTTGTGAAAATTGTAGACCCCGCAGAAAACACTCATGGACTGATTATTCAGACTGGTTTGATTAGCCCCTCCAACGGCGCGTTGGGGCTCTACTCGGGCACCTCGGCACCGACCGGTATCGGTGATGAATCCAAGCCCATCATCTTTGCGGGGAACGGCAATACAGCTGCGGGTTCCGGCTCTGAGCTGTTGATGCCTAACCCACTCTTTGTCTCTGCGGGACAAGGCCTGTGGGTCGCTGCAAACGTCCCGGCTGCGGCCGTCGCTCTGACCTGGGATTTGCTTGATTGATCCTGATGCTGTGAAAGCGAGCCCTGCGATTGTGCAGGGCTTTTTCGTTTCCTCTCCCCGCCACGCTCCTTGCTTTAAGCGGGGTTACTGGTAGGCCACTTTTAAGTTGAGCCTTGGGAGGCGAAGGGCCTGGCGCTCACCCAGCCCCGCCCGTAGAGGCGGGGCGGGTGCGATGGAGCAAGGCGTTGCGGCCAAGTGCAGATGCAGTGTGAACAGGCTGAAGGTGAGCCTTGCAAGCAAGGACGGGGCAAAGGAGAATGGCCAGCTTTCAATGTTTGTAACTAGAAATAACAAAATAAATCAATAAGTTACTTTCTGGTTTTTGAGGCGGCATGGAATGCGGAACTGCGTTTGAGCTGAAGTTCACCTCTGGCAAACACACGCCTGTTGCTGACCAACACTCTCGGTTCAGATGTGACCCAGAGCGTTGCTGCGCCGCCTCCGGGATCTGATTTCTACAACAAGGCCAGATGCAAAAATGAACATAAAAGCATTGCTCATCGCTTCGCTGGGGGGGCTCTCGCTGATTCAAGCAACGCTTTCCTTTGCGGACAACACCAATGGCAAGAGTCTCTATGTGCAACGATGTGCCATGTGTCACGGCGCCGATATCAAGGGAACTGGGCCGTTGGCCAATAAGAGCAATCCTCCTACACCTGATCTGACGACCCCTGCTTTCAAAAAACGACTCAAAGAGTATCCGGGTGTGATTGTGTCGTCGGTAATACTGCGTCCCAATGGAGACTTGATTCCCAGAACTTTGCGGGAGAACGGTGTGAAGGTGCCCCCGCATGCTTGGAGCGTTAAGGATTTTCGCGATTTGAATCAATACATGAGTGACGTGATTTCAAAGACTCGATGAGTCTTGCATATGCGCAGGCACAGCGTTCCAAGAGCCACTTGCTCCGAGACGGTGGCCAATCAATCTTCGCTTCAGCCTTGAGGCTCATCGCTGCCCGGGTCGGGCTGCACCAGGTGCTGCCAGGGAAATACCTGCCGGGCGAAATTCTTCACGTAACCGCCAGTGGTGGCCTGGATCACCATGATCGGCAGTTTGGGTCTCTGGCGCTGCAGGGCTTCGAATTGTTCCAGGCTCAGGCAGGTATTGCGCAAGCGCAGCGCCCGCAATGGGTCGCACGCGTGGCTGGCAAACAATCTTTCATAGCTGGTAAAAGACGTGATGGCGTGCTCCTCGCGGTCTTTTGCCCAGCTTTGCTGAAGTGCGCTGGATTCGCTGAAATCCAGGCTGCTCAACCGCGGCAGGTTGCTGGAGCCTGCGAGGTTGTCGATAAAACCCTGGGTGTCGAAATGGGCGCCGATACGCAGTTGCGCAAGGTGTGGCAGGTCGACCTGGAAGAAGTCCGCGTTGGGGGCATTGGGCAGGGTCAGTTCGCTAAGGTACGGGGTCTTTGCTACCCAGCGGGCGATTTCACCGGCCTCTTCCATGATGGTGCCGGCCTTCTGGATCAACGAAACGTTATGGTCCTGAGGTTCGGTGGGGCGAATCGCCAATGACCTGAGGCGGGGAAATTGCACCGCACTGTCCAGCAAGGGGCTGAACTCCCACTCGCGGGTACCGTTCGCGCCTTCATCGGCACCGGAAAACAGCAGCGAGCTGAGGATGTCCGCCACGCTCTGCTCTGCCAGGCATTCCAGGGTCCAGGCAAAGGGCTCGTCCCATAGCTCGCCGTAGTACTCCAGATGCAGGCCGTCACGCATCGGCGCCAGGGCCAGGTAGTTGTAGTCGCTGGCCCACAATGGGCCGGCCGGGTCTTCGCCGGTGTCGTCGTGCTCGGCGGCCTGCTCCCGAGTGAACTCATGGATGCGTTGCTGCAGGGCCAGCAGCCGCTGGTAGCCAGGGGAAGACAAGGGATTGGGCATGGGATGGATTCCGCGGGTAACGCAGGCGCGGGCCTGCTGGATAAACGCTGGGCGTGGTGAGGGCCGATCATAACAAAGCGGCGAGGGCGGCCCGCTGTGAAGCGAGCGCTGGGCGGTACACATTTTTCCAACAAATAAACTCTGTCCTCAGGGCCAGGCCGGACGCTAGGATCCGTCGCCGACCTGCCGGCCTAGCGTCTTCCAGGGGCTCCACAGCATGCAATCAAGGCTACTGCCGTCATCAGCAACCGGGCTCGCGCCCAGGGAAATCACCCTGGATGACGCAGCGCTGTTGCAGCGTTTCTTTGTCGAGAACCCGGAGTATTTCCATATCGTCCACGGTGCAGCGCCGCAGCCGGACGAGGCGCGCGACGAGATCGATGATGCACTGCCAGCGGGCTGGTCCTACACCCACAAGTGGAAAATCGGTTACTTCGACAGTGAAGGGCGCCTGCTGGCGTTCGTCAGCATTGTCACCGACCTGTTGGCACAAGGGGTCTGGCACATAGGCCTGTTCATGCTGGCTACCCCCTGTCACGGCAGCTCCCTTGCCCGGCAGTTGCACGCTGAGCTGGAGGCCTGGGCTGCGGGCGAGGGCGCACGCTGGCTGCGCTTGAGCGTGGTCCAGGACAATGCCCGGGCACAGGGTTTCTGGAATGCCTGCGGTTATGCCCAGGTGCGTACCCGTGACGGGATCGAGCTGGGGCGCTTGCAGCACCAGGTGCGGATCATGATCAAGCCCCTGGCCGGGGATGCGCTGGCCGACTACCTGGCCCTGATGCCCCGTGATCGCAGCGAGGAGCAGGTACCTTCCTGACAAGGTGCCAGGAGCACCCGGACGGCGTGACTACCGCAAGGCAACCCCCCCAGCCAGGTGCTAGGCGTGGCTGAGCGACAGCTGGCTGATGATGCAGGCCGAGCCATCCTCCGCCGGAGTGCTGGGGGTGAAATCGATCTGGTTGTAGATCCCGCCATGAAAGTCGAATACCTGGCCATCCCAGGTCGAGTCCAGGGCGTGCGGGGGAGAGCTGGCTTGCTGACCATTGCAACTGGCGCCGATGGTGATCAGCCCAGCGTAGGTGCAGTGGATGCTGAGCTGGAACAGCGCGTCGAGCGGGACGCCGCCGAGCAGCGGTAGCGGCCTGGGGTCGGCGCCGTTGAAGCTCTGGCGCAGGGCATAGGTCAGGGTGCCCTTGTCCCAGAACACCTTGACGGCCGGATTCACGTCATCGCGTACATGCATTTGCGCAACCACCACTTTCTGCGCCGAGTTGACCTTGGTCAGGGTCATCTGCTGGCGGTTCCAATGATCGGCGGCGCTGCTCAGGGCCCAGTAGCGGGATTCCTTCCACTCGCAGCGGGTTCGATGGGTGCTTTTGCTCGCCGCGCCCCGGGTCGGCGCGCACAGTTGTATCGAGCCATCTGCCAGGCGCGAGATCACGCTCGGGCATTGGGCCAGGGCGAGGTTGCCGTTGAGCTCCAGTGCCAGAGGGTTGCTGGCCGAGGTGGGCAGTGGGGTGGCGATGTCGAGTGTGCTGATGTCTACCGGCATGTGGAGGTTTCCTTGTCGGGGCGGTCGGTGGGCCAGCGTCCAGGGCGATGCTCGCGGCTGCGGGACCGCGGCATCAGCGGGAGCTGTTTCCCGGAGCGCCCCCGGAGCCGCTAGACCGCGGTGCCGATGTGACTGTCGACCCCGTTCCTCACCGACCCGCAGTTCTATCTCGAGCTTTGTCGCACCATGGTCCGAGGGGCTTGATCAGCCTGAACTAAAAACGCCCCTGCCAGTCCCATTGGGCATCTTTGAACGACTGGGGGAACACCATGAAAATTCATCCTGCAATGCTCTGCGCCGCAGTTCTGGCTTCAAGCCAGGCGCTCTTGGCACAGGCTGCCCAGACCACTACCGCCGAGCCGGCCTACCAGAGCCAGGTAGCGCGCTACCAGTGTGAAGGGCAGGTGCGCATCGACGCCGCCTACCTGAACATCGACAACGGCTCCTCGTTTGCCACGCTGTATTACAAGGACCAGTTGATCCCCATGCACATCGCGCGTTCCGCTTCCGGCGCCCTGTACGTGGCGGACGACGAGCAGAACAGCTTCCGCTGGCACACCAAGGGCAAGATGGGGGTGCTCTCGTTCCTGGAGGCGGACCACACCGCCACGGAGCAAACCCTGCTCAAGGACTGCAAGGAACTCGAGCAGGACTGAAAAACCGCCAACGCACTTTCCCGCGGGCAAAAAAAAGCCCGCGGGGAGTGCGGGCGAACGTAGTTGCTTGAATGAGCGAGGCGACTATACACAGCGCTTTTTCGCCGCTGGGTGAAAGAAGTTTCATCTTGCGCCTCAGGGGGCCGGCCTTGCCCAGTCCCGTACTCGGCCGGCACGCTGGCGTGCTTCGGTTTCAGACGAAGGGCTGGCCGTGAAAGCCCCGTGGCAGACGCTGCAGGCCCGGCAGGGCGGTCAGGCGTTCGGTCCAGGCGTTACGCCAGAGTTGGCCGCCATGGCTGGCCTTGGCCTTGCGTGCAGCCCGACGAGCGGCATTGCGCTGGTTGCGTCGGGCCTCCTTGTAGACCTCAGTGTTTCGGCAACTGCGGCATTTGACCCGGTTCAGTTCGCCGGTGGAGGCCAGTTGGGTGCCGTGATGACCGCAGGCCAGGTGCCCGGCGACCTTGAAGTGAGTAACCATCGCGTTTCTCCTTCGGAGTGAGTATGGAGCACGCGTCGTGTGTTCGATGCGTCTCCATACTTTTACGACCGCAGGGCACAGGCGACGTTCGTTGTTTTGTCGGCAAACCCCGAGCCACCGGCAGATCTGTTCTAACCTGCTAAGGCGAGTGAAAAATCCCTTCAGGAAGAGAGGTGGGCATGGCAACGCAACAGCAACGCCCTTACGAGCAGGAACGCAGCGATGAGACGGCACCCTACGAGGTTGAACACAAGGAGCCGCCTCCGCAGACCTGGAAGCATCCGGATGATGGCAAAAGCCTGTCGGAACTGGATGAAGAACGTCCCTTGAAACCGTGACCCACAGCCCCGCTCCAGAGCGGGGCTGTCGTTTGTGGCAAAGCCTTGGGCGGGCTCTGTTACCATCCCCGGTTTTGCCGCCCCGAAGTGCCGGGGCGAGTGGTCCGTTCAAGGGAGAAACACATGATTGTCACCACCACCGCCCATATCGAAGGCCGGGAAATTGCCAGCTACCTGGACATCGTCAGCGCCGAATCGGTCCACGGCATCAACGTGGTCCGTGACCTGTTCGCCGGCATGCGCGACTTTTTCGGCGGCCGCTCCCAGACCCTGGAGCGCGCCCTGAAGGAAGCGCGGATACAGGCCACCAATGAAATCAAGGAGCGCGCCCGGCAATGCAACGCCGATGCGGTGGTCGGCGTGGATTTCGAGATCAGCATGCCGGCAGGGCGCGGTGGCATGGTAGTGGTCTTCGCCACCGGCACCGCCGTCAGGCTCAAGTAGCGTTCAACGCCTCCGGGCGTTCAGGGCGCGACCGGGGTGCACAGCTCCACTAAAGTGCCGTCCGGGCAGCGCACATAGGACACCGTCTGCCCCCAGGGCTTGCTTGTGGGGGGCGCCAGTTCCCGGGCACCGTGCTCCAGGGCCCGGGCATGGGCCGCCTGCACGTCTGCGGTGACCAGCCCCAGTTCCATGCCCAGGGGCTTGGGCGAGGAGTGAGCCGCCACATGGCCGGCCGGGAAATTCATTTCTGCCAGGTCATGGTCGGCGAAGGCTAGGGTAGTGCTGCCGGTTTCCAGCTCGCCATAGGTGCCGGATTCGTGGAGAAACCGCCGCTTGAAACCAAAGGCCTGCTCGAAAAAGCGCAAGGAACCTTCGACTTCGGGTACGTAGATGATGGTGTATCCGAACTGCATGGCGTGACGCTCCTGTCCATGGATTGTGAGGCGGCGAATCTAGCACGGGCCTGCGGCTGCGCAGGGCCCGTCGTTGTAAGCCGCTGTTTCATGGCTGCTGCTCCCTGAGGTGCCAGCCCAGGGCCGAGCATTGCAGCTCATGGGTCGGCGCCAGGGCCTGGAGAAAGGCCTGATCGTGGGAGGCCACCACCAGGGCCCCGGGAAAGTCCCGCAGGGCGCATTCGAAGGCCTGCACCGATTCCAGGTCCAGGTGGTTGGTGGGTTCGTCGAGCAACAGCAGTTGGGCTGGGTTGCCGCCCCACAGGGCCAGGGCCAGGGCGGCTTTCAGGCGCTCGCCGCCGCTCAGTTGCGCGCAGGGTTGCAGCACCCGCCGGGCATCCAGTTGCAGGCGTGCCAGGCGGGTACGCAAGGCGCTTTCCTCCAGGGGCGTGGCGGCGTTGCCCAGTTGTTCGAGCAGTGAGTGTGCGGGATCGAGTTGCGCCAGATGCTGATCCAGATAGGCACTGGCTACCGCCACTCGGCATTCGCCGCTCAGTGGCTGCAACTGGCCGGCCAGCAGTTTCAGCAAGGTGGACTTGCCGCAGCCATTGGGGCCGACCAGGGCGATGCGCGCCGGGCCGACGACGTTGCAGGTGAGGCGGCTGGCCGGGGCTTGCGGGTCCAGCCAGGGCAGTTGCGCCTGCAGCAGACTTAATACCGGCTGGCCGGCCTGCAAGGTGGTGGCGGGCAGAGTGAGCAAGGTCGGTGACTGCGCGCCGACCCGGGCAAAGGCGTCGCGCACCTGCTCGTCGAGCTCGCTCTTGTGCCCCTGATGGGTGTGGCGTACCTGGCCCATGATGTCCCGCGCGGCGCCGAGCAGCTTGGCCCGTTCGAAGCCTGAGACGTTGGCGGTCTTGGCGTACCGGCGCGAAGCCGCGGCGTGGCGCTGGATGGTGTCGTGTTCCCGTTGCAGGCGCTTGTGCTCGCGGCTGCGCTGGGTACGCGCATGGTCCAGCGCCGCCTGCGCCGCCTCGCTGTGGGCCTGGCGCTGCGCCTGGTACAGCGCATAGTTGCCGCCATAGACCTGGGCGCCCTGGGGGCCGAGTTCGACGATGCGTTGCACCTGCATGAGCAACTGGCGGTCATGGCTGACCAGGATCAGCCCTCCACGCCAGCCTTGCAGTTGTTCCGTCAGCCAGCGCCGGCCGTGGCGGTCCAGGTGATTGCTGGGCTCGTCGAGCAGCAGCAGGTCGGCGTTGCCCAGCAGGGCGCCGATCAGCACCACCCGGGCCAGTTGGCCGCCGCTGAGGACGTCCGCCGGGCCCTGCGGTTCCACGTGCTCCAGGCCGGCTTCATCCAGGGCCAGGCGCAGGCGCTGGGCCAGGTCCCAGCGATCATCCACCCGGTGCAGGTCTTCCAGGCTGGCGCTGCCGTCGGCCAGGCGCTGCAGGGCGCCCAGCGTCTCGGCGAGGCCGGCGACCTGGGCCACGCTCTGCCCCGGCTGTATCTGCGGGTCCTGGGGCACATAGGCCACGCTGGCAGTGTGGCTGATGCTCCCGGAGGAGGGTTGCAGCTCGCCGGCGATCAGGCGCAGCAGCAGGGACTTGCCCACGCCATTGCGCCCGACGATGGCCGTGGGCAGGCGATCGAAACTTAGGTTCAGGGCATCAAGCAGGGTTTCGCCATTGGCGAATTGATAGGTCAGCTGGTTCAGGGAAACCAGTACGGGCAGCCGGGTGACGTGAGTCATCAGCACCTCCGGAAAATGTGGCAACAGGCCAATGAGCGCTAGCAGTGCTCATCGCGGATACATTTTTGGAAGGCTTAGTTGTTCACGTCGGCAATCGTCCTTGGACGGGAAAGAAGGTGCGTAGCCTAACCTCAGAATTCTCTGACTGACAAGTACGCAAATTCGAAGGTGGCCGTCGTCAGGCCGGTTGGGCCTCCTTCGCCAGGCGCCGCAGAAAGTTCGCCAGGCCCGCTTCCTCGGCCTTCAGGCCCTGGCGGGCCCGGGCCTTGGGCAACTGCGCCAACTCACCGAGGACGAAGCGCTCCAGCAGCGCCGGATGGATGTAGCACTTGCGGCACACTGCCGGAGTGTTACCCAGTTCCCGGGCCACTTCCTTGACCGTTGCCACTATGTGTTTCTTCGCCTCGGCCTGGGGCTCCCAAGGCTGCTGGCGCAACCGCTCCAGGGCCAGGACGCTGCCGGCCCAGGTGCGGTAGTCCTTGGCGGTGAAGTCGGCTCCGGTCAGTTGCTGGAGGCAGGCGTTGATGTCCGACGAGCTGACGTGGTGCCGTTGACCGTCTTCGTCCAGGTACTGGAACAGCTGCTGCCCAGGCAACTCCAGGCAGCGCTTGACCACCCGTGCCAGGCGCGGGTCCTTGACGGTGATCTGGTGCTCGACCCCGCTCTTGCCACGGAACTGGAAGTGGATGGCGCTGCCGCTGACCTGTACATGGCGGTTGCGCAACGTGGTCAGGCCGTAGGAGCGATTGTCCCGGGCATACTGGCTGTTGCCGACGCGGATCAGGGTTTCATCCAGCAGCAGGATCAAGGTGGCCATGACCTTTTCCCGGCTGAAGCCTGGCACCGCCAATTGCGCCTGCAACTGCCGGCGCAGCTTGGGCAAGGCGTTGCCGAACGCCAGCAGGCGAGCGTACTTGTCACCGTCGCGCACTTCGCGCCAACGCGGGTGGTAGCGGTACTGCTTGCGGCCCCTTGCGTCGCGGCCGGTGGCCTGCAGATGGCCTTTGGGGTCGGGGCAGATCCACACCTCTGCGTAGGCCGGGGGAATCGCCAGGGCGTTGATCCGCTGTACCTCGGCGGCCTGGGTAAGGCGCTGGCCCTGGGCGTCGTAGTAGACGAACTTGCCCCGCAGCTTGCGCCGCCGGATGCCCGGCTGGCGGTCGTCGGTGTAGTGCAGGTCGGCGGGCAGGGCGGGGGTATCGCAAGCGTCGGGCATGGCGGCAGGTCCTGGGCAAAGTGCGGGCCGGTAGACCATGGACCGCGGCCTCGGCCAAGGGTGCCGATTTTCTCTGCGGTTTACGCCAGGACGGCCACTGCCTTGATCTGTGCCCAGAGTTGCTGCCCGGGGTGCAGGCTCAACTGGTCCCGGGAGAAGCGGGTGATGCGCGCCAGCAACGGGCTGCCCGCCACGTCCAGACGCACCAGCACATGGGCGGCGTTGTCCGCGGGGATTTCGTCGCGCACCGTTACCGGCAGGCGGTTGAGGATGCTGCTGTGCTCGCTGTCCTGCAGGCTCAGGCTGACGTCCCGGGCCTGGACCTTGAACCGCAAGGCCTTGCCCAGTGCCAGAGGCTCGTGGGCCACGCGGATAGTCAGCTGGCTGCCGGGCAGTTGCAGGGTCAGCAACTGGTAGTCCGGGTCGTAATGGCTGACCCGGCCTTCCACCACCACGCCCGCGTCGTCACCCAGGGCCAGGGGCAGGTCCAGGCGCGCCAGGGTCTCGCCCACGGGGCCGCTGGCCAGGGCCCGGCCATCGCTGAGCAGGACGATATGGTCGGCCAGGCGCGCCACTTCATCCTGGGAGTGGCTGACGTACAGCACCGGGATATCCAGCTCGTCGTGCAAGCGTTCCAGGTAGGGCAGGATCTCGCTTTTGCGTTTCGAATCCAGGGCCGCCAGGGGCTCGTCCATCAGCAGCAGCCGCGGGCTGGTGAGCAGCGCCCGGGCAATGCCGATGCGCTGGCGCTCGCCGCCGGAAAGGTGCTGCGGGTGGCGCTGCAGCAGGTGGCCGATGCCCAGCAGTTCAGTGGCCTGGGCCATGTCCACCCGGCGCTGTGCCTTGGCAATGCGCCGCAGGCCGAATTCCAGGTTGGCTTGCACGGACAGGTGGGCGAACAGGCTGGCCTCCTGGAACACATAACCCAGGGAGCGCTTGTGGGGCGGGACGAACAGCTTGCGCTGGCTGTCCTGCCAGACTTCGTCGTTGATCTGGATGCGCCCGCGGCCGGCTTTTTCCAGGCCGGCGATGCAGCGCAGGCAGGTGGTCTTGCCCGAGCCCGAATGTCCATACAAGGCTGTTACCCCGCGCCCTGGCAGTTGCAGGTCGAGATCCAGGGCGAAGTCCTGGTAGCCCAGGTGCAGCTTGACGTGAATGCTCATCGGCTCAGCTCCAGCCGGCTTTGGTCTTGCGGCTGGAGTACAGCGCCAGCAGCACCAGGAACGAGAACACCAGCATGGCCCCGGCCAGCCAGTGGGCCTGGGCGTATTCCATGGCCTCGACGTGATCGTAGATCTGCACCGAGACCACTCGGGTCTTGTTGGGGATGTTGCCGCCGATCATCAGCACCACGCCGAACTCGCCGACGGTGTGGGCAAAGCCGAGGATCGAGGCTGTGATGAAGCCTGGCCGCGCCAGGGGCAGGATCACCGTGAAAAAGGTGTCCCAGGGGTTGGCGCGCAGAGTTGCGGCCACTTCCAGGGGACGGCTGCCAATGGCAGAAAAGGCATTTTGCAACGGCTGTACCACGAAGGGCATGGAGTAGATCACCGAGCCCAGCACCAGGCCGGCAAAACTGAACGTCAGGGTGCCCAGCCCCAGGGACTGGGTGAACTGGCCGAAGAAGCCGTTGGGCCCCAGGGCCAGCAACAGGTAGAAACCTATCACCGTGGGTGGCAGCACCAGGGGCAGAGCCACCACGGCGCCGATCGGCCCCCGCAGCCAGGAGCGGGTGCGCGACAGCCACAGGGCTATCGGAGTGCCGACCACCAGCAGGATCAGCGTGGTCAGGGACGCCAGCTTGAGGGTCAGCCAGATGGCGGAAAAATCGGCACTCGACAGGCTCATTTACAGTTGGTAGCCGTAGGACTTGATCACCGCGGCGGCTTTTGGCCCCTTGAGATAGTCCACCAGTGCCTTGGCGGCCGGGTTGTCCTTGCCCTTGTTGAGGATGACCGCGTCCTGCTTGATCGGGTCGTGCATCTGGGCCGGGACGATCCAGGCCGAACCGCTGGTGACCTTGCCGTCCTTGTAGATCTGCGACAGGGCGACGAAGCCCAGCTCGGCATTGCCGGTGGAAACGAACTGATAGGCCTGGGTGATGTTCTGGCCTTCGACGATCTTGTCCTTGACCTTGTCGGTCAGGCCCAGCTTGGCCAGTACCTGGGTTGCGGCCAGGCCGTAAGGCGCGGCTTTCGGGTTGGCGATGGACAGATGCTGGTACTGGTTGTCCTTGAGCACCTGGCCCTTGGCGTCGACGTAGCCGTCCTTGGCCGACCACAGGGCCAGGGTGCCGATGGCGTAGGTGAAGCGCGAGCCCTTGACGATGTCGCCTTCGCTTTCGAGCTTTTGCGGGGTGCTGTCGTCGGCCGAGAGGAAGACTTCAAAAGGCGCGCCGTTCTTGATCTGGGTATAGAACTGCCCGGTAGCGCCGTAGGCGGCCACCAGTTTGTGCCCGGTGTCTTTCTCGAAGTCGGCGGCAATCGCCTGGATCGGTGCGGTGAAGTTGGCGGCCACCGCGACCTGTACTTCATCGGCCTGGGCCGAACCCAGGGCGAAGACAGCGAGCAGGGCGGCGAGGCAAGTCGGGGCAAAACCTGAGGCGCGAAGGTTCATCAAACAGCTCCATTGGGGGGACGGATGCGTTGGGCAGTGAGTTATTGGAAGGGGCCTGCACCAAGGCGAGGGGGAATCGCTATATAGCGGAATATATAGCGATTTGTCGATGAACGGAACTCTGTTGCCAGCGCTTGTTGCCCGGGCCGCGATGTGGATCGCGGCTCTAGTGAATCAGCGTCTGCGCAGTTGTGCCAGGGTTTGTTCGGCCAGGCGCAGGGTCAGTTCGTAGGCGGGCAGTTCCACCCCCAGGCGCAGGGCCTGGCCGGACCAGAGGTTGGCGAAGTCCGCCTCGTCCTTGGCACGCAGCGGCATCAAGGCGCCGCCGGCCCGGGGGAAGGCCGGCGCCAACGGGCTGATGGGGCCGATTTCGCGCATGACGCGGTTGACGATGCCCCGGGCCGGGCGCCCGGTGAACAGGTTGGTCAACGCGGTTTCGCTTTCCTTGGCGTGGCGCAGGGCATGGTGGTGGGCGGCGCTGACCTTGGCTTCCGGGGTGAACAGGTAAGCGGTGCCCAGTTGCACCGCCGAGGCTCCCAGGGCCAGCGCCGCGACGATGCCCCGGGCATCGCCGATGCCGCCGGCGGCAATCACCGGCAGTTGCACCGCGTCGACGATCTGCGGCACCAGGGCCATGGTGCCGACCTGGCTGTTGAGATCGTCGCCGAGGAAGATTGCCCGGTGGCCGCCGGCTTCGTAGCCCATGGCGATGATCGCGTCGCAGCCGCGCTCCTCCAGCCAGAGCGCTTCATCGACGGTGCTGGCCGAGGACAGCACCTTGGCTCCGGTGGCCTTGACCCGGGCCAGCAACGAAGGCTCTGGAAGGCCGAAGTGGAAACTCACGACTTCAGGGCGCAACTCTTCCACCAGTTGGCAGGTGCTCTCATCGAAGGGCGCGCGGTTGCTGACCGGGGTCGGAGCATCGAAGTCGGCGCCCAGCTCGCGATAGTAGGGCTCCAGGGCGTTCTTCCAGCGTTGCTCGTGTTCGGCATCGACGGGCTGCACCTGGTGGCAGAAGAAGTTCAGGTTCAACGGGTTCTGCGTGGCTGAGCGAATCACCTGTACTTCCTGGCGGATCTGCCCGGCGTCGAGCATGGCGCAGGGCAGGGAGCCCAGAGCACCGGCCCGGGAGGCGCCGATCACCATGGCGGAGCCGGAGGGGCCGGCCATGGGCGCTTGGATGATGGGCAGGGCGATACCCAGCAGGTCTAAGAGGCGGCGATCAGTCCATTGGCTCATTTGCGGGAATTCTCCGTCGGCAGGTTTAGACGATGCAGCCCGTGGTTTTTATCAGGAGATGGCGCCCCGAGGCCAGCTGACTTTTCCACGGGGCTCGATTCCAGGCCTTTGCAACCGATACGGCGGCCGCTGCCGACGGCTGTCGGCGGCGTCGATCCGGCGCTAGACTGCGGCGGATATTTTTCCTCATCGCACCCCTCAAGGAAGGCTGACCATGGATGTAAAACTGCGTGAAGTACTGCCGTTCAGCGTTGCAGGCCTGCAAGTAAGGACCCTCAACGCCGCCGAGCAACAGGCCGACAGCGCCCGGATCGGGCCGATGTGGCAGCGCTTCTATGTCGAGGGGCTGTTCGACAAGATCAGCCCTCGCCAGGCTGATTCGTTCGTCTACGGCGTCTATTCCAACTACGAGTCCGATGCCAGCGGGCACTTCGACGTGACCGCCGGCGTGGCGCTGGAAGGTGCCTGCGCCGACTACCCGAGCGTGGCTGTCCAGGGCGGGGACTACCTGGTGTTCAGTGCCAAGGGCGCTATGCCCGATTGCGTGATCCAGACCTGGGGGCTGATCTGGGCCTACTTCCAGGACAACCCCCAGGTCCGGCGCGCCTTCGCCACGGATTTCGAGGTCTACACCAGTGCCGATTCGGTGGCGATCTACATCGGCATCGAGGCCTCGCAGGCCGCTTCGCGCTCCAGCAACTGACGCTTGCGTTCCACACCCCAGCGGTAGCCCGAAAGGCTGCCGTCGCTGCGTACCACCCGGTGGCAGGGAATGGCCACCGCCAGGCTGTTGGCCGCGCAGGCCTGGGCCACGGCGCGCATGGACTTGGGCGCGCCAATGCGCTGGGCAATTTCGGCGTAACTGGCGGTGCTGCCCAGAGGAATGCTCCTCAGGGCCTGCCATACCCGCTCCTGGAACACCGTGCCCTGCAGATCCAGGGGCAGGTCCAGGCCAATGGCCGGGGCCTCGATAAACCCCACTACCTGGGCGACCAGGCGCTCGAAATCGCGGTCGGCACCGATCAGGTTGGCCCGGGGGAACTTGTCCTGCAGTTGCTCCAGCAGCGGGCCGGGTTCATCCCCCAGGAGAATCGCACACACACCGCGCGCGCTTTGCGCCACCAGTATTGCCCCCAGGGAACACTGGCCGAGGGCGAAGCGGATATCGGTGTTGGGGCCGCCGGCGCGGTAGTCGCTGGGCGTCATGCCCAGCAACTGGTCGGCCGCTTCGTAGAAACGGCTGTTGGAGTTGAAGCCGGCGTCATACAGGGCTTCGGTGACCGACTGGCCGCGTTCCAGGTGGGAGCGTACCTTGCGTGAGCGTTGCGCGTTGGCATAGGCCCGGGGGGTCAGCCCGGTGGCGGCCTTGAACACTCGGTGAAAGTGATAGCTGCTCATGCCGGCCTGCTGCGCCAACTGGCCCAGGCTGGGCGGTGTTTCGGCGCCCTCGATCTGCCGGCAGGCCAGCGCCACCAGCGTGGCATGGTGCGCCGCGACCTGGGTCTGGTCACTGGCCAGGCGCTTGCTCGGGCGGTAGCCGGCGGCTTCGGCTTGCTCGGCGCTGTCGAAGAATTCGACATTCTCGGCCTTGGGCAAGCGCGACAGGCTGCTGGGGCGGCAATAGACGCCGGTGGTGCGCACGGCGTAGACAAAGCTGGCGTCGGCGCTGGCATCGCGCTTGAGCACGGCTTGCCAGCGGGGGTCCTGTTCGATGCGGTGCTTGCGCGACAAGGCGGTCATGGTCGGTACTCGGTAAGCGGTGGCGGCCAGATTAACCAAGCTGGGGCCGTTCGGCACTCCGGGTCTTGCGCTTGAATTCTCAACGTCAGCCGGCCCGGCGCAAGGTCAGGTTGATCCGTTGCTGGCCCAACAGCGGGTGGTGGCCGTCCTTGAGGGCCAGCACTCCGTGATAGCGCAGGCGGTCGACGCCGCCCCAGACCACCACATCGCCATGCAGCAGCGCGACCCGTTGGCTCTTGTCGCTGCGCTGCCGGCCGCCGAAGAGAAAGATCGCCGGCAGGCCCAGGGACAGGGACACGATAGGGGCTGAGTAGTCGCGCTCGTTCTTGTCCTGATGCAGTGACATCTTTGCCCCCGGCCGGTAGCAGTTGATCAGGCAGGAGTCCGGGGCGAACCCGGGAAAGCCGGCAGCCTCGGCCGCGGCTTCGGCCAGCTCCTGGAATACCTTGGGCAGTGCTGGCCAGGGGCGCTGGCTTTGCGGGTCGATGGGGCTATAGCGGTAGCCGCTGCGGTCGGTGGTCCAGCCCAGTTGCCCGCAACTGCTGAGGCCCACCGACATGGTGAAGCCGCCGGGCGTCTGCATCTGGCGAAAGGGCGCAGCGGCGAGCACGGCATCGAGTTGCGGCAGCAGCGCTTCGACCCAGGGCAGGGCGAAGCCGCGCAATACCCGGGATTGTGGGCCCAGGACCTCGACGCGGGCAGGCTGCTGCAGGTCGCTGTCACTGAACAGCCCGAGGGTGGCTGGGCCGCCATCATTACAGTGCATCGTGAAAAATCACTCCAAGGGTATGGCGTTGGCCACTGTGAATGCGGCTGACACCGTGGCGCAAGGTCACCCGATAGTGCCCGCGCGCTCCGGCTACCGGGCGATGATGCACGGCGAAAACCAGCCCATCACCCTGCTTCAGACCAATGACCTGCGGCCGCGATTGCATGCGTGGGCGCTGTTCGGTGAGCACCAGTTCACCGCCGCTGAAGTCGCTTCCCGGCTGCGACAGCAGGAAGGCCACTTGCAAGGGGAATACGTGCTCGCCGTACAGATCCTGGTGCAGGCAGTTGTAGTCCCCGGGGCCGTATTGCAAGAGCAAGGGCGTCGGGCGCATCTGCCCGGCGTCGTGGCAGCGCTGGATGAAGGCGGCGTGTTGCGTCGGGTATTGGGCGTCGATATTCATCAGGCGGTTCCAGCGGTTGGCCTGGTCCACCAGGCGCGGGTAGAGCAACTGGCGCAATTGCGCCACGGGCTCCGGCAGCGGATAGCCAAAATACTGGTACTGGCCACGGCCAAAACCATGGCGGGCCATGATCACTTTCGAGCGAAACAACTCGGGGCTCTGGTAAAGCCGGCTCAGGGCCTGGCATTGCGCTGGAGTCAACAGGCCTTCGAGGCGGGCGCAGCCATCCTGGTCGAGGGCCTGCTCGATGCGGGCCCAATCCAGTTGTTGCAAGCGATCGTGTAGCGAGGGGGCAGGCATGGCGGGAGTGTCCTGGGCGGTAGGGAACCCGGCCAGTCTGCGGCACGGTTGGCCGCCGAACACTCCGTTGCTTGCGCTTGAATCGGTGGTGCGCAGCGGCGCTCTACAAGGCCTTGCTGACGCTGACGTCGCTGATGACATCGTCGGACTGGCCATGCAGCGCCTCGAGGGCGGCCCGGGCTTCTTCCTCGGAGCCGGTCTGCAGCTGGGCGAATTCGAAGCGGCGCTCACCGTTGAGCTTGTATTTGATGACGTACTTGGTGGTCTGGGGCACGGGGCTACCTGTTGTCGCGAGGGGAGGGCTTAGCGCAGTTTCGAACTGGAGCGGCGAATGATGCGGATCGAATGCGTCAGGTTCGGCTTGCGGGTCACGCTGATGGGCCGACGGTTGACGGTGTCGATGGTGATGTTCCAGAAGCCAGTGCTGGGGGCGGTGATCTTTGCCGGGAACTTGTCGAAGGCGCCGCCGTGATAGGTATGACGGCCGCCGTTCTTGAAGCTGCGGAAGTTGGCGTCGCTCATCAGGCGAATGTTGCAGACCTGGGAGCATTCGATGACGACGATATCGTCTTCGTTCAGGTGCTCGCGCTGGTGGATGAATTTCATGGGCGCCTCCAGAAGGGCTATAGCTACAAAAGCAAAAAACGTTTGCGTGGGCGGTGGCGCAGTTTATCAGGCCCAAAGGAGTATTATTCGGCCCCGGCGTCGAGCTTTGACAATTTAAAACAGTTATTTGGATTTTTATCGGCGATAAAGCCGTGCCTCCGGAGAAAAACAGCGTCTTTGCTGTCGGAGGGACTTTATTGGAGGTTTTTACATGAAACGCTGGGTGTGGGTTCTGGTCTTGGCCATCGGCGGTTGCGCAAGCGTCTCGGACATCAACCAGACACCGCCAACCCTGAGCGTGATTTCCGGCAAGAAGCCTCAGGAATACGCCAAGTGCCTGACCGACAAACTCTCCGGCAGCCGCGGCGCGCTGCAGGTCGAGCCACACAAGGACGGCTTTCGGGTGCTAGTGCCCCAGAGCCTGTCGCCGGCCCCGGCTGCGGTGTTCTACATTGAAGAGCGTTCCGGTGGCAGCAGCATCAAGCTGCACGAGCAGATGAGCAACAACCCCTTGCGCCCTCAGGATGTGCGCAAGGCCGGTGAGTCCTGTATTTCCGGCTGAGCCGTTGCTCCCTGCGGGTGACCGGCCCCGGTTACCCGCTTGCATCCCTTCTCCAGACTTTGCCCCAGGCCCCGGGTAGCGCCGCCAAGCGCGGCCCGGGGCTGCTTTTGCGTGGGCAGAAGCCTTGTTGCACTGCGGCGATTAGCCGCTTTTTTTCGCCTGGTAAAACCTTGTTTTGCTGTTCGGTATTCGATAGGCGCGGGGCAATTTCGCGTTGTCCCGGTGGATCAATTGACCTACTATTTGTGTGCTTATGCCATGCAGGTCTAAGCATATAACTAGAATAATGGAGTCCATATGATCCCACTGGATCGAATGCTATTGAGTGGCCTGATGCTGCTGTTGGTTCAAACTGCCCATGCCGTGGAGGGGCAGAAAGTCTTTACCCAGGGAGGCGCCCAGCCGGGGGCGACGGCTTGCCTGGCCTGCCATGGCGCCGATGGCATGGGCCTGGCTCCGGCCGGGTTTCCACGCCTTGCCGGGTTGCCAGCGGGATATCTGGGCAAGCAGTTGCACGACTTTCGCAGCGGCGCCCGCACCAGCCCTGTGATGCAACCGCTGGCCAAGGCCTTGAGTGAAGAGGAAATCACCGCGGTCACCACGACCCTGGCCGCCATGCCTGCGCCCAAGCTGGCTCCTGTCAGCCGTAGCCAGGTGGCCACCGGTGTCGGTGAGCGCCTGGCCCTGCGTGGTGCCTGGGAACGGCAAGTGCCCGAGTGCGTCAGTTGCCACGGACCGGGTGGCGTGGGCGTCGGTACCGCCTTCCCACCCCTGGCCGGGCAGCCTGCCAGCTACCTGGTGGCACAGCTCAACGCCTGGCGTGAAGGTACCCGCCACAACGACCCCAATGACCTGATGGGGCACATCGCCAAATCCCTGAGCGCCGAAGAAGTGGCTGCCGTGGCGGACTACTTTGCAACCTTGAACTCCCAGGAGGCGCGCCCATGAAACTATTGATTCCAGGGGCGCTGCTGAGCCTGCTCGCGATCCAGGTCCAGGCCGCCACCATCGCCATGGAGGACCAGTCGCAGATCCCGGCGCCGAGCGCTTCCGCCCATGTCGAGTACTTCAAGCCGCCGGCTGAAAGCGAGCTGCCGGACAATGCCTACGGCAAGCTGGTACGCGAAGGCTACGCCCTGTTCGTCGATACCAAGCGCCTGGCGCCGCAGTTCGTTGGCAACGGCCTCAATTGCAGCAATTGCCACCTTGATCAGGGTCGCCTGGCCAACTCGGCGCCACTGTGGGGCGCGTACCCGATGTACCCGGCCTATCGCAAGAAGAACGACAAGGTGAATACCTTTGCCGAGCGCCTGCAAGGCTGTTTTCAGTTCAGCATGAACGGTGGCAAGCCGCCGGCGGCGGACAGTCCGCAGATTACCGCGCTGTCGGTGTATGCCTACTGGCTGGCGAGCAAGGCGCCGCTGGGCGTCGAGCTGCCCGGGCGCGGGTATCCCGACGTGGCGCAGCCCGCCAAAGGCTACGACCTCAAGCAGGGTGCGACGGTGTATCAGGCGCAGTGTGCGGTTTGCCACGGTGACAACGGCCAGGGCCAGAAGGCCGGTGCGGATTACGTGATGCCGCCACTCTGGGGCAAGGATTCCTACAACTGGGGTGCAGGGATGCACCGGATCAATACTGCGGCGTCCTTCATCAAGCACAACATGCCTCTGGGCAAGGGCGGCAGCCTGAGCGATCAGCAGGCCTGGGACGTGGCGGCGTTCGTCAACAGCCACGAGCGGCCGCAGGACCCGCGCCTGGTGGAGGGTTCCATCGAGAAGACCCGGGTCAAGTTCCACGCCAATGATGGGGTGAATTTGTACGGTCAGACGGTAGAAGGCGTGCTGATAGGCCAGGGCATCCGATAAACTAGCGCCCATTGTTGCCGGTGCCGCCCGGGCTCACGCCTGGGCGGCATCGATTTTTTGGGAGAAAGCATGAAGCGGGAAGATGTCAGGGCAAAGCATGCAGAGGGCTTGATCTCTGCCACCCACGTGATCCAGAACCCGGCCAATTCAGGGGAATGGATTGTGTTTTTCAAGAAGAGCGCCGGGCGCAGCTATTTTCTGGTGGACGACAGCGACGAGGTGGAGTCTTTCTGCCGTCTCGACGACCTGATCGAAACCATTCGTGGCCTGGGCATCAAGTTCGCCGAAATTCATATGTAGAGGGCGTGCGCCTTCTACTTGCAGACCACTACCACGCTGCGGCTCTTATAGTTGCCAACATCGACGCCGAGGGTCTTGTCGCTTTCCTTGGTGGCGGGCGTGCCGACAGTGCTGACGATCCGATAGCCGGTGCCGGCGCAGGACGCCTCGGCTTTCTCGTAACAGCTGGCCCAGGAGCTGGCCTCGCCAGAGCAATCGATGCTCAGGCCTTGTTCGCCATTGGCCAGGTAGGTATTGGAGGCGGTGGCACATCCACTCAGGGCCAGTACTGCGGTGACAGTGAAAAGTCTGTTCATGGGGGATTTCGTCATCTGAGGGGGAGGGGGTGAAGTGGCCGTGCATGCCAGTGGCGATGCTATAGCTAATGGCCATTTCGGTACAGCACGTCACCTTAGTCCTCCGCGGGCCTGCAAAAGTGCCGCAGCCCCTCTGGGTGAGGGAGTTGTGGTGCCTGCGGGTGAACATCGCCAGGGCGAAAACGGTGCCATCATGGAGTCCGGATGGCCCGCCTTGGCCGTTGAGTCGAGGGTGTGCCTGGTCGATGCCTGGGGCATTCCGGCAACCCTGTGCAGGTGCCGGTTTACAAGCGCTGCGCGGTGATGGAGGTTTACCTGGCAGGCTATCTGGAGGATGCTGCGGAACTATCCGGCACTTTATTTCTCTATGATGGCAGCGGTTAGCCAGCGCGGGGCATTGTAAGGCGCTCGCGCCCTCATTAGACTGCGCCGAAACTCGTACACACAGCCTTTTTAAGGACTCATATGATCAAGAAATGCTTGTTCCCAGCAGCCGGTTACGGTACTCGCTTCCTGCCAGCGACTAAAGCCATGCCTAAAGAAATGCTGCCGGTGGTGAACAAGCCACTGATCCAGTACGGCGTTGAAGAAGCGCTGGATGCCGGATTGAATGAAATCTCCATCGTGACCGGCCGCGGCAAGCGCGCCCTCGAAGACCACTTCGACATCAGTTACGAGCTGGAAAACCAGATCAAGGGCACCGACAAGGAGAAATACCTGGTCGGTATCCGCAAGCTGCTGGACGAGTGCTCGTTCTCCTACACTCGCCAGACCGAAATGAAAGGCCTGGGCCACGCCATTCTGACTGGCCGCCCGCTGATCGGTGACGAACCCTTCGCCGTGGTGCTGGCGGACGACCTGTGCGTCAACCTCGAAGGCGACGGCGTACTGACCCAGATGGTCAAGCTGTACAAGCAGTTCCGCTGCTCGATCGTGGCCATCCAGGAAGTCGATCCGCAGGAAACCAACAAGTACGGCGTGATTGCTGGCGAGATGATCCGTGACGACATCTACCGCGTTCACAGCATGGTCGAGAAGCCAAAGCCGGAAGACGCACCGTCGAACCTGGCGATCATCGGTCGTTACATCCTGACTCCGGACATCTTTGACCTGATCGAGCAGACCGAGCCGGGCAAGGGTGGCGAGATCCAGATCACCGACGCCCTGATGAAGCAGGCGCAGAACGGCTGCGTGATGGCCTACAAGTTCAAGGGCAAGCGTTTCGACTGCGGTGGTGCCGAAGGCTACATCGACGCAACCAACTTCTGCTTCGAGAACTTCTACAAGACCGGCAAGGCTTACTGATAGCCGCTGCACGGGTTTTTCGGAAAAGCCACCTTCGGGTGGCTTTTTCATTTGTCGCCCTTATGTAGACCTCTGCGCTGACCCGATCGCCATCTGCGGTTATGCTTGTCAGCCTGCCTGGGAGAGTGAAATGGCCTACGATTTTGATCTTTATGTAATTGGTGCCGGTTCCGGCGGTGTGCGCTGTGCGCGATTCGCGGCGGGTTTTGGCGCGAAGGTCGCGGTCGCTGAAAGCCGCTATCTGGGCGGTACCTGTGTCAACGTCGGCTGCGTGCCGAAAAAGCTGCTGGTGTACGGCGCGCACTTCGCCGAAGACTTCGAGCAGGCCTCGGGTTTCGGCTGGTCCCTGGGTGAGGCGAATTTCGATTGGGCGACCCTGATCGCCAACAAGGATCGCGAAATCAATCGCCTCAACGGCATCTACCGCAATCTGCTGGTCAACAGCGGCGTGACCCTGCATGAAGGCCACGCCAAGCTGATCGATCCGCACCAGGTAGAGGTCAACGGCCAGCGCTACAGCGCCAAGCACATCCTCATTGCCACCGGCGGCTGGCCACAGATCCCGGATATCCCGGGGCGTGAGCATGCCATCAGTTCCAACGAGGCCTTCTTCCTCAAGGAGCTGCCCAAGCGCGTGCTGGTGGTGGGCGGTGGCTACATCGCGGTGGAGTTTGCCGGGATCTTCCATGGCCTGGGCGCCGATACCCAGCTGTTGTATCGCGGTGAGTTGTTCCTGCGCGGTTTCGACGGCGCAGTGCGCAAGCACTTGCAGGAGGAACTGACCAAGCGTGGTTTGGGCCTGCAGTTCAATGCCGACATCGAGCGCATCGACAAGCAGGCCGACGGCAGTCTTGAGGTCACCCTCAAGGATGGTCGCAAGCTGGCCGCCGATTGTGTGTTCTATGCCACCGGGCGCCGGCCGATGCTGGACAACCTGGGGCTGGAGAATACCGGCGTGAAGCTCGACAAGCGCGGTTTCATCGAAGTGGACGAGCAGTATCAGAGCAGTGAGCCGTCGATCCTGGCGATTGGCGATGTCATCGGCCGCGTGCAACTGACGCCGGTGGCCCTGGCCGAGGGCATGGCCGTGGCTCGGCGCCTGTTCAAGCCCGAGCAGTACCGTCCCGTGGATTACCAGATGATTCCTACGGCGGTGTTCAGCCTGCCGAACATCGGTACCGTCGGCCTCACCGAAGAGCAGGCGCGAGAAGCGGGGCACAAGGTGCAGATCTTCGAGAGCCGCTTCCGGCCGATGAAGCTGACCCTGACCGACTGCCAGGAACGCACTCTGATGAAGCTGGTGGTGGACGCCGACAGCGACAAGGTCCTGGGGTGCCACATGGTCGGCCCGGATGCCGGTGAAATCGTTCAGGGCCTGGCGATTGCCCTGAAGGCGGGGGCGACCAAGCGCGACTTCGACGAAACCATCGGCGTGCACCCGACGGCCGCCGAAGAGTTCGTCACCATGCGTACGCCTGTCGCGGGCTGATCAAGCCTTCGCAGGTGCGTCTGGCTGGGCCTTGGTGGCAGCAGCCAGGCGCAACGCCTCCAGGCCGGCCTCGGCCTTGGTGGCGCGCAACTCCATCTCCTTGCTCGATCGAGCCTGTTTCCTGGTTTGTTCCTTGAGTGCCTGAACTTCTTCCTGGGCAACGCGCAGGCGTTCCTGGAGCAGGGTGCTTTCGCTGTCCTGGCGGGCGACCTGTTCGCTCAGGCGGGCCTGCAGCGCCGAATTCTTGCTGGCGGCATCCTGGGCTTGCTTGAGCTCTTTGTGGATGGCGCGCTGTTCGCTGAGCAGGCGCTCGTTATCGCGATGCAGTTGGGTGATCTCGTCCTGGCGTACCAGCGCGCTCTGTTGGGCCTGGCGCAGCTCCATCTGGATCTGTTGCAGCTGCCCTTCGTGGCGGCGCTGCTCCTGTTCGCGCTGTTCCTTGCTGGCCGCGCGGTAGTGCTCCAGGGCGTCCCGGGCATGCAGGTGCTTTTCCTCCAGGGAGTGGATCTGCTGCTCCTTGTCCTCCAGCCGCAGCTCAAGGCCCTTGAGTGCCTGGTTGAGTTCGGCGTTGCGGGTCTGTTCGCTCTGCAGCATGGAGCGAGTGTCTTGCAGGGCGGCGCTTTCCCCGGCCAGGGCGCTGGCCTGAATCTGCAACTGCTGTTGCAACTGCTCCTGAAGCTGGTGGGCTTCGTTCAACTGGTGTTCCAGCACCTGCTTCTGTTCTTCGAAGTGGGCGAGGGCTTGCGCCAGGGGTTCCTGGGCCTGCTCCTGCAGGCGTTGCGCCAGGCGCCCCACCAGTTCACCCAGTTCTTGGTCCAGGGGTGCAGGGCCGCTGTCACGCCGGCTGGCGCCGTCATCCAGCTCCTTGAGATAGCGGTGGATGGTGGTTTTCGAGCCGGTATTGCCCATTTCGATGCGTACTGCATCGATGCTGGGGTGTTCGCCGCGGGCAAGAATCGCCTGACGCGCTTTCTTCACCACCGCCTTGTTTATGCCTCCGCGAGCCATGCATCCTCCGACGATTTAGTACTGTGTTACGTGGTATGTAATTACATTGAATTGTACAGCAGATGTGAAATTATCAAAAGCCTGAAACTGACATGGGATATTATGGTATTACCCCGTGTGATAGGTGCTGAGGGCGGTTTCCGCCAGCCATCGCCGTACATTTGACTGAGTTGAGCTGCCATGAGCGAGCTGGATCGTTATCTGCAAGCCGCCACCCGCGACAACACCCGTCGCAGCTATCGGGCGGCCATCGAGCATTTCGAAGTGCAGTGGGGCGGTTTCCTTCCGGCTACGGCCGAAAGCGTGGCCCGCTACCTGGCCGCCTATGCCGGTGAGCTGTCGATCAATACCCTGCGGTTGCGCCTGTCGGCCCTGGCCCAGTGGCACAGCAGCCAGGGCTTTGCCGACCCGACCAAGGCACCGGTGGTGCGCCAGGTGTTCAAGGGCATCCGTGCGCTGCACCCGGTACAGGAAAAACAGGCGCAACCCTTGGAGCTGCAGCACCTGGAACAGGTCGTCGCCTGGCTAGATGAGGAGGTGGCGAGTGCCGCAGCTGAACAGCGCCAGGGGGATCTGTTACGTGCCCGGCGTGATCGGGCGCTGATCTTGCTGGGCTTCTGGCGGGGCTTTCGCAGTGATGAGCTGTGCCGCTTGCAGATCGAGCATGTGCAAGCGGTGGCCGGGTCGGGCATCAGCCTCTACCTGCCCCGCAGCAAGAGTGACCGTGACAACCTTGGGCGGACCTTTCACACCCCGGCCTTGCTGCGCCTGTGCCCGGTGCAGGCCTATATCGAGTGGATCAACAGCGCGGCGCTGGTGCGCGGGCCGGTGTTTCGCGGCATCAACCGCTGGGGGCGCCTGAGCGAGCAGGGGTTGCATGCCAATAGCGTGATCGCGTTGCTGCGCCAAGCCCTGGAGCGTGCCGGTATCGCTGGCGAACACTACACCAGCCATTCCCTGCGCCGGGGCTTCGCCACCTGGGCGCACCGCAGCGGTTGGGATCTGAAATCACTGATGAGCTATGTCGGCTGGAAGGACATGCAGTCCGCCATGCGCTACGTCGAGGCCAACCCGTTCATGGGCATGGCGCGCATCGGCGAGAAGCCGGTACAGCAGTAGATTAAGGTTTCTTCTATTAATACTGTTGGCTGATAGTCAAAACCAATCGGCAGTATCAGGTTTGCCAATGAGCCAAGGGGCGATTCATTGGTTAGGATTCTCCCCATCAAGTTTTCACCCAATGTTCTCAACCACTGATGGAGAGTCAACGATGCCTATCATCAACAGCCAAGTTAAACCCTTCAAAGCTACCGCATTCAAAAACGGCGCATTCGTCGAAGTGTCGGACGCCGATCTGAAAGGCAAATGGTCTGTCGTGTTCTTCTACCCGGCTGACTTCACCTTCGTGTGCCCAACCGAGCTGGAAGACCTGGCCGACAACTACGCCGAATTCCAGAAGCTGGGCGTCGAGATCTACAGCGTTTCCACCGACACCCACTTCGCCCACGCTGCCTGGCACAACACTTCGCCAGCCATCGGCAAGATCCAGTACACCATGATCGGCGACCCGACCCTGGCCATCTCCCGCAACTTCGATGTGCTGATCGAAGAAGCCGGTCTGGCTGACCGCGGCACCTTCGTGATCAACCCTGAAGGGCAGATCAAGATCGTTGAAATCAACGACGGCGGTGTAGGCCGTGACGCTTCCGAGCTGCTGCGCAAGATCAAGGCCGCTCAGTACGTCGCTGCTCACCCAGGCGAAGTCTGCCCAGCCAAGTGGAAAGAAGGCGAGGCCACCCTGGCTCCGTCCCTGGACCTGGTCGGCAAGATCTAAGTCCATGCATTACCCAAGGGCGGTGATCCGCACTTAAGTCAGCTGCACCGCCCTCAAACAACGCCCGGGCGAGATTCGCTCGGGCGTTGTTTTTTCTACCGAATCAAAACAGGAGATCGCCCGTATGTTGGACGCCAATCTTAAAGCTCAGTTGAAGTCTTACCTGGAACGGGTCACCCAGCCGATCGAGATCGTAGCCTCCCTCGACGACGGTGCGAAATCCCAGGAAATGCTCGCGTTACTCAAAGACATTGTCAGTCTTTCCAACCAGATTACCTTGCTCGATAACGGCAGCGACGCGCGCAAGCCTTCGTTCTCGTTGAATCGCCCGGGAAGTGATATCAGCTTGCGTTTCGCCGGTATTCCCATGGGCCACGAATTCACTTCCCTGGTGCTGGCCCTGCTGCAAGTAGGTGGCCATCCATCCAAGGCCAGTGCCGAGGTGATCGAGCAGATCCGCTCGCTCAAGGGCGAGTTCAATTTCGAAACCTACTTCTCGCTGTCCTGCCAGAACTGCCCGGACGTGGTCCAGGCGCTGAACCTGATGGCGGTGCTCAATCCCAACATCCGTCACGTGGCCATCGATGGCGCGCTGTTCCAGGCCGAAGTCGATGAACGCAAGGTCATGGCGGTGCCCAGTGTCTACCTCAATGGCGTGAACTTCGGCCAGGGGCGCATGGGGCTGGAGGAAATCCTCGCCAAGCTCGACACCGGTGCGGTGGAGAAGCAGGCGCAGAAACTCAACGCCAAGGAAGCCTTCGACGTGCTGGTGGTCGGCGGTGGTCCAGCGGGTGCTTCGGCAGCCATCTATGCCGCTCGCAAAGGCATCCGTACCGGTGTGGCTGCCGAGCGTTTCGGTGGCCAGGTGCTGGACACCATGGCGATCGAGAACTTCATCTCGGTGCAGGCAACTGAAGGGCCGAAGCTGGCCGCCGCCCTGGAAGAGCACGTCAAGCAGTACGACGTGGACATCATGAACCTGCAGCGGGCCAGTGCCCTGGTGCCGGCCAAGGAAGTCGGCGGCTTGCACGAGATCCAGTTCGAAAGCGGCGCCAGCCTCAAGGCCAAGTCGGTGATCCTGGCTACCGGTGCCCGCTGGCGCGAGATGGGCGTGCCGGGTGAGCAGGAATACAAGGCCAAGGGCGTGTGCTTCTGCCCGCACTGCGACGGCCCGCTGTTCAAGGGCAAGCGTGTGGCGGTGATTGGCGGCGGCAACTCCGGTGTCGAAGCGGCCATCGACCTGGCGGGTATCGTCAGCCACGTGACCCTGCTGGAGTTCGACAGCAAGCTGCGGGCGGATGCGGTGTTGCAGCGCAAGCTCTTCAGCCTGCCCAACGTCAAAGTCATCACCAGCGCCTTGACCAGCGAAGTGAAGGGTGACGGCCAGAAGGTCACCGGCCTGGCCTACAAGGACCGTGATTCGGGCGAGTTCCACACGGTGGACCTGGAAGGCATCTTTGTGCAGATCGGCCTGTTGCCCAACACAGATTGGCTCAAGGGCACCGTCGAGCTGTCGCCTCGTGGCGAGATCATCGTCGATGCCCGCGGCGAGACTTCGCTGCCTGGGGTATTTGCTGCAGGTGACGTCACCACGGTGCCCTACAAGCAGATCGTGATAGCCGTGGGCGAGGGCGCCAAGGCTTCCCTCAGTGCATTCGATCACTTGATCCGTACCTCAGCACCGGCTTGATCGGTCGCTTAGAAAAACAAAACCCCATGAGCCTGGCTCATGGGGTTTTTTATTGCTGTGCCGGCAGGCACCGGCTTGTCGCTGAAGTGGCCGCTGGGTCTTGCGCCGCCCTTGAGAAGGGAAGTGCTGACAATCCAGCTTCTACACAGGCCGGCTTCGCACCTGCATAGGTTTACAGCGGTGCTGGCTGGATGATCTCGACCCAGTAGCCGTCCGGGTCCTTGATGAAGGCCAGGCTTTTCATCCGGCCATCGTTCAGGCGCTTCTGGAAATCGCAGCCCAGGGCTTCGAAGCGCTCGCAGGCGGCGACGATGTCCGGCACCGAGATACAGATGTGGCCGAAGCCGCGCGGGTCGCTGTTGCCGTTGTGGTAGGCGAAGGCTGGATCGTTCTCGGTGCCGTGGTTGTGGGTCAGTTCGAGAATGCCGGGAATCGACTTCATCCACTCGGTTCGTGCGCCAGCGTCTGCCGGGATCTGTGCCTTGTCCACCAGGGCCAGGAAGTACAGGCTGAACTCGGCTTCAGGGAAGTCGCGTTTTTCCACCAGGGAAAAGCCCAGGACCCGGGTGTAGAAGTCCAGGGAGCGAGTGATGTCCTTGACGCGCAACATGGTGTGGTTGAACACGAAACGGGCAGTGGCCGCATCCGGTTGGGCGGTCACGCCGGGAAAGGTATTGAGTTCGTTGAGGCTCATGGGCCCTCCAGAAGAAAGTGCGGCCAAGACTGCTTGCCGGGGCAAGCAGCCTTGGCTGGCAATGGTTCGGACATCCTTGGGATCGGGCAATGATACGCAAGTGGGTCGGCTGGCGCCAAACCCAAAGCTCCTGATCTATTGCCCATTCCTGGCGCCGGGCTCAGACTTCCAGGCCCCTTTATCTCAGTGTGCAAACGCATGATCGAGTCTTTTAAGTTCCGCGCCGCAGCTCTGTTGCTACTGGCGCTGGCCGGTGTTGCAGAGGCCGAGCCGCAAGTGACCTGGCCCCAGGGCTGGACGGTGGAACCGCTGCCGGCCCAAGAAGGCGAAGAGGCCGCCAAGGTGTCCCGGCAGAGAGCGGTCAAGAGCGATACCGCTGGCAATCCACTCATGGTCATGGAGTTGACCATGACTCAGGTGGACAGTGGGCATGTAGTCAATCTGCAGGGGGTATTGCTGGAGATGCGCAAGTCGGTGCAAAAGGACTTTGCCCAGGGCGGTTATCAGAGTGTCTGTAACAAGATTCATGCCGCGCAGTTGAGTCGTCTCGAGGCGCTGGAGACTACTTGCACCATTACCCAGAATGGCCGGCATGTGCTCTCGCAAACATTGGTGGCGGCACTGAATGGGGATAAGGCTTATGTACTTTCATACGCTGGCCAGGCTGCGGCTTTTGCCGAGAGCCAGGATGAAATACTCGCTGTACGAAACGGCCTTAAACTTTAAGGAAAAATCTGAACCAATCGGTTCGCTTTCTGCGGGTTACCCGTTCGTTAGCGAAAAGGCATTAAGCCTGAAGTTGCTTGGGAATCAGACGTTATTGCACGATGTATCAGCTAGGGAGAGGGGTGGGATCTCGCTCGGCTCTTCCCTTAGATGCAAGTCGTAATAAGAATTTTCTTATTCAATGTAAAAGGCCCTACATATGCAGGGCCTTTTTCGGGGTGCGGCTTTGTTCAAGCGCGCAGCCAGGAATCCACAGTGGCGGCACCGTACTGTTCTTTCCAGGCCTTCAGGCCGCGGTGATTGCCGCCTTTGGTTTCGATCAGTTCGCCGGTGTGCGGGTTCTGGTAGACCTTGACCACGCGGGCACGGCGCTGCTTGGGGGCGTTGGCCTGTGGCAGGCCGGCCTTGCCCTGGTTGGGATCAAGGATGGCGATGATGTCACGCAGGCTCTTGTCGTAGGACTTCATCAGGGCCTGGAGCTTTTCTTCGAACTCGATTTCCTTCTTGAGTCCGGCGTCGTTTTTCAGGGATTCAAGCTGCGCGAGCTGTTCTTGAAGTGCTTTTTCTGCAGCACGAAACTCAGCAAGTCTGGACAATATCTTCACTCCAATAGTCTATTTGGCTGATACAAACCACAAACAAAGCTATAAGCCATGAGCCGATTAAGGCTCGATTAAGTGGCCTACCTGTGAATCTTGTACAGGCGGGAAAAATTGTAGTAGTTAATGCATCAAGAGTAAATCAGGTTGTTCTTGTCAAATGCGAAATTGACCAATTGATTCAAATTGGTGCAAGCCCCGAGTTGTTAGATCCAGCACTTTTTGTTCGAGTATGGCTATTTAATGGCGCGCCAGGGCTGCAACAAATTCGGCACTGGGCATGGGCCGTCCGAATAAATAACCTTGCAGGAAATCCACCCCTTTAGCTGCTAGATAATCCCGCTGTTCTGCAGTTTCAATACCTTCGGCGACAATGCCCAGATCGAGTTTGGCCGAGAGTTCGATAATGCTGTCGAGTATATGCAGGGACAGTGCGTCGGCACCGATCATGGCGACGAAACTCTGATCGATCTTCAAATAATCCACATTGAACTGGCGCAGATAACCCAGGCTGGAATGCCCGGTACCGAAGTCGTCGATGGCGATCATCACACCCAGTTCGTGCAGGGCGGCAAACAGCTGGTGGGTGGTGGTCGTGGGCTCGATCAGTTCGCGTTCGGTCAACTCCAGCACCAGGATCACCTTGCCTGGGGGGAAGCCGGCGAGGAACTCCCGGCAGTCCTCCAGCAACTGCAGGTCGTGGCAATGGCTGGCGGTGATGTTGATACCTATATGGAAACCGTCGGTAAAGTGCGCGGCATGGGGCGCCAGGGTTTGTTGGGTCTGCTGCATCAGCGAGCGGGTCATGGGCACGATCAGCCCCGAATGCTCGGCGAAGGGGATGAACAGGTCCGGGCGCACCAGCCCCTCTTTCGGATGCTGCCAGCGCATCAGGACTTCGATGCCGGCCCACGCCAGGGTGTCCCCGCGCACCACCGGCTGAAAGTACGGAATGAACTCCTGGGCCCCCAGTGCCCGTTGCAGCTCGTGGGTGGGGGAGGCGGAGCGCTTTTGCAGCCAGTGGGCAAGTACGCCCGCCGCCGCGCCGAAAAACACCAGCAGGCTGAACAGCGCCGGGTACTGGCTCTTCATGTAGCTCCACACGTCGCCCTCGGGAAACCCCGAGCTGACGCTGTAGGGATAGCGCGATGAGCTCAGTTGCTGGCTGGCCACGGCCGCCAGTGGCGGGCTGCCCTCGTGGACACGGCCGTCGCTGGACAGCCAATGCCCGCCGACCTGCAATTGCAGGTCGGCGAAGCGGCTGATCAGGCGCAGGGCATTGGTCAGGTGATAGCCGTCGATGGTGGCCAGGGCGGCGCGATCGCCCTCGCTCCAGCGATAGACCAGCAGGGCCGTGTCGGGGGTGACAGGGTTGCCGCTCATCAGCCAGAGGCGGCCGTCCACGTAGTCCAGGGGGTTGAGCGGGACTGCGAAACTGCCGAGCAGGGAGCTGCAATAGTTGTTGTTGCGCCACACCAGGTTGGTCGAGCGCACGAACGGCCGGCGGGTGACCTGTTCGCGCAGGGCCAGTTGCCGGACTTCATCACAATCGCGGCCCACCTGGGGCAGCAGCGCCCTGGCGGCGATGTCGGTGTTATCGAGCATCAGGTCGAACTGGCGGATGGCCTCTTCGGCGGTTTCCAGGCTGCTGTGCATCAGTGTTCGTTCGGCCTGGGCGTAGAGGATGAGGGCGCCGAGCCCGATGGGAAGAAGCATGGCCAGCAATGTCCAGAAGGTACGGGTAGAGCGCTTCAATGGACCTTTGGCGGTCAGGGGCATGGATCGGACCTGTCGGCGGGCGAGGGGGAGGATGGCACCGGGGGGCATGGCCCCTGCGGCTGTCTTGATCATCGCAGGATAGCCGGCTTTTACCGGCGATAAAGGCGCTGCGCGTGCTGGATGAAGGCCAGGGCCGCCGGCGACGCCTGGCGTCGGTCGAGCACCGCGATCCCCACTTGGCGGCGCACGGCAGGCTCCAGGGGGCGGCTGGTGTAGCGCGAGTCCGCGGCCTGGGGCAGGGACAACTCGGCAACGATGCTCAAGGCATCGCCGCGGGCCACGGTTTCCAGGGTGCTCAGCAGTTGGGTGCTGCGGTAGCGGATATTGGGCCGCAGGCCGGCACCGATGAACAGGCGTGACACCAGCTCCGCCGAGCCGGCTTCGGTGAGCACGAAGGGGTCATGGCACAGTTGGTCCAGGCGCAGTTGCGCTTCACTGGCCAGGGCGTGGCTGGCTGGAATCAATGCCAGCAACTGGTCCTCGACCACAGGCACGGTGTCGAAGCGCTCCTGGGGCAACACCACGAAGCCCAGGTCCACCCGTCGTTCTTCCAGCCATTGCAGGACCTGGCGATCGGGGCCTTCGTCGATATGCACTTCGATGTCCGGATATTCGCGGCGGTAGTCGTGAAGAATCCGGGGTAGGAGGCGGATCGACGAGGTGGGGCCGAACGAGCCGATGCGCAAGGTGCCGCGCTTCATGCCCCGGGCATCCGCGGCTTCCTGGGCCAGGGTCGCCGCCAGTCCGAGCATGGCCCGGGCGCGCAGCAGCAACTGGGTGCCGATGTCGGTGAGTTCGACCTGGGCCTGGTGCCGGCGAAACAGGTCCACCTGCAGCTCCTGCTCCAGTGACTTGATGGCATGAGACACCGCCGACTGGGTGATGCCCAGGCGCGTGGCGGCGCTGGTAAAGCCCTGGAGTTCGGCCACCAGGGAAAAGATCTCCAGCTGGGTCAGGGTCATGAGTAAAAGCTCATTTTACGATGATCAGGCATTAGACAAAAAATGGTCGTGCAGTACAAACCCATTGCCTCAGAGCGTCTTGACCATGAGTGAAAGCAATATCAGCGGCCCCCTGGCGGGCGAATACCGGGACCTGGCGGTGTATGGCCGCCTGGCGACAGTCACCATGATCTGGGGCGGCACCTTCGTTGCCGGGCGCTACCTGGCCGGCGGGCTCTCGCCCTTGCTGGCCGCCAGCCTGCGGTTCCTGCTGGCCAGCCTGGCCTTGCTCGGCTTCATGGCCGTGGCGCGCATTCCCCTGGTGCGGCCCAGCCTCAGGCAGTTTGGCCAACTGGCACTATTGGGGTTCTTCGGGATCTTCTTCTACAACCTGTGTTTCTTCCTCGGCCTGGAGCAGGTCAAGGCTTCTCGGGCATCGTTGATCGTGGCCCTGAACCCGGCGGTGATTGCCCTGGCGTCCTGGGCGCTGTTCAAGGAGCGCCTGGGCCGGCGCACGCTGTTGGGCATTGCCCTGTGCCTCTGTGGCGCGGCCCTGGTGATCTGCAGCCGTGACCCTTCGGCCCTGGCGGCGCAGGCCGGGAGCTGGCAAGGCGACCTGCTGATTCTTGGCTGCGTGCTGGGCTGGGGCGTGTACTTGCTGTTCTCCAGGGGGCTGAACCACAGCCTGGGCTCATTGCAAACCGTGACCTGCTCGATCCTCCTGGGCACCCTGATGCTCTGCGCCGCCACCCTGATCCGTGGCGAGTTCGACCTGCAGGCGGTGGCTCGCCTGAACCTGGCCCAGGGCTTGAGCCTGTTGTACCTGGGCGTGCTGGGCTCGGCGCTGGCCTATATCTGGTATTACGACGGCTTGCGGCGGATCGGTGCCACCCGTTGCGGTGTATTCATCGCCCTCAATCCGCTGACGGCGGTGATCCTCGGCGCGCTCGTGCTGGGAGAACAGTTGAGCCCGGTGATGGGGGTGGGCGGGGCGCTGATTCTCGGCGGTATCTACCAGTGCAACAAACCCCTTGCGGGCGGGGCAAAAAAGGCGATTTTATAGAGAATGCGGACAAAGGCTTTTACGCTGTGTAGAATCCGGTTACGCATACAATAATAAAGTCTTCTGGCAGCAGAAGCCTCGCCCCCCAGCCTGTAAGACAGGGTCGAAATGAAGATTCTCGGGTTTCAACTGATCTATGGTGACTTCCTCGCCCGCAGCGTGCGCGGTATCTCCTGTGCGCCACCGTCCCTCCTCAGCATTGCTAGCAACTAACGATCCGTTAATTCTAAAAATATGATGAGGCGCCAACCATGGCAGATATCTTCGAAAACCCAATGGGCCTGATGGGCTTTGAATTCATCGAATTCGCATCGCCTACCCCCAACACCCTCGAACCGATCTTCGAGATCATGGGTTTCACCAAAGTCGCGACCCATCGTTCCAAAGACGTGCATCTGTATCGCCAGGGTGCGATCAACCTGATCCTCAACAACGAACCCCATAGCGTCGCTTCCTACTTCGCGGCCGAGCACGGTCCGTCGGTGTGCGGCATGGCGTTCCGGGTCAAGGATTCGCAAAAGGCCTACAACCGCGCCCTGGAACTGGGCGCCCAGCCGATTCACATTGAAACCGGCCCGATGGAACTGAACCTGCCGGCGATCAAGGGCATTGGCGGCGCGCCGCTGTACCTGATCGACCGTTTCGGCGAGGGCAGCTCGATCTACGACATCGACTTCGTGTTCCTCGAAGGCGTGGACCGCAACCCCAAGGGCGCGGGCCTGAAGATCATCGACCACCTGACCCACAACGTGTACCGCGGGCGCATGGCCTACTGGGCCGGCTTCTACGAGAAGCTGTTCAACTTCCGCGAGATCCGCTACTTCGACATCAAGGGCGAGTACACCGGCCTGACTTCCAAGGCCATGACCGCTCCGGATGGCATGATCCGCATCCCGCTGAACGAGGAATCGTCCAAGGGCGCCGGGCAGATCGAGGAGTTCCTGATGCAGTTCAATGGCGAGGGCATCCAGCACGTGGCCTTCCTCACCGACGACCTGGTCAAGACCTGGGACGCCCTGAAGAAGATCGGCATGCGCTTCATGACCGCGCCACCGGATACCTACTACGAAATGCTTGAAGGGCGCCTGCCGAACCACGGCGAGCCGGTCAACGAGCTGCAATCGCGAGGCATCCTGCTGGACGGTTCTTCGGAAGCCGGCGACAAGCGCCTGCTGCTGCAGATCTTCTCGGAAACCCTGATGGGCCCGGTGTTCTTCGAATTCATCCAGCGCAAGGGCGACGATGGCTTCGGCGAGGGCAACTTCAAGGCACTGTTCGAATCGATCGAACGCGACCAGGTGCGTCGTGGCGTACTCGCCACCGAGTAAGCCCCGGCACGCTTGAGTCCAAGGCCCGATCAGGAGGTTTCTGGTCGGGCTTTATTTTGCCTGTCGGTTGGCGATTGTGAATGTGTTAATGTTTCGCCCCCGATTCCCAGCCCCTGACCGATGCCTCGATGAACACACCCAGACCTTCCCTGACCTTGACCCTGCTGCAGGCCCGTGAGGCCGCCATGGCGTTTTTCCGTCCCTCGCTGAACCAGCACGACCTGACCGAACAGCAATGGCGGGTGATCCGCATCCTGCGCCAGAACGGCGAGCTGGAGAGCCATCAGCTGGCGAAGATGGCCTGCATCCTGCCGCCGAGCATGACCGGCGTGCTGACCCGCCTGGAGCGCGACCAGTACGTCAGCCGGCGCAAGTCTCCGGAAGACCAGCGCCGCCTGTTCATCACCCTGACCGACAAGGGCCAGGCCTGTTTCGAATCCATGAGCGGCGACATGGAAATCAATTACCAGAAGATCCAGCAGCAGTTCGGCGAAGACAAGATGCAGGCCTTGCTGGCCCTGCTCAATGAACTGAAGCAGATCAAGCCCTGAGCCTGTACCGCAGGCCTTGATGCACGCGAGATACCCCCGCAGCCGGGCTCAGCCCCGGCGCTGGCGCAGCAGATGGCGCACGCCTTCGAGCACCAGGACCAGCACCGCCAGCCAGATCGGCACGTAGGTCAGCCATTCCCCGGCCTTGATGCTTTCCCCCAGCAGCAGCGCCACCAACAGCAGCAGTACCGGTTCCACATAGCTGAGCAGGCCGAACAGGCTGAAGGCCAGCAAGCGGCTGGCAATGATGTAGCACACCAGCGCCGAGGCACTGATCACCCCCAGCACGGGAATCAGCAGGTACAGCCAGGGTTGGGCCGCGACCACGGCAATGCCCTGTTCGCCGCTCTGCACCACCCACAGCGCCACCGGCATCAGCAGGGCCATGTCCACCCACAGGCCGCCCAGGTGGTCGGTGCCCAGGCGCTTGCGCAAGACGAAATACAGCGGGTAGCCCAGGGCCACCACCAGGGTCGCCCAGGAAAAGCTGCCCACCTGGTACAGCTCGTTGAGCACGCCGATGCAGGCCAGCACTGCTGCCAGCTTCTGTAGCCGCGACAGACGTTCGCCATAGACGATGCGTCCGGTCAGGACCATGGTCAGCGGCAGCAGGAAATAGCCCTGGGATACATCCAGGCTGTGGCCGTTGAGCGGTGCCCACATGAACAGCCAGAGCTGCACCCCGACCAGCGCCGACGACAGCAGCAGCGCCGGGCCCAGCACGGGCTTGCTGCGTACCCGTCGCAGCACTTCGTCGACCCGATGCCATTCACCGGCCAGCAGCATGAACAGGGTCATGCAGGGCAGGGTCAGCAACATCCGCCAGCCGAAGATCTCCACCCCGGTCAGGGGCGCCAGCAGCGAGGTGTAGAAATACATGACGGCAAACAGCACCGACGCCAGAACCGATAACGCAATACCTTTAGACACGCAGTCCTCGTAGAACCCGAACGCTCGGGATGCACAAAAAGAAGGGGAGAGTGGAGCGAGGGGGAATATAGAGGGTTTGCCCCGGGATTTTTGCTCTGTTTGCGACACCCCGGCGGGAAAATTTCTCGTTTGTGGCGCGGCCCGGCCTTCCAGGGAAAGGCCGGACTGCGATGGCCGCTGGGTTTGCGCGGCCAGGGGCCGTGTTTAGCCCAGGTGCGCAAAACGTCCGGAGACAAAATGGCCGACATCATTGAAACCGGGTGTCGAGGCGTGCCCCGGGGTCACCAGCGCGTCGATGAAGGCTTCGTCCTCAGGGCTGATCTTCACCTCCAGGGCCCGGGTGTAGGCGTCCCACTGGGCCTCGGTGCGCGGGCCGACAATGGCCGAGCTCACCGCCTGGTTGTTCAGTACCCAGGCAATGGCGAACTCGACGATCCCGGCCCCGCGCCCCTGGGCGTATTCCTGGATCTGCTGGGCGATGCGCAGGGATTCGACCCGCCATTCGGTCTCCAGGATGCGCTTGTCCTGGCGCCCGGCGCGGCTGCCGGCGTCCGGGGTGACGTCCGGCGCATACTTGCCGCTGAGCACACCACGGGCCAGGGGGCTGTAGGGCACCACGCCCAGGCCATAGGCGCGGGCGGCGGTGATCTGCTCGCCCTCCGCCTGGCGGTTGACGATGTTGTACAGCGGCTGGCTGATCACCGGGCGGTCCACCCCCAACTGGTCGGCGACTCGAATCGCCTCGGCAATCCGCCAGCCCCGATAATTGGACAGGCCCCAGTAGCGGATCTTGCCCTGGCGCAACAGGTCGCCGATGGCCGAGATGCTCACCTCCAGAGGCGTGTTGTGGTCTTCGCGGTGCAGGTAGTAGATATCCAGGTAATCGGTGCCCAGGCGAGTCAGGCTGGCCTCGATGCCGTTGAAGATGTGCTTGCGGCTCAGGCCGCTGCGGTTGGGCACGCCGTCCACCGGACCGAAGCCGACCTTGGACGCCAGCACCCACTCATGGCGGTGGCTGGCAATGGCTTCGCCGACGATCTCCTCGGAGCGGCCCTGGGTATAGACGTCGGCGGTGTCGATGAAGTTGATCCCCTGGTCCCAGGCCTTGTCGATGATACGCAGCGAGTCTTCGGTACTGGTCTGCTCGCCGAACATCATGGTGCCCAGGGTCAGGGTGGAAACCTTGAGACCGGAATGGCCGAGGGTGCGATAGCTCATGGGCGGAATCCTTGTGCTAGAGGGCTGGCCAGTGCGTTTCCGGCCATGGGGGCGACCATCAAATACCACAACCCCGGGCCTCTGCAATGCCTGAATGGCGCCTCCTTGCCGGCACAGGTGCCCGTGAGATCGCTATCGCTGGCAAGCCCGCTCCTGCAAGGAGGTTCCGTAGGAGCCGGCTTGCCGGCGAACCGCGCAGCGGCCAACCGCCCCGGGGCCGCACCGGGTCAGGGACACAGCGCCCGGCAGCGTTGCAACACAAAACTGTGCAGCAGGCGCACCCGCTGGGAAACCTGTAGGCGATGGGGGCACAGCAAGTTGAAGGGGGACGGTTCCCCTTGCCAGTCGCCGAGCAGCGGCACCAGGCGCCCGGCGCGGATGTCCTCGGCCACATCCAGCCGGGCCTTGTAGACAATGCCGTGACCGGCCAGGGCCCAGCGCCGGGCCACCTCACCGTCGTCGCACAGGTAATCGCCACGCACCAGGACTTCGCGGGTTTCGCTGTCGCGGCTGAAACGCCAGCGGTCATAGGGCTGGCCATTGCGCAGGTACAGCAGGGCGCTGTGCCCGGCCAGCGCCTCGGGGTTTTGCGGCACCCCGCAACGGGCCAGGTAGGCCGGGCTGGCGCAGGCGATGCGCCGGTGCCCGGGGAGAATCGGCAAGGCCACCAGGCTGGAATCCTCGGGCACGCCAAAGCGCAGGGCCACATCCACAGCGTCGCGGAACAGGTCGGCGTGGCGATCATCGAGCCGCAGTTGCAGGCGCAGTTGCGGGTGCTCGGCCTTGAATTCATCGAGCCAGGGCAGCAGGGCATTGCGCCCGAAGTCCGAGGGCGCCGACAGTTGCAGCACCCCGGCCAGGCCCTGGCTCTGCTGCTTGAGCGCCAGCTCGCCGTCCTCCAGGGTGGCCAGGGCCAGGCGCACGCTTTCCAGGTAGCGGCGGCCTTCCTCGGTGAGCCGCATGCTGCGGGTGGAACGCGCCAGCAGACGGCTGCCGAGGCGGGTTTCCAGGCGCTTGAGGGCGATGCTGGCGGCTGCCGCGGTCAGGCCCAGGGAGCGGGCCGCGGCGGAAATGCTCCCGGCATCGGCGGTGCGTACGAAGATTTCCAGGTCCAGTATCGAGCTCATTAATAAAAATCCTTTAAAGATCTTTGCGTTTTAGCTGGATTTTTCCTCGATTGGCAAGCTGGGAAGATGCAATCACTTTCAATCGCAGCAGGTGATCGCAATGACTCTTTCCAACTCAAGCCTGGCCCAGCAAACCTTGGTGGTGATTGGCGCCGGCAGCGGCATCGGCGCTGCGGTGGCGCGCCAGGCCGCGGCCCGTGGTGCTCGGGCGGTACTGGCGGGGCGCAGCCTCGAGGCCTTGCAGCGCCAGCAGGCACAGCTGCCGGAATCGGCCTGCAGCATCGCCGTGGACATTACCGATGCCGCCAGTCTCAAGGCGTTGTTCGCCAGGGTGGGGGCCTTCGATCACCTGGTGATCAGCGCCGGTCCGGCCATTGCCGCCAAGCCCCTGGCCGACACCGATCTGCTGGATGCCCAGCGGGCTTTTGAGGTGAAGTTCTGGGGCGTGTGGCGCGCGGTCCAGGCGGCGCTGCCGACACTCGCGCCGCAAGGCAGCATCAGCCTGACCTCGGGCCTGCTGTCGCGCAAAATGGTCCCCGGGCAAGTGCTCAAGACCACCCTCAACGCCGCCCTCGAAGCCCTGGGCAAGCACCTGGCCAAGGAGCTGGCGCCACGCCGGGTGAATGTCATCAGCCCCGGGGTCACCGCCACCGAAGCCTATGCCGGGATGCCCGAGGACGCCCGCGAAGCCATGTTCGCCCGCACCGGTGCCAACCTGCCGGTGGGCCGCGTCGGCCAGCCGGATGAGGTGGCGGCGGCCTTTATCCTGGCCATGGAGAACGGCTTTATCAGCGGGAGCCTGATCGATGTCGATGGTGGAGGCCTGCTATGAACTGGCGCTTCGATCACCTGGCGTTCAACTGCGCCCAGGGCGAGGCGTTGCAGCAGGCCTTCGCCGATCTGTTGGGCCTGCAAGCGGGCCGGCGGCCGCCGTTTCCCTTTCCCGGGCGCTGGTTGTACCAGGGCGAGGCGGCGCTGGTGCACGTCATCGAACAGGCCCATTGCCCTGAGCCGCACCTGAGCCACATCGCCTTCAGTACCCAGGAGGCAGCCGAAGCCGTGTTGCGCCGGGTGCAGGCCAGTGGCCTGGAGCATCAAGTGGCGCAGGTGCCGGAAGACGGCATCTGGCAGATCTTCGTCCGCTTGCCCGGCGGCCTGGTGCTGGAGTTGGATGCTCCGGCGATGGGGGCGTTGAGCATCAATCACGACTACGCCCGACAAGGTGGGGCACCGGCCTGAGCCCAGCCATGAAAAAGCCCGTTGGAGCCGAGGCTCGAACGGGCTTTTGTCGTGGCCGGGGCTGTGTAGTGCCGGGGCTTAGCGGTTTAGGGTGCGGGTCATGCGCAGCGCCAGCAGGCTGCCGGCAACAATTACCCCGGCCAGCAGGTACAGCGCGGCGTCGGTGGAACCGGTGCTGTCCTTGACCCAGCCGACGATATAGGGGCTGAGGAACCCGGCCATCTGGCCCATGGAGTTGATCAGCGCCAGGCCACCGGCAGCCGCACCGGCGCTGAGCAGGGCGGTGGGCACCGGCCAGAACATCGGCAGGCCGGTGAGGGCACCCATGGTGGCGAGGGTCAGGCCGAGAATGGCGATGGCCGGGTTGGCGGCGAAGTTAACCGCGATCAGCAGCCCCACGGCGCCCATCAGCATCGGCACTACAAGGTGCCAGCGGCGCTCCTTGCGCAGGTCCGCCGAACGCCCCACCAGCAGCATGAACACCGCCGCCAGCAGGTAGGGAATGGCGCTCAGCCAGCCGATCACCAGGTTGTCGGCAAACCCCAGGTTCTTGATGATCGACGGCAGCCAGAAGTTGATCGCGTAGACCCCGCTCTGGATGCAGAAGTAGATCAGGCCGAAGGCCCAGATCGCCGGGTTCTTGAACACCGCGGCCAGGGAGTCGCTGGCGGTCTTGGGCTGGTTGGCGAGGTCGCTGGCCTGGTCGGCCTCCAGCACCGCGCGTTCAGTCGGGGTCAGCCACTGGGCATGGGCGAAGCTGTCGCTGAGCAGGAAGAACGCCAGGGCGCCGAGGATCACGGTAGGAATGCCCTGCAGCAGGAACATCCACTGCCAGCCGGCGAGGCCGCCCTGGCCGGCGGCGAAGTGGTTGAGGATCCAGCCGGAAAACGGGCTGCCCAGCAGGCCGGACACCGGGATCGCCGACATGAACAGGGCCATGATCCGGCCACGGCGGAAGGTCGGGAACCACTGCGAGAGGTACAGCACCACGCCGGGGAAGAAGCCGGCTTCGGCGGCCCCGGTGAACAGGCGCAGGGTGTAGAACTGGGTCGGCGTGGTGACGAACAGCAGGCAGGTGGACAAGGTGCCCCAGGTGATCATCATCAGCGCGATCCAGCGCCGCGGGCCGAACCGGTTCAGTGCCAGGTTGCTCGGCACGCCGCACAGCACGTAGCCGATGAAGAAAATCCCGGCGCCCAGGCCGTAGACCGTTTCGCTGAATTTCAGGGCATCGAGCATCTGCAACTTGGCGAAGCCAACGTTGACCCGGTCGAGGTAGTTGAACAGGTAGCAGACGAAGATGAAGGGGATCAGGCGCAGGGTAATGCGCTTGTAGACGGCGTTCTTGTCGTCAGCCTGGGCCAGTGGGGCAGCGGCGCTCTGTGACATGGTGTGTCTCTCTTTATTATGATTTTTCGCGGTGCAAGGGTAACGTTGACCGCCCTGAGAGTCTCGGTCACCGGCGCGGGCCTGTCTTTGTGCCGGCGCACAGCGATTGGCCCCGGGCCCTGTGCCACTGAACAACGCCGCGTACCCCGCGGCCCGTCCCCGCAGCTGTAGCCGTCAAGGATCATCCCCCCATGTTCGAACTGGATCATGACCTGGCGCAGGATATTGTCGACCGCACGATGGCGATCCTGCCCTACAACGTCAACGTCATGGACAGCCAGGGCCTGATCCTTGGCAGCGGCGAGCCGGAGCGTATCAACACCCGGCACGAAGGCGCGCAACTGGTGCTGGCCAACGGCCGGGTGGTGGAGATCGACGAACCCACCGCGCGCCAGCTCAAGGGCGTGCAGCCGGGCATCAACCTGCCGTTGCTGCATGACCAGCGGCTGATCGGGGTGCTGGGCATTACCGGCGACCCGGCGCAGTTGCGCACCTATGCCGAACTGGTGCGCATGACCGCCGAGATGCTGGTGGGCCAGCGCCACCAGCAGGCCGAGCAGCAATGGCGGCGCCAGCGCTGCGACGACCTGCTGGCCCTGCTGCTGAGCGACGGCGGCGACTCACCGCGGCTGGTGGATGAAGCCCAGCAGATGGGCCTCAAGCCACAGCTGGCGCGTACGCCCTATCTGTTCGAACTGGCCCAGGAACCGGCCTCGGGGCAGGGCGTGGATAGCCTCAGCAGTTGGTTGCTGAGCCGCTATCCGGACAGCTGGTGCGTCAGCTCGTCGAAGAGTTCCCTGCTCTGGTGCCGCCCGGCGAGCCTGAGCCTGGACAACCCGCGGCTGCTGGAAAAGCTCGACGGCCAGGGCTGGAACATCCTGCGGGTGGCGGTGGGCGGGCAGGCCGAGGGCCTGGCCGGATTGCGCCGCTGCTACCGCCGGGTCGGCGACCTGCTGGCCTACGGCCGGGATATCCTGCCGGATGCGCGATTGCTCACCCTCAACCGCTACCGCCTGCCGGTGATGCTCTGGCGCCACCGCAACGATGACGCCCTGGACGAACTGCTGACGCCGTTGCGCAAGGTCCTGGCCAAGGACAGCAACGGCCAGTTGCTGGCGACCCTGCGCAGCTGGTGCGACCACGACGGCCAGAGCCAGGCCTGCGCCGATGCCCTGGGCATCCACCGCAACAGCCTGCGCTACCGCATGGAACGGATAGCCGAGCTCAGCGGCGTCGACCCCTTGCGCCTGGACGGCATGCTGGCTCTTTATCTTGGCGTCCAGCTGCTGCCCCACCGCAGCGAGCCGGCCTGATTTATCGCGCCGATCTCCACCATCGCCTATCCCGATCCAACAGGGGTGGTAGCCGCTGCCGAGCCTTGGCGAGGCTGCGCAAAGGCCCGCAGGGCCTTGCTTGGCAATCTCCAGCTAAACCTGTATCGCTTCCAAGACCTTCGCGAGCGCTACGCGCCCGTTCGCAGCCTGCGGCAGCGGTTTCAACGCTAGGCGAGGTTGCGCGGTTGTAGCAATGAACAATAAAGCGCCCTCGGACTTGTGCAGTGGCCCGGGGTCAGCGCCTGCGCCAGATGGCAGCATGGCGGCACAAGAACCGGAGAAAACCCATGAAGATCATCATCGCCCCCGACTCGTTCAAGGACAGCCTGAGTGCCGAAGGCGTGGCCCAGGCCATTGCCCAGGGGCTGGCGGATGTGTGGCCCGACGCCGAGCTGTGCCAATGCCCCATGGCCGACGGTGGCGAAGGGACGGTGGAATCGATTCTCGCCGCCTGTGACGGGCAACTGCGCAGCAACCGGGTCCAGGGGCCGCTGGGAGCGATCGTGGAGGCGCGCTGGGGCTGGCTGCCCCAGAGCCACACGGCAATCATCGAAATGGCCGAGGCCAGTGGCCTGCAACTGCTGGCGCTGGAGCAGCGCGATGCGTGCAACAGCAGCACCTTCGGCACCGGGGAGCTGATCCAGGCCGCTCTGGAGGCCGGTGCCCGGCGCATCATCCTGGCCATCGGCGGCAGCGCCACCAACGACGGCGGCGCGGGGGCCCTGCAGGCGCTGGGGGTCAAGCTGCTGGACCGCCAGGGCCGGATACTGCCTCGCGGCGGCCTGGCCCTGGCCGACCTCGCCCACATCGAACTGGATGCCATGGACCCGCGCCTGGCCCAGGTGCGCTTCGACATCGCCGCCGACGTCAACAACCCGCTGTGCGGCGAGCACGGCGCTTCAGCCATCTTCGGCCCGCAGAAAGGCGCCTCGGCGCAGCAGGTGCAGCAACTGGACCAGGCCCTGGGACACTTCGCCGACCTGTGCGCCCAGGTACTGCCCAAGGATGTGCGTGATGAACCCGGCAGCGGCGCGGCCGGTGGCCTGGGGTTTGCCGCCAAGGCGTTTCTCGGCGCGCAATTTCGTCCCGGGGTGGAAGTGGTGGCGGAACTGGTGGGCCTGGAACAGGCGGTGCGCGGTGCCGATCTGGTGATCACCGGTGAAGGTCGCTTCGACGCCCAGACCTTGCGCGGCAAGACCCCCTTTGGCGTGGCGCGCATCGCCCGTGAGCAGGGGGTTCCGGTGATTGTCATTGCCGGCACCCTGGGCGAGGGCTACCAGCAGATGTACGCCCACGGCGTGGACGCGGCCTTCGCTCTGACCTCCGGGCCCATGAGCCTGGAACAGGCCTGCCGCGAAGCCCCGCGCCTGCTGCGCGAACGCGCCGCCGACATCGCCCGCCTCTGGCGCCTGGCCAGCAACCACTAGGCACCCCGTAGGAGCTGGCTTGCCAGCGAATAGGCCCTCAAGCCTTGCCGCATCCGCAAGACCGCCTTCGCCGGCAAGCCGGCTCCTACAGCCATCGCCCGTCAGTAAACCCCGCCTTCGCTGGTGGGGGTGTCCAGGGTCTTGTACTGGCCGGCCAGGCTCTGCAGGCCCTTCATCAGGACGGTGGTATCCACGCCCACCGCGACAAAATTTGCCCCCAACTCGATGCAGCGCCGCGCCAGTCGCTGATCGGCACTGAGAATCCCTGCGGCCTTGCCCGCCCGACGAATCCGCACGATGGCGTCTTCAATCGCGGCCACCACGTCCGGGTGCCCGGGGTTGCCCCGCTGGCCCATGGCCGCCGACAGATCCGCCGGGCCGATAAACACCCCGTCGACCCCGTCCACCGCGAGAATCTCATCCAGGTTGCGCAGGCCTTCGAGGTTCTCGATCTGCACCAGCAGGCACATCTGCTCGTCCGCCTGATCCAGGTAGCCGGCGATGCTGTTCCAGCGCGACGCCCGGGCCAGGGCGCTGCCTACGCCGCGAACCCCCAGTGGCGGATAGCGCATGGCGCGCACCAGCTGGCGTGCCTGCTCGGCGCTTTCCACCATGGGGATCAACAGGGTCTGGGCGCCGATGTCCAGCAATTGCTTGATCAGCGCGGTATCGCCAATGGGCGGGCGGATAATGCCTTGGGCTGGGTAAGGGGCAATGGCCTGCAACTGCGCCAGCAGGCTGCGCAGATCGTTGGGCGCGTGTTCGCCGTCCAGCAGCAGCCAGTCGAAACCGGCGTTGGCCGCCAGCTCGGCACAGTAGCCGTCCGCCAGGCCCAGCCACAGGCCAATCTGCGGTTCGCGCTGTTGCAGGCGTTGCTTGAACAGGTTCAGTGGCATGTCCATGGCCGTCTCCTCAGACGAAACGGCAGGCAATGCTGCCCAACTGATCGTAGTCCACGTGGAATACATCTCCGGGACGGGCGGCCACCGGGCGAGTGAAGGAGCCGCCAAGAATGATCTGCCCGGCCTCCAGGCCGACGTCATAGGCCGCGAGCTTGTTGGCCAGCCAGGCCACGCCCTTGGCCGGGTGGTTGAGCACCGCGGCAGAGACCCCGGACTCCTCGATCACGCCATTGCGGTAGAGCACCGCCGGCACCTTGCGCAAGTCCACATCCCCTGGACGCACGGCGCGGCCACCCATCACCACCCCGGCGTTGGCGGCATTGTCCGAGATGGTGTCGAAGACCTTGCGGGTGGCCTGGGTCTGCGGGTCCACCTGCTGGATGCGCGCATCGATGATCTCCAGCGCCGGGATCACCCAGTCGGTGGCGTCCAGCACATCGAACAGGGTGCAGTGGGGCCCCTTGAGCGGCTTGCCGAGGATGAACGCCAGTTCCACCTCGACCCGGGGCACGATGAAGCGCTGGAAGGGAATGTCGCTGCCTTCATCGAACAGCATGTCGTCCAGCAGGGCGCCGAAATCCGGCTCGGTGATGTTCGAGGAAACCTGCATGGCCCGTGAGGTCAGGCCAATCTTGTGGCCCACCAGCTTGCGCCCGTCGCGGATTTTCTGTTCCACCCAGCTGCGCTGGATGGCGTAGGCATCTTCGATGCTGATAGCGGGGTATTGCAGGGACAGCTGGCCGATCTGTTCACGGCTGCGCTCGGCGGCGTTGAGGCGCGCGGCGGCTTCCTGGATATCCGAGGGGCTGAGCATGGTTATTTCTCCCGAGGGTTGACGATATGAGCCGGTACCTGGAGCACCAGCCAGGCGCCGCAGGCAATCAGCAGGGCCAGGGCGTAGAGGGCCAGGCTGGCGCTTTGGGTGGCGTCGCGCACCACGCCGATCAGGTAAGGGGCAAGGAACGCGGCGACGCTGCCGAAGGAACTGATCAGGGCGATACCCGCGGCCTGGGTGCTGCTGGCGAGAAAGGCCGGCGGCAGTTGCCAGAACATCGGCAAGGCGGCGCTGGCGCCCATGCCCGCCACCAGCAGGCCGAACATCACCAGCCAGGGGTTGTCCGGGGCCAGCCCGGTGAGGATCAGCCCCAGGCTGGACATCAGCAGCGGCACCCCCAGGTGCCAGCGGCGTTCACGCAGGCGGTCCGAGGAGCGGCCGACGCCGAGCATGAACAGGCAGCCTGCCAGGTAGGGCAGGGCACTGAGCAGGCCGACATTGCTGTCCCGGGCGATGCCGGCGTGGTGGATCAGGGTCGGCATCCAGAAGGCGATGGTGTTCACCGCCAGCATCACCGCGAAGTAGATGCACACCAGCAGCCAGACGTGGCGGTCCCTGAGGATGCCGCTGAAACGGGTGATGGACTTGTGCTGTTCTTCCTGTTGCAGGGCCTGCAGCAGCCAGGTCTTCTGCGCCGGGGTCAGCCAGCCCACCTGTTCGATGCTTTCCGGCAGGGCCTTGAGCACCACCAGGCCCAGCAGCACCACCGGCAGGCCTTCGATGAGGAACATCCACTGCCAGCCGCGCAGGCCGCCGAAGTCGTGGAAGCTTTCCAGGATCCACCCGGAGAGGGGGCCGCCAATGACTCCGGCCATGGGCACGGCGATGGCGAACAGGGCGGTGACCTGGCCGCGGCGGCTGGCCGGGAACCAGCGGTTGAGCAGCACCAGGATGCCGGGGAAGAAGCCAGCCTCGGCGACCCCCAGCAGAAAGCGCAAAACATAGAAGCCCCAGGCGCTGTCCACCAGCATCAGGGCGCTGGACAGCAGGCCCCAGACCAGCATCAGGAAGGCGATCCAGCGCCGTGGGCCGACCCGGTCCAGGGCCAGGTTGCTGGGCACCCCGAACAGCGCGTAGGCGACGAAGAACAGCCCGGCACCCAGGCCATAGACGCTGTCGCTGAAGCCCAGGTCCTGGGTCATCTGCAGCTTGGCGAAACCGATGTTGATGCGGTCCAGGTGAGCAAAGATGTAGCAGACGAACAACAGCGGCATCAGCCGCCAGGTGATCTTGCGATAGCAGTCATCGACCTCGGCGACCGGCGCCGTGGCAAGGGTTGAGTGGGGCATGGCAATGATCTCGTTATTGTTCTTGTGTGGGTGGCCGGCCTGCAGGAGCCGGCTTGCCGGCGAAGACGGATCCGGGGCTGGCACAAGGCCTGAGGGCCGCTTCGCTGGCGAGCCGGTTCCTACCGGCGGCTACCCTCAGGCTTGTCCGCGCAGGAACTCGTGCACGTTGTTGTGCTTGAAGTTCAGCTCGGCATCCAGCTCGCTCATTTCGAACGACAGGGCCAAGAGGCGCTGGCCCTGAAGCTCGGCGAAGTGCGCCTTGATGATCTCGAACAGGCCCTCGGCGACCTGGCGCCGTGTGGCCAGGTCGCGGCCGGCTCCCACTTGCAGGCGCATGTGGACGAAGGCGTAGTCGTGCTTGCCGTCGGCCATGCGCCAGGTGTCCAGGCGCACCCCGCGGCTGCGGATGCCCCCCAGGGGGAACACGCCAGTGGCGCCCAGGTAGTCATGGACCTTTTCGAACAGCCCCGGCAGGTCGGCAGCCTGTTCGATGTTGTCGGTGTATTCAGCGATGAAATGCGGCATGGGGAACTCCTTCGCAAGTGGCCGGCGGGAACCCGGCCGCTTGCGAGTCAGGGTGGCAGCTGGGCCTAGACAGGGAAGATGGCGTTGATCTGGCCGGTGCCGGAGCTGCCGAACAGCGGAGTGACGATTTCCGCTGGGCGGTTGTATTCAGGCCCGCCCAACAGCCCCAGGAGCATGGCCGTATCGTGCATTCCGCCCTCGCCATGACAGCTGCTGGCGTAGTCCGGGAGCATGGCGCAGAACTCGCGGAAGCGGCCCTGCTGCCACAGCTCCACCACCCGCTGGTCCACCTGCTTGTCGAATTCCCGGGTCCAGTTATGGATGTTGGCCTCAGCCTCGCGGTCGTTGGAGAAACGGTGGGAGAGGGAGCCCGACGCCAGCACCAGGACCTTGCGATCGCTCTTCTCGATGGCCCGGCGCACCGCGGCGCCAAAGGTGAAGCTGTCTTCGAGGCGGTGCCAGGCGCACCAGGCGGCGATGGACACCACCTTCAAGTGCTCGGCAGCGGGCACGTCCATGTGCATGTAGCGCATGGGCACCAGGGTGCCGTACTCCAGTTCCAGGCTGGGAATGTTGTGGGCCAGGGTGCGCACGTCGGCGGCATTGGCCTCGGCGGCGATCAGCTCACCCAGCGCCGGGCAGCCCTGGTAGTCGTAGGTCATGTTCTTGATGAAGTGCGGCAGCTCGTTGCTGGTGTAGGTGCCGTTGAACGCCTCGCCGCAGTTGATGTGGTACCCGCTGTTGACCAGCCAGTGCACATCGAACACCACCGCGGTGTCTGCCCCCAGCTCCCGGGCCCGGCGGGCGATCTCCTTGTGCCCGGCAATGGCCGCCTCACGGCAGCCGTGGTGTTTGCCCGGCAGTTCGGACAGGTACATCGATGGTACGTGGCAGACCTTGGCGGCCATGACGACTTCGCCCATGGTGCTTCTCCTGAAACATCTTCTTGTTGGGGTGATCCGGGACGGTTCTGAACCTTACACGCCCCAGCGCGGTATGTGGTGGCTGCCCATGGAGAGGCAGACGTTCTTGATCTCGGCAAAGACCTCGAAGCTGTATTCGCCGCCTTCGCGACCGGTGCCCGAACCCTTGATGCCGCCGAAGGGCTGGCGCAGGTCGCGCACGTTCTGGCTGTTGATGAACACCATGCCGGCCTCGATGCCACGGGCCAGGCGATGGGCCTTGCCGATGTCCTGGGTCCAGATGTAGGAGGCCAGGCCGTACTCGGTGTCGTTGGCCAGTTGCAGGGCCTGGGCCTCGTCCTTGAACGGGATCAGGCACACCACCGGGCCGAAGATCTCTTCCTGGGCGATGCGCATCTTGTTGTCCACGTCGGCGAACACCGTGGGCTGGATGAACTGCCCGCGGGCCAGGTGCGCCGGCAGGTTGGCCGGGCGTTCCAGGCCGCCGGCCAGCAGGGTTGCGCCTTCTTCCAGGCCGATGCGGATATAGCCGGTGACCTTGTCGTAGTGGGCCTGGGTGATCATCGAGCCGACCTGGGTCTTGGGGTCCTGCGGGTCACCGACGATCAGGCGCCTGGCCCGGGCGGCGAACTCCTTGACGAACTGCGGGTAGACGCTTTCCTGGATGAAGATCCGGCTGCCGGCGGTGCAGCGCTCGCCGTTCAGGGAAAAGATGGTGAACAGCGCGGCGTCCAGGGCCCGTTCCAGGTCGGCGTCCTCGAAGATCAGCACCGGCGACTTGCCGCCCAGTTCCATGGAGTACTTCTTCAGGCCCGCGGTCTGCATGATCTTCTTGCCGGTGGCGGTGCCGCCGGTGAAGGAAATTGCCCGCACGTCCGGGTGGCGCACTAGGGCATCGCCGGCGGTGGCACCGTAGCCCTGGACGATGTTCAGCACCCCGGCGGGAATCCCGGCTTCCACCGCCAGCCGGCCCAGCTCATTGGCGGTCAGCGGCGACAGTTCGCTCATCTTCAGCACCGCGGTATTGCCCAGGGCCAGGCACGGCGCGGTCTTCCAGGTGGCGGTCATGAACGGCACGTTCCATGGCGACACCAGGGCGCAGACGCCCACCGGCTGGTACAGGGTGTAGTTGAGCATCTGGTCGTCCACCGGATAGCTGTGGCCATCCATGCGGGTGCAGACCTCGGCGAAGAAATCGAAGTTGTGAGAGGCCCGGGGAATCAGCACGTTGCGGGTCTGGTGGATCGGCAGGCCGGTATCCAGGGTTTCCAGCTCCGCCAGGTGCGGCACGTTCTCTTCGATCAGCGCACCCAGGCGGCGCATCAGCCGGGCGCGTTCCTTGGCCGGGGTATTGGCCCATTTCGGAAAGGCGTCCTTGGCCGCCGCTACCGCCTGGGCGATTTCCTCGGCGCCGCCGCTGGCCACCTCGCCAATGGCTTCACCGGTGGCGGGGTTGTAGTTGGTGAACACTTCGCGGCTTTCGACTTCGCGGCCGTTGATCCAGTGCTTGATCATTTATGCGTGCTCCTTGGCCACGGCAGTGGGCTCCGGGTGGGCGTGATGGGTGAAGAAGTCGCTTTCGCTGACGATGCGGTTGACCAGCCGGCCGATGCCTTCGATTTCCACCACCACCTCATCGCCGGGCACCACGTCGGACAGGCCTTCGGGGGTGCCGGTGGCGATCATGTCCCCCGGTTGCAGGGTCATGAAGCCGGACAGGTATTCGATCAGGTAGGGGATGTCGAAGATCATGTCGGCGGTGCTGCCTTGCTGGCGCAACTCGCCGTTGACCCAGGTGCGCAGGGTCAGGTTGTTGGGTTCGGGTACCTGGGCCGCGTCGATGATCCACGGGCCTACCGGGGTGGTGGCATCGCGGTTCTTCACCCGCAGGTTGGGCCGGTAGTAGTTCTCCAGGTAGTCGCGGATCGCATAGTCGTTGCACAGGGTGTAGCCGGCCAGGTAGTCCAGGGCATCCTCGCGCTTGACGTTGCGCGCGGTCTTGCCGATCACCGCCACCAGCTCGCACTCGTAGTGCATGTAGGCGACGTTGTCCGGGCGCCAGGTCACCTGTTTGTGGCCGGTGTAGGTGCCGGGAGACTTGATGAACACCAGCGGTTCGGTGGGCGGCTTGAAGGCCAGCTCGGCGGCGTGGTCGGCATAGTTCAGGCCCAGGGCGAACATGGTCCCGGTGGCCGGCGGCAGCCACTGCACCTGGTCTTCGGCCAGGACCCGGCCGTCTTCCAGTTGCAGGGTGTTGGGGCCGGTGACCAGGGCCTGGTGGACCTGGCCCTGATAACGAATGCGTGCATGTTTCATGTCGGTTCCTTATTCGGCCACGATGGTGTTGGCGAGGCGGCCCAGGCCGCTGATCTGCACTTCGACCCGATCGTCGGGGCGTACATCGACCCGGCCTTCCGGAGTGCCGGTGATCAGCACGTCACCGGGGTGCAGGGTCATGAACTCGCTGATCTCGGCAATCAGCTGGGGAATGCTGCGCACCAGGTTGGCGGTGCTGTTGTGCTGCACCCGCTCGCCGTTGACCCACAGCTCCAGGCTCAGGGCATGGGGGTCGGGAACCTCGGCGGCCGGTACCAGTTCCGGGCCCAGGGCGCAGAAGCCGTCCCGGCACTTGGCCTTGACCGCGGGGCGGTAGTAGCTGTCTTCCGGCAGGCTGAATTCGTTGACGATGGTGTAGCCGGCCACGTGTTCCAGGGCGTCTTCCAGGCGCACCCGGCTGGCGCGCTTGCCGATCACCACGCCCAGGGCCGGGCCGGGCTGCAGGCGCTCCACACCTTGGGGAAACACCACCGGCGCCTCATGGCTGTTGCGGGTGTTGGGGGTCTTGATGAACAGCACCGGCTTCACCGGCGGCTTCTGGTAGGGCGGCTGGGTGAAGCTCTGCAGATGGCTCTGCAGCAACCCCTGGTAGTTCAGCGCAACGCCGAACAGGGTGCCGCCGGCGTGATCGTTCAGTGCACGGCTCATCGGGCTCTCCTGGTGTCCGTACCCGTAGCGGCTTGCCGCTGGTGGGTCGATTTCGTTAATGTGTTAACGTTATATTTAATATGTTAACGATCGTCAAGCGATGGACTGCCCGCTTCCATCCCGCAGTGGCGGGCAAGCCGCGAATCACGCAGGATGCGCAGGGTCCGCGTGGATCAAAATAAAAAACAGAAGGGCGCCATGAACCCACGCCAACCGATTCCCAACATCAACATCGGCCAGGTCTACGACCAGCGTTACGCCGATGCCCAGGTGCACTACGACAAGCTCAGCAACCTGGCCGGCTTCTTCGGTCGCAACATGCCGGTGCATCGCCACGACCGTTTCTTCCAGGTGCATTACGTGCAGAGCGGTGCGGTGCGGGTCTACCTCGACGATCAGCAGTATCTGGAGTCGGGGCCGATGTTCTTCCTGACCCCGCCGACCATTCCCCACGCCTTCGTCACCGAGGCCGACAGCGAAGGCCATGTGCTGACCGTGCGCCAGCAACTGGTGTGGGAGTTGATCGGCGCCGACCCGGCACTGGCCCCGGCGCCCCAGGTGCCGCCGGTGTGCGTGGCCCTGGCGCGCCTGGGGCCGCAGTTCGCCGGCGAAGTACGACGCCTGGAGGGCCTGTTCCATGAATTGCAGCGGGAGATTGCCGGGCAGGGCCCGGGGCGCGAGCCGGCGCTGGAAGCCCTGACTCGGCTGCTGATGATCAGCCTGCTGCGGTTGTCGGCCAACTCCCTGACGGCGCGCCCGGCACGCCATGAAGACCTGCAGATCTTCCACCGCTTCAACGAGCTGATCGAGGCCCGCTACCTGGAGCACTGGCCCCTGGGCCGCTACGCCAGCAGCCTGGGAGTGACCGAGGCGCGCCTCAATGATGTCTGCCGGCGCATCGCCGACCTGCCGTCCAAGCGCCTGGTGCATGAACGGGTGATGCAGGAGTCCAAGCGCCTGCTGCTGTTCACCGGCAGCTCGATCAACGAAATCTGCTACCAGCTGGGCTTCAAGGACCCGGCCTATTTCAGCCGGTTTTTCCAGCGTTACGCCAAGACCGCGCCGGGGGAATACCGCTTGCGCCAGGGGCAGGCGCCTGCCCCTGGCGCAAATGCGCCGGGTGCCTGATCCCTGGGGCAGGGCTGATGCCATGGAGCCGCGCCCAGGCAACTGACCCTGGCGGTATTCGCCGCCTGGCGGGCGTGGCAGAATCCGCGCCTTTGCCCGACAAGGAGCGTCGTCATGCTGCGTACCGTTGTGTTGCCCCTGCTGGTGTTTGGCGCCTTGCCGTGCCTGGCCCGGGAGCTGCCGGAGCTGACGCCGCTGTGGTTGCAACAGGAGGGCTGGATCGGCGCGTGCGACAACCGCCGCGACTGCCAACTGCTCTACGCGCCGAACATCGATTTTGCCGAACGGGTCAACCACCTGACCCTGAAAATCCGCAGCCAGGCCGGCCCCGAAGGCCTGTTGCAACTGCAACTGGAGCACCAGGGCGCGCCATTGGAACTCGGTGCATTGCGCCTGGATGGCCAGCCGCTGGAGCCCGGCTTGCTGGCGGCGCTGGTCCAGGAAGTGGAAGCCCCCGACAGCACCCGTGAACAACAGTACTACCGGGTTGATGACCAGCCCCTAGCCCGGCAATGGCTGGCGCGCCTGCGCACCGCGCAGGTGCTGGAACTGCCGGGAGAGGAGCCGGCCCAGGTGCTGCTCAAGGGGCTGCCGGACTTGCTGCAACGGGTGGACCAGGTGCAGCAGCGCCTGGGCACGGTCAGCGCCCTGGCGGCACCCGGCGAACAGCCGGCCAGCGCGGTGCCCGGGTTGCAGCCGGCCGCGGCATTGCGCCCCTATCCCGGGGTGAAGCCCCTCGGCGCCCGAGAGCGCACCGGGCTGCTGGCGGCGGTGCGCAAAACCTTGCCGCCGGCAAAGACCGAAGATGCCGACGACTACGTCATGCCACCGAGGATCGAGGTCTATCCCCTGACCGCGCAGCAGGCGCTGGTCTTCGAGTTCTCCGATTGCGGTGCCTACATCTGCCTGTTCGATATCAGCAGCCGCTCGCGCACGGCGCCCTATGCGCTGCAGCCCCTGCAGATGCAGGCGTTGCCGGCCGGCAGCGTCGACCATGCCGGGGGCCTCAACTATTACCCCGAGACCGGCGAGCTCAGCAGTTTCCTCATGGGCCGCGGGATAGGCGACTGCGGTGAAATGGCCAGTTGGCACTTCGATGGCCAGGCCTTCCAGCTCACCGATTATCGGCGCATGCCCACCTGCAGCGGCCTGGGCTACGAAGACTGGCCGGTGCTCTGGAGTGCCGATGCACCCAAGCGCCCCTGAGCCCCGGCATCAGGTGCAAGCTTCGCCTTGAAGCACGTTGCTCGGTTGCGCCGGTGCCGTGCCCAGCAACAGGTCTGCGGCCTTTTCGCCGATCATGATTGCCGCCGCATTGGTGTTGCCGGTGATCAGGCTCGGCATGATCGAGGCGTCCGCCACCCGCAGCCCCTGGAGGCCGTGGACCCGCAACTGGTCGTCCACCACCGCCAGTTCGTCGTGGCCCATCTTGCAGCTGCCCACCGGGTGAAACACCGTGCCCAGGTGCTGGCGGATCCATTGCTCGATCTGCTCCTGGCTCTGCACCTGCGGGCCGGGCACCAGTTCGCCCTTGAGGCGTTGGGAGAAGGCCCGGGTCGCTGCCAGCTGGCGCACCAGGCGCAAGCCGGCCACCAGCTTGCGCAGGTCTTCGGGGTGGCTGAGGAAGTTGGCGTCGATCAGCGGCTTGTCGTGCGGGTCGGCGGAATTCAGGCGCACCCGGCCGCGGCTCTGCGGGTGCATCACCGCCACATGCAGGCTGATGCCGTGGCCCACGGGGATCAGGCGCTGGGGCTGGTTCTTCAGGGCCGGGGCGACGATCAGCCCCAGTTCCGGCACCGGGTCCTCGGGCGCAAGGCGCAGGAAGGCTCCGGACTCGACGGTATTGGAGGTCAGCGGGCCCTGGCGCCGGGTCAGGTACTGCCAGGGTGAGCGGGCCAGGGGCAGCAGGCCCTTGGCGGAAATGCCGTAGCCCAGTTCGGGGTCGCTGCGGTACATCAGCACGATGTCCTGGTGATCCTGCAGGTTGAGCCCGACCCCTGGCAGCGGGTGGCGGGAAACGATCCCGTGGCGCGCAAGCTCCTCGGCCGGGCCGATGCCGGACAGCAACAGCAGTTGCGGCGAGTTGATCGCCCCGGCGCACAGGATCACTTCCCGGCGTGCCTGCAGTTGCCAGACCCGGCCGTCCTGGCTGATTTCCACACCGCTGGCACGAGTGCCTTGCAGCAACACCCGGTGGGTCAGGGTGCTGCTCAGTACCGTCAGGTTCTGCCGGTGCAGGATCGGGTGCAGGAAGGCCCGTGCCGCGCTGCAGCGCTCGCCGTTGATCTGGGTGACATGGAAGGGCCCGAAGCCTTCCTGCTCCGGGCCATTGAAGTCCGGGTTGTAGCTCCAGCCCAGCTCGGTGGCGGCCTGGTAGAACACCTGATTGACCGGGCTCGGGCTGCGCTGCTCGGCGACGTTGAGCTCGCCGTGCTGGCCGTGCCACGGCGAGGTGCCGGGTTCGAAATGCTCCGAGCGCTTGAAGTAGGGCAGCAGTTCGTCATGGCTCCAGCCCTGGTTGCCGGCGGCGGCCCAGCGGTCGAAGTCCAGGCGATGGCCGCGGATATAGATCATGCCGTTGATCGCGCTGGAGCCGCCCCAGACCCGGCCCCGGGGGCAGGGGATCGGCACGTCGCCACTGCTGGCCTGTGGGCTGAACTGGTGCATCCAGTTCCAGCGCGGGTTGGCGATCAGGCGGATGATCCCCGCCGGAGTGCGCACATAGGCGGCGGGCAGCAAGGTGCGGTCACTGGGCCCGGCTTCGATCAGGCACACCTGGACCTTGGGATCGGCGGACAGTCGGTTGGCCAGCACGCAACCGGCGGAACCGGCGCCCACCACGATGTAGTCGAAGGTCTGCGTGGTTGTTTCACTCATCGGAGGTACCTCGTTGGCAGTCACAGAAATCCATCTCAGAGCCCCAGCAGCGAGCCGACGTCGAGAGTCACTTGCAGGCCGACGACAAAGCCGTTGCCGCTCAGCTCGCGGGCTTCGGGGTTGTAGAAGTTGTCCGGGTTGACCAGGTACTGGATGCTGGGCTCCAGGGCCAGTTGCCGGGTCAGGGCGATATGGGCGTTGGCTTCCAGTGCGTAGACATTGCGTTCGCCCAGGCGCGGGTCGCCGCCGTTGGCGATGCGGGCCTGCTGCTGGAAGCGCAGCTGGTGGTCGTTGAGGCGCAGGTAGCTGGCCTTGAGGTTGAGCTTGTCCTGGGGCCGGTCGAAGGGCGCGAGGTAGGTCAGCCCGGCCTCGGCGAACTGGCTGAAGGGCTGCTTGTCATCGGCCGCCGCCGACAGCGAACCGAACAGCAGCAGGGCCTGGGGCGCACTGCCGGTACCGGCGTCGGCACGCCACAGTGCCTGCTGGAACTTGAAGAAGGCACCGCCGGTGCCGAAGTCCATGGCCCCGGTCAGCGGGTCCACCTGCTTGGAGGTGTTGTAGTAGCCGTTGAGCTCGTAGTGGGAGCTGTAGGCATCGCGGTTCTGGCTGCCGATGCCCAGCAGCAGGCTGGTGCCGCTTGCGTCGTCGGTACTGAAATCCAGGCCCTTGCGCTCCTTCAGGTAGTCCACCGGGTTGGACTCGAAGGCGCCGCCATGCACGTACCACTGGGGCGTCAGCTGGTATTTCAGGTAGCCGCCCCAGCTGCCGTAGGGCGGCGGCAGGATGCCGGTGGAAGAGTCGATGATCGGGTCGTTGCAGGTCACCGTGCTTTCGCAGTTGTAGATATAGAAGTAGCGCCGGGCGTTGGTCCGCCCCAGGCTCAGGTCGACCCGGCCGTCGAGCCAGGTCTGCTGGTAGGTCAGCAGGCTCAACTGGTTGCTGGTGAGGTCGTTGTGGATCGGCGCGCCGCCGAAGTAGCTGCCGGCGGCGCCCTGCCAGTTGCGCGAGGTGGGCACGCCGGTCTCGTGGTCGAGGATGAACAGCGTCTGCTCGAAGTGCAGGGCTGCGCCGTCGAGGCCGGCGAAGGTCCCCAGATCGATATCGGCACCGACGAACAGGTCGCCGCTGTTGCCGAAACTGTGGGGCCGGGGGCCCGTGTCCAGGTTCTTCATGGCCAGGCTGAGGAACTGCACATGGGGCGTGATGCCACGGTCGGCCAGGTAGTCCCCCAGGTCGGACAGCGGGCCGGTACGCGGCGTGGGCGGCGTGGGCGGCGTCTGGGCAAGGCAATCAAGGGGCAGCAGCAAGGCGGCCAGCAGCGGGCACAGCGCATAGGTTGCATTCATGTCGGGTACTCGATTCTTGTTGTTTTTGTCTTGAGTGTCGGTTGCACATCGTTTGTTCAGGCATCGGCCAGGGCCGGGGTCGGGTTGACCAGCACCTTGATCTGGCTCTTGTCTTGCAACAGCGCCTGGAAGCCTTGCTCCACCGCCTGTTCCAGGGCCAGGCAGCGGGTGACCGCCCGGCTCAGGTCCAGGCGCCCGCTGGCCAGCAGCTGGATCAGTTCGGGGTAGACGTGGCGGTAGCCGACGCTGCCGAGCAGGCGCAACTCGTTGTTCACCAGGTGGAAGGCATCGAACTGCACGTCGCCCATCAAGCCCACCAGCACCGCTTCGCCGCCCTTGCGCAGGCAGTGCAGGGCATGGCTCAGGGTCTGCTGGCTACCGGCGGCCTCAAAGGCGCTGTCGATACCACCGGCGCTCAGCTGCCGCAGGCGTGCCTGCAGTTGCGGGTCGGCGCCGTCCAGGGCCTCAGAGGCGCCGAACTCCAGGGCCAGGCGCCGGCGCTCGGGGTCCAGGTCCACGGCGTAGATCCGTTCCACCCCTCGCAACCGTGCCAGTAGCACCAGCAGCAGGCCGATGGGCCCCAGGCCGAACACCGCGCAACTGTCGCCGGCCATCAGGCTGCTCTGGTTCAAGGCGTGGTAGGCCACCGCTGCCGGCTCCAGCACGGCCGCCTGCTTGAAGCTGACGCTGTCCGGCAGCAGGTGCAGCATGTAGGCCGGTACCACCGCCTGTTCGGCAAAGCCGCCGTCGCCCATCAGGCCGATAAAGCCCATGGATTCACAGAGGTTGTACTGGCCCATCTGGCAGTACGAGCACTCGCCGCAGCGGTATTCGGGTTCCACCGCCACCCGCTGGCCCAATAGCCGCGCATCCACGCCCGGGCCCAGGGCTACTACCTGGCCGCAGAACTCGTGGCCCAGGGTCAGCGGCGCCCGGCAACCGGACAGCGGGTGAGCCACCTGCTGAGGTATGGAGTGAGGGCCGTCGGCGTACTCATGCAGGTCGCTGCCGCAGATGCCGCAGTAGGCGACTTGCAGCAGCACCTCGCCGGGGCCGGGCTGGCGCGGTTCCAACTGAGTCAGGCGCAGGTCGCGGGCGGCATGCCATTGCAGTGCTTTGATCATGGGTTTCCTCCCAGGCTCGGGCTGGGTGCAGGGTGGGGGCCGGGGTGCCGGCGTTGTTGGCGGGCCAGTACCGCGGGGGCGGTTTCCTTGAGGAACAGGGCCAGCACGGCGGCCAGCAATGCGCCGCCGCAGGACATCCACATGACGATCGACAGGCCGAAGCGGTCGGCGGCGAAGCCGGCAATGGTCGGAGCGATGAAGCCGCCCACCAGCTCGCCGATGCCCATGATCATGCCCAGGGCCGTGGCCATGACTTCGCGGGGCACGGTTTCCGCGGGGATGGTGGCCATGAACAGGGTGAAGCAGCCCAGGCCGGTGTAGGTCAGCAGCATCAGCACCCCGAGCATCCAGGGCGACGAGGCGTAGAGCAGGGCGATGGGACAGCAAGCGGCAATCAGCGAGAACAGCACCAGGGTCGGGCGCCGGCCGAGGCGGTCGGAGATTGCCGGCACGCCGAAGCCCCAGAGCACCCAGGCGCCTCCCAGGCAGCTCATCACCGTGCCCATGCTGGCCGGGCTGTAGTCGCGAACCTTGACCAGGAAGGTCGGGGTGAAGGAAATCAGGATGATGAACCAGGTCAGGAACACGCAGCTGATGAGGGTGCAGAGCACGATGTTGCGGCTCTTGAGCAGGGCCAGGCGATGGCTGCCACCCGGGCTGGACGGGGTGTGCGCTCGCGGTTCGTGTCGCGGTGGGTCGGGCTGCACGTAGCGCCAGATCAGCAGGGCGATCAGTAGCCCGGGAATCAGCGAAATGATGAAGGCGTGGCGCCAGCCGTAGGCTTCGGCCAGGGCGATCAGCACCGGCGGGCCGATCACCGCGCCCAACAGGCCCGCCGCCGACCCTTGCAGCAGGCCCATGTTCAGGCCCCGGCGATGGGGCGAGGAGGCTTCCACCATCAGCGATTGGGAGAGCGGCAGGATCGGCCCCTCGGCCAGCCCCATGATGGCGCGGAACAGCAAAAGGCTGAGAAAGCCGGTGACCAGCCCGGACAGCGCCGAGCACAGGGAAAACAGGATCACCGCGACGATCAGCAACGGCTTGCGCACGCCCCGGCGGTCCGACCAGGCACCCACCAGGGCCCCGGACACCGCCCAGGCCAGGGCCAGGATCGACGACAGCATGCCCAGGTGGCTGTTGCTCAGTTGCAACTCGTCAGCCATGAAGGGGAACAGGAAGGACAGCGCCAGACGATCGAAAAAGACGAAACCGAAGGTCAGGAACAGCACCCCCAGCAAGGTGTTCTCGTAACCGGCCTTGTTGTTTTTATAAGCCATGGTGGTTCTCCGAAGGAGGCGTGGGCAGCGCCGGTCAGCGGAACAGGGTGTCGATATGGGCGGCGCCCAGGCCGATCTTTTCGTAGTGGGCGCGGCACATGGCGATGTAGGAGTGCACGTCGAAGTAGCCGTCGGGCTCGCCCTGTTCGTCGAGCCAGATCAGCGGGCCCTTGACGATGAAGAACACCCGCATCGGCTGCTCATGTTCATAGGCCACCAGGGTGTGGCCTTCGCCCGGGGTCTCGTAGACGAAGTCCCCGGCGGTGGCGGTCCACTCGTGCTCCAGGTAGCCCCATTTGCCGGACAGGGTGTAGGCGAAGACTTCGTGGGGGTGGTAGTGGCGGTTCACCAGCCCGGCGCTGCGGGCCAGGAGAATGTCGCACCAGCGGTTTTCGCTGGGGGAGATCCACAGTGGCCGTGAGGACACGGTCTCGGTGAAGGGCACGTACAGGCTCAGGTCGTCGCTGGCGGCGTCGGGCAGGTAGACCTCCGGCTTGGCGTCGGGCTTGAAGCAGTTGGCGATCGGTTGCAGGTCTTTCCAGAATTCACGGTGGGCGGCTTCGGGCATGGTGGGCCTCGGTTGTTGTTATGGGAGGAGCCTGGGCAGCCGGGCAGGGCGGCCATGGGGGTACGGCGCAGACTTTAGGTCGGGAGCGGGGCAAGGGTTTGCACGGATCGGACTGGTTGTTTGTCTGTTTCGGACGGCTTTTTTCCTACGGCCGATAGAGAGCCGATGACGCGCTCAAAGCGACCGGGTCCCACTGCGTTTCAAGTTGACAGGCTATATAGTTCAGATGTTAATGAATGGCCGCAGCCCGCAGTGCCTGCGGCCCCAGGTGTCCGGACACTGCCTTGCCGTCCGGGGAACATCCCGCCGCCATGAGAAGAACAACAATGTCTCCATGCGCCTTGCTCGAAACCCGGCATGCCAGCACCCAGGCCGTCGACCTGGACCAACGCCTGGCCTTCTGGGAGGACTACAACGCCAGCACCCTGGTGGGGCTCAAGTGCAACTCCTACGCCGAGGGCGGTTTCGCCGCCAGCCAGGACAACCTGCAATTGAGCGCCATGCGTCTGGCCCGCATCGTCGGCAACGAACACGTGGTGGAGCGCGACACCTCGATGATCCGCGGCGTGCCCAAGGAGTCGATCTTCGTGTCCCTGGTCACCGGCAGCGGTTCGTTCTTCTACCAGGATGGCGCCTGCCAGGTGCTGGAGCCGGGGGAGCTGGTGGTCTACCGCACCGACAAGCCCTACCTGTTCGGCTTTTCCGGGGCCATGCGCCAGTTCATCTTCGATATTCCCCAGCAGCAGTTCGCCGAGCGCTGCCTGAAGCGCTTCGACCGGCCTTTGCGGATCAGCGTCGAAAGCGGGGTCCAGCGCCTGTTGTTGCGCACTCTGGGCGAACGTACCCGGGGCTTTTTCCAGCAGCCCCTGTGCGCCGAGGCCGAGGCTTATCAGGAGCAGGCCTTCGAGCTTCTGGCCAGCATCATTGCCGGGCATGTGGGGGAACGGCCAATCAACGCCCTGAGCGCCTCCTACCTGCTGGCGGCCAAGCAGTGCATCCATGAACAGCTGGCCGACCCGACCCTGAGCTGCGAGCGGGTGGCGGCCCAGACCGGCATTTCCACCCGGCACCTGGCCCGGCTGTTCGCTCTGGAAGAAACGCTACCCAGTCGCTTCATCCTGGAAAAACGCCTGCAACAGGCCCGTCAACTGCTGTGCAGCAGCCAGGGAGCGGGCCTGGATATCAGCGAGATCGCCTACCGGCACGGCTTTGCCAGCCAGGCGCATTTTGCCCGGGCCTTCAAGAGCCGCTTCCAGCAAACCCCCAGTGAGGCACGCGCCCTTGGGGTAGCCGCAACCCTGGCAAGCCCGGCAGCCGAAAGCGTCGGTCAAGCCTGTGGCGACAATCTCCGGGGCCTGGAGCAAGGCAACTGACCCGCCCGGGCCACACTGTTGCAGCAAGTAGCCCAGGGGAGCGGGGGAAGAATGGCCGGTTGGGCAGGGCGGCGTTCCGCTGGCTGGAGCCCGGGCTCCGGGGAACGCCGTTGGTGGATGCCGCCGCTCGGGTGGCGGGGCTTGCCCGTTCCGGCGCCAGAGCGGGGGTCAGCGCCCGGCAGCCTCCATGGCTTGGGCTTGAAGGTCGAGCAACTGGCGTTGAAAGGTCACGAATGGCTCCTTGGGCTGTTGCAGGCGTACGAACTCCAGCATCGGGTCGGCGACGGCGGTGCGGATTCCCGACAGCGCCTCCAGGGTGGCCAGGCCGCAAAACGGTACGTAGGCCTCGGAGTAGCCGCCTTCATGCACCAGCACCAGGCGCCCTCGGCACAGGCGCTCGGCAGCATCCTTCAGGCACTGGGTCATCTCGCGGAACGAGTCACTGTGCAGCAGCATCCGCGCCAGGGGGTCCACGGCGTTGGCGTCATAGCCACAGGCGACAATGATCAGTTCCGGCTCGAAGCGCTCCAGGGCCGGTATCACGATGCGCTGCATGGCGTACAGGTAGGCGTCGTGGCCACTGCCCGGCAGCAGCGGGATATTGATGTTGCAGCCCAGGCCGGCGCCGCGCCCGCGGTCCTGTTCACCGCCATAGCCCGGAGGGAAGCAACCGTCCTGGTGCAGGGACAGGGTCAGCACGTCGGCCCGCTCCTCGAAGATCGACTGGGTGCCGTTGCCGTGGTGCACGTCCCAGTCGATGACCGCTACCTTGCCCAGTCCATGACGGGCCTTGGCGGCCTCGATGGCGATGGCGATGTTGGCCAGGAAACAGAAGCCCATGGCCTGGTCGCGGGTGCAGTGGTGTCCCGGTGGACGGGACAGGGAATAGGCGTTATCGGCTTCGCCGCTGAGCACAGCGTCTACGGCGGCCATGGCCAGCCCGGCGGACAGCTGGGCGATTTCATAGCTGCCCGGGCCCACCGGCGCCTCGTCGCCGAGGTGACCGCCACCGGCGTCGCTCAAGGCCTTGAAACGCTGCAGGTAGGCAGCACTGTGGACCCGCAGCAGGTCGTCTTCGGTGGCCGCTGCGGCGCTGCGCAGGTGCAACTGTCGGGTCAGGCCGGAGACATCCATCAGGCTTTTCAAACGGCGTTTGGTTTCCGGTGATTCGGCGTGCCCGGCGGCGGCTGGCGGCTGTACCCAGCCACCCACCGGCAGGGTCAGGACGTGGGGGCCGCCGCTGTGCCACAGGCTGAGTTCGTCGAAGAAAAACGCGCTTTTACAGGTCATGGTGATATCCATTTTTCAGGGTGGAATTTACAACGCGACAGCGGCTGGCCCAGGCCCTCGGTGCCAGGGGCACCAGGGCACCGAGAGCGTTAGCGTGCAGGCCGGCAACTGAGTACCAGGGCCATGGACAGCAGGGTGATTGCGGCGCCCGCCAGCAGCAGCCCGCGGAAGCCGCCGCTGCCTTCGATCAGCCGCCCGGCGATGGTCGGGCCTATGGCCAGGCCGGCGCTGATCACCAGGTTGGAGGCGTTCATCAGGCGGCCGCTGCGGTCCATTTCGGCCATGCGCGCGAGGATCAGCGGCAGGATGAAGGTCCAGGTGAACTTGAACACCAGCGCCGCCAGGGCAAAGCGCGCCAGTTGCGGCTGGCCCAGAAGCAGCAGCACCGAGCCGGCCATCAGGCCGTAGCCCAGCAGGAGCAGGGCGCTACGGGGCAGGCGATCGCCGAATAGGGTGGCGCACAGGGCGCCAGCAATGCCCATCAGGGTGGCGATGGCCAGCACGTCGCCGCTGGTCTGTGCCGAAAGGCCGGACTGGCCACCGATGGCGCCGATGAAGGTCCAGACCCCGCTGAGGCTGATGTAGAAGGTCAGGATGCCGAGAATCCCCAGGGTGGCCTTGGCCCTGGAAACCGGCGGGGCCTTGGCTTCATGGCTGGCGGACTTCGCCGCGCCCGCTGGAAAGCTGCGAGCCAGGGGCAGGCACAGCAGCATCAGCAGCGCCATGATCAGGTAGCAGGCACCCAGGCCGAAGCGTTCGAAGAGCATGGGCAGCAGGCTCAGGCCGATGGCCCCCAGCACCAGCTGGCCCATCACCCAGAAGCCGTAGGCGCGACTGGGGTTGGGGCTGGCGGCGGCGCTGGCCAGGCAGATGATCATCAGCGAGCCGCCGGCCAGGGCACTGCACGAGCGTGCGATCAGCAGCAGCGAATAGTCGTTGGCGAGCATCGACAGCAGGTTGGCGAGAATGAACAGCAGGGCGCTGCACAGCGCCGCGCGGCGCCAGTCGATGTGTTTCAGCCACCAGATGGCGGGCAGGGTGGCCAGGCTCATGGCCCCCAGCTCGGCGGAAAACAGGTCGCCGATCTGGGAGGGGCTCAGTTGCCACTGGCTGGCCAGTTGCGCGGCAATGGCCGGGGCCGTCAGCAGCACCGCGGGGGTGATGGCGGCGAACAGCACGATGGCCGCCTGGAGCCCGAGGGGTTGGTGGGTGATCGGCGGGTTCTGGCTCAAGGCGGGGTTCTGGGTGTTCATGGACAGGCTCCTAAGGCAAGGGGGTCAGAACACATGGACCAGGCGCAGCAGGGCGTCGGTGCCGGCAAAGCCGTTCTGGGTGGCGACGTTCTGCGACAGGCCGAACATCAGCTGGTTCTGCTTGTCCAGCCAGTGGCCGAGCTCGAACCCGACCTGGGTGTAGCGCTTGTGGGTGTCGTCGATGCGCCGGTCGTTGATCCGCAGTTCGCCGCCATCGGCGTGGATCAGGCGCAGGGCACCATAGGTGGCGGGGGTGAAGTCGTAAGAGGCGAAGGCCTGCAGGCGGTAGAGCGGGTCCTGCTTGAGGTCGCTGCCGAAGTAGTCGTCGTTGGTGCCATAGAGCTGGGCTTCCAGGTTGGCCTCCAGCACCCACTTTTCCCCCAGGCCCTGGGTGTAGTTGTAGACAAAGGTCGCGCCCCAGCGGTTGGCCCCGGGGGAGACGTCGGGGTTGCGCCCGTGGTACTCGCCCACGGGCAGCGTGATCAGGGTCAGCAGGCCGCTGTAGGTGCGGGTTTGCGGCTGGTTGATGAAGAACAGCGTGCCGCCCACCTGGGGGTCGCCAAAGCCGCTTTCGCCGGTGTGGCGTTCGGCGCCGGGCAGGCGCGCGTCGATATCGGCGAAGGGCACGATGAACTGCGGGGTACAGAGGGTGCCGCACAGGTCGCTGAAGAACACTTGGCGGTAGGCCATGGCATTGACTCGCAGCTCGGCCTTGCCCGTGCTGTCGGCCGGGCCGTGGAAATCACCGGCGCGGGTGGCGGGCAGGTACAGCACGCCCAGGCTGGTGCCCGCTGGGGCGGCGAAGAAGTCCCGGGCATTGAGGTCGGCGGCGTTCAGTGAAAGGCTGGCCAGGGTAGCTGTCAGGGCCAGGGTGATGCGGGGCACGGGCGTGGTCATGGGCGGTGCGTCTCTTGTTGGAGTTGTTGTTCGGCGAACGGCTCGCCGGCACACGGCAGGGGCTGGAAAAAGGGCAAAGGCTGCCCGTGGCCGTCACATTCGACGGCACTGGTCAAGGGTGGTCAGGGGGCGGAATCAGCCGGGAGGGGCATGCAGCAACTGGGCGATGCGGGCCTTGTCCTTGACCCCGAGCTTGCTGTAGATGGCCCGAATGTGATGGCGCACGGTGTTGGGCGACATGCCCAGGTCCCGGGCCACTTCCTTGTAGGTCTTGCCTTCGCCGAAGCACTGGGCGACGGCATTTTCCCGTGGGCTGAGCCGGGGCAGCAGGTTGCGGCTGCGGGCCGCCAGGAGGCAGAGGTCGCCTACCGCCGAGGATTCCACCTGCAGGGACTTGCCTTCGAAGCCGCCGGGGTCTAGCGCCATGGGCAGTTGCGGGCCGCTCCACTGCGGCCATTCATGCAGCAGCAGGTCGACGAAGCCGCGTTCGGCGCATTGCAGCACGCCGCGCTGGTCGCACACGGCCAGGGCCAGGTTGCGCGGGCCGGTGAGCTTCTCGCGCATGGCCACCAGGGTGCGGATCTGGTTGGCCGACACTGCGGCCACCAGGTGCAGCATCAGGTTGTTCAGCAGGTGGCAGTCGCCCTGGTTGAAGCGCGGCGCTCCCGGGGCGCGGTACAGCGCCAGGTGATTGTTCAGGTGGGTGTGGGGGTCGATGTGCACCACGCACAGCAGTTCGCCGATGTTGTACTGGCGGCCCAGCCAGTTGAGGCCGGGGCCGTTGTCCGGATCGGCCATGTCGACGATCACCGCCCGGCCCGGCACCTCGTGGACCCGGCTCACCGTGACATCGATGTGGCGGATCGATTGCCAGTCCGGCAGGTAGCTCGGTGGCAGGCGGTACAGGTAGCAGCTGTGTTCATCCGGCAGGCCATCCACCAGTGCGGCACGGCCCCACCAGGCGCTGTCGAAGGGCAGGAGCCTGCTGATGCGCGCCAGTGCATGCTGGTGCAGGTTTTCGATGTCCCTGTTCTGCGCCAGTTGCTGCAGTTCAAGGGTCAGTTCGCTGAAGGCCTGCAACAGGCTGGCCGGGGCACGCTCGGGGTGGTTCATGGGTCTGTACCTCTGTGCGACGTTGTTATTGTTTTCGTCACGGAAGGGGTTTGGGACCGGTACGTCAGGGGACGTGGGCAGGGCCTGGTTCGAGTATCGATGGCTTGGAAGAGCCGCGCCATCCTACAGATGCAGGAGGTGGCCCTTGGCCCGGATGCCGGCGGGCATCCAGGCGCGGGAAATGACGGCCAGGAGGGAAGGGTTCAGGCCGCCCGGCAAGGGTGGGCCAGGCGATGGAAGCAACGGCTGAAGTACACCAGTGAGTCGCCGTGCTCCAGCACGCCGATTTCATCCAGTTCCACCAGCATTACCGAGTGCGTGCCGATTTCCTGGACCTCGGTGATGCGCCCCTGCAGGCTGGCCAGGGCGCCCTCCAGCACCGGCAGGGCCTGCAGGCCATCGCGCCAGGGGTGCAGGCCGAAGCGCTGGTCCATGGCCACGCCGGTCATGCCGGCAAAGTGCCGGGCCACTTCTTCGTGTTCGCCGCTGAGGACGTTGACGCACAACCGCCCGTTGCCCTTGAACACCGGGTTCAGGGCGCTGTTGCGGTTGACGCAGACCATCAGGGTCGGCGGGCTGTCGGTGACCGAGCAGACCGCCGTGGCGGTGATGCCGCAGCGGCCGGCGGGGCCGTTGCTGGTGATGACGTTGACCGCTGCGGTCATGTGCGCCATGGCGTTGCGAAAGGCGAGTTGCTTGGGATCGAGTACAGACATGACGAATTCCTCGTGGACGCAGGGCAGCCGGGTGTCTGGCTGCCAACGCGGGGCTGACGGCGGACTTGGCCTGTAGGAGCCGGCTTGCCGGCGAAGCGGGCCTGGAGGCTTGTGGTGCTCTGGCGGGCGTCTTCGCTGGCAAGCCAGCTCCTACACAAGCCAGCTCCTACACACGCTGGCTTCGTGGCTATTGGCGGATGCGGTCCAGCATGTTGATGTCATCCGGGTTGCTCAGGTGCGGCACGGTCCAGCCGTCGAGGTCGTAGTCCCCCAGGCACTTGTCCACCAGGTCGGTCATGGCTTTCATCGAGCCGCTGGCCTGGGCGTGGCGCAGGCACTGCATGCGGATCTCGTCCTGGCTGCCGGCGTAGTTGATCTCGTACAACTCGTGGCGGCCGCCGAATTCGGTGCCGATGGCGTCCCACAGCAGCTTGAGGATCTTGATCCGCTCCTCGTGGCCCATGCCCCCGGAGCCCCGGCAGTAGGTGCCGAGGTACTGGTTGAGGACCGGGTCCTTGAGGTCGCGGGAGCCGGAGGGCAGGTAGATCAGGCCGCTGGCCACCACCTGCTCGATGATCTTCTTGATGTCGGTGTAGGCCTGGGGCGCCAGCACCCGGTAAGCCTGCAGCGCCTGGGTGCTGGGCAGGTAGACACCGTTCATCCATTCACTGGCGTTGCCATGCATGGCGTCGGTCAGGGACCAGAACAGGTTGCGCCAGGCCACCACTTCGCCAACCTGCGCCTGGACCCCGCGAAACTCCAGGGAACCGGTGCATTGCAGGGCCTTGACCAGCAGGCCAGTGATGAAATCCAGCTTGACCGCCAGCCGGGTGCAGCCCTGCATCGGGAACAGGCGGCCGAACCCGCCCTGGGGGAACCATTGGCGGCAGCGCTCGAAATCGCGGTAGATCAGCACGTTTTCCCAGGGGATGAACACCTTGTCCATGATCAGGATCGCGTCGTTCTCGTCGAAGCGGCTGGACAGCGGGTAGTCGAAGGGCGAGCCGGTCATGCCGGCCTGCAGTTCATAGGAAGGGCGGCAGATCAGCTTCATGCCCCGTGTGTTCATCGGCGCGATGAACATCAGGGCGAAATCGGTGTTGTCCCCCAGCAACTGGGCCGATCCCTGGCCGACGAAGTTGTAGTGGGTCAGGGCCGAGTTGGTGGCCACCACCTTGGCGCCGCTGACGATGATCCCGCCCTCGACTTCCTCGTCCACCGAGATGAACACGTCCTTGACCTGATCCACCGGTTTGTCGCGGTCGATGGGTGGGTTGACGATGGCGTGGTTGAGGTAGAGGCAGGCTTCCTGGATGCGCTTGTACCAGGTGCGGGCGTTGTCTGCGAAGCGCCCGTAGAACTCCGGGTTGGCCCCCAGGGCGCTGCCGAAGGCGGCCTTGTAGTCGGGGCTGCGGCCCATCCAGCCATAGGTCAGGCGCGACCAGTCGGCGATGGCGTCGCGCTGCTGGCGCAGTTCATCGGGGCTTTTCGCCGAACGGAAGAACTTGTGGGTGTAGCCGCCGTTGCCGGTGTCGGTGTCCCAGCACAGTTGCTCCTTGGTGGCCGGGTCGTGCAGGGCGTCGTACAGGCGGGCCATGGAGGCCGCGGAGTTGCGGAAGGCCGGGTGGGTGGTGACGTCCTTGACCCGGTCGCCATAGATGTAGATTTCACGGTCGTCGCGCAGGCTGGCCAGGTATTCGGCACCGGTCAGCGGGCGGTCGGTTGCGGCACGAAAGTCTTCAGGTTTCATATCCAGTCTCAGCGTTGTTTTTATTGACTGGGGCCATGATGGGCAGCCGCGGGAATGGACTAAATGGCTTTTCCGGCGAATGAATTGCACTTTTCATAGGGAGGCGGGTGGCCGGAGCCAGGGTCGAAAACGGTGGCTGAGGGGCGATGCTGTAGCGCTTTATCGATTCACTTCGCGTTGTGTTGTATCAGCAGTGATACACCGGTCACATTCAGAAATATTTTTAACAATCAGCCATATGAAAGCTCAAGTTCGGCCGATATCTCTGACAGGCCCGCGGACTTCCAACAGCGCGGCGCCCCACGTCGGCACAGCCCCTGATGCGCCGACGGCTCAACGGCATGGATGCCCGTCGCCCGTTCTCCCTCGAGAGTCGTCCTATGTCCTTGCGTAACCTGAATATCGCCCCTCGTGCTTTCCTCGGTTTTGCCTTCATTGCCTTGCTGGTCGTGGTGCTGGGGGTGTTTGCGGTCAATCGCATGGCGGTGATCCGCGAAGCCTCGGTGGACATGGAAAGCAACCAGCTGCCCAGTGTCGGCTTTCTCGGCAACCTCACCGAGAACGTGCTGCGCCTGCGGATTCTTTCCTTCCGTGTGCTGGTGAACCGCGAGCCGGCAGGCCTGGCAGAAGCCCAGACGCGCATCGGCGTGCTGGTGGACAACGCCAGGAAGGCCCAGGCCAGCTATGCGGCCTTGCCGGCGGGGCCGCAGGAGGCGGCGCTGTACAAGACCTTCGCTACGACCCTGGACAACTACCTGCAGGCGCAGAACGAGATGCTCGAACTGTCGCGCCAGAACAAGCTGGATGAAATGCGCAGCCTGATCAATTCGCGGATCAAGGAAGGCACAGACCAGATGGGCGAGCAGTTGAACCAACTGATCGCGATCAATGCCGCCGATGCCAGGAGCGCTTCCAAGGCTGCCGGCGAGCACTACAGCAGCGCCATCGCCGGGATTGTGGCGGTGGCTGTGCTTGCCGCGCTGCTGACCATTGTTTTGGCGTTGTTGCTCACCCGCAGCATCGTTACCCCCCTGAACAGGGCCCTGAATGCCGCGCAGGTGATCGCCGGCGGCAACCTGCGCCAGGCCATCGAGGTCGATGGCAAGGACGAGCCGGCGCGGCTGTTGCAGGCCCTGGCCGAGATGCAGGCCAGCCTGCGCCGCACCATCGAGCAGATCGCCGGCTCGGCGACCCAGCTGGCCTCGGCCTCGGAAGAACTCAGCGCGGTCACTGAAGAGGCTTCCCGCGGCTTGCAGCAGCAGAACAACGAGATCGAACAGGCGGCCACCGCGGTCAACGAAATGACCGCCGCGGTGGAGGAGGTGGCGCGCAACGCGGTGTCCACTTCCGAGGCTTCCCGGCAGTCGACCCAGGCCGCTCGCGAAGGTCGCGACCGGGTGGTGGAAACCGTGGACGCGATCCAGACCATGACCCACGACGTGCAGAGCACCTCGGTGATGATCGAAGGCCTGGCGACCCAGGGCCGGGATATCGGCAAGGTGCTGGACGTGATCCGGGCCATCGCTGAGCAGACCAACCTGCTGGCCCTCAACGCGGCCATCGAGGCGGCCCGTGCCGGCGAGGCCGGGCGCGGCTTTGCGGTGGTGGCCGACGAGGTGCGGGCCCTGGCCCATCGCACCGCCCAGTCGACCCAGGAAATCGAGAAGATGGTGGCCGGCATCCAGAACGGCACGGGCGACGCGGTGGAGTCGATGCAGCAGAGCAACCAGCGTACCCAGAGCACCCTGGAACTGGCCCGCGCCGCGGGTGTGGCCCTGGAGCAGATTGCCGAATCCATCAACCAGATCAACGAGCGCAACCTGGTGATCGCCAGCGCCTCGGAAGAGCAGGCGCAGGTGTCCCGCGAGGTGGACCGCAACCTGGTGAACATCCGCGACCTGGCCACCCAGTCGGCGGCCGGGGCCAACCAGACCAGCGCCGCCAGTCATGAGCTGTCGCGCCTGGCGGTGGACCTGAACGCTCTGGTGGCGCGTTTTGTGATCTAAGCGTCCAACGGCGCTGGCGCTCGCTCGACGAGTGCCGCGCCAGCACCTAGGGTTCTGGCTGAAGCATCTTTCATGGAGAAAGCGATGCGCTATTCAGCCCTGACCCAACGGATTGCCGGAGAAGGTTCCGCCGCCTGGGATATCCATTACCGAGCTTTGGCCTTGCGCGAGCAGGGGCGCGATGTGCTGTTGCTGACCATCGGCGATCCGGATTTCGACACCCCCCGGCCGGTGGTCCAGGCGGCCATCGACAGCCTGCTGGCCGGTGACACCCACTATTCGGATGTGCGCGGCAACCTGGCGTTGCGCAGTTGCATCGCCCGTTGCCACCACCAGCGCACCGGGCAGATCGTCGATGCCGAGCACGTGGTGGTGCTGCCGGGGGCGCAGTGTGCGGTGTTCTCCGTGGCCCAGTGCCTGCTGGGCCCTGGGGACGAGGTGCTGGTGGCCGAGCCCATGTACGTCACCTACGAAGGGGTGTTCGGTGCCTGTGGCGCCACCGTGGTGCCGGTGCCGGTACGGGCCGAACAGGGCTTTCGCCTGGACCCGCAGGAAGTGGCGGCGCGCATCAGCCCGCGGACCCGGGCCATGCTCATCAACAGCCCCAACAACCCCTCCGGGGCCAGCCTGTCCCTTGATGACTGGCAGGTCCTGGCGCGGTTGTGCATGGAGCATGACCTGTGGCTGGTTTCCGACGAGGTCTACGGCGACCTGCTGTACGAAGGCCAGCACCTGAGCCCGGGCGGTCTGCCGCGAATGGGCGGGCGCACCGCCACCATCAACAGCCTGTCCAAGTCCCATGCCATGAGCGGCTGGCGGGTGGGCTGGGTGATCGCTCCGCCGGTGCTGGCCGGGCACCTGAGCAATCTGGCCCTGTGCATGCTCTACGGCCTGCCGGACTTCATCCAGAATGCGGCAGTGGTGGCGCTGACCCGCGAACTGCCGGAACTGCCACGGATGCGCGAGGAGTACCGCCAGCGCCGCGACCTGGTGTGCACGCTGCTCGGGCAGTGCCCGGGCTTGCGGCCAGTGCTGCCCGATGGCGGCATGTTCGTCATGGTCGACGTACGCCGCACCGGGCTGGGCGCCCAGGCGTTCGCCGAGCGACTGCTGGAGGGTTATGGGGTTTCGGTGCTGGCGGGCGAAGCCTTCGGCCCCAGCGTGGTCGGGCACATTCGCATTGCCCTGGTGCTGGACCGCGAACGGCTGGCCGAAGCCTGCCGCCGCATCGCCCAGTGCACCGCGCAACTCCTGGCCCTGTAGGAGCCGGCTTGCCGGCGAAGAGGTCCCAGAGCCTTGCATAGCCCTTGCCGACGCCTTCGCTGGCAAGTCAGCTCCTACGGTGCAACGCAACACCGAGCGTACCTTGCGTAGGAGCCGGCTTGCCGGCGAAGAGGCCCTTGAGTCTTCCATCGCCCTTGCCAACGCCTTCGCTGGCAAGTCAGCTCCTACGGTGCAACGCAACACCGAGCGTACCTTGCGTAGGAGCCGGCTTGCCGGCG
>NZ_JBXAMM010000004.1:0-55393 GCF_058800645.1 Pseudomonas sp. GW822-FHT04H02 | reverse complement strand
GAAGAGGCCCTTGAGTCTTCCATCGCCCTTGCCAACGCCTTCGCTGGCAAGCCAGCTCCTACAGAGGTGGGGCGCTTTCGGGGGTTAGAAGCGCAGGGTCGCGCCGGTGGTCAGCCAGCGATCGCGGTCTTCGGTCAGGTGCTGGCCAACGATCAGGTCCAGGTCCAGGTGCTGGCCCAGATGCAGGCGCGGGCCGGCCTGCCAGCCCTGTTCGCCGCCGCGTTGGCCGTAGCGCTCGGCAATCAGGGTCAGGCTCTGGGCCAGGTCGTACTCCAGCCCGCTGCCCCAGGCCCAGCGGTGGCTCTGGTCGCCGTCGTCATAGGCGTGGGCCCAGCCGGCATTCAGGTTCAGGCGCAGGCTGGCAACAGGGCTGAAGGTCAGTGGCAGGGCGAGGTCGCCACCATCGAAGCTGTGGCTGCGGTTCAGGGCCCAGTGGGCGGAGCCGGCCAGGGCCAGTTGCAGGCCCAGGTCTTCACGGTCCAGCAGGGCCAGCTTGACCTGGGGGCTGAGCTGGGTCTCGCCCTGGCCGTCGGCCTGCTGGCGCTGCATCGCGGCCCCCAGTTGCACCCAGGGCAGTTGGCTGAAGGTGCAGGCCGGGGCCACCACGCTGGTGTGGCTGGAGCCCTGGTGGCGGGTGCTCTGGTACCAGACATCGACATTGCATTCCCCGGGAGCGTTGATGGCGCCGTCGTCCACCACGTAGGCGCCGCCGGCGGCCTGGGCCTTGGAGCACAGGGCCAGGGTGGCGGTCGCGCTGGCGGTGAGGGCGAGGAACAGCAGATTGCGCTTGAGCATGCGGCTTTTCGCGGCAGGCAGAGGGTGGCCAAAGGCGCTGGAACGCGAGGGGCGATGTGGGGTGTGCTTGGACATGGCGGATCTCGTTCTGGGTTGGGGCACCGGTGCATCTGGCGTGCGGGCCGGTGCAGAGGGTGGCGGCTAGGGAGGCTTACTGGTCGGCCATCGACAGAACCTGGATCTGCCGGGCCCGGGCCTGGGCCAGCAGTTCTTCGGTGTCTTCCCCACCGGGCAGGGCGAGGACGATGTCGGGGCGGCTGTCGGCCAGCATGAAGGCGTTGCGCAGGCGTTCGGCGTGCTTGCCATGGCGTTGCCAGTTGGGCGGGTAGCGGACGATGTCGGCGCCGATGTCCCGGGCCCAGTCCTCGATATGGGCGCCGAGGAACTGGCTGCCGCCATGAATCACCACGCGGGTTTCATGCAGGCGCTGAAAGGCGTCGAGGACCTGGCGGCACCGGCGGTCGTCGGCGTAGTAGCGGCCGGCGCAGATCAGGACGCGCATGGGCTGTTCTCCTTTACCGGGCTGATGCTGGTCTCGCCGGGCAGCGGTTCGTTGAGGTAAGCGTGCTCGATGTCCCGTTCACCGGCGCGCTCCAGGGCCGGGTAGGCCAGGGCGGCGATGTGGTGGTGAACCCGCCGGTAGTCGCGCAGCAAGCGCTGGAAAATGTCCCCGGATTCGGCCCAGGCGCCACGGTCTTCGCGCAACTTGCGAAAGTGCTCGCGGCTGGCGGCGGCTTCCAGGCGCCGCACGTTTTCCTTGCGCGCCACCAGTTGGTGGGCGGTGGGCAGGTCTTCGCGCAGGAACACGGTGATGGCCAGGCTCAGGCTGTCCAGCAGTTCCTGGTGCAGCGGGTACAGGGTGCTCAGCTCGAACTCGGAAAACGGCTCGCCACGGCGCAAGCGCCGCGCGGCCAGGTGCGCCAGGCTGGTGGCGAGAATGTCCCCGGCATGTTCCAGGTTGATCACCAGCAGCAGGATTTCCTGGGAGCGGTCGGCATCCTGGTCGCTGATGCCTTCCTTGCCGATATCCGCCAGGTAGGCGCGGATCGCCGCGCTGAGCAGGTCCAGGGACTGATCGATATGGCGCACCTGATCGGCATTGGCCTGGTTGGCGGTGCGAAACAGCTGCAGCACCCGGTCGAGCATGCCCGAGAGCATGTCGGCCATGCGCAAGGCTTCGCGGGCGGCGTTGGACAGGCCGATATTGGCCACTTCCAGGCCGGCTTCGTCCAGGTACAGCGGCATGCCCGGGTCGGTCACCGCGGCCGGGGCCGGCAGCAGCCGGGTCAGCAGCTTGGCCATTGGCCCGGTGAAACCGATGAACAGCAGCGCCAGCACCAGGCTGAAGGCGGTGTGCAGGGCCACCACCAGCAGTGCCGGAGGCAGTTGCTCGATGACGTGCCACTGGCCCAGGGTGGCGATCCAGGGCATCAGCAGCGCCGCTCCCGACAGGCGCACCAGCAGGTTGCCCAGGGGCAGGCGCCGGGCCACGTTGCCGCTGGCGCTGAGCAGCGAGGGCAGGGTGCTGCCGAGGTTGACCCCCAGCACCAGGGCCATGCTGGTGGCCGGCGACAGCAGCCCAGTGCCGGCCAGCGAGGCAATCAGCAGCACCACGGCAACGCTGGAGTGGCACATCCAGGTCAGCAGCAGCGCCACCAGCAGGGCCAGCAGCAGGTCGCCGTCGAGGCTGGTCATCACCAGCTGGAACACTGGGGTACCTTCCACCGCCCCCAGGGTCGCGCCGAGCATGCCCAGGGCCAGCAGCATCAGGCCCAGGCCGATCAGTGCGCAGCCGATGCTTTCAAAGCGCGAATCGTCCCGCAGGCGAAAGCACAGGAAGCCCGCCAGCAATGCCACAGGTGCCGCCAGCGAGAGGTCGAGGCTGAGCAGCTGGACCACCAGGGTCGAGCCGATATTGGCCCCCAGCATCACCGCCAGCGCCGGGGCCAGGCCCAGGGTGCCGGCGGCGGTGAAGGAGCTGGCCATCAGGCTCACCGCAGTGCTGCTTTGCACCACGCCGGTGATGCCGACGCCGCACAGCAGCGCCAGCCAGCGGTTGTTCAGGTGTTGCCCGAGCCAGTGCCGCAGCGGGCTGCCGAAGCCCCGCAGGAGTGAGCCGCAGATCATCTGCGAGCCCCACAGCAACAGCGCGATGGCGCCGGCCAGGTTGATCAGAAGAGTAGTGCCCGACATGAGTATTCTCCCGGGACTGTGACAGGTTTCAGGCAATCGCCAGGCGCAGCGAGGCGCGGGTGATGGCGGCGCTGAACCCCAGCAGGAAACGCATTTCAACGGCGCTCAGCAGGCCCCGCACATAGAGGCGGATGCTCAGGCGGGCGAGCAGCCTGGCGCAGGCGCACAGGCCGCAGACCAGCAAGGCCTTCAGGCCGCGTTGCAACAGCGAAAAAGGTTTGAAAAACATGGCGATGCTCCTTTCGGGCGAACAGCGTCGCCGTCGACAGGGCGCTGGCCGCGCCGACGGTGGCATCGTTGGTTTGCTGTATCTGGTGCGACCGCCGTGGGGCGGTCGCACCGGGCTCAGGCCCTTAGAACCACTGCTTGAAGCGGCGGATGTACAGGGTCTTCATGGTCTGGGCGACCACGCAGTAGCTGAGCAGGGTACCCACCAGCCAAGGGAAGTATTCCCATGGCAGCGGCACCAGGCCGACCATGCTGCCCAGAGGCGAGAAGGGCACATAGATACCCAGTGCCATCACCAGGCCCGTGGCGAGCATGACCGGCAGTGCCGCGGTGCTCTGGATGAACGGGATCTTGCGGGTGCGCAGCATGTGCACCACCAGGGTCTGGGAGAGCAGGCCTTCGATGAACCAGCCGGACTGGAACAGGGCGGCCATTTCCACGCTGTTGGCGGCGAACACGTACCACATCAGGGCAAAGGTGGTGATGTCGAAGATCGACGAGGTCGGCCCGATCCACAGCATGAAGCGCCCGATGTTCTTGGCGTCCCACTTGCGTGGCTTGCTCAGGTATTCCTTGTCCATCTTGTCCCACGGCAGGGCCAGCTGGGAGAAGTCGTACATCAGGTTCTGCAGCAGCAGGTGGATCGCCAGCATCGGCAGGAACGGAATGAAGGCACTGGCCACCAGCACCGAGAACACGTTGCCGAAGTTGGAGCTGGCGGTCATGTTCAGGTACTTCATGATGTTGCCGAAGGTCTCGCGACCCTTGATCACCCCTTCCTCCAGCACCATCAGGCTCTTTTCCAGGAGGATGATGTCCGCCGATTCCTTGGCGATGTCGGTGCCGCTGTCCACCGAGATGCCGACGTCGGCATCGCGCAGCGCCGGAGCGTCGTTGATGCCGTCGCCGAGAAAGCCCACGGTGTGGCCGTTGGCCTGCAATGCCTTGAGCACCCGGGACTTCTGCAGTGGGGTGAGCTTGGCAAATACCGTGCGCTCTTCCACCAGGCGCCCCAGCACTTCGTCGTCCATGCGCTCGATGTCACGACCCAGCAGCGGCTCGCCGACTTCCAGGCCGACCTCGCGGCAGATCTTCGCGGTGACGATGGCGTTGTCACCGGTCAGTACCTTCACGGTGACGCCGTTGTCGCGCAGGGCGGCAATCGCCGGGCCGGCGGTTTCCTTCGGCGGATCGAGGAAGGTCAGGAAGCCTTCGATCACCAGCTCGCGTTCGTCGCTGGCGCTGTACTGGTTCTTGATCTGGTCCCGGGCGATGTCACGGGTGCCCACCAGCAGCACGCGGAAACCGTCGCGGTTGTAGTCTTCGGCCAGTTGCAGCAACTCGGCACGCAGGGCAGCGTCGATGGTCTGGGTGACACCGTTCTTGCGGACCCGAGTGGCGGTTTCCAGCATTTCCTCCACTGCGCCCTTGCACACCAGCAGGTGGTGGCCGCGGGCATCGGCGAGGATGACCGACAGGCGGCGCCGGACGAAGTCGAACGGCAGCTCATCCACCTTGCGCCAGGCGGCAGGAGGGGTGAAGTGCGGGTTCTCCTCGGCGAAGCTGACCACTGCGCGGTCCATCAGGTTCTTCATGCCGCTCTGGTGGTAGCTGTTGAGCCAGGCCAGTTGCAGCACTTCATCGCAGCGGCTGCCGCTGATGTCGACGTGATGTTCGAGGATGATCCGGTCCTGGGTCAGGGTGCCGGTCTTGTCGGTGCAGAGCACGTCCATGGCACCGAAGTTCTGGATCGCGTTGAGGCGCTTGACCACCACCTTGCGCTTGGCCATGGCCGAGGCGCCCTTGGCCAGGTTGGCGCTGACGATCATCGGCAGCATTTCCGGGGTCAGGCCGACGGCCACTGCCAGGGCGAACATGAAGGCTTCGGCCCAGTCGCCCTTGGCGAATCCGTTGATCAGCAGAACGATGGGCACCATCACCAGCATGAAGCGGATCAGCAGCCAGCTGACGCTGTTGACCCCGCGGTCGAAGGCGGTCTGGGTGCGGGAGCCGACGATGGAGCGGGCCAGGGAACCGAAGTAGGTGCGCGAGCCGGTGGCCACGACCACGGCGGTGGCCGTGCCGCTGACCACGTTGGTGCCCATGAAGCAGATGTTCGGCAGGTCCAGCAGGTCTTGCTGATCGGCGGCCTGGGCGGTGGCGGACTTTTCCTGGACGGCGCCCAGGGTGTCGTACTTTTCAACCGGCAAGGCTTCGCCGGTGAGCACCGCCTGGCTGATGAACAGGTCGCGGGATTCGATCAGGCGGATATCGGCAGGGATCATGTCACCGGCGGACAGCTGGATGATGTCGCCCACCACCAAATCGCGCATCGGCACTTCACGCACCCGGGCCTGCATGCCCATCTGCTCGCGGCGCAGTACGGCGGCGGTGGTCCGTACCATGGCCTTGAGCGCTTCGGCGGCCTTGGCCGAGCGGTGTTCCTGCCAGAAACGCATCAGGCCGCTGGCCAGCACCATCACCAGGACGATGATGACCCCGGTGAGATCGGTTTCTTCGCCGGCCTGCAGCGGCAGCCAGAAGTCGGTGAAGAAACTGATACCGGTCAGGGTCATCAGCACATAGATGAAAGGGTTGTTGAAAGCCTGGAGCAACTGCACCAGAGCGTGTGGCGGACGGTCGTGGGCGACCTCGTTGTGGCCGTCCCGTTGCAGGCGGCCCTCGGCATCCAGTTCAGTGAGGCCGGCGGTGGTGGAGTTGACGTTGGCCAGGGTGACGGCCAGGCCGTTCTGGGCTTCGCGGGCGGCACGCATCGACAGCTTGTTGCTGTCACTGGTGGCGCTGGTGTTGCGGGAAGTTGGGGTTTTTACAGTCATGGTCTGTGCTCCTGCCGCCTGCTTGCGGCACGACACAGCAACACTCAACTAATTAAAGGCGAGCGAAAACATGTCGAGCCGCAGGTTAGCGATCGATTTTGATCTTGGCGTTTTTCAGGTTTTAACGTTCGCTGCCCAAACAATGAAGTTGTATGGGCAGCGAACCTACTACTGGCCTCTTCCATAACTTTCTCCAGTAACTTTATTAACTGACAGGCACTAGCACGCCGCCGAACTTAAACTTTTAAAGTTCGTTTGCAAACAACGGAAAGTTACCGCTGGTTCAGGCTGAGCTGCGTGCCCCGAGGTACAGGCCGAAGATCAGTCCGGCCTGCTGCAGGAGCAGGGCAGCGCCCCGACTCTGCGGGTCCTGGCTATCGTCGAAGCTCCAGCGTTGCTGCAACTGCCCGGTCATCGGGCAGACGCGCCAATTGGCTCGCAGGGCGGTCGAGGGGGTGGGGGCGGCACGAGAAAACGGCGAGCGCGCCAGAACCTTGGGCTCACGGCACAGCTTGACCCGCATGGTAGCGGCGAAGGCGCGAACGCCTGGCATTACAGAGGAAGTGAAGTGCATAACATTTGCCTCGCGACCGGACTGGTTCCGGGGGAGGCAAGTTACGTTGGAGCGTCAAGCCCTAGCGCAGCTTACCCGACCGCGGAGTCGAGTCCCGTCATTTTCAGGGTTAAGTGCCTGGCTCTGCGCAGCGGCAGTGACCAGACAGCGTCTAGATACTGTGTCCATTGGCTTCTTTAGTGAGTTAAACAAAGGGCCGTAATTACCGGCCCGCGCAATTTACTCAGGAGGGGTGCTGGAGTCAAGGTTAAATTGCCCTGAATCATTGATCAGTTACGAAGTTTCAGGTGAGGTTCAGCTAAGGGTGGGAATTAGCTGATGCGAGAGGCGGATATATATAAGTTTCATATAAAGAAAGTGCCCATGACAGATGGGGATGTCATGAGCACTGAATATAGCGACGAGGATTATCAGTGCAGCAAGTGCTGGGAGATATCCTTGTAGGTCGCGCTATCGGTGGCCGCCATCAACTGCCGGCCATCCTTGAGGGTGCCGATGAAGGTCACTTCGTTTTCCGTACCCGCCATCAGGTACCCGGCCAGGGCGCCCACCGGGCCCAACAGCATGGCGCCGGCAATGCCGTAGCCCAGGGCGTCCTTGTTGGTGATGGGGCTTTCGCTGGCGATCTCCAGTGTCTTGAAGGCCGATGCCTTGACCTCGACGCCGTTGCTGTTGAATACCGTCTTGAGCCTGAAGGTGCCGTGCCGGTACTCGCCGGCGCCTTGCAGGAAATCACCTGATAAAACCTCAATCTTTGCCATGTTGAATCATCCTTATCCAAGCATAACCAGACAGGCCATTGAGCTCTCCGCCAGGGGGAGCGTCAACGGGGTTGCGATGAAGGGTGCTACCGCCAGTCAGCAGCCCTCGTTCATTCAGCCTCGGCCAGGTCACCCCGGGCCATGCTGATCCAGATCAGGGCTGTGAAGGGTTGTAGCAGCCCACGGGGCACCGGCCGTCGGCTTCCGACTAGTGGCTGGCCGGGGCCGGGCGCTCAAGGTGATGTTAAAAAATGTTAGATTGAAAAACTTCTTCACATAATCCGTTCATTGGTGGATGATCGTTCACAGCCAAAGCTCAACCTGATAACAACAGCAACAGGATGGCCATGATGATCGATTCGCTCCTGCCTCTCTCGGCACCTGCCCACGGTGCCATGCACCTTCCGGGCTTGCCGTCTGGCGCTGCGCCTGTTGCTGCCTGTGTTGCATTTGCCGGACCTGCAATCCGGATTTCCCTGTCCTGCCCGGTTCTTGCCCGGCGTCTGTCTGGCGCGGCACAGTCCTGGTCTATTTCTGGAGTCCCCCATGAATAACAACAATGTCGGTGTCATCGGTCTTGGCGCCATGGGCCTGGGCATCGCCCGGTCGTTGCTGCGCAGCGGTTTCAAGGTGCATGCCTGTGACGTGCGCAGCGAGGTCACCGCGCAGTTCGCCAGCGAAGGCGGCGTGGCTTGCGCCTCGGCGGCGCAACTGGCCGGCGAATGCGATGTGATTGTCACCGTGGTGGTCAATGCCGAGCAGACCGAAAGCGTGCTGTTCGGTGAGGGCGGGGCGGCAGCGGCACTGCGTCCCGGCAGCCTGGTGATCGGCTGTGCCACCGTGGCCCCGACCTACGCCGTGGACCTGGGCCAGCGCCTGGAGGCCCTGGGCCTGCTCTATCTGGATGCACCGATCTCCGGTGGCGCGGCCAAGGCTGCCGCCGGCGAGATGACCATGATGACCTCCGGCCCGGCCACCGCTTACGCCAGGGCCGAGGCGATTCTGGGGGGCATGGCCGGCAAGGTCTATCGCCTGGGGGATGCCCATGGCCTGGGCTCCAAGGTCAAGATCATCAACCAGTTGCTGGCCGGGGTGCATATCGCGGCATCCGCCGAAGCCATGGCCCTGGGGCTGCGCGAAGGGGTGGACGCCGATGCCCTGTACGAGGTGATCACCCACAGCGCGGGCAACTCCTGGATGTTCGAGAACCGCGTTCCGCATATCCTCAAGGCCGACTACACACCGCTGTCCGCGGTGGACATTTTCGTCAAGGACCTGGGGCTGGTGCTGGATACCGCCCGGGCCAGCAAATTCCCGCTGCCGCTGTCGGCCACCGCGCACCAGATGTTCATGCAGGCCTCCAGCGCCGGTTTTGGCCGCGAGGACGACTCGGCGGTGATCAAGATCTTCCCGGGCATCGACCTGCCCGTGGCCAAGCCCGATGCCGAGTGAGGAGCCCGTGATGACGATTTCCAATCCACGCCCGTTGCTGGGCTGCATCGCCGACGATTTCACCGGGGCCACGGACCTGGCCAACATGCTGGTTCGCGGTGGCATGCGCACTGTGCAGAGCATCGGCATTCCCAGCGCTGAAGTGGCTGCCGGGCTGGACGCCGACGCCGTGGTGATCGCGCTGAAGTCGCGTACCACTGCGGCCAGCGAAGCGGTGGCCGAATCCCTGGCCGCCCTACAATGGCTGCGGGACCAGGGCTGCGAGCAGATCTTCTTCAAATACTGCTCGACCTTCGATTCCACCGCGGCGGGCAACATCGGTCAGGTCAGCGAGGCCTTGCTCGAGGCCCTGGGCAGCGATTTCACCCTGGCCTGCCCGGCGTTCCCGGAGAACGGCCGGACCATTTTCCGTGGCCACCTGTTCGTCCAGGACCAGTTGCTCAGCGAATCGGGCATGCAGCATCACCCGCTGACGCCGATGACCGATGCCAACCTGGTGCGGGTCCTGCAATCCCAGACCCGGCTGCCGGTAGGCCTGCTGCGCTACGACAGCATCGCCCAGGGCGTGGAGGCGGTGCGCAGCAGGATCGCCGAACTGCGCGGGCAGGGTGTTGCCCTGGCGATTGCCGACGCGCTGTCCGATGCCGACCTCTATACCCTCGGCGCCGCCTGCGCCGACCTGCCGCTGCTCACTGGCGGTTCCGGGCTGGCCCTGGGCCTGCCGGAAAACTTCCGTCGCGCCGGCAAGCTGCGTGACCTCGATGCTGCAAGCCTGCCCAAGGTAGCCGGTGGCGAAGTGGTGCTGGCCGGCAGTGCCTCCCTGGCCACCAATGCCCAGGTCGATGCCTGGCTTGAAGCCGAGCGCCCGGCCTGGCGCATCGACCCGCTGGCCCTGGCGGCCGGCGAGGCGGTGGTGGAACAGGCCCTGGCCTTTGCCCGGGAGCAGCAAGGCACGGTGCTGATCTACGCCACCAGCACGCCGGAAGAGGTCAAGGCGGTGCAGCGTCAGCTCGGTGCCGAACGTGCCGGAGCGCTGGTGGAGGATGCCCTGGGCGAGATCGCCCGGGGCCTGCGCGACAGCGGCGTGCGGCGCTTTGTGGTGGCTGGCGGGGAAACCTCCGGCGCCGTGGTCAAGGCCCTGGACGTGCGCCTGCTGCAGATCGGCGCGCAGATCGATCCCGGGGTCCCGGCCACCGTCAGCAGTGGCGGCGAGCCCCTGGCCCTGGCGCTGAAGTCCGGCAACTTCGGTGGTCGCGACTTTTTCAGCAAGGCCCTGGGTCAACTGGCGGGAGGTCAGGCATGAGCCGGGAAAACGCTCTGCGCGAAGAAATCTGTGATGTCGGCCGCAGCCTCTATCAGCGCGGCTACACCGTGGGCAGCGCCGGCAACATCAGTGCGCGGCTCGATGATGGCTGGCTGATCACCCCCACCGACATCTGCCTGGGCCGGCTCGACCCTGCAGCCATCGCCAAGGTCAACCTGGCGGGGGAGTGGGTCAGCGGCGACAAACCGTCCAAGACCCTGGCCCTGCATCGCCAGGTGTATGACCGCAATCCCGGGGTGGGCGGCGTGGTGCATACCCATTCCACCCACCTGGTGGCCTTGACCCTGGCCGGGGTCTGGCGCGAGGACGACATCCTGCCGCCGCTGACCCCGTACCAGGTGATGAAGGTCGGGCATATCCCGCTGATCGGCTACCAGCGCCCGGGTTCGCCCAAGGTCGCCGAGCAGGTGGCGCAACTGGCCAACCAGGTGCGTGGGGTGATGCTCGAACGCCTGGGCCCGGTGGTCTGGGAAAGCAGTGTGTCCAAGGCCAGCTACGCCCTGGAAGAGCTGGAGGAAACCGCGCGCCTGTGGCTGATGAGCCAGCCGCGCCCGGCACCTCTGGATCAGGCCGCCCTGGATGAGCTGCGGGACGCTTTCGGCGCCACCTGGTAAGCCCGCGACACTGCCAGCGTTTCATGCACGCCAGTCCACGGAAGCCTTCATGAGGCTTTCGCGGGGAGCGGCTTGCCGTTGAAAAACAATAACAACAGGATTTCCCGAGATGAATGACTGCATTTGCTTTACGGGTTCCCGCACCACCAGCACCCCCTGCCAGCCACTGGGTGGAGGGCTTGTGCAATGAGCCCGCTGATTCTGATGATCACCGCCGGGGCCGGTATCGCCCTGTTGCTGTTCCTGGTGCTCAAGTACAAGTTCCAGCCCTTTGTCGCGCTGATGCTGGTAAGCATCCTGGTGGCGCTGGTGGCCGGGGTGAAACCGGCGGAGCTGGTGGCCACCATCGAGGGCGGCATGGGCAAGACCCTCGGCCACATCGCCATCATCATCGCCCTGGGCGCGATGATCGGCCGCATCATCGAGCTTTCCGGCGGCGCCGAGGCGCTGGCCAAGACCCTGATCGAGCGCTTCGGCAACCGGCGCACGCCCCTGGCACTGACCATGGCCGGATTCATCATCGGCGTGCCGGTGTTCTTCGAGGTCGGGGTGATCATTCTCATGCCCCTGGCCTATGGCGTGGCCCGCAGTGCGCGCAAGCCGCTGCTGGTGTTCGCCTTGCCGATGTGCGCCGCGCTCCTCACCGTGCACGCCTTCCTGCCGCCGCACCCTGGAGCGGTGGCCGCGGCCAGCCAGCTGGGCGCGGACTTGGGCCGGGTGCTGATGTTCGGCCTGCCGCTGACCGCGCTGCTGTGCTACGTGGGCTACCGCGTGGCGGGGCGCATGACCCGGCGCAACTACCCGATGACCGATGACATCCGCGCCGAAGTCTACGGCCCGCACGTCACCAATGAAGACCTCGCCGCCTGGAACAACGGTTCCGAGCAGCCTGCCAGCCCCCAGGCGGTGGCCGCTGTGGCGCACATGGGCCTGGAAGAATCCACCGGCAGCCTGGCGGCGAAACTGCCACCGGCGCCGCCACCGGGGTTCGGCCTGATCGTCAGCCTGATCCTGCTGCCCATCGTGCTGATCCTGCTGGGCACCCTGGCTACTTCCTTGCTGCCCCTGGAATCCACCCTGCGCGGGGTGCTGACGGTACTTGGCGCGCCGCTGGTGGCGCTGCTGCTGGACACCTTGCTGTGTGCCTGGCTGCTGGGCTCGCGCCGCGGCTGGAGCCGCAGCCAGGTGTCCGACGTGATCGGCTCGGCGCTGCCCGGGGTGGCCATGGTGATCCTGATCGCCGGTGCCGGCGGGGTGTTCGGCAAGGTGCTGGTGGATACCGGGATCGGTGCGGTGGTCTCCGACCTGCTGCGCACCACCGGCCTGCCGGTGCTGGCCCTGGGTTTTCTGCTGACCATGCTGCTGCGTGCGGTGCAGGGCTCCACCACCGTGGCCCTGGTGACCACCGCCGGGATCATCGCGCCGCTGATCGCCACCCTCAACCTGAGCCCCAACCACATGGCCCTGCTGTGCCTGGCCATGGGCGGTGGCGGGCTGGCCATGTCCCATATCAATGACGCCGGGTACTGGATCTTCACCAAGCTGGCCGGCCTCAACGTCGCGGACGGCCTGCGTACCTGGACCGTGATCACCACCTTGCTCGGCACCTTGGGGTTCTGTATTACCCTGCTGATCTGGCCATTTGTCTGACCCTTTGTCCCAGGAGTTCCCATGCCTCGTTTTGCTGCCAACCTCAGCATGCTCTACCCGGAACATGACTTTCTCGAACGTTTCGCTGCCGCGGCGGCCGACGGCTTCACGGCCGTGGAGTATCTGTTTCCCTACGACTACAGCCCCCAGGAGCTGAAACAGCGCCTGGACGACCACGGCCTGCAACAGGCCTTGTTCAACGCTCCGCCCGGCGACTGGGCGGCGGGGGAGCGGGGCATCGTTTCCCTGCCCGGGCGCGAGCAGGAGTTCCGCCAGGGGTTCGACAAGGCCCTGGAATACGCCGCGGTGCTGGGCAACTCGCGGGTCCACGTGATGGCCGGCCTGTTGCCGTCCGAGAACGATCGCCCGCGGCACCACGGCGTCTACCTGGAGAACCTGGCCCACGCCACGGCCCAGGCGGCCAAGGTCGGGGTCACGGTGCTGCTGGAGCCGATCAACACCCGGGACATGCCGGGGTTCTTCCTCAACCGCCAGGACCAGGCCCAGGCCATCTGCAAGGAAGTCGGCGCGGCCAACCTCAAGGTGCAGTTCGACTGCTATCACTGCCAGATCGTCGAAGGCGACCTGGCGGTGAAACTGCGCCGCGACCTGGCCGGGATCGGCCACATCCAGATCGCCGGGGTGCCGGATCGTCACGAGCCGGACCTGGGCGAACTGAACTATCCCTACCTGTTCCAGCTGATGGACGACCTTGGCTACGACGGCTGGGTCGGTTGTGAATACCGCCCGCGCGGCAACACCTCCGCCGGCCTGCAGTGGCTGCGGGACTGGCAGGCGCGCTAAGGCTCGGCGGTGTAGCTGCCACTGCAGGTTGCGAAGCAAAAGGTACCTGGGGAGCGTCGCGCAAGGCCCTGGGGGCCTTCGCGCATCGCTTTATGTAGCCGCTGCCGCAGGCTGCGAACGAGCCGCAGGCTCGCAGCGACTCCCCGGCCGTCGAGGCCCCTGCGGTGCCTTGCGCAGCCTGCGGCAGCGGCCACAGATGATGCGAAGGCCGCGAACGGCTCGCGATGATACGTAGCGATAAACACAGGAGTTTTCCCATGCAGCGTTTTGCCTGCCGGGCCGCGCTCGGCCTGATTTTGTCCCTGGGCGGTATGTCCCTGGCCGCGGCCGCGAGCTTGCCGCCGGCCACCGAGGGGGATTGGGTGGCCCCGCAATTCACCTTCCACAACGGTGAGCAGCTGGCCAACCTGAAGCTGCACTACATCACCCTGGGGGACCCCAAGCACCCGGCGATCCTCTATCTGCATGGCACCTATCGGCCGGCCAGCGACCTGTTGAGCAAGGATTTTGGCGGTGAACTGTTCGGCCCCGGGCAACCCCTGGATGCCAGCAAGTACTACATCATCGCCACCGACGGCATCGGCGTCGGCCAGTCGAGCAAGCCTTCGGACGGCCTGCGGGCGCGGTTCCCCCAGTACAACTACGAGGACATGGTCCAGGCCCAGTACCGGCTGCTGACCGAAGGGCTGGGGGTCAAGCACCTGCGGCTGATCATCGGCAATTCCATGGGCGGCATGCAGGCCTGGATCTGGGGCCAGAAGTGGCCGCAGATGATGGACGCCCTGGTGCCCATGGCCTCCCAGCCGGGGGAAATGTCTTCGCGCAACTGGATGATGCGCCGCCTGCTGGTGGAGTCGATCAAGCAGGACCCGGCCTGGGAGCAGGGCAACTACCGGCAACAGCCGCCGTCGCTGCGCCTGGCCAACGCGCTGTTCGCCACCGGCACCAGCGGCGGCACCCTGGCCTATCAGGCCCTGGCGCCGACCCGGGCCCAGGCTGACCAGCTGGTGCAGGAGCGCCTCAAGGCCAGCCAGGGCGCCGATGCCAATGACTTCATCTACCAGTGGCAGTCCTCGGCGGACTACAACGCCATGCCGGGGCTGGGCAGGATCCAGGCGCCGGTGCTGGTGATCAACGCCGCGGACGACGAGCGCAACCCGCCGGAAACCGGCACCCTGCAAGCGGCGCTCAAACAGGTGAAAAATGCCCGCCTGCTGCTGATTCCCGCCAGCGCCGAAACCCGTGGCCACGGCACCACCGGCATGGCCCGGTTCTACGCCCGCGAGCTGGGGCAGTTCATGGCCGAGACTGAAAAAAACCGCTAGTGGCTACTGCGGTCTCTTCGTCGCCCGGGAGCAAGTCCTGCGCCACGGGCTGCTGTGGGCCGGGGCTATCGCTGGCTCAGGATTGTGCCGGCAGCAGCAGTTCTACACCGTGCTTGCGGATCCCGTCCGCCGCCGCAGGGGCCAGTGCGGCGTCGCTGATGATGATGTCGAACTGTTCCAGCCCGGCGATCTTGTACATGCTGAAGGTACCGTACTTGGAGCTGCTGGCCACCAGCACCACCTGGGTCGCCGACTGCATCGCCACCTGCTTGACCTCGACCTTCAGCGCCGATGGCGTGGTGATGCCCCGGCGCAGGTCCCAGGAACTGGTGGAGATAAAGGCCACGTCGGTCACCACCTGGCGCAGGGTGGCCACCGCCAGCCCGCCGACACAGGAGTGGTTGGAGTGGTCCAATTGCCCGCCGGTATGGATCACCGTCACCTGGGGCGCGTCCATCAGGGCCTGGGCCACGCCGAAATCGTTGGTCACCACGGTCATCCCCGACAGCGCCTTGATGTAGGGCACGATTTCCAGGGTGCTGGTGCCGGCGTCCAGGTACACGGTCATGTCCGCGTGCAGCAGGCTCGCCGCCAGCTTGGCCATGGCCTGCTTCTGCGGCAGCTCCACCACAGCCTTGGACTGATGGCTGGGCTCGCTGTGCAACTGGCTGGCGATGCGCACCCCGCCGGTGACCGAGTGGGCGCGGCCTTCCTGCTCCAGCAGGGCGATATCCCGGCGCACGGTCATGTGCGAGCAGTCGAACATCTCCATCAACTGATGCACGCTGAGCACCTGGTGCTTGCGCAACTGGCGCAGGATCTGCTCGCGGCGCTGCTCGGGAATCATCGGTGCGCCGCTGTCACTGGCAAGGTCCTTGGGGGTAGGCATTGAAGCTCCGGTCTGGCGGGTCGGCAAAGGCAGGAATCGGCACGCCATAGTAGCGAAAGTAGCCGCCGCGGACGAGATTTAGTGCCGTGTGCAAGTCAGGAAAGCATGGCCATCGGTCAGGGGCAGAAGGGGCAATACAGATTGTCGAGAAAGTCCTGGCTGTCGATGTTGGTGTCCAGCACCTGCACCACCACCGGGCCATGGTGCCTGCATTCCAGGATCTGCCCGGCGCCGCTGCGGTTCGGCTGTTGCTCGCTGAATTCATTGCAGCCGCACCAGGGGCATTTGCGCACGGTTGCATCGTTCTGGCCGAGTATTGCCAGGTCCCAGCCGCAGCCGGTGCAATTGAGGCGATACAAAGGGCGGGCAGGGGTAAAGGTCGGCATAGGGGAACTCCAGGTCAGGGGCCTCAGCCCGGGGTCAACAGGCGCTTGAGCGAGCGGGTCAGCGGCTGGCGTGCCTTGCGGCTCTTGAACGGCCCCGGGATGTGCCGCAGGAAACTGCGCCAGGGGTAGCCACCGGGATTGCGCTCCGCGGAACCCAGGTAATCATGCAGGGCCAGGGCCGATTCGCGGTTGAAGGCCCAGAGCATCTGGCCTTTGTAGAGTACGGAAAAATAGGCTTCGCCTGGCCAGTTCAGATGGTGGCGCGCCGCGTAGTGGCAGTGCTCGCAGCGTACCGACCCCAGGTCCAGGCCGTGATCGCGGTACCAGTAGGCTGAACGCTGCCAGTGGCTGGGGCTGTAGCCATCGGGCAACGGACCCAGGCTCTGCATCGGGTCGCCATGCAGGCCGGGAAAGTACAGGGCGTAGTGGTGATAGTGGCCGCAGTTGTCCTGCTCTTTCCAGTACTCCAGCAGCGGGTGGGCCTGGAAGAACGGCACATCGGCCTTGCGTTCGATGGGCCTGGCCACGACGAAGTCGAAGCAGGCCTGGCCTGCGCACTGCGGGCAACTGAGCGCCAACTGATGGGGCATGGGGCTCCAGGGGGCAAGGCTGGTCATGGGTGAATCAATCTACCTGTGGCGTGGCCTGGTCAATATGCCAGCGTTGCTTGAGCTGCTGCAGGCTGCCATCGCGCTTCATGCCGTCCAGGGCCTGCTGCCAGCGGGCCACCTGGGCCGCATCGACCTTGGGCGAAAAGGCGATGTAGGCGTCCTGGTGCATCAGTGGCATCTGGTAGCGCAACTGGTCGAGGGCCAAGCCCTCTTCGGCGGCGAAGGTGCTTACGCTCATGGTGTCGGCCACCACGTATTGCACGCGGCCGACCTGCAGCAGGCGGATCATGATTTCCGGGCTGTCGACGCCCCACAGGTTGTCCAGCCCCTGCTGTTTGAGGTAGCTGTAGACCAGCCATTTGCGCGGCACGGCAATCTGGCCCCGGGTCTGGTGCAGGTCGGTGACCGGCGTGCTGTCGCCATTGCGGGTATAGAGGGCGGTTTCGGTGCGCATCAACGGGCCTACCCACTGGTAGCGCGACTCGCGCTCGGCGGTGCGCAGTATGGTGAACACCGCCGTGTCGTCATCGCTTCCGGCATCGCGCAGGGCCCGCAGCATCGGCCGCAGCTGCACGTTCACCGTGTCGCCGCTGCGCTGCGCCAGGGCCTGCACCACATCGACACCAAACCCCACCATCCGCTCGCCCTGCTGGAAGTGCAGCGGCGGGTGGTTGTCGGTCAGCATGCGCAACTCGCCAGCGTGGGCCGCAAGGCTCAATAGCGGCAACAGTGCCTGCAGCATCCATTTCATGCAGTGCCCTTGGAGTTTGAAAACGCAGAGCTTAGTACGACTGGTTGCCGCCTGTCGCGATAAAAGCTGCCGGCTCCGTGCCAGGCTTCAGAGGGGGTTGCCCGGGGGCTTTTTTCGTCGGGATGTCGCTGAAAACACTCCACTGCAGTTATTCTTGCGCCGCCTTTTCAGAATGGAATCGACCCATGTTCGCTCCCCTTGTTCGTCCCTTGCGAGCCACTGGCTTGCTGTTCGCGGTCCTGGCCTGTTCCCAGGGCGTGCAGGCCAGCAGTTTCGACTGCGCCAAGGCCGCCAGCAGCAGTGAAAAGGCCCTGTGTGCCGACCCCTATACCGCCTCGCTGGACAGCCAGCTGGGCAAGGCCTGGAAGGCGACCCTGGCCAAGGCCAAGGACCCCAAGGCGCTGCGCCTGGACCAGCGTGAATGGCTCAAGGAGCGGGATCAGTGCGCAGCCGACCTGGGTTGCCTGCGCAGCAAATACCTGAACCGCCTGGTCGCGTTGCGTTATGTGAATGTGCCGTTCGAGTGGCAGGGAACCTGGCAGCGGGTCTCGGTCAGCCCGTTCTACGCCGGTGATCTGGTGATCCGGCGCACTGGCGAGGATCGCCTGAGCTTCGATCTGTCGGCCATGGGCGGCGCCAACTCCGGTTCGCTCGCGGGCAAGGCGCAGATCAAGGGCGGTGAGGCCAGCTACAGCGTCGAGGGCTGCAACCTGCGCTTCACGCAGCGCAACGGCCTGTTGCAGGTGAGCCAGGAGGGCGACTCCTTTGCCTGCGGCGCCGGTTCAGGGGTGTATTACGACGGGCTCTATGTGGCTTCCAAGCAAGCCCTGGAGAGCCATTACGACCTGCTGTCCACGGCGCTGGTGCGCACCGAGGAAGAAGACCGGCGCGCCCGGAAACTGCTGAAGAAGGACTATCAGACCCTGCTCGACAGTGGCTCGTCGTTCTCCGCGGATACCTCGGCCGAACTCAAGGGCGCCGAGGTCACCGATATGTGGCTGCCGGGCCTGGCCACCACCAATGCGGCGATTTTCGTGCGCGGTACCCAGGGCCAGTTGTGGGTCGCGCTGTTGGTGGTGGCAGGGCCCAAGGATGAAGTGCGGGTGCGTTACTACACCACCGAGCCTGAGTGGAAGCACAGCCTGCCGGATGTGGTGCAGAGCTGGTATGAAGCGCGCAGCAAGGACAAGCAGCTGCCGCTGGACATGATGCCCTGAGCCGGCGCGGCGAGCGGCCAGGGGCAGGGCGCGCAAGAGATTTCGCCGGACGGACAGGCAACAGCGTCGGCGCACCTGCTAGAGTCTCGCCCCGGGCTGTGCGCAATCGCGCTTGGCGGGCGCGCAACACCACCGCCGTGCCCCCTGGAACCGGGGCCTGACGGGCAAATTCCTCAGGTTGGTGACGCGAAGCGAATATGAGCGTCTACGACTAGTGCAAGTGACACTGCCGCCGCCGTCATCGGCGCCTGGCACTTTGAAATTGGGAGAGTATGTATGGTCATCAAACCCCGCGTTCGCGGCTTTATCTGTGTGACGACCCACCCGGTCGGCTGTGAAGCCAACGTCAAGCAACAGATCGATTACGTCACCCAGCAGGGCGCCATCGACGCAGGGCCGAAGAACGTACTGGTACTCGGCGCTTCCACCGGCTACGGCCTGGCAGCGCGGATCACCGCAGCGTTCGGCTGTGGCGCCAACACCCTCGGGGTGTTCTTCGAGCGCGGCAGCGTTGACGGCAAGCTGGGCACCGCCGGCTGGTACAACACCGCGGCGTTCCACAAGTTCGCCGAAGAAAAGGGCCTGTACGCCAAGAGCATCAACGGCGATGCCTTCTCCGATGCGGTCAAGGCCGAGACCATCGAGACCATCAAGCGCGACCTGGGCAAGATCGACCTGGTGGTCTACAGCCTGGCCGCACCGCGCCGCACCCACCCCAAGACCGGTGAAGTGCTGAGCTCGACCCTCAAGCCACTGGGCAAGTCCGTGACCCTGCGCGGTGTCGACACCGACAAGGAAATCGTCAAGGAAACCACCCTGCAGCCGGCGACCCAGGAAGAGATCGACGGCACCGTGGCGGTGATGGGCGGCGAAGACTGGCAGATGTGGATCGACGCGCTGCACGAAGCCGGTGTCCTGGCCGAAGGCGCCAAGACCACCGCCTTCACCTACCTGGGCGAGAAGCTGACCCACGACATCTACTGGAACGGTTCCATTGGCGAAGCCAAGAAGGACCTGGACCAGAAAGTCATCGGCATGCGCCAGCAACTGGCCGGCCTGGGCGGCGACGCCCGGGTGTCGGTGCTCAAGGCCGTGGTGACCCAGGCCAGCTCGGCGATCCCGATCATGCCGCTGTACCTGTCGCTGCTGTTCAAGGTGATGAAGGAGCAGGGCAGCCACGAAGGTTGCATCGAACAGGTCTACGGCCTGTACAAGGACAGCCTGTACAACAGCGAGCCGGTGATCGACCAGGAAGGTCGCCTGCGTGCCGACTACAAGGAACTGCAACCGCAGGTCCAGGACCGGGTCAAGCAGCTGTGGGACCAGGTGACCAGCGAGAACCTCTACGAGATGACCGATTTCGTCGGTTACAAGCAAGAGTTCCTGCGCCTGTTCGGTTTCGAGATCGAAGGTGTCGACTACGAAGCCGACGTCGATCCGGACGTGAAGATCAGCAACCTGATCCAGCTGTAATCCGCTCGTAGCATCAGCCAGCGCCCCTCCCTCGTGAGGGGCGCTGTCGTTTGCATCCCCCTATTTCCCGTAGGAGCCAGCTTGCTGGCGAAGAGGCCCGCAGGTCTTGTGCTGGTCTTGGAGACGCCTTCGCTGGCAAGCCAGCTCCTACGAGGGCGGGGCGGGGCAATTGCGCAAGATCGTTCAAGCCAGGGGCGCCGGCAGATGGCACAGTCAGCGTCCGTTACTTGTGTGCAGGGTTCTATGTCCAGCGTTCTCCTACCCCGTGCCGCGTTCATCCGTGGCGCCATCGCCATCATGCCGCTGTCCCTGGCCACCGCGCCCTGGGGGCTGCTGGCCGGTTCCATGGCCATCGAGGCCAATCTCACGCCGCTGCAGGGCCAGGGCCTGTCGAGCATCGTTTTCGCCGGGGCCGCGCAATTGGTGGCCATCGGCATGCTCAAGGGCGGGGCGGGGATCTTCTCGATCCTGCTCACCACCTTGCTGCTCACGTCCCAGCACTTGCTCTACGGCATGAGCATGCGCTCGGTGATCTCGCCCTTGCCGGGCCGCTGGCGGGTGGGCCTGGGCTTTCTGCTCACCGACGAGCTGTTCGCCTTGACCAGCGCCCACGACAAGCAGCAGTTCGACCGCTGGTACGCCCTGGGCGTCGGGCTGACTTTCTATGTGGCCTGGAACCTCTTCACCCTGCTGGGCATCGTGCTGGGCAAAAGCATTCCTGGCCTTGAGCACCTGGGCCTGGACTTCTCCATCGCCGCCACCTTCATCGCCCTGATCACGCCACTGGTGCGCAATGTGCCCACCGTGGTCTGCGTTGCCGTATCGCTGTTCTGCTCGGTGCTGTTCAGCTACTGGCACTGGGGATCGGCGCTGGTGCTGTCGGGGCTGGCGGGCATGACCGCAGGTTTTGTCTGCAACAAACTCTATCGGGGGCAAGCATGATGGTCTGGGCAGTCATCTTCGGCATGGGCCTGTTGGTCTTTCTCAATCGCTACGTGTTTCTCGAACCGCGCCTGCCGTTGCGCTTGAGCAGCAATGCCCGGCAGTTCCTCGGCTTTGCGGTGCCGGGCATGCTCACGGCGATCTGCGGCCCCATCGTGTTCATGCCCGACCACGAGCTGAACCTGCACTGGAGCAACCCCTACCTGCTCAGCTCCCTGGTGGCCATTGCGCTGGTGATCTACACCCGCAACACCCTGCTCAGCATGCTGTTGAGCATGGGGTTCTTTTTCCTCCTGCGCTGGTGGTTCTGAGGGCCGTTTGCGGTAGCCTGTGCAGCTTTCGGCACCGGCCGACCTTCAACCGCAACGGATGCATCGGATGAGCGAATTTCCCCACGATATCGACCTGGACGCGTTCTGGGACCGGGCCACCAGCAGCAAGATCAACCAGCCCCCCGCCAGCCCTGGCGTCATAGCCCAGTTGCAGGCGCAACTGGGCTATCGCCTGCCGCTGTCCTACGTGGCCTTCATGAACCGCTACAACGGCGGGCGCCCGCACCTCAGCTGTTTCCCCACCGAGCAGGGCACCTCCTGGGCCGAGGACCACTGCGCGATCGACAGCTTTCTGAGCATCGGCTGCGATGGCGACTATTCCCTGGGCGGTGGCCTGGGCAGCCGTTTCATGATCGAGGAGTGGGGCTACCCGGACCTGGGGGTGTACATCTGCGATTGCCCCTCCGCCGGCCATGACATGGTTGCCCTGGACTACAGCGAGTGCGGGCCCGAGGGCGAGCCGCGTGTGGTGCATGTGGACCAGGAGGCCGACTACGCGGTGACAGTGCTGGCAGCGGATTTCGAGGCCTTTGTCCGCGGGCTGGTGTCGCCCGAGGTCTACGACACCTCGGAACAGGATTACCTGGATGATCTGGACAAGGTCGCCCACGCGCCGTTCTCGCCCCTGCTGGAGGAACTGCTCGGCCATTTCAGCGCAGTCCCCGACCTGGGGTCGCTGATCCGCCAGATCGCCTTGCGCATCGTCCATGAGAAGCGCTACTTCGCCCTGCATGCCGATCCACTGTCGCAACTGCTCTATGACCTGCAGTTCTGGCTGTACCAGAATCGCTACCCGGTCCCCGACAAAGAGGCGTACCTGCAGGTCTATCAGGACATGATCGCCTTCGCCAGGGGCTTCGGCACCGGCGGCTACGCCCCGGACTTCATCCGCGACTGGTTCCGTAACCGCCTGGCAGGCGGCCAGCTGCGGCAGGCGGCGGGCGGGTTCGCCCTGGCCCCGGCCTACCAGGCGCAATTGCTGGAACAACTGGCCGGGTTTCGCCCCGCACCCCTTCACGCCCAGGAGCAGCCATGAGCGAGGAAACCATCCGCATCACCGCCGAACAGACCCTCTCCGACAACTGGTACGTGCTGAAGAAGTACAGCTTCGAGCTGCGCCGCCGCGACGGCAGCTGGCAGGCCCAGGACCGCGAGGTCTACGACCGGGGCAATGGCGCAACCATCCTGCTGTACAACCTGCAACGGCGCACGGTGCTGCTGACCCGGCAGTTCCGCATGCCGGCCTTCGTCAACGGCCACAGCGGCTACCTGATCGAGACCGCTGCCGGGCTCCTGGACAACGCCAGCCCCGAGGTGCGCATCCGCCAGGAAGCCCAGGAGGAAACCGGCTACCGGGTCGGCGAGGTGCAGAAGGTCTTCGATGCCTTCATGAGCCCGGGTTCGGTGACCGAGCGGGTGCATTTCTTCATTGGCCATTACCAGGCCGAAGACCGGATCGACGCAGGCGGCGGGCTGGAGCACGAGGGCGAGGACATCGAGGTCTTGGAACTGGATATCGACCAGGCCCTGGGCATGATCAAGAGCGGGGAGATCGCCGACGGCAAGACCATCATGCTCCTGCAATACCTGCAACTGCATGTGCTCAAGCCCCGCAGCCTGATGGTGCTGGTGGCCGGCCCTTATCGCTCTGGTACCGACGATGACCCGGCGCTGCTGGCGCGCAATGTCGAGGCCATGGAGCACTGCGCGGCGCAGGTCCTGGCGGCGGGGCACTTTCCGGTACTGGGGGAATGGGTGGCGTTGCCCATGACCCGGCTGGCGGGTTCCCGGGCGGTGGGCGACGAGATCTACAACCAGCGCTTTCATGCCTACGCCGAGCGCCTGCTGGAACGCTGCGATGCGGTGCTGCGCATCGGCGGGCCGTCGGCGGGCTGCGATGCCATGGTCGAGATCGGCCAGCGCCTGGGCCTGGCCCTCTATCACCGGGTGGAGCAACTGCCGGTGGTGCCCGGCGGCACTGGCTGACGCGCCGCTCCAGGATGCCCCGGCGCCGGCAATCGGCGCCGGGGGAATACCCGCACAGGCCCCGCCAGGGGCTTTTCTTCAGGTCTTGCGGGGAAAAACTGTCTATCGTCAATAGGCAAGCGGGAGCTTCGTCGAAGGCCGCGTGAGGCAGGGTCGCACCGGTCGGTTTGTCGTTATGGCGCCTGGAGCACTATGGAAAACTTCGGTCTTGATCCGTCTCAAGGGCGCAGCACCTCCAATCAGGCGCTGACCCGCGCCACCTTGCTGGGGTGCTCGGGGCTGCTGCTGGCGCTGTTTCTCTTCACCGGTGTGCTGCTGGTATACATCGCCCTCGACCAGAACCTCGAGGCCGAGCAGCACAACCGCCTGGACATCGACAAGGCCCTGCAATCCTTTGCCGGCAATGCCCGCACCACCCTCAAGGACTATGCCCTCTGGGGCGATGCCTACCAGCACCTGCACCTTAAGGTCGACCTGGACTGGGCCTTCAACCGGCAGAATTTCGGCCCCACGCTGTATCGCGACCTGGGCTTTGACGGGGTGTTCGTGATCAACCCGGCCGGCCACACCGTGTACTCCCTGGTGGCCGGCGACCTCAGCGAGATGGATGCCCGCAACTGGCTGGGCGAGGCGTTGCCGCCCCTGGTCAGCGCAGCGCGGGAGGCCGGCGGCAAGGTGGTGGACCGTTACCAGTCGATTGCCGGCACCCCGGCGCTGGTGCTCGCCGCTGTCATAGGCCCGGGCAACGACCCGCAAGTGCGCCCAGATGCCGGGCCGCAGTCGGTGCTGGTCTTCGTCGCCCGTTTCGACCCGCCGCGGTTACTGGCCCTGGGCCAAGGCCTGGACATCGAGCATCTGCAGGTGGCCCGTGCCGCCACGGACCAGAGCTTGCCGACCCTGGACTTGCCCGACGGCGCCGGAACCCTGCAATGGCGGCCGGCGCGCCCCGGGCACCAGTTGCTGGTGCTGGTGATGCCGCTGTTGCTGCTGGCCGGCCTGCTGGTGGGCCTGATGGCGGCGTTCCTGTTGCGCCGCGCCGATGCTGCAGCGCAGGTCATGGACCGGCAGGTCCAGGCGCTGCGCGCCAACCGCTGGGCCCTGGCCGCGAGCGAGGAGCGCTTTCGCGATGTGGCTGAAGCTGCGTCCGACTGGATCTGGGAAGTCGACGGGCAGCTGTGCTTTACCTACCTGTCCGAACGTTTCGAGGCGGTCACCGGGTTGACCCGGGAGTCGACCCTGGGGCGGCCGATGACCGAGCTGCTGAGCTGCGAACAGGGTTCGCTGGGCCAGTGGCTGGCGGCCCCGGAGCGGCGTTCCCAGGCGATCCAGCAGTGCCTGTACCGGGATGGCCAGGGGCAGGCGCGAGTCTGTCGCCTGTCGGTGCGGGCCATGGCAGCCGGGGGCTTTCGCGGCACCGCCAGTGATATCACCGAGGAGGTCGCGGCTCGAAGGCGGGTCGAGTACCTGTCCCAGCACGATGCCTTGACCGGCCTTGCCAACCGCACCCGCATGCAGGAGTTTCTCGAAGGCCGGCTGCAGGCCCCGCCGACCCTGCAGGAACCGCTGCTGATGCTCAGCGTCGACCTGGACCGTTTCAAACCGGTGAACGACCTGCTGGGGCACGCCGCTGGCGACCAGGTGCTGCACGAGGTGTCCCAGCGCCTGGCCCAATGCCTGCGCAGCGAGGACCTGGTGGCCCGGGTCGGCGGCGACGAGTTTGTCCTGGTGGTCACCGGCCAGGTGGCTGGCCACGAGATCGAAGGCTTGTGCCGGCGGCTGATCGAGCGGATCGAGGAACCGTTCTATATCGCCGGGCACGAGGTCTTCATCAGCGCCAGCATCGGCATTGCCCGGGCCCCGGGCGACGCCTCCCAGGCCGAAGAACTGCTGCGCTTTGCCGACATCGCCCTGTACGAGGCGAAAGCGGCGGGGCGCAGCACCTGGCGTTTCTATGCGCCCTACATGAATGTGCGGATCATCGAACGGCGGCGCCTGGAGCGTGACCTGCGCCATGCCATCGAGCAGGACCAGTTGCTCCTGCATTTCCAGCCGCGCTACCGCGTGCTCGATGGCCAGTTGATGGGCGCCGAGGCCCTGGTGCGCTGGCAGCATCCCCAGCATGGCTTGCTGGGGCCGGACGTGTTCGTGCCGATTGCCGAGGACACCGGGTTGATCCTGCCGCTGAGCAACTGGGTACTGCACGCAGCCTGTCGTGCGGCGCGAGCCTGGCCGGAAGGCCGACTGCTGGCGGTCAAGCTGTCGCCGGCGGAATTCCTGCGCGGCCAGCTGGTGGCGCGGATCGCGGCGGTGCTCAAGCAGAGCGGCCTGGAGCCGTCACGCCTGGAGCTGGAAATGACCGACAAGGTGCTGCTGGACGACAGCCGCCACGTGCTCACCATCATGCAGGGGCTCAAGGCGCTGGGGGTGCAGTTGCTGATCGACGATTTCGGCACCGGCTACTCGGCGCTGCAGTACCTGCAGACCTTCCCCCTGGATGGCCTGAAGATCGACAGCAGCTTCATCGCCCGGCTCAACCACAACGATGCCGGGCGCTCCATTGTCGAGGCGATTGTCGACCTGGGGCATGCATTGTCCTTGCGGGTGGTTGCCGAGGGGGTGCAGGCCGCAGAGCAGTTTGGGGTCTTGCGCGACATTCAGTGCGATGAGGTGCAGGGCCCGCACCTGAGCCCGCCGCTGGACCAGGAGGCCCTGCTGAAACTCTATGGCGAAGCCGCCCGGGCCTCGCGCCCGATCACCTGAGCCTGTGTTTCAGGGCAGGTGGTCGGCGGCGAAGTCGGCCTCCGAGCGCGCTTGCAGGCGGCCTTTGCGGCAGGCCTGCTGGAAACGCTCGAAATCCCGTTCGTTCTGCGTGGCATAGGCCTGGGCGTAGTGCCACAGGGCTTCGGCCAGGGTTTCGCTCTTGCCGATGTAGCCGCTGATCCGCGCGGCCTGGCCCGAGGCCTTGGCGTGGGCCCGGGCCAGGGCCCGGCCGCAGATCCTGGCATAGGCGGCGAAGGTGTCCTCGTCGAAGGTCTCAAGTTCCGCCGAGACCTTCATGTCGCGCAGTTGGCGCACATAGAAATGACGGCCGTTGGGGCCGGTGGTCCAGCCCAGGAACAGATCGCTGGCGGACTGCATCAGGCGCTGGCCTTCCACCACCCGCTGGCCGTTGTGCCTTGGCTTTGAGCGTTCGCGCACATAGTCGGCGAGCACCGAGCGCCGGGCTTCCTTGAATTGCAGGAACAGTGGCCGCTGCTGGGCGTCGGTGAGCAGCGCCACCAGGCAGCGGGTGCCGACGCTGCCAACCCCCACCACCTTGAAGGCCAGGTCGCTGGGCTGGAACCGTGCCAGCAGGTCGCGGCGGTCGGCCTGCAGGGTGCCGCGGTAGTCGCGCATGAAGGTGTCGTACAGCGGCCGCCAGTCTTCCAGGCGCATCCAGTCATCGTCGGGGTCCAGCAGGCTGGTGGTGTTGTGCAGGTGGAAGATTTCCGGCAGGTCGTCGCGAATCAGCAGGCGGCCCCGGGCGTCGCGTTCGCTGATCTTGGGCAGGAGTTCGGCATGGGTGCGCCGGGCGGCCTTGTCGATGGCCCGTTGCACATGCTCCAGGGTGTCGCTGTTGGAGCGCGCCTGGTGCAGCAGGTCTTCGTAGGTCAGGGCGTCGTACCAGATCTCCAGGGCGCTTTGCCCGGCGCAGGTGGCCATGCTCCGCTGATAGGCGCCCACCAGTTCGCGGCACAGGGCCTCTTCGACCCCCGGGCCGTGGCGCAGGTGCCGGGCGGCTATCAGGAAGCTCGCCACCAGACGCTTGAGGTCCCACTCCCAGGGGCCGGGATGGACCTCGTCGAAGTCGTTGACGCTGAACAGCAGGTTGCGCTCGGGGGTGGCAAAGCCGCCGAAGTTCATCAGGTGGCAGTCGCCACAGATGGTCGAGCGCAGGCCCATGTCCGGGGTGCTGGCCAGGTCGTGGGCCTGGAGCAGGGCGTTGCCACGGTAGAAGGTGAAGGGCGACACCAGCATGCGCCCGTAGCGCAGTGCCACCAGGGACTGGACCCGGCCCTGGCTGGAGGCCTCGATCAACGGCAAGGGGTCGCGCTTGATCTGCCCGGGATCGGAATGGGAGCTGCGGGGGCAGTCCTTGCGGGCTTGCTTGCCGAGCTTGATCGAATCGTCGGGGCGGTTCATGGACAGCTCCTGTACCAGGCCTTAGCGGTAGGGGGGGAGGTTTGGCTAGGGTTGTGCGGGCAACTCCTGGCGCGCCTGCCGGATCGGCAGTTCCACGCGAAAGGTGCTGCCTACGCCGGGCTGGCTCTGCACGCTGATCTGCCCGCCGTGCTTCTTGACGATGCCGTAGGACAGCGACAGGCCCAGGCCGGTCCCCTGGCCCACCGGCTTGGTGGTGAAGAAGGGGTCGAAGATCTTGGCCAGGTGCTCCTGGTCGATGCCGCAGCCGCTGTCGCTGACCTCCAGCCAGACCCGCTCGCCGTCCACGCCGTTGCGCAGGGTAATGGTGCCGCGCTCGGGGCCTATGGCCTGCGCCGCGTTGACCACCAGGTTCATCACCACTTGATTGAGTTGGGAGGGCAGGCATTCGATTTCCGGCAACGGCTGGTAGTCGGTGACCAGGTCGGCCTTGTACTTGAGTTCGTTGGCCACGATGTTCAGGGTCGAGTCGATGCCCTGTTGCAGGCTCGCCAGCTGCCATTGCTGGTCGCTGTCGACCCGGGAGAAGTTCTTCAGGTCCTTGACGATCTGCGCCACCCGGCCGATGCCTTCCTTGGACTCCCTGATCAGTACCGGAATGTCCTGCTGGAGGAAGTCCAGGTCGATGCTCTCGCGCAGGCTCTGCAGGTGCTTGCGCAGTTCCGGCGCGGCGATGGCTTCTTCGGCCTGGCGATAGGCGCTGAGCATCTGGTCGAGCTGCTGCAGGTAGCCTGCCAGGCTGCCGAGGTTGGAGGACACGAAACCGATGGGGTTGTTGATTTCGTGGGCGACCCCGGCGGCCAGTTGCCCGAGGGAGGCCAGTTTTTCCGATTGCACCAGCTGGTTTTCCAACTGCTTGCGTTCGTCGATCTCCAGTTGCAGCGCCGCCCCGGCCTGCCTCAGGTCTTCGGTGCGCTGCTGCACCAGGTGCTCCAGGTGATGCATTTGCAAAAGCGCGCGGGCGGTCATTTCCCACTTGCTGGTTAGGGTGTTGGCCATCTGCTGGACTTCGATGTTGTCAAAGGGCTTCTTCAGGATCAGCAGGCGGTGATGACCCTGCAGGCGCTCCAGCAGCTCTTCCCAGGAATAGTCGGAGTAGGCGGTGCACACCACCACCTGTAGCCGCGGGTCCTGTTGCCAGAGGCGCTCGATGGTCTGCGCGCCGTCCCAGCCCTGGGGCATGCGCATGTCGACAAACGCCAGGGCATAGGGACGCTGCCGCTCCTGGGCCTGGCAGACCATGGCCAGGCCTTCCTCGCCGCCGTAGGCCGAATCCAGTTCGAAAGGCTGTTGCCGGGGCTTGGCCGTGGCGCCGAACAGCTGTGCCTCCAGGTCATCCAGACCGTTGTCGTCTGCCTCGGGCGGGGTGAGGATCTTGCGAAAGTCCTCGTGGATCGACGGGGTATCGTCGATCAGCAGGATCCGGCGATTGTTCAACTGGTCCATCATGGGTCCTCTGCGCTGATCAGCGGGATGTCCAGAGTGAAGGTGGCGCCCAGGCCGGGGCCATCACTGTGCACATTCAATTGTCCACCCATCTCCATGGCCGCCAGGGCGCAGCTATGCAAGCCGAAGCCGTGGCCGTCCTTGCGGGTGGTGAAGCCGTGGGAAAAAATACGCGTCAGGTTCTCCGCGGGGATGCCTTCGCCTTCATCCTTGACGCTGATGCTCAGGGTCTGGCCGTCCAGCACTCTGGCGCTCAGGGTCAGGGTCCGTGAATGATCATCGAGGTTGGACATGGCGTACTTGGCGTTGCTGATCAGGTTGATCAGGATCAGCAGCATGCGGTGCTTGTCGCCCATCACCGGAGGCAACGGACCATAGTCCTTGACCACCGTGACCTGATGCCGGGCCAGGGCGCCGGAGTTCATGCGCAGGGCGTCTTCGATCAGCTCGGCGACCCGCAGGGGTTCTATCAGCCGAGAGGCTCCGGCATAGGATTGCTGGGTGGCGACGATTTCCTTGATGTGGTCGACGCTGCGGGCCAACTGAGCCAGTTCTTCGCCCATGCCCTGCTGCTCGGTGGCTATGGCTTCGACCAATTGATTGAGGTAGCCGGGGAGCAGCTTGCCTTTGTCGTCTTCGGTGAAAAAATGCCCCAGGTCATCCTGGTGCTGATTGATCAACTGCATGGCCTTGCCCAGCCCTTGTGCCTTGCTGGAGCGCAGGGTGCGGCTGAGCATTTCGCTGCAGATATTCACGCTGTTGAGCACGTTGCCGACGTTGTGCAGGACGTTGGTCGCAATTTCCGCCATGCCAGCCTGGCGGGCGCTGTCCATGAGTTCGCTCTGGGCTTCCTTGAGCTCCCGGGTGCGTTCCTCGACCCGGTGTTCCAGATGCTCGTTGGCGCTCTGCAGGGCCGTGTTCACCCGGCGGATGACCGCGTAGCTGCGTACCAGCCTGACGGCCAGGTAGAGAATCAGTATCACCAGCAAGGCGGCAAAGAGCAGCAGGTACTGGTGGGCCTTCTGGTCCTGCAGATCGGCCTGCAACTGATCGGCGTTGAGCAGATGGGTGATGTCGTCCAGGCGCTGGGCGATGGGGATCGAGGTGATGCGCTCCAGCAGGTCGTTGACCACCGGCTGCTCCCGCAGAATCACCGAGACGTGGTTGCTGAGGATCTCCACCGGCTCATGCATGGGTTCGGGCAGGCGCTCCTTGTTGACCGCCAGTTTGTTCAGCCCCACCAGGATGTCTGCGGCCCGGTCGTCGCTGGAAACCTGGGCGAACTCCAGGCTGCTGAGCAGCAGGTCATAGGTATCGATGGCAATGGTCTGCTCTGACAGCCGCGCCTGGTCGTCAAGGCCGGCCAGGCGGCGCTGGATATCGTCTTCGGCAGTGGGCAGGAAGGCCAGGGAGTTGCGCAGCACCGCGTTGTGGGTCTTGAAACGCTCCACCAGGCCGGCCTTTTCCTGGAAGGCCTCGATGAACGCCTGGTGGCCGGCCGTCCAGGCGGCCGGGTCATTGTGGTTCTGTTGTGAAAGCTGATCGAAGCGGTTCCACAGCTGGTTGATCTCTTGCACCGGCATGACCAGTGGATCGTAGTCGTGGGTGATGGCGATCCGAGCCTTGAGCACCTCGGTTTCCCATTGGGCATTCAACTGCTTGATATGGCTGATCAGGTCCCGCGCCAGTACGTAGTTCGAGGGCTGGCCGATCACCGTCTTGAAGTAGAGAAAGGCCAGCCCCAGCACCAGGCTCAGGGTCAGTAGCGACAGCAGCATGATCGGCACGCGTCGGGACAGCTTCATAAGGGCTTGCCCTGCCATTCGCCGGTCAGGGTCTTGAGAAACTTGACGATCAGGCTGATGTCCTGGGTATTGGGCGGGCGCCCCAGCTGATACTTGAACATGACTTCCACTGCCTGCTCCAGGGTCGGCGCCGAACCGTCGTGGAAGTAGGGCGCAGTCACTGCGACATTGCGCAGGCTGGGCACCTTGAACACGTTGCGGTCCTGTTCGTCGCCGGTGACCAGGAAGCGCCCCAGGTCGGCGTCGGTGGGGTTGCCGCGGGCAGCGAAGTAGTCGCCCATCACGCCGAACTTCTGAAACATGTTGCCGCCGATATTGACCCCCTGGTGGCAGGCGATGCAGCCGTAATCCTTGAAGCGCTGGTAACCGTATTTTTCTTCCAGGCTGAGGATGTCGGTATTGCCTTGCAGGTACTGGTCGAACCGCGAGTTGGCGCTGAGCAAGGTCTTTTCATAGGTGGCCAGGGCATTTTGCACGTTGGCTGCGGTGATGCCGTCCGGGTACAGGGCACCGAAGGACTTCTGGTAGGCGCTGTCATCGCTCAAGGTGCGGATCAGCGCCGGCCAGGTGTTGCCCATCTCGCTGGGGCTTTGCACGACGCTGTCGATCTGCGCTTCCAGGGATTCGACGCGCCCGTCCCAGAACTGCAGGAAATTCAGCGCGGCATTGAACACGCTGGGGGTGTTGACCCGGGTGGGTTGCCCCTTGAAACCCGGCGATTTTGCCTGGGAGTCGGCCCCGCCCTGGTCCAGCCGGTGGCAGCTGGCACAGGACAGGCTGTGGTCCTGGGACAGGCGCGGTTCGTTGAACAGCTGGCGCCCGAGCTCGACCCGCTGGGGGTCGAGTGCCGGCGGTGCGGGCAACGGCTTGAGCGGTTCGTCCAGGGGCGCGGCAAAAGCGCTCGGGCTGCTGGCGCCCAGCCCTGCCCAGAGCAGCAGGAGCAGTACCCGTGCGCGGCGGCGCGGCGGCTGGCGCGGTTGTTCAGTGGTCATGGTCCGTCACCTGGAACTGCGGCCTGTGCTTGCCCAGCAGGCGAGCGAAGTCTTCGGCGGGCAGCGCCTTGCTGAAGTAGTAGCCCTGGGCTTCCTCGCAGCCTTGCTGCTGGAGAAAGGTCAGTTGCTGGTGCGTCTCCACCCCTTCGGCGATGACCTTCAGGTTCAGGCTGCGCCCCAGGTTGATGATGGCGCTGACCAGTACGGCGTCCTTGTGTTCGTGGCTCAGCCCGTGGATGAAGGATTGGTCGATCTTGAGCACATCCACGGGAAACTTGCGCAGGTAGCTCAGGCTCGAATAGCCGGTACCGAAATCATCGACGGCCAGGCGCACGCCCAGGGCCTTGATCGCCAGCAGGGTAGCCAGCGTGACCTCGACGTTCTGCAGCAGTACGCCTTCGGTGATTTCCAGTTCCAGCCAGGCCGGGTCCAGGGCGTTGTCGCTGAGCGCGTCGCGCAGTTGCTGGAGCAGTTGCGGCTGCCTGAAGTCAGCCGCCGACAGGTTGATGGACAACGGCACAGGGGGTAGGCCGGCGTTCTGCCAGGCCCGGCACTGGCGAGTGGCTTCCCCCAGGACCCATTGGCTGATGCGGGTGATCAAGCCGCTGTCTTCGGCCACTGGAATGAACAGCTCGGGGCTGATCCAGCCCTGTTGCGGGCGTTGCCAGCGAATCAGCGCTTCAGCGCCTACCACATTGCCCGAGGCCAGGTGGATTTTCGGCTGGTAATGCAGGTGGAACTCCCGGCGTTCCAGGGCCTGGAGAATCCCCGACTCCAGGTATTGCTGCTCCCGGGCCCGGTGCGTCATGTCATCGGTGAAGAAACAGTAGCTGCCCGGTGCCTGCTCCTTGCTGGTGCGCATGGCCATCTCGGCTTTCTTGATCAGCGCCAGGGCATCCTGGCCATCCTCGGGGTACAGGCTGATGCCCAGGCTGGCCGTCACCTGCAGGTCGTGCCCGGCGATGTCATCGAACTGGCTCACGGTGGCCAGCAGCTTTTGCGCAAGCGCGCGTATCTGCGCCGGATGCTGCTGGTCATGGAGCACCACCACGAACTCGTCGGAGCCGTAGCGAAACAGCGAGTCCGACTCGCGCATGCCTTGTTCCAGGCGCCGGGCGATTCTCTTGAGCAACTCGTCCCCGGCCGGGTATCCCAGGGCATGGTTGATCCGCTTGAACCGGTCCAGGCCGAGGAACATCACCGCCAGCCGCTGCTCATAACGGCGGGCCCGTGCCATGGCCTGGCCCAGGCGGTCCCCCAGCAAGGTGCTGGAGGGCAGGCCGGTGAGCACGTCGTAGTGCAGCAGGTGGGAGACCTTGAGCAGTTCGGCCACCCGTCTTTCGATGGTCTGTTGCAGGTCGTCGAGTTTCTGCCGGGCGTCCTGTGCCATCTGCCACTTCCAGGTCAGCGCGCTGGCCATCTGGCGGATTTCCAGGCTGTCGAAGGGCTTTTTCAGGATCAGCAACTGGTCGCCGAATGCCAGGCGTTGCGCCATGGCTTCCCAGGAATAGTCGGAATAGGCGGTGCACAGGGCGATCTGCAGGTCCGGGTCGGCGTTCCACAAGCGCTCGATGGTTTCCAGCCCATCCCAGCCGGGGGGCATGCGCATGTCGATGAACGCCATGGCATAGGGCAGGCCCAGGGCCAGGGACGCTTCGACCCGGGCCAGGGCCTCTTGGCCCTGGAACGCCGAGTCGAGGCAGAAGGGCGCTTGCTGCGCTGGCATCGTGGCGTGGCCGAACAACTGTTGCTCGGCCAGGCTCAGGTCCGGGGCCTGGCGCGGCGCCAGGATCTTGTGGAAATCCTCATGGATTGTCGGGCTGTCATCGACAATCAGGATCCGTCGGTTGGCCCGCCCTGGGGGCTGGTCCGAGGCGCCTTGTGCCTTTGTCTGTGCGTCACTGCCAGCGTCCATAGACCTTCCCTAGTACCCTGAGCCCGCCTTGCAACGTTGTCAGCATAGTCATTGCGCAGTGCCGCGGCCGACGAATTTATTTCGCGGGGGGCAATGGCGTGAAAATAAAAAACTCATCTAGGATTGTCTGGGAAAAACCGCCGCTGCCGAGCCGTCCGTGAGCACGGAGCGGGGCAGCCTATGCCGCACAGGGAGAGCCCCATGGAAGATCCGCAGCCGGTTGAGCCAGGTAGGCGTCCACGTGTGTTGCTGGTGGACGACGAGGAGTCGATTCTCAACAGTCTCAAGCGCCTGCTGCGTCCCGAGCCCTATGAAGTGCTGCTGGCCAACAGCGGCGCCAGAGCGCTGGAGATCCTCGCCGAAGGCCCCGTCGACCTGGTGATGAGCGACGCGCGCATGCCCGGCATGGACGGCGCGGCCCTGCTGGCCCGGGTGCGGGAGAAGTACCCGGCGGTGCGGCGAATCCTGCTCACCGGTTATGCCGATCTGAACACCATCATCAAGGCCGTCAACGACGGGCAGATCCACCAGTACCTGAGCAAGCCCTGGAATGACGAAGAGCTGCTGCTGATCCTGCGCCAGACCCTGGAGCACCAGCTCGCCGAGCGTGAGCTCAAGCGTTTGCAGCAGTTGGTCCTGGAGCAGAACCAGCAACTCAAGGCCAGCAACGCCAGCCTGGAACGGCATGTGGCTTCGCGGACCGCGGAGCTGCAGCAGACTGCCGACATGCTCGACCTGGCCTACGAAGAACTCAAGCACAGCTATGTGACCGCCACCGAGGTGTTTTCGCTGCTGGCCAACCTGCGGCTGCCCGCGGACAAGCAAACCAACCGCAAGATCATCGAACTGGTGCGTGCCTGCTGCAAAAGGCACGGCCTGGACGAGGCCAGCAGCCGCGACCTGACCATGGCGGCGGCCCTGTACAATATCGGCAAGTTGAGCTGGAGCGATGCCATGCTGCTGGCGCCGGCGGACTTGTTGCGCCATACCGATCAGGCGCGCTACCGCGCCTATCCCGAGCAGAGCGAATCGGTGCTGATGGCACTGGAACCGATGCAGGATGCCGCGCGGCTGATCCTTCATCACCAGGAGCGCTGGGACGGCAGCGGCTTTCCCCAGCGCCTCAAGGGCGAGGCGATTCCCTGGGGCTCCCGGCTGTTGAAGCTGGCGGTGGATTTCATCGAATTGCAGTGCGGGCTGATTCTGGAGCGGCACATGAACAGCGATGAAGCCCTGCTGTTCATTCGCAAGTACGCGGGCCGCCTGTACGACCCGAATCTGGTGGAAGACTTTGTCCAGGTCTGTGCCGCCTACCAGAGCGATGTCACCGTCGATGATCCGACGGTCAAGGTCCTGGGAACCCGGGAGCTGCAGGCCGGGATGGTCCTGCGGCGCAACCTGAATGCCGACAACGGCATGTTGCTGCTCAATGCCGGCAAGGTGCTCAGCGAACCGCTGGTGCAGAAACTGATCGCCTTCGAAGCCATGGAAGGGGCCCGCTACAGCATCTTCGTCAGCGTTCCCGACGCCTGAGTGGCGTGTGCGGTCCGTCGTGCTTGCCCGGTGCCGCAGTGATCCGTCATATTTTGCCCCCCGCGTAGTGGGCGCCCTGAGGTGCTCCGGGCGATTTCGGATCGCGGCGGATGACCTTGGAGCGAACCCATGGATATACCAACCCTGCTGCTGTACATCGTCACCGTCAGCGCGGTGATGATTACCCCCGGCCCCTCGATGTTGCTGGCCTTGAACAATGGCGCGGTGCATGGCATGCGGGTGGCTGGCTGGGGCATCGCCGGCGCGGCGTTGTCCGACCTGCTGCTGATCGGCGCGGTGGGCTGCGGCCTGGGGGCGTTGCTGCAGGCCTCGCAAGAGCTGTTCGTGGTGGTCAAGAGCTGCGGCGCGGCCTATCTGCTGTATCTGGCCTGGGGCTTGTGGCGAGCGCCGACCCGTGCCCTGGCCTGTACGGTGGGCGGGGCCTCGGCCAGCGGCTGGTCGGCGTTTCGCCGGGCGTTGCTGGTGGGGCTGTCAAACCCCAAGGGCCTGCTGTTTTTCTCCGCCTTCGTGCCGCAGTTCGTGCGCCCGGAGCAGCCGGTGGCCGAGCAGTACCTGGTCCTGGCCGTGGTCAGCGCCCTGGTGGACTGCCTGATGATGAGCCTCTATGCCGTGGGTGGCCGGCGGGCCATGGCGCGCTTTTCCGCCCGGGTCATGGGCTGGATCAACCGCAGTTGTGCCGGCCTGCTGGCGGTGCTGGCGCTGGGTGTCGGCCTGTATCGGCGCAGTGAGGGCGCTGCCGCCTAGGGCATTGGCGGGTATTCTCCGGGCCGCTGCCTGACCGGCTTCTGCGGGACACCGGGCAATTGCTGTCATGTTCCGGCAACGCCGGCCTGCCAGAAAGATCAGGTTGTTTTCAATCCGTTCCACCCCGATGGCGGGGCCAGGACGATGCGCTTTCCCAAGGAGAAGGTCACGATGAGAAAGTTTTTTACCCTGATGGCAGCCCTGGTGCTGACCCTGGGGATGGTGGGCATCAGCGACGCACGTCAGCCCAAGCAGCAGCGCGATTCGGTGGCGGGCACCTTCGACTACTACCTGCTGACCCTGTCCTGGTCGCCGACCTTCTGCCTCATGCACCCGGAAAACGAGCAGTGCACCGGCAAGGGCTACGGTTTTGTCCTGCACGGCCTGTGGCCGCAATACGCCAAGGGTGGCTGGCCTGAGTCTTGCCCACCCCTGACCCAGCTCAATGCCCAGGAACGGGCCAAGGGCCTGACCCTGTTTCCCACCGCCAAGCTGATGAACCATGAGTGGAGCAAGCACGGCACCTGCAGCGGCCTGGGGGCCATGGGGTACCTGGATGCCGCGGACAAGGCCCTGGCCAGGGTACAGGTTCCCGAGGCGCTGCAGCCTTCGACCACGGTGCGCTATTTCGAGGCCAGCCAGATTGCCCAGCAGTTTCGCCAGAGCAACCCGGGGATCGCCGAGAACGGCATCGCCATTCTGTGCAGCGGCCCCGAGCTGTCCGAGGTTCGTGTTTGCCTGACCAAGGACCTGGAGTTCGGCGCCTGCGGCAAAGGCGTGAAGAACCAGTGCCGCGCCGGGCAGATCCGCATTCCGCCCATCCGCTGAAGGCACCTGCAAGAACCCCACCGATGTCGCATCGCTGTAGGAGCTGGCTTGCCCGCGAAAGCCTACCTGGGGCGGGTGCGAGCCGTGGCGGCCTCTTCGCCGGCAAGCCCGCTCCTACAGGGTGCGGAGCAGGGTTTGCAGGGCGGCGCTGCAATCGTGCATCGGTGCTCGCAACTGCGTTCCGATCAACCCCTGGTGGGCCAGCAGTGCCTTGACCGGCGCCGGGTTGGGTTCGGCGAACAGCGCCTTGATCAGCGGCACTAGTTGCATGAAGGTGCTCCGGGCCGCGTCCAGTTGCTGTGCCCGGACCTGTTGCAGCAAGGCGACGAACCGTTGCGGGTGGATATGCGCCGAGGCCGCAATGGCCCCATGGGCGCCCAGGCACAAGGCGTTGAACAATTGCAGGTCCTCGCCGCACAGCACTTCGATCTGCCCGCAGGCCAGTAGCGCCAGGGTCTTTTCCAGGTTGCCGCCACAGTCCTTGACCGCCGCGATCCGTGGATGGGCCACGATGTTCAGCAAAGTAGCGGTGTCCAGGCTCACCCCGGTGCGGTAGGGAATGTCGTAGACAATCAGCGGCACGCTGGAGGCGTCGGCCACGGTGGCGAAGAAGCTCTCCAGGGCTGCTTGCGACGGCCGGATGTAGTAGGGCGCGGGCACCAGCAAAGCGGCCACCGCACGCTCGAGGATCTGTTCCTGCAGGCTCAGCAGCGACTTCAGGTTATTGCCCGCCAGCCCCATGATCACCTTCCCGGCGGGGGCTCGCTCCAGCACCGCATCGAGCACCGCCAACTGCTCGTCCTTGTCCAGGGCCGCGGCCTCGCCGGTAGTGCCGCAAACCACCAGCCCGGCTACGCCGCTTTCCAGCAGGTGAGTGGTCAAGCGCCCCAGGGCGGCGAAATCGACGGCACCGTCGATGAAAGGGGTGACGATAGGGACCCAGATACCTTGAAACGATGACATGCGTGTTCTCCTGATGGTTGACCGTCGGGTCGTCGTCAGAAGAGTAGAAGGGCGGTAAGCAGGGGGAGGGTGTCCGTAGCGCTTGAGGTCCTGTCAGCTCATCTGACGGGACACAGCGCCCCGGTCACATGAGCGACTGTTTCTTCGATTTAGAGCTGCAGGCCACGCGCGCCTCGACCTTGGCCGACAGGCCAATGGTGCGAAGGATGAAGGGCGTGGCTGGGGACATGGTCGCTGCAGGCTCAAGAATCAGGCGCCCAGTTTTAAAAGCCGGCGATCGCTTTGTCAATCCTCGAATCCGTTGAATCCGCCGTGCAGGCTGCCAGGGTGCCTGCCCTGAGGCTTAGCCCGGGCCTGGGTTGTCCGGCGCGCTGATGCGGTACAGCAGGCTCGGCGCCTGGCCGGGAAAATCATCCAGTTCGCCTTCCAGGCTCAGCCCCAGGCGCTCCAGGGCGCGCCGCGAGGGCAGGTTGTCGGGGCGCACCAGGCCAGTGACCCGCGGTGCATGCAGTTCGCTGAAGGCCAGGTGCAGGGCGGCCCGGGCCATTTCCGCGGCATAGCCCTGGCCCCAGGCCTCGGGGCGCAAGCGAAAGTACAGGTTCAGCCCCGGCTCGTGGCCGAAGAAGCCCTGCATGATCCCGCCGAAGCCGATCAGTCGTTGCGGGTCGCTGCGCAGGGCGATGGCCCAGTAGCCGAAACCGTGCTGCTGCCAGTGTTCGATCCAGCCGTGCAGCTTGTCGGCGCAGGCGGCAGCGTTGATCGGGCCGTTGGGGTTGAAGCGGTTGGTCTGCGGGTCGCCATGGATGGCACAGGCCTGGGGCAGGTCGTCCAGGGTCGGGGCGCGCAGTAGCAGGCGGGCAGTTTCTTGGCAGGAGGCAGGCATTGGCGCGGCTCTATGGCTTAGGGGCCTGGAGAAGGTAGGTGATGGGCCATCGGTTCTCAACCAGGGGCGGCCGGGGCATTGCTTGCCAGGCTAAGTATTGATCCAGGTCAAGAGAGTTGAATCTAGTTCCGTTGCCAGGGAAGTTATTTCCCTGGAGGCAATAGCGCGATTAAAAGTGCTATCTAAACTCGATTCGGTCGGGCGCTGGGCAGTTGTTGTAGTGGATTGCTCATCAGGCTCGGGAAAGTTCTGCAGGTACGCAGAAGAAGTCTTCGGGTAATCGCAGGATGCGCCAGTTGCTGTTTGATCATGACGAGCAATTACCAGACTTCCTGCGAGGTTTTTCAAATGAAAAACAATCTCCCGGTGACTCAGCGTGAGCGGGTGTTTCCTGCCGAACAACGGCTTATTTCCGCCACCGATACCCATGGCAAGATCACTTACTGCAATGACGAGTTCGTTGCGGTCAGCGGTTTCAGCCGCGAACAGCTGATTGGCAGCCCGCACAACATCGTGCGCCATCCGGACATGCCCGAAGCGGTGTTCGGCCATATGTGGTCCTACCTCAAGGACGGCAAGAGCTGGATGGGCATCGTCAAGAACCGTTGCCAGAACGGTGATCATTACTGGGTCAACGCCTATGTCACACCGATATTCAGCCAGGGCGTGATTGCCGGCTACGAATCGGTGCGGGTCAAGCCCGAGCGCCAGCAGGTGGAGCGCGCCGCCGCCCTGTACTCGCACCTGCGCAGCACCCGCCTGGCCACGCCCTGGCGCCATCGGCTGCTGGGCGCCGGGGTGTTTGTGCTGCCGCCGCTGCTGGCGGTACTGGCCAGCGCCATGGCCGGCTGGCTGGCCGGGCCCTGGGCCGGGCTGGGAGCGGCGCTGCTCGGGCTCTTTGCCGTGCAGGCCCACGGCGCCTACCGCACCGGGCAGTTGCTGGGGCGCATCAGCGCGGTGTCCCTGGGCAGTTTCGACAGCGAGCTGATTGCCCGCACCTATACCGATGAGCGAGGCCCGGTGGCACGCCTGCAGATGATCCTGATCAGCGAGGCGGCGAAGATCCGTACCGCCCTCAGCCGCCTGGGGGACTACGCCAACCAGGCGGCGTCACTGGCTTCCACCAGCCAGAACCTGTCGCGCCAGGCCGAGTCGGCCCTGGGCAAGCAGCGCGACGAAGCCGACATGGCGGCCACGGCGATGAACCAGATGGCTTCGTCGATCGCCGAGGTTTCGGTGCACATCCATGACACTGCCGCCGCGGCCGACCAGGTCAACGAGCTGACCCAGGTGGGCTCCCTGGAGGCGCGCCGTTCCCGGGTGGTGATCGAGAAACTGGCAGATACGGTGGATGCGGTCAGCCAGTCGGTGGAAGGCCTGGCGCAGGAAACCCAGTCGATCCAGGTGGCGGCGAACATGATCCATTCGATCGCCGAGCAGACCAACCTGCTGGCCTTGAACGCAGCCATCGAGGCGGCGAGGGCCGGCGAGCAGGGCCGGGGGTTCGCCGTGGTCGCCGATGAGGTGCGGGCCCTGGCGTCGAAGACCCGGGAATCGACCCAGAGCATCCAGCGCATCATCCAGAGCCTGCAGCAGGTGGCGGGCCAGGCCGTGGAAGTGGCGCGCCAGGGCAGCGTGGAGGCGCGCTCCGGGGTGGCCCAGGTAGTCAGCACCCAGCAGGCGCTGGACGGCATCAACTCGGCGGTGGAGCGCATTCACCAGATGAGCCAGCAGATGGCCGCGGCGTCGGAGCAGCAGGCCCATGTGGCCGAGGAAATCTCCGAGCAGATCAGCAATATCGCCCGGGTCTCGGACCAGAATGCCGATATTGCCGTGCACTCCTGCAGCATTGGTGGCGACCTTGAGTCCACCGCCCATGAACTCAATGCACTGGTGACCCGATTCAATAGTTGATTGCCGGGCGCGATCCACAAGTTCATCGCGGCCTGCCCGGTGTCACGACAGCCCGCCACCGGCAGGGTAGTTTTGTTCAATACCGCCTCACCCCGGCCTCGTAGTCTGTGCGGCTCCAACCCACAGAGACAAAGAGGCAAGTGATGAGCGTAGTGTTTTCCATGGCGGCCTTTGCCTTGGCGGCCTCCATTACCCCGGGGCCGGTGAACATCGTCGCCCTGGGCAGCGGTGCGCGGTTCGGCTTCCGGGCCAGCCTGCGCCATGTGGCCGGGGCCACCCTGGGGTTTGTCCTGTTGCTGGTGCTGGTCGGCCTGGGGCTGCACGAACTGCTGCGCCAGTGGCCGGCCCTGACCCAGGGCATCCGCCTGTCCGGCGTGGCCTTCCTGCTGTACATGGCCTGGAAGCTGGCCCGGGACGATGGCCGGCTGGATACCGAGGGCCAGCCTCGGGCGCCGTCGGCCTGGTATGGCGCCCTGATGCAGTGGCTCAACCCCAAGGCCTGGCTGGCTTGCGTGGCCGGCATGGGGGCCTTCGCCGCCGATGGCGAGGCGCGGCTGGTGTGGCTGTTCGCGGCGGTGTACCTGGTCATCTGCTACCTGTCGGTGGCCTGTTGGGCCTATGCCGGCAGTTTTTTGCGCCATTACCTGGGCAACCCGGCGGGCATGCGCCTGTTCAACCGGGCCATGGCCGCCTTGCTGGCAGTCAGCGCGGCCTGCCTGCTGCTTTGAATGCAGCTGGGCGTCAGTGGGCCTGGGGTTCGCCGCGCCTGGCCCGTCGCGGCCCCTGGTACTGGCCCGGGGTGGCCCCCAGATGCTGCTTGAACGCGCGCTGCAAGTGCGCCTGATCGGCGAAGCCCGCGGCCTGCGCCACCTCGGCGATCGGCACGCCCTGGCGCAGGCGGGCCTGGGCGAACTGCACCCGCCGGTTGACCAGGTAGGCATGGGGCGCCATGCCGTACTGCTGCTTGAAGGCGCGGATCAGGTAGGAGGCCGAAAGCTGCGCAGCCTGGCAGATCTGTTCCAGGTCCAGGGGCTCGGTACAGTGCTGGCGGATGAACTGCGCGGCCCGCTTAAGCTTGTGGTTGTTCTCCCGGGGCGGAGCCTTGGCCGGGTTCAGGCGCTGTTGCAGCTCGCTGAAGAACGCCACCACGCAGCTGTGCTTGTGCAGCGTCTCGGCCTGTGGGTCCACGAGGGCGTGGTACAGCTGCTCGAGGTCGGCGAAGAGTTGCGGGTCGTCGCTGCTGGTTTCCTCGAAGGGCTGGAACTGCAACTCGGGGCTCACGCCCAGTTCATGTTGCAGGCGGGTCAGCCAGGGCGTGTCGACGTACAGCATGCGGTACGACCAGGGCTGGTCGTCGATGGGGTTGCAGGCGTGGACCACCCCGGGGTTCATCAGCACCACGGTGCCGGTGCCCACCTGCCTTTGCGTCTGCTCGCTGACGTAGGTACTGACCCCTGCGGTGATGCAGCCGATGGAGAACTGCTCATGGGCATGAGCGCAATAGCAGACCTTGCGCCCGTCGGCGATGGAGCGGGCCTCGATGAAGGGCAGGGCCGCATCGCGCCAGAAGAGGGGGGCGTCTGCAGAGGGCGGGGCGGTTTTCGTCAAGGCCATATCCATCGCTCAAGGACCGGCCACGAGTGTATTAGCTTCGCGCGTCGAAGGCGCGTTGCAGTGCCGCGATATCGAGTTTTTTCATCCCCAGCAGGGCCTGCATCACCCGCTCGGAACGGGCCGGGTCGGGGTCGCACATCATCTGCGCGAGCGTCTGCGGCACGATCTGCCAGGACAGCCCGAAGCGGTCCTTGAGCCAGCCGCATTGCTGGGCCTGTTTCGGGCCGCCAAACCCCAGGGCATTCCAGTAGTGGTCGAGTTCGGCCTGGGTGCGGCAGTGCACTTGCAGCGACACCGCTTCGTTGAAGGTAAACGCCGGGCCGCCGTTGAGGGCACTGAAGCCCTGGCCGTCAAGCTCGAACGCCACGTTCATCACCGAGCCTTCGGCGCGGCCATGGAACTCGAAGCCGGCCTTGCCGTAGTGGCTGACGTGGGTGATGCGCGAGTGCTCGAAGATCGAGCAGTAGAACTGTGCGGCCTCGTGGGCCTGATGGTCGAACCACAGGCACGGGGTGATGGTCTGGATGCGTTGCATGGGGGCGCTCCTCTGCGGGTTGAGCACGCTCGCACAAGCGTAGTCAACCCGCAGCCGGAGCGGGCTACCGTGGATCGGCGCGGGGCTAGAAGTCCCAGCGGGTGGCCAGTTGCAGGCTGCGCGGCTCGCCGTAGAAGCCGGTGCTGAAGTTGCCGATACCGGTGTAGTACTTCTTGTCGAAGAGGTTCTTCACGTTCAGGGTCGAGCTCAGGTGCTGGCTGAACTGGTAGCGGGCCATGGCATCCACCAGGAAGTAGCCGTCCTGGGTGATGCGCGAGTCATGCCCGCCATTGACCGTATCGCTCGGGTCGGGCTGGAGCACCTTGCCGAAGAACTGGCTCTGCCAGTTGACCCCGCCGCCCACCGTCAGGCGGTCCCAGGCGCCGGGCAGGCGGTAGGTGCTGAACAGCCGCGCCACCTGCTGCGGTTCGGTGCTCTGCAGCACCGAGCCGTAGACGTAGTCGTGATTGGCGTCGCGGGTGTGGTTGTAGCTGTAGCCGGCCGACAGGTTCCAGCCTTCGCTAAGCTCGCCAGCCACCTCCACCTCGAAACCCTTGGTGGTCGCGCCTTTGGTCGGGCGGTAGATGGCGTCGATGCCCCAGCCGTCCACCAGTTGCGCGACGTTGTCCTGCTCGGTGTGGAACACCGCGAAGCTGGCGTTGACCCGGCCATCCAGGTACTCGGCCTTGATCCCGGCTTCGTAGCTGTCGCCCTGCACCGGGTCGAGGATCTTGCCGTCGACGTCCTTGCTCATCTGCGGCTGGTAGATGCTGGTGTAGCTGGTGTACAGCGAGTAGCTGTCGTTGAGGTCGTAGACCAGCCCGGCATAGGGGGTGACCACGCCGGTCTGCTGGTAGCGCTGGCGTGCGTCGGGGCTGTTGGGGTCGAGGTAGCGGGTGTTGTCGATGCCCTTGAAGTCGCTGACCCGGGTGCCGAGGATCACCGCCAGGTCGTCGGTGGGCTTGAGGCGGGTGGCCAGGTAGGCGCCGGTCTGGCGCTGGAGGATATCGTTGTCGCCGATCTTCGGGATGTCCGGCTTGGCGAACTCGCCGCGCCAGTCGTAGATGCTGCCGCCCACTGGCGGGTACACCGAACCGTGGACCGGGATGTCCTGTCTGGCGTTCATCAGCATGAAGCCGGCGATCAGCTCGTGCTCGCGGCCGAACAGGCTGAAGGGGCCGTGCAGGTTGATGTCGAGGTTGTCCTGGCGCTGGTCGCCCTTGAACTTGCCCATGTACATGAACATGCCGTCGCCGCTGGCCTGGTCCGGGTTGTCGCCGCTGGCCGAGCCCAGCAGGGTGTCGTGCTGGCGGCGCAGGTGGTCGTAGCTGACCTTCAGGGTCCAGTCATTGGCCAGTTGCTGTTCCAGGGAGGTGAACAGGGTCTGGTTCTTGAAGTCGCGGCGGCTCCAGTCGGTGGCCGGGTTGAACGAGCGGGAGAAGTGGGTCCGCGAGCCGTTGCTGAAGTACATCGGGAAGCCGGTCCAGGTGGCACCCCGGGAGCGGGTGTTCTGCTGGTCCAGGCCGAGGGTCAGCAGCGTGTCGGGGGTCAGGTCGGCCTCCAGCACGCCGTAGGCGATGTCCTTGGTGTTCTGGTAGTGGTCGAGGTAGGAGCTGCGGTCCTGGTAGACCCCGACAAAGCGCCCGCGCAGGTTGCCGGTTTCGGTCAGCGGGCCGGAAATGTCCCCTTCGCTGCGGTAGTTGTCCCAGGAACCGACGGTGCCGGTGACCGAGGCCTTGAACTCTTTGGTCGGCCGCTTGCGGATCAGGTTGACGGTGGCCGACGGGTCACCGGAGCCGGTCATCAGGCCGGTGGCGCCCTTGATGATTTCCACCCGGTCGAAGGTCGCCATGTCGGTGCTGGTGGTGCCGTAGTCGTAGACCCCGTCGTAGGTGGCGTTGACCCCGTCGTACTGGAAATTGGTGATGGGCAAGCCGCGGCTGGAGAACTCCCAGCGCTCGCTGTCGTAGTTCTGCACGCTGACCCCGGGGGCCCGGCGCAGGGTGTCGGCGATGCTGGTGGCGCCCTGGTCGTCCATCTGTTGGCGGGTGATCACCGTCACCGTTTGCGGGGTTTCGCGCAGCGACAGGTTGAGGCCGGTGGCCGAGGCGCTGGCCCCGGTGGTGTAGCTCTGGCTGCCTTCGGTGACGCTGCCCAGGCCCTGGGCGGAAATCTGCGTGGTGCCCAGTTGCAGCGGGCCGCTGGTGGCGGGAAGTGCCTTGAGCACATAGCCGCCGCTGACCGCCTGGGCTTGCAGCCCGGAGTTCGCCAGCAGCAGTTGCAGAGCCTCTGCGATGCTGTAGCGGCCGTTCAGGCCGGGGCTCTGCTTGCCGACGGCCAGGTCGTTGTGCCCGGCAATGAACACCGAGCTCTGCTCGGCGAAGCGGTTGAGCACCGTGACCAGCGGCCCGGGGCCGATGCTGTAGCTGCGCCGTTCAGCCTGGGGCTGGTTCTGGCCCGCATCGGCAGCGGCGTGGGCCCAGGGCGCGGCGCCGCACAGCAGTGCGGTGCACAGGGGCAGGGTATGAAAGGGCAGGCGCGAACGACGGGGTGATGGCATGGGGTTCCCTTGTGGGTCGGCAATGTGAGGACTGTTACCGGGTTAACCGAAGGGCGTCGGAAAAAGGGAACCTGCCAGGTGAAAAAAGTTTTCCGGCTTCAGGTACGTGGCTCCAGGGTCACCCACCAGGACGCCAGGCGCTTGACCCGCACCGGCAACGCCGCTTCCAGCAGGGCCAGGGCCTGGTCGGAGTCGTGCAAGGGGAAAGAGCCCATCACCGGCAGTTGGGCGATGGCCGGGTCGCAACCCAGGTGGCCGTTGCGATAGCGCCCCAGTTCCTCCAGCAGTTGCTCCAGGGGCAGGTTGTCGGCCAGCAGCAGGCCGTGGCTCCAGGCTTCGCGGGCGGCACTGGCGGCCTGCAGCGGCCCCAGGGTGCGGCCATCGAAGCGCAGCTGCTGGCCGGCATTCACCACCTGCACCTGCAAGCCACTGGCGCTGCGTACCTCCACCGCGCCGGCGTAGACGTTGAGCAGGCTGTCGCTGGCGCCGCAGCGCACGCTGAAGCGCGTGCCCAGGGCGCGCAGGCGGCCGTGTTCGGTCTGCACCAGGAATGGCCGGCGCGGGTCCTTGGCGGTGTCGATGAGGATCTCCCCCAGGTGCAACGCCAGCAGCCGCTGCTCGGTGCTGTAGCGCACATCCACCGCGCTCAGGGCATTGAGCCACAGGCGCGTACCGTCGCTGAGCAGCGTGTCGCGGACTTCCCCGGTGCCGGTGGCGTAGTCGGCACGCCAGCGGCTCAGGGCCTGGGGCAACGGGCTATTGCGCCAGGTGCCCCAGCCCAGGCCAGCCAGCAGCAGTGCACCGAGCACCTGGCGCCGTGCCAGGGCCGGACGTCGGGCGGCGCTCAGGGCGCGGCTGGCGGATGGGCGGGTGTTGGCCTCCTGCAATGGCAGCAGGCGCTGGCTGACCCGCTCGACATAGCTCCAGGCCTGGCGGTGTTCCGCGCTCTGCTCGAACCAGTCCTGCCACTGGCGGCGCTGTTCGTCGCTGCTGCCCTGGTCCTGCAGTTGCACGTACCAGTGCGCGGCCTGTTGCAGGCAGGCGTGGCTGAGCCGGCCGCCGGGTCGAGGGTCCATGGTTCAGTCCACCAGCAGGCCGTCGAGTTCGGCCTCCAGCAGCGCGCAATGCAGCAGGGCCTGGGCCAGGTACTTCTTCACCATGCGCTCCGATACCCCCAGCTCATCGGCGATGGCCTGGTAGGGCCGGCCGTGCAGTTGAGCGAGGATGAAGGCCGAGCGCACCTTGGCCGGCAGGCGGCTGAGCATGGCGTCCACTTCGTACAGGGTCTCGACAATGATTGCCTGCTGCTCCGCCGAGGGTTGCACCGCCTGCGGGCGTGCAGCCAGCGCCTGCAGCCAGGCCTGCTCCAGTTGCCGGCGCCGCCAGTGGTCGATGCACAGGCCCCGGGCCACGGTGGCCAGGTAGGAACGCTGGTGGACCTCGTCACGCAGCACCGGCGGGCGCTTGAGCACCCGGACAAAGATGTCGTGGGCCAGGTCGGCAGCGTCCCAGGCGTGATTCAGGCGCCGACGCAACAACTCGTAGAGCCAGCGGTGATGGGCGTCGTAAAGGCTGTGGACCGAGTCCGGGCTGGCGAGAGGCGTGGAGGGCAAGGAGGCGTGTCCGCTGGCGTTCTGGTTGTAAATGGGAATTGATCGCGATTAAAGCAAAAGCCATCGGCCCCTGCAAACGATATCGCCGCGCCCTGGCGCAATCGACCGTGCTTGAGCGGGTGGCCGCGCGGGCAGTCAAGCCTGGCGCGAACAGGACGATATAAGACTGGGATCGGGGCCATTCAGTGCTTGCTGAATGGGGTTTCTTCAGTGGTATCTTCGCCGGTATTCGCTTGTCATGGCCTGGCGCTGCATTGCGTATCCATGGGGCGGGCGGCAACGTCCGGGGGGTATCGGACGCGCAGCGGCAAAGGGGCGGGGCTTATGCGAAACGTGGGGTTCAAGCTGTTTTTCACCCATCGTCTGGCACTCCTGGCGGGTGCCGAGTCATTACGCTCGATCCGCGAAGGCCTGTTGTGGCTGCTGCCATGCCTTCTGGTCTCGGCGCTGCTGCTGATCCTCGGCCAGTGCGCCCAGGCGTTGGGTGCGCCGCCAGCATTGGTGGAGCTGCTGACCGGCCTGCACAACCGCATCAGTTCGATCATTCCCCTGCTGGTGGCGGCGTCCATCGGCTACATGCTGGCGATCAAATACCGCCTGCCCCAACTGCCGGTGGCCTTCCTCTGCCTGTCCCATGTGGTGATCGCCATCTACCTGCTGCGCGACTACCCGCGGGCGGCGGCGACCTTCGTGCTGTTCATCGCCATTGCCTCGCCCCTGGTCAATGTGCCGCTGATGGCCCGGCTGCACCGCCAGCGCTGGACCCGGCTGGTGGACGAAGGGCTGGTGGGGCACAACCTCAAGGGCACCATCAACATGGTGCTGCCGGGGATGGTGACCTCTTTGGTGCTGGTCTGCGTGTTGCAACTGCTGCTGCAGTTCCATGATTTTGCCTACGTCGAGCGGCCGATCGATATCGACAACCTGGACAACCCCTACCTCAACGCGATCTTCCTGACCTCGACCAATTCGTTGCTGTGGTTCTTCGGCATTCATGGCGCCCATGCCATGCAGCCGCTGATGGATGTGATGGACCAGGCCGTGACGCTCAACGCCGCGGATCAGGCCGCTGGCCGGCCATTGCGCTATGCCTTGAACAGCGGCTTGCTGGGCTGTTTTGCGTTCATTGGCGGCTCTGGCGGTTCCCTGGCACTGGTGCTGGCGATCCTCGGTTTCTCGCGCAACCGCTCCATGCGTCTGCTGGCCTTGGCGAGCCTGGCGCTGTCGCTGTTCAACGTCAACGAACTGCTGCTGTTCGGTGTGCCGATCATCCTCAACCCGCGCCTGCTGGTACCGTTCATGCTGGTGCCGATGGTCAATGCCTGCCTGGCGCTGCTGGTGGTGCAACTGGGGTGGGTGAGCCCGGCGCTGGTGAGCCTGCCCTTTACCTCGCCGGTGCTGCTCAATGCCTACCTCAGCACCCAGGGCGACTGGGGCGCGGTGCTGCTGCAAGGGCTGCTGCTGGGGGTCGGCATCCTGATCTACATGCCCTATGTGCGCAGTATCCAGCGCCAGGGCGAGCAAAGTGCCCAGGTCTACCTGAAAACCTTCGACACCACCTTCCATGGCCTGGAGGAGCGGGGCCGGCTGTTCGAGCTGGACCCGATGGTGGCGTCCTACCAGCAGGCCGCCCAGCAGTCATTGCAGCTAGCCCGTATCCAGCAGTTGAGCGACTACGACTTCCACCTGGAGTATCAGCCCCAGGTGATCAAGGACAGCGGCTTGTGCAGCGGTTGCGAAGCGCTGATCCGCGCCCGTGACCGCGAGGGCAAGGTGCAGTCGCCCTGGGAACTGCTGCAGTGGCTGGGCCAGGCCAAGCTGATGCCCGAGGTGGATTTCTGGGTGGCGTCCCAGGCGGTGCGCCAGCACCTGGCGTGGCGCAAGGTCGGTTTCGAGCTGCCCATCACCATCAACATCTCCAGCGCCACCCTGGCCTCCCGGGAACATGGCCAGCGCCTGCTGGAGATTCTGGCCCGGGCCCAGGGCCAGGTGTCGGTGGAGATTACCGAGGATGCCCTGGTGGGCGATGCGCTGCTGACCCAGCAATGGATCGGCAAGCTCCATGCGCTGGGCGCCCGGGTCTATATCGATGACTTCGGCACCGGCTTTTCCGCCCTGAGCTACCTGCACCAGTTCCCGGTGGACGGGATCAAGATCGACCGCAGCTTTGTCCTCGCCCAGCGTGAACCCAAGGGCGCCCAGGTGTTGAACGGCCTGCTGCGTTTTTGCGAAACCCTCAAGCTCAAAGTGGTGGTGGAAGGGGTGGAAACCCGCGAGCAGCTGGATTTCCTGCAATCGAGTGCCGAGCTGACCATCCAGGGCTGGTACTACAGCAAATCCCTGCCCGGGGAGCAGATCCCCGGTTTTGTCAGCCAGCGCGCGCGGGACGCCCAGGCACTGAAGGCCGATTGACCCCGGGGCTCAAGCCCCGGCGCGGAAGGCCGGGTGCGCCGGGCGGCGCAGCGCCTGCCACGCCCGGGCCTGGGGCCAGTCGGTGGCGCTCAGCCACAGCCCCTGGTGTTCACGCAAGGGTTCGGCGGGCAGGCGCAACAGGTCCTCCAGTGCCCACTCCAGGCTGTGGCCCGGATCGGGATCGTCCGCCGCCTGCCAATCCCGTTCGAACAGCTGCAGCGCCAGGCCCCGGGCATCGAAGTGCTGGAACAGCGGGCGGTGGCGCAGCCAGTCGGGGGCGATGCGCAGGCTGCGTTCCTGCACATCGAGCAGCAGCAACTGCCAGGCGCGGTAGCCCTGCTGCGGGTCGCCGGCGCCGAGCCGGAGCCGGGTCAAGGCCAGGTAGCGGGCGTCGGTGGACCAGATCAGCGACGGGGCCAGATCGCCTACTGCACAGCCGGAGGCGGTGAGCAGGTGGCCGCCGAGCCGCGGGCTGGTTTCCCGCAGCCAGCTGTCGGCGTACTCGGTTTCGCTGCCAAACAGCCACGCGGCGTCGCGGCCATCGGGGGCAGGCTGGATAAAGTCACCCTCGGCGACCGCGGCCTGAGGCCGATCCACCAGGCGCCAGGGCGCCACGGGCTGCAATTGGTCATCGATCACTAGCCAGTCCTGGCGCTCATAGCAGGGCTGCGAGGCCGGGCCTTCGGTGCAGAACGCCGCGGCGTGTTCAGGTGCGGGCGCCGGCCGGTTGAAGCGTTGCAGCGGGCTGCTGGCGTGGTCCGGGTCGAGGCGCCCGACCAGCACGGCCAGGCTCAGGCGGCCCTGGCGAAAGTCCAGCAGGCGCGCCGCCAGCAGTGCCGGGCTGTAAATCAGGCGCTGCTGTTGCAGGTCCGCCACCACCACCTGGGGGGCCAGCTCCAGGGTCTCGCTCCAGGGCAGCAGGGCCAGGTAGCGCTGGCAATCGGAAACCCGATGGTCCAGCAACCAGCACCCGGGCAGTTGCCAGGTGCCGATCTGGCATCGGTAGGCACCCAGGCCCCGGGGGTTGTCCGTCAGCCAGCTGAACAGCGCGCGCTGCTCGCCCAGCAGGGGCTGGGACTGGATCCGGCTTTCGCCCCGGGCCCCGCTGCCGTCCAGGGGCTGCAGCAACTGGGTGCGGGTCAGCGGCAGCGGCGCCACTTGCAGGCAGCCTTGCCGGTCGTGGCCGACGCCGGTTTCGCTGTCGCTGTGGGTACTGTGCAAGCGATAGCCGTAGCGCCCGTGGTCCGCCTCGGCCAGGTCCAGGTATGCGCTGTAGCCCAGCCAGTGGCGATCCAGGCTGAGCAGCGGGCCAGGGTAGAAGGATGGTTCTGCATGGCTGGCGACCCAGGGCGCGGGCAATGCCCGCCAGCCCTTGTCGGCCTGCCACAGCCAGCAGCACGCGGCCTCAGGCTGCGCCTGCTCGTGGGCGATGCAGGCCAGGGCCTGGCCGTCGTCGCGCCAGATGCGGGGTGCGTCCGCCCGCAGCAGCAAGCCGCTGGGCTGGCCGTCGAGGCTTATGCGATAGGGCGGCGTACGCAGGGGTTCCAGGGGTTGCTCCAGGGCCCTGAGGCTGGCCGGCAGCGCCAGGCTGGTGTGCAGCCGGTGGCTGCCGTGGGGTGCGCTTTCTTCGAAATCCTGGCGAGCCAGGGCCTCCAGCCACTGGCCCGGCTCCAGCCAGAGATCGGCTACCGCCACCAGATCGACGCATTCGGCCTCCTGCAGCAGGCTGTTCAGGCTGGCCTGGTGCTGGCCGTTGTCTACCAGCGGGCTGTGGCGGCCGCTGAGGGTGTCGGCGCTGAAGGCATCCAGCTCCCAGAACTGCTCCCGGTTGCAGCGGTACAGGCGGCGCTGTTCACGGTCGAGGATGGCCAGCCCCCAGTGTTGCCTGGAAGGCAGCGGCGCGGCGAAGTAGCGCCCGTCACTGGAAAACCGCGCCGAGGACCCCAGCCCTTGCAGCAGCACCCCATCGGGGAACAGGTAGTCGCAATAGGTGGGCCCGCCCATGGCGATCTCGCCGTGGTTGAACACCCGGATCGGCTGGCCCTCCGGGGTCTGTTGCGGTTCGTTGCCGCCCCAGGCGCTGATTGGTGTGAGGCTCGGCTGCACCAGCCCCAGGCGGCGTTCCAGGTGGCTGACCGCTGCCAGCCCGGCAAAGATGCTGGTGAAGGCGGCGGCGATATCCCAGTAGGCCGGCAGGGCCCGGCCCAGGCTGAAGCCCAGGCCGAACGCGGCGCTGATCATCAGCCGCGCCAGGCCGCGGGCGGTTTTAGGCCAGCCCAGGCGCGCCGCCAGGGTCATCGCCGCTGCGCAGCCGAGCAACACCCCCAGGGCCGCCGGGGGCGGCAGCAGGGTGACGAAGAAGATCGGGATGAGCAGGGCGGCCAACTGCCAGAGCAACTCCAGCAACAGGCGTGACAGGCTCTTTTCGGATGCGGGGGAGGAAGCTTCGGGCATCGGCGACATCCTTGTATGGGAGCGAGCTCGCGATGGGCGTCAACGATAACGCGGGTCTACAGGAAGTGCGCGGCGTTTTCCGATGCATCGCGAGCAAGCTCGCTCCTGCAGAGGGGGGATTGGCTCAAGAGGGGCAATCTGCCCTTGCCGGCGAAAAAGGGCAGCGGGGAAAAATGCAGTCATATTGACTGCGCTGGCGGTCTTTATGACTTCTTCTTTATCTGGTCATAAAGACTCTTGAGGTGGCAGGGGCCCGGTTTTACGGGCTCTGCGCGCTGGCATGAAACGTGAAGGGCCAGTCATGCCATTGTGTGTTCGAGGAGTTGTCGACATGAGCCGTTACTTCGATTCGCCGCTGCATGTACTGCACCTGTCCAATGCGCTGCTGTGGTCGGGCAGCCTGTTGCTGGGCCTGGGGGTGTACGCCGCCTATGTCCATTCCGGCCATTTGCCTATCGCCACCCTGGTGCTGATGCACAGCCTGGTGATGATCGGGCCGACCCTGTTGAAGATCGGTTATGTCATGCGGCTGCTGGCCCAGCGGCGCATGGCCCAGTGCCAGGGGAGGGCTGCCTGTGTCTTTGCCTGAAGCCTGGCACCGCTGGACCGGCCAGCCCCTCTGGAGCCTGGGGTTCCGCCCGTTCTTCCTCGCCGGCGCCGGCTTCGCCTGCCTTGCCCTGGTGGGGTGGGGCCTGTGGCTGCATGGTGCGCTGGCGGGCCTGCAACCGGTGGCCGGGATGCTGGCCTGGCACCGTCACGAAATGCTCTTCGGCTTTGCCGTGGCGATCGTTGCCGGCTTCCTGCTGACGGCGGTGGCCAACTGGACCGGCCGCCCGGGCCTGAGCCGTACGCCGTTGCTGTTGCTGTGGCTGCTGTGGCTGGCGGGGCGCCTGGCCTGGTGGCTGCCGCTGCCGGGCCCGCTGTTCGTTGTGGTGCAACTGGCGTTCATGCCGTTGCTGGCGGCGGTGATCGGGCGCGAGCTGTGGTGCGCCGGCAAGCGCGAGAACTACCCCATGGTCCTGGTACTGGGGCTGCTGGCGCTGTTTCAGGGGCTGACCCTGTGGGGCCTGTTGGAACACCAGGACAGCTGGCAGCGGCGCGGCGAACTGGGTGCCTTGTGGCTGGTGGCGACCCTGATGACGGTGATCGGCGGCCGGGTGATTCCCTTCTTCATCCAGCGCGGGCTGCAACTGCCCCCCCAGGCGCCGACATCGCCCTGGCCGACCCGGGTGCTGCTGGTGGGCAGCCTGCTGGCCGCTTTGTCCATGGCCCTGGGCGGCGGTGACGCTCCCCGCGGGTGGCTGGCGCCGCTGTTCGCCCTGCTGGCGGGGCTGCAAGGCTGGCGCTTGTGGCGCTGGCACCGGCCGGGGGTGTGGCGGGTGCCGCTGCTCTGGTCGCTGTACCTGGCCTACGGGTGGCTGGCCCTGGCAACCCTGGGCATGGCCCTCTGGCACCTGGGCTGGTCGATACCCCAGAGCCTGGTGACCCATGCCCTGGCGGTGGGCGGCCTGGGCGGGCTGGTGCTGGGCATGGTGGCGCGGGTCAGCCTCGGCCACAGTGGTCGGCCCCTGCAGGCTTCGCGGGCCATGGCCGGTGGCTTTGCGCTGCTGTTCCTGGCGGCCCTGTGCCGGGTCCTGCTGGTGCCGTTCAGCAGCCTGGGGCTGGGCCTTTCAGCGCTGCTGGCAGGCCTGGCGTTTGCCGTGTTCGTGGCTGGCTACGGGAGGATTCTGTTGACCCCCCGGTTGTGAGGGCCACCTGCTCACTGGCTCCTGCCGCGCCGCTTTAGATGATAAGCCGTCGTTATTCTGGACTACGCTTGGAATCTTAGCCGCGAATGGAGTCAGCGATGTTGTATCCCAGCAAACCCAACAATGAGGCCTTGAGAATCCAGACCCTGCGGGAGCTGAATGTGCTCGATACCTCACCGGAGGAGCGTTTCGACCGCCTGACCCGGCTGGCCAAGCGTCTGTTCAACGTGCCCATTGCCCTGGTCAGCCTGGTGGATGCCGACCGCCAATGGTTCAAGTCCTGCGTGGGGCTCGACGTCAGCGAAACCTCGCGGGACATTTCCTTCTGTGGCCACGCGATCCTCGGCGACCAGATCCTCACCGTGCCCGACGCCGGCCTGGACGAACGCTTCCACGACAACCCGCTGGTGGTGGGCGCGCCGGGCATCCGCTTCTATGCCGGTTGCCCGCTGACGGTGACCAATGGCAGCAAGCTCGGCACTCTGTGCCTGATCGACATCAAGCCCCGCGACCTGGACGACGAGGATCGGGCACTGCTACGGGACCTGGCGCGCATGGCCGAGCAGGAACTGACGGCGGTGCAGATGGCCAGCATGGACGAGCTGACCCTGCTGTCCAATCGCCGCGGCTTCGAGGCCCTGGCCCGGCATGCCCTGGGAGTGTGCAAGCGCCTGGAAAAACCGGCAACCCTGCTGTTCTTCGACCTCAACGACTTCAAGCAGATCAATGACACCTACGGCCATGCCGAAGGCGACGGCGCCCTGAAGACCTTCGCCGACGTGCTGCGCATCGCCTTTCGCGAGAGCGACGTGATCGGCCGCCTGGGGGGCGATGAATTCGTGGCCCTGCTGACCGCTGCCGACCATGTCGAGACTTCGGCGATCATGGCGCGCCTGCGGGAGATTCTCGACGAGCGCAATGCCACCTTGAAGCGGGGTTATGACATCCGCTTCAGCGTCGGCCAGATCGAATACGACGCCGGACGCCATTCCGACATCGAGGCGTTGCTGGCGGACGCCGACAAGGCCATGTACCTGCACAAGCAGGCGAGCAAGCGGGCTCGCTGAGGGTTGCTGCCGCCAAGCCCTGCCCGGTGACGCGGGGCAGGGAAGGGCGTCAGTGGCAGGGCGCTATTGGCCGCGCTCCATCAGCGGTGGGCTATAGCTTTCCTCGATGTCGACCCCGGCCGCCCTGGCCCGGCTTTCAACTTCTGAGCGACGTTGCAGCCGTTCTTTCAAATGCGCAGGGAACAGGGTTCTCCATTGGGCTCTTTGTGCCTCTGCAAAGTCGCGGGTCCAGAACGTGTCCAGGGACATCAGGTTCAGGCTTATCAGGTAGACAGCGCTTTGCAGGGGGGCGCTTTTCGAGTCGTAGCGCAGGGCTCGGACATGCGCAATGTAGTTGCCGTGATAGAGATACCAGTCATAGAACATGTTGTTGCCCAGCCACTGCTCAAGGCTCATCTCATGGTTGGCATCGAACAGCGGGTGGCTGAGTGGCTGGGTACCCAGGAGGCTTTCCTTCCAGTCCAGCTTGTGCAACTCGCCAGCGGCTATTCGGGGGTCGGAAGGGAAGTAGTATTTTTGCCATCCAGCGTTCTTCAACGTCCTGAGAAGGTTATAGACAAGCGCCCTGTTGGCCTTGTGAGTGCTGTTGTCCGGCAGCCCGCGAAGGTCGATGTTCAATTCCTGGATGGTGTTTGAGGTCTTGCCATCAACGGCAATCAGCAGCCCGGCCACCTGATCCAGTTCAAGCGTGCCCTCGGGCTGGGCCAGGCTCAGGTCAAGGAGTGCTCCCTGACGATCCGCCTCATACCAACATAGGTTGACCGCATCCAGGCAGTCGGCGGTAAAGCTCACCGGGCTCTTTTCCAGGAACTCGGCAACCGGTGTGCCCAAGGGGATGTGCAGGCGTGCGACGCTGCTCCGGGTTTTATTCGAGGCGGTATCTTGGGTGTTGTCGCAGCCGGCTAGAAACAGCACGAGCAACAGATAGCACAGCTTCATGTTTGGCCTTTCCAATGAGCAGGAAGGGGCAGGGTGGGGGGGGGGGGGGGGGGGGGGGGGGGG